>CANIZL010000046.1 GCA_947471985.1 Verrucomicrobiota bacterium | reverse complement strand
CAACGGCAAACACGAGACGGCCCAACAACGCCTCCGTTCACCCCGCAAGCCAAGGCAAAACCACCTCGGAAGTATAGCACCAAGAAATGTGGGTAAGGATGAGAGAAGACTACCGCAGTCCACGACGCTTCGCGACTTCTCACGCGGCGGGGGAATACCGCAAGGTCTTGGACTGGGGCAGTCCTCTGACGCTTTGGAGATAAAACGTGCGAGCCCAACGGGCGCCGAAATCCCCAGCGGGCCAGCACTGAAGTTCTGCGGACGCTCTGGGTGCCGGTCACGCTCCGTTGCAAAGCGGTAGAAGACTACCGCAGTCCACGACGCTTCGCGACTTCTCACGCGGCGGGGGAATACCGCAAGGTCTTGGACTGGGGCAGTCCTCTGTCGCTTTGGAAATAAAACGCGCGAACCGAACGGGCGCCGAAATCCCCAGCGGGCGGGCACTGAAGTTCTGCGAAGGCCTCGGGTTCCAGTCACCCTCCATTGCATAGCGGTAGGGGACTACCGCAGTCCAGGACTGCTGGCGCGACCTCTCACGCGGCGGGGGAAGACCACGGTTAATATTGGCGTCGTTCGCGAATTTCGTGAACCACTCCGGGATCATGTTCCGGTTTTCGCGGCTTCCTTTGCTCCTGCTGTTTCTGCTGCACGCCTGGCCGCATCCATTGATCGCCACAACGCCGCCCACACCCACGCCCGCGCCCACGCCGCCGCCCGATTTTCGCTTCAAAGCCGAAACCTTCGCCACCGGCCTGTCCCAGCCCATGGAACTGGAACTCGCGCCGGACGGACGGATTTTCTTCAACGAGATCACCGGTCGACTCCGCATTTGGAAACCGGACGGCTCCGTCGTGGAAGCGGGCACGCTACCCGTGTTCACCGCGCAGGAGAATGGATTCCTCGGCTTCGCGCTGGATCCCGCCTTTGCCCAAAACCACTGGATTTACCTGTATTATTCGCCCACGAACCATGTCGGTCAGCGCCTGAGCCGGTTTGTCATGAACGGCGATCGCCTGGATGCCACCAGCGAAAAGGTGGTGCTGGAGTTCGGCGAGCAGCGCAAGGATTGCTGCCATCACGCGGGCTCCGTGGAGTTCGGTCCCGGGGACAACCTCTATATTTCGACGGGCGACAACACGCATCCCGCCGGGGATTCCGACGGGTACGCCCCGATTGATGAACGGCCCGGGCGGGAGGAATACAATGCCCAGGATGGACCGGCCAACACGCACGATCTCCGCGGCAAGATCCTGCGCATTCACCCCGATCCCGCGGGCGGCTACAGCATTCCCGCAGGTAATCTTTTCCCCGCCGACGGCTCGCAGGGCCGGCCCGAGATTTACGTGATGGGCTGCCGCAATCCGTGGCGCATGAGCGTCGACGCCAAAACCGGCGTCGTGTATTGGGGCGAAGTCGGACCGGATGCCGGCGGTGACGGTCCACGCGGTTCCCGGGGTTACGATGAAATCAATCAGGCCAAACGCCCCGGCAATTTCGGCTGGCCGTATTTCGTCGGCAGCAACGCGCCGTATGCCCGCTTTGATTTCGCAACCCGAAAGCCCGGCGCGAAGTACGATCCCCTTCATCCGGTGAACGAGGGTCGCAACAACACCGGCGCCCGCGAATTGCCACCGGCCCAATCGGCCATGATCTACTGGCCGTACGGCGACTCCGTGGAATTTCCCATGCTGGGCAGCGGCGGTCGGACCGCCTGCGCCGGACCCGTGTTTCACTTCGCCGCGTCCTTCACCAACACCGGGGGGTTCCCCGCGTACTTCGACAACTGCCTGCTGTTCTACGACTGGCAGCGTCCGTTCCTCAAATGGGCACGGCTCGATGCGGCGGCTAATTTTCAGGGGATCGAACCCTTCACCTCGGCCGTCACCCTGGCCAACGCCCGGGATCGCATCAACGCCGCCGAGCGGGCCGGGCAATTCGTGATCCGCCGCCCGGTCGACAGTCAATTCGGCCCGGACGGATGCCTGTACCTGCTGGATTACGGGGAGACCTGGGGCATCAACCCGGACGCACGATTGATCAAGATTTCCTATCAATGGGGCAATCTGGCCCCCGTGGCGCACGCCCGGGCGACCCCGGCCTCGGGACGTGAGCCCCTGACCTTCACTCTCTCGGCAGAAGGCTCCCGGGACCTGGACGGCGACCCACTCCGGTACGAATGGCGCCTCCATCCGGGCAACCGGGTGTTGTCGCACGACGCCGCCCCCATCGTCACCCTCCGGGAGCCAGGCAACTACGTGGTGGAGTTGATCGTCACCGATCCCGCCGGCGCGACTGGCCGAACCAGCGTGCCGGTCACGGTGGGCAACACCGCACCGGTGGTTCGCTTTCTGAGTCCCCAGGACGGCGACTTTTTCACCCCGGGCAAAACCGTCGGGTACCGCGTCGGGGTGATCGATGCCGAGGACGGCGATTCGGCGCGCGACGACGAGATGATCGATCCGCGGGTCTTTGTGGGAGCCCGTTGGAGCCGTGGCGATGGCCGGGAAAGCACGGCGGAACCGGGACTCGCGTTGATGAAACAAAACGACTGCTTCAACTGCCACGCGGTGAACACCCGCATTGTCGGTCCACCGCTGCTGGACGTGGCCGCCAAATACCGCGGCCAGGCGGGCGCCTTGGAAACCACCGTCCAACGCGTCATCAAGGGCTCCACCGGCGTCTGGGGGCAGGTTCCGATGCTACCGCACGAATCCCTCACGGCGGACCAGGTTCAATTGATGGTCCGCTGGGTGTTTGCGTTGGAGCCCGGTCGGGGTTCCGCCGATCTGGTTCGTGGCTTGCGGGGCGAGTTGCCGGTTCCGCCCGAGGAACAATTGAGCACCGCCCAACTGGAAGCCTCCTACACCGATCTGGGTCACGGGCCTGCCGCCGGCCTTTCCGGTCAAGCTACGGTGCACCTGCGCAACCGCCGGCTCCAGGCGGAGTCCGCGGATGAGAAAACTGGAGTGCAAGTTCTGGGAAGCTTTCTGGGGGCCATCGCCGATGGTCACTCCGCTCGCTTCAAGCAACTCAATCTGCGGGACAGCGGCACGGTGACCTGCCGCGTCGCCAGTGCCGGCGCGGGCGGCCGGATCCAACTCCACGCCGGTTCCGTGAGTGGCCCACTGCTGGCCGAGTTGGCCGTCCGGCCCACGGGCGGCTGGGACAAATGGATCGAAGTCAGTGCGCCACTTCAGGAAGGCACTCCCGGCAAGGATCGGGACGATGTCTATGTGGTGTTCGTCAACCCGGGCCAGAGCGGGTTGATGAATCTGGATTGGATCCAGTTCAATCCCCGCTGAAACGTCCCGCCCGCCCAGTCCGGACCGGACGAGCCGGACGAACCGCGCGCGGCGCCCAACTCAGGCGCGCGGCTTGCCCGTGCCGCAGCTCACTTCCAGCACCGAGCCATTCTGCGCCAGATTGGTGGTCAGCGCGTAAACAAACGCGGCCACCCCCAGCATCTCCCCGAGTTCCCCGCAGGCACTGGTGAACTGACAGATCAACGAAGTCTCGCTGTGGGACAGCGTCAGGTGTTTGTAGACGAACTCCATCCCCACCGCGCCGCCGATGTACAAGACGGCGGCCAGGACAAAGAACACCTGCACGTTGAACGCGAGGTGGAAGAAGAACTTGAGATAAACCAGCACCAGGGTCACGAAGATCGCGGCATAGAGGGAGATCCACAGAATCTTGGAGGACCCCTCGGATTCCGCATCCGGAGCAGGCGCATCCCCTTCGGCGTCCGCGGTCGCCGCTGGGGCGGTCTTTGCCGGGGCGTTGGCTCCCGGTTTGGCCGCGGCCTTGGGAACCGTCTTCGCGCCCGGCTTGGCTTCGGATTTGGCCGCTTCCCGATGCGGTTTGAGGAGCGACAGCAACGGGCTCACCGTGGTTTCATGCACCTGGGCGGCTTCGTCGATCGACACCAGGAGGAACACCAGGGCCAGCCCGATCCAATGCTTGCGAAACGGTGCCCCCCGATTCACGGCCGCGGCATTGGCCAACAGCAGGACCGAACAGAAAAGCAGGGTCACCGACTGATACCAATTCGCGAAATTGCCCTCCTCGCTGAAATCGAATTGCCGGGAGACCGGCCAGATCTGGTCCCCGTCATAATAGTGGCCGTAGATGTTCGCGGAAAAGTTGAGCAGCATGAGCAAAAGGCCGGTTACGGCAAGGAGCCAACCGAGCTTCTTCGGCGAGAGAGAGATGCTGACTTTCACGATTCGTTACCTTACTGTTCCTTGCGAAATTGAGTCAAATGAACAAAAGGACGATCTCGCCCGAAACCGCAACGCCGGGGGAATCCGGATCACCCCGGCGTGGTTGGCTGCTGCTGCTCGGGATTCTGGCCTCGGCGGTTTTCTACCTGCTGCTGCCGGGCGTCGCCCATGGTCTCTTCGGCGCGGAGCCAAGTTTCCTCAGCACCGCGATTCCCGGAATCAAGGCGGTGACTTACGAAACTCTCAAGGCGGATCGGGAATCCGAGGCTACCGCCAAGGCGTCGATCCAATTTCTCCTGCTCATCGTCGCCCTTTTCGGAGTTTATTTCGGCATGCTCCGACTGACCCGCGGACGTCAGTCGTCCCGGGTCAACACACTGGTGTTTGTCGCCGGGGCCGTATTCCTCCTAATCCTCGCCGTCGCGCCGGTGATGCTGTCGTCCGACGTCTACTTCTACGCCTTGTACGGACGAATCCTGTCCGTGCACGGAGCGAGTCCGTACCTCGACGCCATCAACTACCCCCCAACCGACCCCTTCGGACGCCTGCTGGAAGGGAAGTACCTGCCTTCGTGGTACGGGCCGTTGTGGACGCTGATTTGCGCCGGCGTGACCCGCGTCACCGGGGAGAACGTCGGGGTGACGATCCTCACCTTCCGGCTGCTGGCGGTGGGCGCGGCTTTGGTCACGGCCGGTCTGATCTGGCTGGCCCTGCGCCGGCTGGACCCCGAGCGGGCCACGCAGGGATTGGTGCTGTTTCTTTGGAATCCCCTGATGGTTCTCGAGACCGGACTCAGTGCGCACAACGACGTCATCATGCTGTCGTTTGTCCTGTTCGCCATCTCCCTTCATCTGCGGGGCTGGAAGGCCATGGCGGTGGTCGCCCTGACGCTCTCCACCCTGGTGAAGTTTCTCACCGGGATGTTGATCCCGCTCTATATCTGGCTGGTGCTCCGCGAATCCCAGTCCTGGGGAGCCCGCGCCCGCTTTCTGGCCCGCAGCGGGCTCGCCGCCGGGGCGATCGCGGTAATGGCCATCTTTGGCGCGGGCGCCAACAAGGAATCCCCCGCCTCCCAGGCGGCCACGGCGACCGATTTCTACGGCAATAATTACCACGAATTGATCTTCAAGGGCCTGAGGCAACTGCTGGGAGAGGACGAGGAATCGCTGCACCACGACATCTATTTTCAAGGGTGGTGGCTGGTCACCAAAACCGGTGCGGATCTCGCGGAACTCCCCACCGAAGCGTCTCCTCGACGTCCACTCGCACCCGGCAGCCGGGTCTTCGTGATCGCCCGACAAAAGACAACCCACGCCCGCGTCTATGATCCCGCCTCGCGACAGCGCGGATGGGTGGATTCCACCCGGTTTGACAGCGTCGCCCGGCCCAAGGATATGCCCGCGGACCCGGAACTGGATCGGTGGGAGGCGCCGCTCATGGAATGGGCTACCGTCAAGCTGGCCAACCGCTGGATCCGCGGTGTCACGTGGGCGGGCTTTGCCCTCTTCGGGCTGCTGGCAGCGTGGCGCACCACCAACTTTCAACAGTTCCTCGTCTGGTCCGGCGCCAGCCTGCTGGCGTCCTACTATTTCATCATCACCGAGATCTGGCCCTGGTATCCCATCTGGGCGGTGGCCCTGGGAGCACTGGCCCCCGGCCGTCTTCCCGCTCTGTTTGCCGGGATTCTGTCGGCCTGCGTGCTCACCTTGCACGTGACCATCGGGTACGAAGCCAGCACCGCCGACTGGATCTACCAGTCCCGATCCGTACCGGCTTTTGTGCTTCCCTTTCTCGTTTTCCTCCTACTATTTGCGCATCGACGCTTCAAGTCCCATGGGAATGCAAGAACTCATTGAGCGGTTCCGCAATCAGCGGGTCCTGATCACCGGAGGGTTGGGCTTCATCGGCTCCAATCTCGCCCGCCGTCTGGTCGACGGTGGCGCCTCCGTCCTACTGGTGGACAGCCTGATTCCCGAATACGGCGGGAACCTGTTCAACATCGCCGGCTTGGAGGATCGCGTGCAGGTCAATATCTCCGACGTCCGCGACCAGCACAGTCTCAAGTATCTGGTGAAGGGGGTGAACTACATCTTCAACCTCGCCGGCCAGACGAGTCACCTGGATTCCATGGAGGATCCGGAAACGGACCTGGCCATCAACTGCACCGCCCAGCTCTCCATCCTCAACACCTGCCGGAAGTACAATCCGGACGTGAAACTGGTCTTCGCCAGCACCCGGCAGATCTATGGGCGCCCCGAATACCTGCCGGTCAATGAGGCCCACCCGCTGAATCCGGTGGACGTAAACGGCATCCACAAGATGGCCGCCGAGTTCTATCACCGCCTCTACGATCAGGTCTACGGGATCCGAAGCTGCGTCCTCCGACTGACCAATACCGTCGGTCCACGCATGCGCATCCGCGACGCGCGACAGACGTTCGTCGGCGTTTGGATCCGGCAATTGCTGGAGAACCGGCCGATCGAAGTCTGGGGCGGCGCCCAGTTGCGCGATTTCACCTACGTGGATGATGTCGTCGAGGCCCTGCTGACCGTCGCGCCGTGCGAGATTGGCCACGGACAGGTCTATAATCTCGGCGGCGACGGCACCATCAGCCTCAGCGATCTGGCCGCGAAACTGGTCCAAATCAACGGATCCGGTTCCTACAGCATCCGCACGTTTCCCCCGGAACGGAAGGCCATCGATATCGGGGATTACTATTCCGACTTCACCCGCATCCGCGAAACCTTCGGCTGGCAACCCCGCACCAACCTCGACGAGGCCTTGAAGCGGACGATCGAATTCTATCGCCAGCACCAGCAACGCTACGTGTAGACATGATTCCCCAAAACATCCGACTGACCTCGCAGCCCCTGGCCGATTACCTCGCCTCCAAGACGGAGATCGATGAGGCGATCCAGAATATGCTGGCCCGTGGCCGCTACATTCTGGGCCCGGAGGTCGAGGCCTTTGAAAAGGAATTCGCGGCGTTCGTGGGCACGACGCAGGCCATCGGCGTTGGCAACGGGACGGATGCGCTGGTCCTCGCGCTGCGGGCACTGGGCATCGGCCGGGACGACCGGGTGATCACCGTATCCCAAACCGCCGTGGCCACCGTGGCCGCCATCGAACTCACCGGCGCGCAAGCGATCCTGGTCGACATCGATCCAGTCTCCAACACCCTGAGCCCGGAACGCCTCGAAGCCACCCTGGCCAGCGGGACCGGCCCCAAGCCCAAGGCCGTCATTGCCGTCCATCTCTACGGCCACCCCGCGGATCTGCCGGCCCTTTCGGCGATTTGTCAGCGCCACGGAATCGCGTTGATCGAGGATTGCGCGCAGGCGCACGGTGCCGCGTTTGAGGGCCGGAGCATCGGCACCTGGGGTGCCGTGGCGGCCTTCAGCTTTTATCCCACCAAAAACCTCGGAGCGATCGGCGACGGCGGGGCCGTGGCCACGAACGATGCCGAGCTGGCGGCCCGCGTGCGCCGCCTGCGGGAGTACGGTTGGAAGGAACGTTACATCAGTGACGAAGCGGGCTTGAACAGCCGGCTGGACGAACTGCAAGCGGCGATCCTGCGGGTGAAGTGCCGCCGCCTTGCCGCGGACAACGCACGCCGCCGCACGCTGGCCGGGCTCTACACCGCCGGATTGGCCGGCCTGCCCATCACCCCGCCGGCCATCCGCCCGGGGGCCACGCACGTCTTCCATCAATACGTGATCCGCAGCGCCCATCGCGATGCCTTGCGGGCGTTCCTGCTGTCGCGCGGCATCCCGACGGCGATCCACTATCCGCAGCCCGTCCATGTGCAGCCCGCCTATCTGGGACGGATCGCCATCGGCGCCGGCGGACTGGCTGAGAGCGAGCGGGCCAGCCGGGAGGTCCTGAGCCTGCCCCTGCATCCGCATCTTCTGGAAGAAGATATCGCCCTCGTGCTCCAACACCTGAAGGATTGGCGACCGTGAACCCCGCCCTCACCATTGTTGTCCCGCTCTACAATTCAGCCCCCACGCTGGAGCGGCTGCTGAATGAATTGAGTGCCCTGCCCGTCCCGGGCGGCTGCGAATTGGTGCTCGTCAACGACGGCAGCAAGGACGACACCGTTGCGGTGTGCGAACGCCTGATGGCGAAGGCGTCCATCCCAGTGAAGCTGGTGAAGCTTTCCCGCAACTTCGGCGAACACAACGCCGTCATGGCCGGCCTGCGCCAAGTAACCGGGGACTACGTCGTCACCATGGATGACGATCTCCAGAACCCGCCCTCGGAGGTCCTGAAGCTCCTGGCGTATGCCCAGACCCACAAGTACGACGCCGTCTACAGTTACTACGAAGCCAAGAAGCACGAGAGCTGGCGGAACCTGGGGAGCTGGCTGACGAACCGCGTGGCCGATGAACTGCTCGACAAGCCCAAGGGACTTTATCTTTCCAGCTTCCGGTGCCTGAGCGGCTTCGTGGCCCGTGAAGTCTGCCGCTACGACGGCCCCTTCGCCTACGTCGACGGCCTGGTGCTGCAAGTGACCCAGAACATCGGCCGGCTGCTCGTCCAACATGCGTCGCGTCAGGAAGGGCGCAGCGGCTACACGCTGGCCAAACTGGTCAAGCTGTGGCTGAACATGTTCGTGAACTTCTCGGTGATCCCGCTGCACCTGGCGACGCTCCTCGGCTTCACCGTGGCCGCGGCCGGGTTCCTGGCGACGCTGGCCGTCGTGGGCGAGCGTTTCATCTACGGCACCCCGCTCGGCTGGGGTTCGCTCATGGCGGCCCTGCTCGTTTTTTCCGGCACCCAGCTTCTGGTCTTGGGCATGGCTGGCGAATACATCGGGCGGATCTATCTGACCGCGAACAAGCGGCCGCAGTCGGTGGTCCGGCAGATCGTCCAGAACCAACGCTGGAACGAATCCCATCCGCCCGCGGATCCCCCTGAACCCCGAGCCTAGTCCGCGTTCATGTCCAAACCCCAGGCGCTGAAATGCCCCGGCTGCGGCTCGCCGCTTCGGTTGGAGGATTGGGACACAGCCGCGGGGATCATCAAATGCAGTTTCTGCCGCGCGATCTCTACCCTGCCGGGCAGCCAGCCCGGCGGTGCCACCACGGATCGCACCTCGTTCCACCCGCGCGCCGAGATCCCCCTGCCACCCCGCATCCAGGTCAACTTCGACGGCACCACCACGGTGATCACCCGTCGTTGGTTCACCCCGTTGGTCTACCTGATGATCTTCTTCTGCGTGGCTTGGGATAGCTTCCTGATTTTTTGGTACGGCCTGTCCCTTCGGATCCATCCGCCGTGGATCTTCTTCGTGTTCCCGCTGGCCCACGTCGCCGTCGGCATCGGCCTCACCTACACCACCCTCGCCACCCTGGTGAACCGGACCGTCATCGAAGCCGGGCGCGGGCGATTGCGCATCACCCATGCTCCCCTGCCGTGGCGGGGCAATGCGGAGTTCGCAACCCACGAAATTACCCAGTTGTTCTGCAAGGAAACCATCACCCGCAACAAGCAGGGCCCTTCCTGGAACTACGAAGTCTGGGTCAACTTCCAAACCGGCCAGCCGCGCAAGCTCGCCAGTCTCGGCGCCTCCATGGAAGCCGCCTTGTTTATCGAACAATCGCTGGAGAAGGCCCTCGGCATCCAGGATCGCCCCGTGCCTGGCGAAGTCTCCCGCGGATGAAGAGGTGGGTGTGCCGTGCGGCGCAGGCTCGCATCAGTTGCGGCCCAGGCAGTACAGATTGTGTTCCGTGCGCAGAAAGATGCGGCCTTGGGCGATGGCCAGGGAGGCTTGGGTCTTTTCGCCGAGCGGATTCCGGGCGAGGATCTTGAACTCCGGGCCGGCCGCCACCACGACCGTCTCCCCGGCGTCATCCAGAAAATAGATCCGTCCCTCCGCAGCTACCGGCGAGGCGGAGAAATTCCCGCCGATCCGCTCCTGCCAAACCAACTCACCCGTCGCCGCCCGCAGGCAACTGGCGATGCCGCCATCCGTGACCGCGTAAAGGTACGGAGCCACGTACACCAAAGACGGCACGCGGGGCATGCCTTTCTTCTGCTCCCAGACCAACTGCTTTTCTTCCAAATCCCCGCGGCCGCCCAAGCGGAAGGCCTTGGTGGTTTCCTTGCCACCCCAGCCCCCACAGGTGAACACCAGTCCTTCGCCGACGATCGTGGACGGCACCTTCCCCTCACCCGTGACTTGGTGCGTCCAGAGCCGCTCGCCGGTGTCCGCATCGAAGCCCTGCACCACATCACCCGCTTCGCTGACGACTTCCGCGTGACCGTCGTGCTCCCAAATCGTCGGGGCGCCGTGCGAGATGCGCGAAAGCCCGCGCCCGGTCTTCCACCGCTGACGCCCCGTTGCCGTGTCCAGCGCCACCACAAACGACTGATCCCAGGGTTTCTGCCAGCCGAGCTTTTTGTCTTCGCCATCACTGCTGCCATCCCGGGCCATGATCAGCCGGCCCCGATGCAAGATCGGCGACGTGCCCAGGCCGTGCTTGCTATAAAACTTGTAGTCGCGGTTCGTCCACACGACGTCGCCGGCAAAATTCAGGGCGGCAAAACTGCCATCACCGAAACACACATACACCCGCTCACCATCCGTGGCCGGGGTCGGAGTGGCATAGCTGTTCCGGTCCTCCTTGCGACGCGGCACCTGCGGGAAAACCGCCCGATTCCAGAGCACTTTACCCGACTGCGTGTCCAGCGCGAGCACCCGGCAGGATTCGCCGTTGTCGGTGGCTGTCGTGAGGAAAACGCGATCCTTCCAGACCGCCGGTGAGGACCAGGAGTCCCCGGGAATTTCCGCCTTCCAAGCCACGTTCTCCGTGGCGCTCCAGCGCAACGGCAGATTTTTCTCCAAGGAGACACCCTGATGGCCCGGCCCGCGGAATTCCGGCCAATTCTCACCCCGCCCCGCCACAGCGATACCGAGGGATAGCCAGCCAAAAATTCGCGTGACCCGATTAACCAGAGTTGTTTTCACAGAAGGAATCCAAGGAAACGAAGAATCCGCGCGAGGGCAACGGTCATCCTATTTATTGCGGCACCAGCGGAAAGGTCTGGTCCCGGGCGAAAAAGCGGCAGCCCAAGCTGCCGTCGTAGTTTCCGCGCTTTCCGTTGGGGAAATTAGAAGCGCGATCCCCGCGCGAATCCATTCCCTCAACTAACGGAGCGGCTTCAGCGGACGACCCGGCGCGGGAAATCCCCGCGACGCATCATCCAGCACCAGCACCCAGTCCAGCAATTCCCCCGGGGTCGGCGGGACAAACGCGCGTTCGCCTTGATTGGGGAACGTTCCGATGATCTGCGCCTGACCGTTGCGGGGATTGAACCACCAGGCCTTCACACGGGGCCCCGAAATCTTGTCCATGCGCACCGTGCACGGCCGGCCCACCGGGACATACACGAAGGCATAGCTGCCGCCTTCGTCGCGGGTGGCGACAAAGCGCCGCACGCCGGCCCCCGGAACCAGGGTGGGATACTCGCTGGGGACCAATACGGAATCATCCGGCACGCGCGTCAGCATCGGTCGCGACTCCAGCAGACGCCGCCCCACGCCCATTTGGAATGCCCCCGGTTCATCGATCGCCTCCGTCCACGGCATCAACGGGGAATTCACCGGCTTCCGTCCCGGCGCATGCATCGACCACACCGAGTGGTGACCGTACGTATGCCCCAGCGCACCCGTGAAGACATCCCAATAAAAGGGGCGGCGTACGTCGGCCGCCACCGAGTGCCCATATTTTTTGGCATCGAAGGACACCGGATGTCCCTCATAGATGGGCTCACCGTCGAGCACCGGTTTTACGGGCGATCGATCATAATCGACCCGCGTCTGATCATAGCGCCCGGTAAACTCCGCGGAGTGCCCGTTCTGGCGCATATTGAAATCCAGCCAGTCGTCGAGGTGAAACGGCACGCTGGAACCACTGCCCCCAGTGGGATGAAACGTGCAAAGGTGCGCCCCGCCATCGCCCCGACGAAGTCCCCGAGCCATGGCCCGGACGATCTCCTTCTGTGGCTCGGTCTCCACGGGACGATCTCCGCCCAGGATCCACACGAGCCCGGCCTCGCGATAGCGTCGGCCGATCCACTCGCCGTAGGCTTCGGCATTGGCCGGGGTGAAGATCTCCGGGCCGGCACCCCATTTCTTGTTCCACTTATCACCCCAGGTCGGCAGAAAGCCCACATAGATCCCGTGGGCGTTGGCGCGCGCCACGATCCAATCCACGTGTTGGAAATAGGCTTCATTGGGCCGGAGCGGATCGTTGTCCACCAGCGGCAATTGACCGTAAGCATTCGGCGCGGTCAGACCGTCAAACTCCGCGAGCGCCACCGCCTGCACGACATTGAAGCCGAGAGCCGCGCGGTTTTTCAAATACCGCTCGGCTTCCTCCCGATTCAAACGGTGCAACAACTCCCAGGCGGTATCGCCCAGCCAAAAAAACGGACGTCCGGTTTCCGTGACCAGGAAGCGACGATTCTCACTGACCTTGAGGCGCGCCAGCGGGGCGGCGGCCCACGTCGTCGACCAGGCGAACAGCAGAAACAGAACGGCCTTTTTCATGGATGATGCAAACGATAAAACTGCACTCCGGGCACCACAGCGTTGGTGACGTAGTTGATCCCGCCCACATTGACGGGCGGTGTGGCGACGGGCAACCAACTGATCGGCGACTTCAAGTCCGCGCTGGCTTCCAGTACATAGCCGCTAAGGATCGCCGGCCAGGAGAGCACCACGTTCGAACCCGCCCGCGTGATCTGAACCGGCGGATCGTACGGTAGGGCTTTCACCACGGCGAAGAAGTTACCCTTGGGATCCGTCGGCGCGGAGCCCAGCGTATAGAGGGTCCAACTGTCGGCGTCAGCGGCGACCTCCTTTTTCCAAAAATCATCATAACTGCCGATGAGCGCCGGTTCCGTCGCGGTCGCCGGTGCCAGCACCGCGCCCACGGTGGCGGGATCCGCCAACTCCAGGGCCGCCTGTTTTCCCGACGTTCCGTTCAGACCCTGAAAGGTGATCGTCCAGGTAAAATGATCCGGCACCAAAATGTTGGGAACCGTCAGGGCCACCTTGTTGACGCCATTGTTGATATCCTGCAGGCCACTGTCCCACAAAAGCGACTTCGGCCGCAGGGCGGTGGCCGCCCCGGGCAGCGCGTCCGTACCGTCATTCACGTAGAATCGCACCGCATAGCTCACGCCGGCAGTCGTGCCGACACTCGCGAAGTAGGCGAAATCGAATTCCGTCACCAACCGCGCCCGGCCGGCCAGAAAAATCTCGTCACCATATTCCTGGGTCGGGAGGATATCCGGGGTCTTGTTGAGCAGATTGGCGGAGTTGTCGAAGACCACCTGCGACTGAGCGAGGGTCGGGGTGCCGACGAAGAGGGCCAGAAGCCCGGCGGCCGTGGCCAACGAAAGCGGTGTTGTGTGCATGGTGCGGAAGTTTGATCGAAACCGGCTCCTCCATCATTTGTGCTCCCGCGCCCGCCGTCAAGGCGGTGGATTTCCTCCGCGCACCTGCCGGGCCCACCGCCTCGGGATGTCCGTCCCCGCTTCACGATTTTCCGTGCCGGTTGAATCCGGGGCCAACCCATCGGTCCGCCACCGGGTTCCGGCATTTTACGTTGGAACCCACCGGGCGCGCCCGATACGATTTCGCCTGTCACAATGAGTCCCAGTACTTCGCTGCAGGATGAGATCCGCGCCCTCCTGGTGGAAACCCTGATGCTGCCGATGCCCGCCGCCGAAATCGCCGCGGAACAGCCCTTGTTCGGTCCGGGGGGATTGGGATTGGATTCCGTGGACGCCCTCCAGATCGTGGTGGCCCTCGACAAACGGTACGGTCTCAAGATCACCGACACGGCCGTGGCGCAGCAGACCTTGATCAACGTCCTCACGATCGCCACGGCGGTGCAAAATCAGGCCCCCACCCCGGCCTGAGGGCCCGTCCACTTTCCGCCCACTTCTACCCCCGCATTGGCGCACCCGATCGCGTCCGCGGGTTGAATCATCCCGCGTCCTGCGTAGACTGGCGGGATTCGATGAAACCATTCCTTTGGGCGTTCGCGCTCGCCGTCAGCAGTTTTCGCACGCTGGCGGTCTCCGAGACCACACGGGTGTTTGTGGTTCTGGAACGTGAACCCCTGGCGGCGCTGCAAGAACCCGGACGCCGGGCAGCGGCGGCGGCCGTGTCGGATCGACGCGCGCAACTGGCCGGCGAGCAGGGATCCCTGGCCGCGGAGGTCGAACGCCGTGCGGGACGTGTGCTGGAGCATTACACGGTGCTCAACAACGCGCTCTTCATCGAGGTTCCCACCGCGGAGATTCCCGCCCTGCGCGCCCTGCCCGGCGTAAAAGCCATCCAGCCCGAACGCCATTTCGAACGCTGCACCAGCACCAGCGCCCCGTTCGTCGGCGCCGCCCGCACCTGGAGCCTGCCCGGCGGCGGTTTCACCGGCCGGGGCCGGAAAATCGCCATCATCGATTCCGGCATCGACTATACCCACGCCGATTTCGGCGGGGTGGGCACCGTCGCGGCCTACCAGAAGAACAACGCCAAAATCATCGAGGCCGGCTCGTTTCCCACCGCCAAGGTGGTCGGCGGCACGGATTTCGTAGGCGACAATTACGATTCGGGAGGCGTCACGGGAAGCGCCACGCCTGTTCCGGATCCGGATCCCCTCGATCCCTCCGCCAACGGTCACGGCACCCACGTGGCCGGCATCGCGGCGGGACAGGGAGTGACCAAGCTCGGCAAGACTTTTAATGGACCCTACACCAGCACCCTGGCTCCGGCGGATTTCGATATCGGTCCGGGCGTGGCTCCGGAAGCCAGCCTCTATGCTCTCAAAATCTTTGGCTCCGGCGGCTCCTCTTCGTCTTCGATAATCCTCAAGGCCCTTAACTGGGCCGCCGATCCCAACGACGACGGCGACACCAGCGATCATCTCGACGTGGTGAATCTCTCGCTCGGCAGTCCGTTCGGTGACGATGTCTTCAGCGATGTCGAATCCGGCGCCGTGGACCGCCTGTCCCGGCTCGGTGTGGTGGTGGCCATCGCGGCGGGCAACAGCGGGAACACCGCCTACATCACGAGTTCCCCCGGAACGGCTGCCCGGGGCATCACGGTGGCCAATTCGTACGACGACGGCTTCGAACTCACCGCCATCCAGGTGAATGCACCGGCCGCCGTCGCCGGTGAACTGGGCATGGTGGAAGGCAGCTTCACGCCGTCCCTCGCCAGCCATGCCGCCGTAACGGCCCAGGTGGTCGCCTGCAATCCCATCGACGCCTGCGACACCATCCGCAATACCGCGCAGCTCAACGGCAAGATCGTGCTCATCGATCGTGGCACCTGCTTCTTCGCCGACAAGATCCGCGCCGTGCAGAACGCCGGGGCCATCGGCGTCATCATGGTCAACAACGTCGAAGGCCCGCCGATCGTCATGGGCGGCTCCGGCGACACCTCGGACATCACGATTCCCGGAGTCATGATCACCCGCGCCGATGGCCTCCGCCTGCGCGCCCAGGTTGGCCAGGGCCTGAGCGTCACCTTGAAGAACGGCGTCCGGCTGCGGCAGCCCGAGGTGGCCAACACTCTCAACGAAGGTTCCTCACGGGGTCCGTCCCTCGGCTCGGGCTCGCTGAAACCCGACATCGCCGCACCCGGCAGCTCCATCCAGTCCGCCGAGGCGGGCAATGGCTTTACGGGCATCGAATTGTCCGGGACCTCCATGGCCGCACCCCACGTGACCGGCGCCGCAGCGCTCGTGCGACAGGCTCACCCGACGTGGTCCGCGGAGGATCTCAAGGCCTCGTTGATGAACACGGCGACGGGCCCGATGCGCGACACCTCCGGGGCGGCGTATCCGGAATCCCGGGTCGGCGCCGGTGCGCTGAATGTGTTCGGCGCCGTGCAGACCTCCGTCATCGCCAAGGTGGCGGACGATTCCGGGCGGGTCTCCCTGTCCTTCCCCTTTCAAGTGATTTCCGCACCGGTCTCCCTGCCCGCCAAGGTCCGGATCGTCAATCACGGAACCGTCGCCGCCTCGTACCGGCTCTCCAGCAGCAACACCCTGGATCAACCGGGCGCACGCCTGGAGCCCGCTGTGGAGCAGGTGACGATCCCGGCCGGTGGATCCGTGCTGGTGAATGTGTCCCTGGAACTGGATCCGACCCGTCTGGTCGCGGACGCCGACCGTTCTTCACCCGCCACCGTGCGCGGGGGCAGTCCCCGCTACGGCATCCCGGAGGCGAGCGGCCAATTGTGGCTGCGCGAAGGGCCGGCGGGTTCCGAGAACCTGCATTTGCCCTGGCACGTGGTGGTGCGGGCCGCATCCAAACTCGCCTTGTCGGCGGTGACCGCGGGCCTGCCCGAGGGACCCACTCCGGTGGTCACCGTGCCGGTGCGGGGTGATCGGGTCGTGCCCCAACCCCTGCTGGGCTTGTTTCAATTCGGCAGCCAAACCAACGGGGCAGCCGGCAGCTTTCTGGCAGTGGGCGCGGCATCCGATGCCGCCGTGACGGACGCCAATACCAGTCCCCGCGTCTTCTTCGCTCTGGCCACCACTCCCGGCTGGATCACCCCCCAGCGCTACACCCAAAACCTCGACATTGAACTCGACATCGATGACGACGGAATCGCCGACCTCACTCTTTCCAACGGCAACGTGGGCAGCCTTGGGGGGGGCGGGATCGAAGACTATGATTCCGCCAACGACGGTCTGGTGACCGGGGTGCAGTATTCCGACGGGTCCGAACCAGAGATTGGGGAAGTCTGGAACGCCCTGCCGCCCGATTTTCGCGATACGGCGTCCCAGCCGGCCGGCCGGGTGGTGCTGGCGGCAAAAGTAGACCTCTTGGGATTGCCCGAGGGCCAGACCTCCTTTCGTTACCGCGGTGTGGTGGACGGCTCCGCCACAGGCGGTTCACTGACGACCGCCTGGCACGTGTTCGACTACGCGCAACCCTTCGTCGATGCCACGCCGTTTGGTCTGCGCAGCACGCCGTGGTGCGATGCCACCAATGCGCGGGTTCAGGTCAACCGGTCGGCCGCCGCCGGTCGTACGATCGCAGAAGTCATGGTGATCCCGCAGCACAACGCCGCCGCCGGTTATCAGCGGCTGCGGCTGAATCTCACCACCGAAGACGTTAATGGGAACGGACTCCCGGATGCGTGGGAACTTCTGAATCTGGGGGATCTGGATTCCACCGGACTGGCCACCGCGGATCGCGATGGCGACGGTTTCCCGGACGCGGCGGAATTCCTGGCGGGTACGGATCCCCGGGATCCGCAATCACGCCTGGTCCTCCTGCCCCCGGCCATCGGCGACACCACGGTTCGTTGGCAAAGTGTGGCGGGCCACTCCTATTCGCTCTGGCGCGCGGACACCTTGAACACCCCGTTCCGCCCCGTGGCCCGCAATGTCGTCGCCACGCCGCCCGCCAACGCGCTCACCGATCCGGAACCCATTTCCGGATCCGCCGTGTTTTATCGGGTGCAACTGGAATAACCGCAGCACTCGACGCGCTAGACCCGCATGATGCCCCGGCCCAGGCGACTGAACCGGCCGGCTTCCTGCAAGTAGGTTAACGCGAGCGCAAGGGCGTCGGCCGCATCCGGGGCGGGCAGTTCCGCCAGATTCGTCAACCGCTGCACCATCATGGCGACGGCGAGTTTCTGGGCGCCGCCAAAGCCCACCACCGCGAGTTTGACCCGCCGGGGGGCGATTTCATAAACGGGTATCCCGGTCGCCGCGACGGCCGACAATGCCGCCCCGCGCGCCTCACCCATGATCAGCGCGGTGCGGAGATTTCGGGCATGGAAGAGTCCCTCCACCGCGCACAATTCAGCCGGGTAGGTCCGGAGCGCGTCGGTGAGCGTCTGGGCAATGAACGCCAGGCAGCGGGATCGTTCCCAGCGTTGCGGACACGCGATGGTGCCTTGCGCCAGAACCGTCGGCTGCGGTGTTCCTGCCCGCAGCACCCCCCAGCCCGTCCCCCGCAACGAAGGATCCACCCCGAGCACCACCCGCACTACCGGCAGGTTGTCGACCGCCGCCACTTCCGCCTTGCCCTGCGGAGTCGTGGGCGACCGCCCCCCCGCCACCCGTTGCTGGAGTTTCGCAAAATCACCACTGGAGATGCCCACTCCGGCAAACTGCGCGGCGAACCCGGGGATTCCAATTCGAAGTCCGCCCACATTCCGGGTGCATCCGTCCACCCCGTCGACCGATCCGCGAAAAACCCGGCGCCCACCCGGAAAGCAATTATTTCCCCCCAGCCCATTCTCGCGCCTAATTCAACGCGTTCCCGGCCATGCGGATGAATCAAGGCCAGGGAGAATCAATGCTCGATCAGATTATAGCGCGCTCGTACTGGGGACTGGTATTTGTGCCCGGCATCCTGCTGGCCCTCTACGGCCGTTGGCGATTTGGACGGGCCTACCAGCACTATTCGGGCGTGCCCACCGTGGGAAAGGTTTCCGGCGCCCAGGCGGCCCGTGCGCTGCTGGATCGGATCGGCATGGCGAACGTGGAACTGTACGAAATGAGTCAGTTCCTGGGGGATCACTACGATCCTCGCCGTCGCTGCATCTTTCTTTCGTCGGAAGTGGCTTCCAGCACCACCATTGCGGCGGTGGCGGTCGCCACCCATGTCGTAGCCCACGGCTCCCAGTTCCGGCAGGATCACCGTTTCTTCCGGCTCCGCATGGTCGCCATGCGCGCCACCGGCTTGGCCACCAACGCCGCCCTGATCCTGCTGATCATCGGCCTCCTGGATCCCGGCGATTCCTATCGCTCCTTCCTGATCGCGGGCACCAGCATCTACGGAGCGTTTATTCTGGTCCAATTGCTCACTCTGCCGGTCGAGTACGGCGCCAGCGGCATCGCCCAGAGGGAGCTAACCCGCCACAAGATCATCGACGCCAGCGAGAAGAAGGCCTGCGAGAAAATGCTGAAAGCCACCGTGTGGATCGACATGCCGCACCTGTTGTCCGCGGCATTCGGGGTGGGTCGGCTCTTTCGCACCAGCCAGGATTCGGCCGAAGAAGCCTGAATCCCCGTCCCCGCCGGCGCCCCAACCAAGGGGCGGCCTACTTCGCGTGACCGGCGTCCAGGTGCGCCTTCAACACATCACGACCGAAGTCGTTACTGAAGTCTCGCCAGACGGAATGCGCATGGTTCGCGTCGTTCTGGGTGTTGTCGTACTCCAGCAGGAAGGTGGGACCCTGGAGCCGGAAGTAATGCTTCTCGCCCCGTTCCAATCCACCCGCCCAGCCAAAGCGGATCAAGCCCCGGCCCGCCGCGTCGATCTTGGCCAGATCCGCCGTCGCCAACTCCGCGCGCAAGCGGCCGCAATATTCCTTCAGCAACTGTTCCACGATGGCCTGCTGACCGACGTTCAACTGCCCCACCGCGATGCCCACAGTATTGGTGATCGCCGCCACCCGGGCCGCTCCGGTGACCACGTCCTCGGGCGCCAGCTTGCTGAACACCGCCGTCTTGAGCTGCGCTTCGTCCAGCGACTTGACCAGGGCCCGCGCCAGATCTTCCTCCACGCCGAGCACCCGCACGCCCGCCCGCGGTCCCTGCTTCACCTCACCGGGATTGGTCCCCATGAAATTCGGCGTCGCCGCGGCAAAACTGCCGTCTACAATTGTGAAATTCTGGGACAAATGATGTCCCTCCACCCGCCAACCCCAGGTGCCCCGGGCATCCGGCGTGCCGAAAATACTAAAGTAATACAGCTCGGTATCCCGTGGAAAGCGACGGCTCGGTCCTTCCATCTCCTGCAGAATTTGCTCGAGCGACATGATGGTCGTGGCCTTCAGGTAGCCTGGGGAACTCAGCGCGGAGTTCAGCAAGCCATACGCCAGATGGCGCTGCGCCGGCGTCATGTCCTTCAATGTCAGGCCGAGGCGGTCCTTGGGGATGAAGTGCCAGTTCTGCCGTTCATCCGCCTCCATGGCGAAGCTGGCCTTGGCCCGCTGTTCCGGATTCAATGCCGCCAGCAGATTCTTGGCCGCGGACGTCATCTCCTCAACCGGCGACGCCAGCAGACGGGTTACCAGCGAAAGCGCCCAACCTGCCGCGGCAACGCGGCCCAGCATATTCTTGGAAAACATGCCGGGAACCTTGCCGGTTTCAGGCGCTTGTCACGAACTGGTAATGGGACCAGGAAGTTTTCCTTCGCCCCCACCGCGCCGGCTCAATCCTTGCCGCCCAAATCGGGCACAAAGGAATGTCCGACCGGGACAAACGGCGGGGCCTGCTCGGCGGGCGGTTCGGGATATTCGAAAACCCGGCCCTCAAAATTACGAATGATCACCCGCGACTCTTCCTGCCGAAGGATGTATCCCGGATTGATGGGCACCTTGCCACCGCCGCCGGGCGCATCAATCACGTACTGCGGCACGGCATACCCGGTGGTGTGCCCGCGCAAGGCTTCCATTATTTCCAGGCCCTTCTTCACACTGGTGCGCAAATGGGCGCTGCCCTCGATCAGGTCGCACTGATAGATGTAGTACGGCCGGGCACGGCACAGCAGCAGCTTCTGCACGAGCGCCTTCATGACCTCGGGATCATCGTTCACGTGCTTCAGCAGCACGGACTGATTCCCCAACGGAATGCCCGCATCCGCCAGACGGCCCAACGCATCCCGCACCTCGGTGGTCAGTTCCCGCGGATGGTTGCTGTGAAAACTGATGAACAGCGGCTGAAACTCCCGGAGCATCGCACACAGCTCGGGCGTGATCCGCTGGGGCAGAAACACCGGGATCCGCGTGCCGATCCGCAGGAATTCCAGATGCGGAATCGCCCGCAGCCGGGTCAGCAACTGCCGCAACTTGTCGTCGCTCAACAACAGCGGATCGCCCCCGCTCAACAACACGTCCCGCACCTCAGGATGCGCCTCGATGTAGGCGATCTGGCGATCGAACTCGGGATGGAAATCATAGCCGCTGGCATTGCTGACCAGCCGACTGCGCGTGCAGTAACGACAATACGCGGCACAGCGGTCCGTCACCAAAAACAAGACCCGATCCGGATACCGATGCACCAAACCCGGTACCGGTGAATGGGAATCCTCGCCACAGGGATCACTCATCTCCCAACCGGCCGTGTACGTCTCCTCAATGCGTGGGATGACCTGACGGCGGATCGGACAGTTCTCGTCCGCGGGATCAATGAGGTTGAAAAAGTGGGGAGTGATGGCGACGGCGAGCTTGGACCGGCCGGCCAGCAACGCACCCGCACGTTCCTCGGGCGTCAGGGTGGGCAGCAATCGCTCCAACTGCTCCAACGAGGTGACCCGGTTCTTCAACTGCCAGCGCCAGTCATTCCACAACTCGTCCGAAACATCGTGCCAAAACCCCCGCCCGGCCGGCCGGAATTGTTTCAGGGCCCGGGCCCGATCCACCGCCGCGGAATTCTCCGGAGTCACCGGAGGGTGGTAGTTGGGAACCAAAGTCTGAGATGTTTGCATGTCAGAAGGCGGACGGTATGGCGATCACACAAAGGGTCAAGCACGCGGCCGTTGGAAACATAAGGGAGAATTCAATGCGTCCGAGAACGGCCGTAAGTTCGGCGGGGGCCGGCAGCGGGAGCGGTTCCCTTCCGGAAACCCTCCCGCGCTAAATCGGCCTAGGCCGGCGAGGGCGCCGGACTGGTCAAACCACCGATCTTCGGCGGCAACGGCTTCACCACCTCGGGCAGCGGCGTCACCGCCTGCGCGCCCGACGGCGGATCCACATCCTTGGGCGGCATCTGCGGCGGCGTGAAGGTTCCGGTCCGTACGATCTCCTCCACCTGGGAACCTTCCAGGGTCTCGTATTCCAGCAGCGCCTTCGCCACCAGTTCCAATTGCACCCGGTGCGTCACAATCACCGCCCGCGCCCGCTCGTACGCCTCGTCGATGATCCGCTTCACCTCGCCATCGATCTCCTGCGCCGTGCGTTCGCTGTATTCCTTGGACCGCATCATGTCGCGCCCGAGGAACACATACTCCTGCGCCTCCCCGTACAACACCATGCCGAGCTTTTCGCTCATGCCCCAGTGCATCACCATCGCCTTGGCGGTGGCGGTCGCCATCTGGATGTCCCCGGAAGCGCCACTGGAAATGTCGTCGGCCACGATCTCCTCCGCGATGCGACCGGCCATGGTCACGGCCAGTTCGTCCATCAAGTGCTTGCGGCGCTGGCTCAAAATATCCTGCTTGGGCAGCATCATGGTCATGCCCAGTGCCCGACCGCGGGGAATGATGGTGACCTTGTGCAGCGGATGCGTCTGCTTGAGCACCACGTTGACCAGCGCGTGACCCGCCTCGTGCCACGCCGTGTGGCGCTTCTCTTCCTCGGTCATGGCCAGACTGCGCCGTTCGCGGCCCCAGCGGACCTTGTCCCGCGCCTCTTCCAACTCCGGCATGTTGATCGACTTCTTACCGGTGCGCGCCGCCAGCAGCGCGGCCTCGTTCAAAAGGTTGGCCAGTTCCGCCCCGGAGAATCCCGGCGTGCCCCGAGCAATGACCGACAGATCGACCGCCGCATCGAGCTTCACGTTCTTGGCGTGAACCTTCAGAATGGCTTCCCGACCCCGCACGTCCGGCAGGTTCACCGTCACCTGGCGGTCAAAACGGCCCGGGCGCAGCAACGCCGGGTCCAGCACATCGGGCCGGTTGGTGGCCGCAATGATGATGATGCCCTCCTGGGTATCGAAGCCGTCCATTTCGACCAGCAACGCGTTCAGCGTCTGCTCGCGCTCGTCGTTGCCGCCGCCGAGCCCGTGGCCGCGGGAACGACCCACCGCGTCGATTTCATCAATGAAAATAAGGCACGGGGTGTTCTTCCGCGCCTGCTCAAACATGTCCCGTACGCGGCTGGCGCCGACGCCGACAAACATCTCGACGAAGTCGGATCCGCTGATGCTGAAAAAGCTCGCATCCGCCTCGCCGGCGATGGCCTTGGCGATGAGCGTCTTGCCCGTTCCCGGAGGACCGACCATCAGAATACCCTTCGGAATCCGTCCGCCGAGCTTCTGGAATTTCTTGGGATCCTTGAGGAACTCCACCAATTCCGCGACTTCGTCCTTGGCCTCTTCCACGCCCGCCACGTCCTTAAACGTGGTTTTGTTGCGATCCTTGCTCAGCAACCGCGCCTTCGATTTGCCGAAGTTCATCGCGCCGCGACCGGCATTCCGGATCTGGCGGAAGATGAAAAAGTAGAAAAGCGCCCCGAGGAACAGGAGCGGCAGGAGGAAATTCAACAAAACCGGCACCCACAGCCCGGACGCCGTGGCAGTCTGGATGCCCGACTGTTGCAGCTCATCCGCCACGCGATCCGTCAGCGTCAACTGCGTGTGAAAGCGCGTGAAGTT
This sequence comes from Verrucomicrobiota bacterium, assembly GCA_947471985.1. GTDB lineage: Bacteria > Verrucomicrobiota > Verrucomicrobiia > Limisphaerales > UBA9464 > CANIZL01. Next base: position 26,776 of record CANIZL010000046.1, on the reverse strand, counting down.
GGTCTTGCCGCCCTCCACATCCATCAGGCGTCCCGTGACTTCGAAGCTTCCCGATCCCTCCAGCCGCCGCATGGCCCCGTCCTTGATGCGCCCGGCTCGCGCCTCGTCCAGCAACTCCTTGTACGAGATTTCCTTCGAGGTCGGACCCCGGCGTGCATTGGCAAACATCAGCGCCGGCACCAACGCCGCCAACGCAATGAGCAAGATCCAAGTCTTCGCCTGCATCCGGGGCTCGGAGGGACGGCGATCCCCGGGCGGCATGTTGTTATCCTCAGACATGTGTATAAAAACCTACGCATACTAGGCACGTTTGCCCCGGCACGCAATGGCCTGAGGCATACGGTGATTACCCCAATCACCGGCTTTCAGCCGCCGCTGCCGGAGGTGGGCGCCCCCTCCGTCGCGGCAACTCCCGGCCCCGGCTCCCGCTAGGCCAGGCGTTCGCCCCGGTACACGCAACGGCTGGTGCAGGTCTCCGCCACGACCACCTCCGTCAGGGCCGGCAGTCGCGGCTTCAATTCCCGCCACACCCACAGCGCAAGGTGTTCGCTGGTGGGATTTTCCAAGCCGGGCACCTCGTTCAAATAATGGTGATCCAAGCGTTCATACAGGGGCTTGAACGCCTCCTTGATGTCGGCGTAATCCATCACCCAGCCACTCTCCGCGCCCACCGGTCCGACGAGGGCTACTTCGATCGTAAAACTGTGTCCGTGCAGGCGGCCGCACTTGTGCCCCGGCGGCACGTGGGGCAGCCGGTGCGCGGCTTCAATGTGAAAGGTTTTTCTTAATTCCATGGTAAAAGAAAGGGTTCCCGCCGGGGCGCCAACAGTCGGCAGAAGCGGGGCGGATTCGAATTCAGGTTCAAGGCTCAGCAGGATTCCAGATCGGTCCAGGTGACCAGATCGCCCAAGGCCGGGCGACCGTCGTGACGCCACAGCAGGGGCGGCGCCTGCATTCGGCCCAAGGGACAAATGCGGGTCGCACCCCAGCGGGCCAGTTCCAGGGCGTGGGCGGCGCCGATATCCTCCTGCGCCGCCAGCGCGACCGTGGAAAGCTGCGAGCGAATGGGCTCGGCAAAACGCAGCACCGCCGCCAGTTGTTTGACTGGCTTGATGTAAATAAAGCGCTGGAGACAGGAATGCTTGAAGGTGGGATCCGTGTCGAGCACCACCGTCCACGCCGTGGATTCCTCGCTCTGCCAGAGATGCACCGTGTGCGCGGATTCAAAAAACACCGACTCCTGCCGCGCCAGATCCAGCGGGCCCGGTCCCACGGCCCGACGCATTTCGTAAACCGTCCGGGCCGACAGAATGGCGCCAGCCTCCGTTGGACTCAATTCCCCACGCGGTTCCAGCTTCTCCAGTCGGGCCAATTCATCTGCCAGGGCGGAAGCGAATCCCTCGGGCGAAACCACCCCCTGATCCTGCACGTAGATAACGTGCGGCGAGAGACAGCCCAGTTGGTTCCACGCAACGATATCCGCCGCCGCGTCGGCCACGAGGCGCTTCAAGCCGTACAGCGTGAGCATCTCCGACGCAATATAGGCGAAACTGACGCGATGCCCGTAGATCACCAGGCGCGTCCGCACCGGCATCCGCTGGCGCACCGCCTGAATGCGTTCGTCCGACCCCGTGGCGGTGACGCAATCGGCGTTGGCCAGCAGGGCGTCCTCCAGATCCAATCGTTCGCGCGGCCAGGTGGCGAATTCGAGGCAGGCCCCGAGCTTCGGCTCCAGTTCGGCCAGGGAGTGGGCAAACAAACGGGGGATCAAGCCGCCGCGGGTCGGGAGCTTGAAAAACTGCGCCGACTTGGTCAGCACGCCCAGTACCAGATTCATCAGCGTGGGCGTGGGCAGATTGCCGGCGCAGAAATGAACCAGCAGTTCCGGCCCGCGGGCGAAACTCGTCCGGCCCGTGCGCAGTTCCGGCATCGTCCCGGCAAAGCCATCCAGCCGCTTCGCGTCGCCGAGGTCCTGAACGATGAGCCCTTCCAGATTCTCCGCCGTCACACTCGCGAGAAACGCGTCGAGTCCGCGCGCCAGGGTGGCCGGACCGAATCCCGCATCGGCCGCGCCTTCGCTCAACGCCCGCAACCGAAAACTATTCTGCGGATCCCGCCAGCGATCCGCCGCGTACGCTAGCAATTCCACGAGCGTGCGCGTGCGCTGCCGACGCAGCCATTGCTCCCGGTTCCGACGGATCGCGTACGCAGCTTCGTGGAGCGTCGACGGCGAGAGTTCCAAGCCCGGGCCCAAGTCGGCGAGATAGAGGTTGGGGAGAGTCATGGTTAAAAACAGGGATGAAGGATCAGACGTCCGCCGAGTTGAGCGAGCAGCCTTTGGGTTCCACCGCTTCCGCGCGGCCCAGCAGCTCGAAGCTGCCGTCGCCGGAGCGCACGCCCAGGTCGCCGGTTTGCACGGCCACCACGGACGCGACATTCGCCAGATCACAAATCTGGATGAGGCCCGGCTGCCCATCCGGAACGTCCGCGCCGGTTTCCGGGTAAATCACCCGGGCCCGCGCCCACGGGGGAAAATGGAAGCGCCGGTGATCCGCTCCAGGGTCATCGTACGCCTGACTGGCCAGTTCACACATGCCGTACTCGCAGCCGATTCGGCGCGGAGAAATACCCAAATGACGCGTGATCAGGGCGTGGAGTTCGGCCTTCGGTACGACCCGGGTACGGCCCTTATAGCCGCCCGTTTCCAAAACCCGCGAGCCCTCCGCCAGGCGATACCGGATATTGCCCGCCGCGAAGTGATCGAGCAGTTGCACAAAATTGAAGGCCGTACCCAGCAGGAGAATCGGCCGATTCGCGCACATCGATTTCCGGAGGGCAAAGAGCGCGCGGTCGTGGTCCACTTCCCAGCCGCCCCCGGCATCCAGCCGACCGGCAAACACCGAATCCCGCGCGCCATGGTGGCGCACGATCGTATCGAACATGTACACCAGCGACGAATGCGGGACCGCCTCCGCCGGCGGCGTCAGCGACAGAAAGGCAGGATCTTGTCCCGGAGCCAGCAACTCCTCCGCCTCCAACTCGGGCAACTCCCCCAGCACGTGCGCCACAAACCAGGGCCGCAGGCTGGCTTCATATACGGAGAGCGACTCCGCATCATGAAAGTTGCGCCCCGGGCGCTGGGCCGTCGTGCCGCTGGAGTGAAACACCCGGGTGCGCCCGGCCGGCGGCAGGCAGGTCAGGTCGAATTCCTTGAAGGCGGCGGTCGGCACGGCCGGGATGTCCCGCCAGGAACGGATCCGCGTCGGATCCACCCCGCGGCTGCGGCACCAGGCCTGGTACGGCGGATTCGCCGCGAACTGGGCCGCAAACAACTCCCGCGCCAGCTGTTCAAATTGCGCGTCCGCCGCTTCCGCCGTCAGTCGGTGCGCCGGGGCCGCCGCCGGAGAAGTCCGGTGGATGTACTCGACGATCGCCGGTGCCAGACGGCGCGTCCCAAGAGAATGGGGATCCAACATGCGGTTTTGAAGGTGCTGGAACACCGGTGTTCCCGGCGACCTCCGGCGGGTTGTCCGCGACCGCCGGAACCCAACCACTAACTCCCGTTCCGCGTCCGGACAACAACGGAAATCCCGTCCCGCCCCATCGCGCCGGATCACTTTCGGGCTGTCCCCGGCCCGGAGTGCGCGGCAGGTTCGGCCAATGCGGTGGTCGAGTGAAAAACCATGGGTTGGGTCGGGCCTCCTGGCGTTGAGCCTGGTGGGCTGTTCGCGTCCGTCCGCACCCGACGCACCCGCTTCCACCTCGGCACCCGCGGCAACGGCGCCCGCCATCGCGAGCCCGGCACCCACGTCCACTCCCGCCCCGGGCCCGGCGCCCGAGGGCATGGCCTGGATCCCGGGCGGCGAATTCTGGATGGGCGGTCCTCCGCCGGATCGCAGCGCCCAGCAACGCCTCACCCAACGACCCGACGAACCCGTCTGCTCCGGATTGGCCCAGGGTTTTCCCGACGCCCAACCCAGTCATCGCGTGGCCGTGGAAGGCTTCTGGATGGACCGCACCGAGGTCACCAACGAGGCCTTCGATCGCTTCGTCCGCGCCACCGCCTACGTGACCGTCGCCGAGCGAAAGCCCGACGCCGCGCAGTTTCCCGGCGCGGATCCGTCCCTGTTGGTGCCGGGCTCCGTCGTCTTTACACCGCCCGAGGGACGCGTGGATCTCCAGGATTTTTCCGCCTGGTGGCACTATGTCCCCGGCGCCTACTGGCGCGCTCCCCAAGGTCCCGGGAGCAATTTGCACGGACGGGCGCAGCACCCGGTGGTGCACGTCGCCTTCGAGGACGCCGAGGCCTTCGCCCGCTGGGCCGGCAAACAACTGCCCACCGAAGCGGAATGGGAATACGCAGCGCGGGGCGGACTCGATCGGCAGGCCTACGCCTGGGGCACCGATTTGAATCCGCAAGGCCACTGGCTTGCCAACACCTTTCAGGGAGAATTTCCCCACCACGACACGGGCGCGGACGGATTCACCGGCCTCGCGCCCGTTGGACAATTCCCCCCCAATGGCTACGGCCTGGTCGATGTCGCCGGCAACGCCTGGGAATGGTGCCGCGATTGGTATCGACCCGACACCTATGCCCAAGCGACCGCCGCGGTCACTCGCAATCCTACGGGACCCGGGGATAGTTTCGATCCGGACGAACCCGGCATCCCGAAGCGGGTGCAGCGCGGGGGATCCTATCTGTGCAGCGATCAATACTGCGCCCGCTATCTCATCGGCACGCGGGGCAAGGGCGCGATCGATACCGGATCCAGCCACGTGGGTTTCCGCTGCCTACGCCACCAGCCCTGAGCGGGCGCGGGATTTCCACCCCTACGACTTGGGCGGCGGCGGCTTCGCGGCGTGACTCAGCGGACTGCTGCTCAACTGCTGCATGCCGTCGAACAAATACTGCAATCCGGACACTCCGGTGCAGACCGCCGCCGCCACCGCGATCCAGTACTGCCATGGCGCCGGCAATTTCAGCAGCGCCCAGGAGATCACCGACATTTGCAGCACCGTGGCCACCTTACCCAGCCAACGCGGACGCACCCGGACCTTGCCCACCGCGTAATACACGGCCAGGGCGCCCAAGGACAGCAGCACGTCCCGCGACAAAATCGTCACCCCGAACCACAGCGGCAGCGGTTCCAGGTGCGTGTGCGTCAGCGACAGCAGAATAACCGAGGAAACCAACAGCAATTTGTCCGCGGCCGGATCCAGCACGGCGCCCAGTTCGGATTGCTGGTGAAAACGCCGCGCCACAAATCCATCCACCCCGTCGAGAATCGCCGCCAGGGCAAACGCGGACAGCCCCAGCCACCGCTGCCACTCCGCGCCCGAGCCGCGATATCCCAGCAGTTCGAAAATGAACAGCGGGATCAGCAGAATGCGGAGGATGGTGATCTTGTTGGCGGTGGTCATCGATGCGCCCGTCGGGATACTGCGGTGCCCGGCCGCGCAGGGCAAGCCGCCCCGCCCCGACGCCGCAGATTTCACACCGTCGGCACGCGGGCCCGGCGCTTAGCCGACCTTTTCCGACCCGCCACCCGAGCCCGCGAGGGCCAGGGCACCGATCGTCACCGCATCTTCCCCGCAACCCGCCAGCACCACGCGCGGCCCGGGTTGAAAGGAGTCCATGACATAGCGCGGCAGAACTTCCGCCACAGCTTGCCGGAACGGTTCGCCCACCAGGGAAAGCCCGCCGCCGAGCACGATAATCTCCGGGTGAAACAACTGCACCACGTGCGACAGACCAAAGGCGATGTCATCCGCCACCTCCGCCAAAATCTGCCGGGCCACCGGGCACTCGTCCGCCAGCGCCGGCGCCAGGAATCGCGCTTCGCCGCCCGTCGCCGCTCCCAGCAATGCCGCCAGCCGCGAACCGGGGTTCGCCTGGGCCGCCGCGCGCAGTCGCCGATCCACCGCCCAACCGGAACAACGATCCTCAAACTTGGTCCCCTGCCGATCCAACCGGACGTGTCCGATCTCGGCCTCGCCCGGTTTGGCGCCGTGATAGAGCGCGCCGTTCACCACCAGCCCGCCGCCGGAGCCACTGCCCATGGTGATGTAAAACACCGGGTCGGCACCCACACCGGCGCCGAAGCGGGCCTCGCCCAGGGCGGCCACATTGGCATCATTGTCCACCGCCACGGGCAATCCCGTTTGTTCCCGCAGCCAGTCGCCCAGCGGAAACTCCGCCCAGCCCGCAATCTGATGCGAACATTCGATGCGCCCGGAGCGCCAATCGATGGGTCCGCCAAACCCCACGCCGACCGCCGCAGGTTGGTACGCGGACAGCAATTCCGGCAGCACCGCCGCGATCTGGGCCCGAATGCCCGCGCCGCCGCTCGCGCGATCGACGTCGCGCCGGCGCCGCACCAGAATCTCACCGGCGGCAGTGCCCACCACCACCTGGAGCTTCGTCCCGCCGATCTCGATGCCGATGAGATTCATGGAGCTGGCCAATCGTTCGCCGCGCCTTCGTTCAGCTCAGGAACGAGCAGACGTATTCGCAAATGCCGGTCGACACCTCGATGTCGAAGCCCGATTTCGCCGGCACGTCAAAGTGCGTCCCGGCCGGATAGGTCTTCACGGCGGTCTCGCCGTCGAGTTTCACCGCGCATTCGCCGGCCACGATCTCCATGCGCTCGGCCTGATCGGTGCCGAAGTGGAACTTGCCGGGATAAATCAGGCCCAAGGTCTTCTTGGATTGATCGGGAAACAGGATGGAGTGCGAGACCACTTTGCCGCCGAAATAGACGTTGGCCTTCGCAACCGCGGTAACATTGTTAAACTGAAGTGACATGCGGCCGCCATTCTCCCGGGTGGACGGCCCGAGTCAATGCCCGGAAGCGCCCCTATCCAAGCCATCGCAGTCGTCAGTCACCCTCACTCCACGCCGCCACCGAAATCCGCGAGGTCTCTCGCGGCGTGGGGGGGGGAATCCGCCAGGTATTGGACTGCGGCAGTCCGCTGACGCTTTGGAGACCGGCGTGCGAACCAACCGATCACCAATACCTTCCGGGTCCGCCATCGCCGTAAGTCTTCCGTTTTGAACTCCATCCCACCCCTCTCACCGGAGAAGCCTCCGCTCGCGCTTGCCCGCTTCGCGGGTGCCGTCCAACATACCCGGCACCATATGGAACCCCGCCTCCTTCTGAGCTCCGGTTTGCTCTGTCTCACGGTCCTGGCGTCGACCGCCACCGCCGCCGAGCCGCCGGTGGCCGCGCTGGTCCAGCGCATCAAAGCCGTGAGCGCCGAAGGCCAGGGCAACGCCGACGCCAACCGGGCCCTCCAGGAACTCGCCAAGGGCGGTGGCAAATCCCTCACCGCCATCCTCGGCGCCATGAACGGCGCCAACGACTACGCCCTGAACTGGCTGCGCGCCGCGGTCGAAACCATCGCCCAACACGAGTCCGCCGCCCGCCATCCCCTGCCCCTCGCCGAGCTCAAGCAGTTCCTCGCCAACACCCGCGAACATCCCCAGGCCCGCCGCCTGGCCTACGACCTCATCGCCCGCGAAGACCCCGCCACCGCCAAGGCCCTGCTCCCGGGTTTCCTCAACGACCCCAGCAACGAACTCCGCCGCGATGCCGTTCAGCTGCTCGTCGACGCCGCCGCCGCCCAGACCAAGGCCGGCGATCGCACCGCCGCCGCGGCCGGCCTCGGGGACGCCTTGAAACACGCCCGCGATCCCGACCAAATCGAGTCCATCGCCAAATCCCTCACCGATCTCGGCCAAAAGGTCGATCTGCAGAAAACCTTCGGCTGGCTCACCCGTTGGAAAATCATCGGTCCCTTCGACAACACCGGCGGGGCGGGCTTTGAGAAGGCCTTTCCCCCGGAACAATCCGTCGACGCCACCGCCGAGTATGATGGCAAGGCCGGAAAAGTGCGCTGGCAGGACTATCAGACAAAGAGCGAGTACGGCCTGATCGATTTCAATCAACCCCTCGACGCCCTCAAAGAAGTCACCGCCTACGCCTCCACCGAATTCTGGACCGAAAAAGGCCGTACCGCCGAGATCCGGCTGGGTTGCAAAAACGGTTGGAAGGTCTGGTTGAACGGCAAGCTGCTCTTCGGTCGCGACGAATACCACCGCGGCGTCGAGATCGATCAGTACCGACTCACCGCCGATCTGAAGCCCGGGAAAAACGTGCTCCTGATCAAGTGCTGCCAAAACGAGCAGAAGGAGGATTGGACCAAGGAATGGGAATTCCAGGTCCGCATCACCGACGCCGAAGGCACCCCGCTGGCCTCCTCCAAGTCCAACTGACCCGAAACATGAAGCTTCCCCATCTCCTTTCTGCCCTGGCCCTCACGATTGTCCTGCACGGTCGCGCCACCGCCGACGATTGGACGCAATTCCGCGGCGCCGGTGGCGACGGCGTCTCCACCACTTCGAAGCTCCCGGCCAAGATCGATGCCCAGTCGGTCGTGTGGACCGCCGACCTGCCCGGTCGCGGGGTTTCCTCGCCCATCATCGTCGGCGAGCGGGTTTTCGTCACCGCCACCAGCGGTCCGAAGCACGGTCGACTCCACATCCTGTGCTACAACCTGCGCGATGGCTCGCTGCGCTGGGAACGCCAGTTCTGGGCCACCGGACGCACGATGACCCACGAGAAAATCAGCGGTGCGACGCCCACGCCCGCCAGCGACGGACATTCCGTATTCGCCATCTTCTCGTCGAACGATTGCTTCGCTCTGGACCTGGAAGGCAACCTGCAATGGTTCCGCGGGCTCGGCCGGGATTATCCCAACGCGAGCAATTCGCTCGGTATGTCCTCGTCGCTGGTGGTCACCGATGGCGTCGTAATTGCCCAGGTGGAAAACGACAGTGAATCCTTCACCGCCGGACTCGAAGCCACCACGGGCGCCAACCGTTGGAAGCTGGATCGGCCCAAACGCGCCAACTGGACGTCGCCCACCCTCTTTCCCGGCGCCGGCGGTAAAACGCTCGTCGCGCTGCAATCCTCGAAAGGCCTCGCCGCGGTCGATCCCGCGACCGGCAAGGTGCTTTGGTCCTACGACGAAGGCGCCTCCACCGTGGCCTCGCCCGCCAGTGCGGACGGCAAGCTTTACGTGCCCTCGCAGGGCCTGACGGTCCTGGAACCCGGCGCCGCCGGACAGGCGCCCAAGCAATCCTGGCGTTCGGCGCAACTCCGCCCCGGCACCTCCAGCCCGTTGGTGGTCGATGGCCGCGTCCTGACCCTGAATGACGGCGGAATTCTCAGCTGCGGCGACGCCAAGGACGGCAAGCGCCTCTGGCAACTCCGGCTCCAGGGATCCTTCAGTGCCACCCCCGTGGCGGCCGGCGGCCTGATTTATTGCGTGAATGAAAAGGGTCTGCTGCAGGTGGTTGATCCCGCGAAGCCCGACGGGGCCGTGGTGAGCGAATACGACCTGAGCCAGACCATTATTGGCACGCCGTCCATCGCGGCGGGTTCGCTCTTTCTGCGGAGCGACGGCAAGCTCTGGCGCATCGGCCGCTCCAGCGCGCTCTGACGGGCGCACGTTTGCGGCGCACCCGGGTGCTCCCAGAGAGCGCTCGGCGGGCGAAACCCTCGAACCGGTTTCGCCGGGCACCGCCGGTGCGGGTCAGTGTACGACGAGTGCCGCCCGCTTGCGTTCTTCGACCAGCCAGGTTCGGAGGGCTTCCACAATCCGGGATTCCAACTCCCGGCAACCGTTGGTCCAGTGCTTGCGGCCGAGCAGTTGTTTCACCGCACTGCGCAGATGATTGAACTCCACCACCTCGGGACTCGCGTCCAGGCCCTTGAGCAGGGCGTCGTGCAAGCGGGGGAAAAATTCCAATTCACCCAACTTCCCCGCCAGCGTCGCCAACTCCCGCAGGTCCGCGCTCTGCACGTGCACTTCGTGCACCTCCAGCCCATCGCTCCCGCCCTGCGCCAGCTCCTCAATCGTGCTGGGTTCCGACTCCGGGGCGTCCAGGAAACCCTCCGGGGACTCCGCCGTCACCAGCGCCGGCGGCTCGGATTTCACATCCGTAACCTCCAGCGTCAGCCCGAAGCCCGCCAGCACCCGGCTGAGCGCCTCGGCAAACTCCGTCACCGTCACGGTTTCCCGGGACAGTTCCACCTTGAAATAATGCAGGACCGCGGCCGCGGCATGCCGCAGGACCTCGGGATCCAGACCGCCCTTCGCGCCGCCGATGATCTCGAGGGTGATCTGCTCCACGGAGCAGGGAATCACCTCGCCGTCCTCGCCTTTCAACCAGAGACAGTCCTGTCGGAGTTGGATCATGTTGGGTTCAAGGTTTGGCTGCGCGGGCCTCGGCTTCGAGGTCCTCGAGCAGCGTCATCTGTCGTTTGTCCGGCCGGGGGAGGCTGGCAATCCGCGTCGCCTCCTGGACAAAATCATTCACCTCGGCGAACTGGCGGTAGATGCTGGCGAACCGGATGTACGCCACCGGATCCAATTGCCGCAGCTCCCGCATCACCCGTTCGCCGATTTCCGTACCGGGCACTTCGCGATCGAACGTCCGTCCCAGATCATCGAGCACCCGTTCCACGGCGCCGTCGATGTCCTCGGCGGAAACCGGCCGCTTCTGACACGCCCGCTCCATGGATTTCCGCAGTTTCTCCTGGGAAAACGGCTCGCGCCGCCCATCCCGCTTGAGCACGGTAAGCTGTTCCCGTTCAATCTCTTCGTAGGTGGTGAAGCGATGTTCGCAGCCCAGGCATTCCCGACGGCGCCGGATCGTCGCGCCTTCCTTGGAAGCACGGGAATCGATCACGCGGTCTTCTTCGCCGCCACATTTGGGACATCGCATAGTAACCAAACCACCCCAACCGGCAGTGGTCGCGCTGTAGCTACCCTACAACCCATGGTGGGTCAATCCGATTGGTTCATTTTGGGAATAACTTCCCCTCCCCGCGCCCCTTGCCCGCCCTTTTTCGGTCTGGGAAAGGCAACGACGGCGTCCCGCAACCCAAAGGCGCTTCGCCGGACCTCTCACTCTGAACCCGGCCCCCTATCCCAACGGGGTTGCATCAACGGCGTGGCAAACTTTGAACCCGGCACTCCATCCACCGCGGCACCGAATGGCGAACCTGGCCCGATTCACCCGCATCCCCAATCCCAACGGGATTGAATCCTCAACCCCGGGGTTGCGCCCCTGCGCTACCCCGGGGTCACTCCACGTAAAATCTCCCCAACCCCAACGGGGTTGCATCAATCAACCCGCCCAATCCACTCGCCGCGCCCCCGCCCGTCGTTCGTCTGAGGCCGGTTAAAAACCGGCGTTACGGTAGCGCTGACTTTCCAGACGGCGTGTGCCCCCACCTCCCGGCCCTCCCAATCCCAACGGGATTGAATCCTCCAGCCCAGGGTTGCGCGTGGCGCGCTACCCTGGGTCATCTCCCCGCAAAATCCCTCAACCCCAACGGGGTTGTATCAATCAACCCGCCCAATCCACTCGCCGCGCCCCCGCCCGTCGTTCGTCTGAGGCCGGTTAAAAACCGGCGTTACGGTAGCGCTGACTTTCCAGTCGGCATGTGTCCCCTCCTCCCGGCCTTCCCCATCCCAACGGGATTGAATCCTCCCGCCCAGGGTAGCGCGTGACGCGCTACCCTTGGTCACCACCCCAAAATATCCCCCAACCCCAACGGGGTTGCATCAACCAACCGGCCCAATCCGCTCCCGGCGCCCCCCCGCCGATCGTCCCCAGCCCCAACGGGGCGAAATGACTTAGCCCAGGGCAATCCGCCCTGGGTTACCACCCCACCCGGAGCCCAGCCCTGACGGGGCGAAATAATGAACCTGGCACCCCCTCCACGGCACCAACGAATGCCGAACCCGGCCCCATCCCGCGGCCTTCCCTATCCCAACGGGATTGAATCCTCCAGCCCAGGGTTGCGCGTGACGCGCTACCCTGGGTGATATCCCCGTAAAATCCCCCAACCCCAAAGGGGTTGAATCAACCACCCCCCCCAATCCGCGCAACCCGATCCCGGCGGCACCCCGCCCGCCGGCCTTCCTCAGCCCCAACGGGGCGAAATGACTTAGCCCAGGGCAATCCGCCCTGGGTTACCACCCCACCCGGAGCCCAGCCCTGACGGGGCGAAACAATGAACCTGGCACGCCATCGACGGCACCACCGGAGGGTGAACCCGCCCCATCCCTCGGCGGTCCCCCATTCCAACGGGATTGAATCCTTCAGCCCAGGGTTGCGCATTGCGCGCTACCCTGGTTGACGTCCTCAAAATATCCCCCAACTCCAACGGGGTTGCATCGACGCCGCCTCCAACAATGAACCTAGCACGCCCGCCACGGCACCGCCGAATCGTGAACCTGCCCCCCCTTCCACGCACCCCGATCCTAACAGGATTCCTTCCCTCCCCGGGCGACAACCGTACTCGGCCGGCCCTCCCCAGCCCCAACAGGGCGCAATGACTTAGCCCATGGCAATCCGCCCTGGGTTACCCCCCACCCAGAGCCCAGCCCTGACGGGGCGAAACAATAAACCTGGCACGCCATCCGGACGTGTTCCTGCTCGGCCAGATCCGCTGGCAGTTCTTCGGCACGCTCACGTTCAAATCCGAACGTTTGCCGGAACGCGTCCGCCTGGGGCTGTGGTTTGCGCTCCTCCGCCGGGCCGCCAAACACTTCCACCGCCACTTTCCCAAGCTTCCCTGGTGCCTTCGCCAGGAAGACGGCGAGACCACCGGCCGGCGTCACTTCCACTTCCTCCTGACCGGACTGCCGCCGGAAGCGGTCAACCAGCAAACTTGCTTCTGGCTCATGGCCCACTGGGAGAACCTCAAGGGCGGCATGGCCCGCATCACACTTTTTGACCCCCGACTGAACGCGGCGGGTCAGGGTCCGCGAAAGAATTAATTGGTCATTTGGCGGGTGCGCCAACTGGCCATATGCAAGGCGCGAGGAGGGCGCATCCCGTCAACGGGCTGTAACCGACGAGCAACGCAGCAGATGGCCAAGTGCCGCACCGCCCCGTCGGGCTGGGGCGATTTGGGCTACTGGCTGCGTTGCTGCTCAGTCACGGAGCCAGCTATGTTCCTTCGTCGCGTCTTGCCACGAGCCATCGCCGCCAGCAAATGACCAAGTAATTCTTTCGCGGACCCTCACTTCACCAAAACTGGCCAGGGATCCCCGGACGCCGGGTTCGGCCACGCGCCCGCACCCGTGTGTCCTCTTCTGGTTCAGAATCTAGTTTCATCCTTCATAATTCAACCTTCCTACTTCCAGCCCGGGTCCCGCGGCAGAGTCGGGCGAGGCGCGCGCAGCGCGCCATGCCCGGCTCCGCCACGGGTCGCTTGAAGAACAGGTATGCACCGAAATAATCAGCGCCTTGAAAACTGAAGCGTCCACAACCAGTGCTATTCATTACAGCAACAAAATGCATTTCACTTGACCAAAGACTTCAGATCTAAGCTTTCCAGCAGCATTGGCAGAATATCGAACAATCGTTGGCAATGCTCCATCACAATGGAGCAGGTCTGATCGACGTCATCAACCGCTATACGTTCCCATCCTGACCCGATTCCAATCTCGTTACCGTAGTTCATTTGAAACCCCAGGCAATTCGCAACCAAGACTTGGGGATCTTCACGTGTAATCAACTTTCCAGTCCAAATATCGTGGACACAGGTGATTTCCGGATCCCATCGGCCAAACTCAAATTCCGTTAAAACTACCCACCCATGATATTCGTTCCTATAACGCAATCCGGTCTTCCCCGCTTCCGAATCGCAACGAATCCAATCTTTGCCAAAAGCCGTCCAAAAACGATCACCTACAGCCTTCTTAATCTCTCGGCGCGATGCCAACGTTTTCCTGGTACGATCAGCGTCTGAACCTGACACTCTGAACCAAGCGTTGCTCTCGCTACGAAAGTCTTCTTCGAGACGCACTAGCACCTCGGCTTTTGTGGACACTTCCTCCCCAAAAGCCTCAGCTGCATTTTGATGACGCATTCGAAGGATGTGCTGTGCGAACAAAGTTCGCGACTCATCGTCGAGACTTTGAAAGAAAAGGCATCTCAATCGCGACCAATCTTTGATACCCTGGAATCGAGGAAATCCCTCGATCACTTCCCTTTCCAAAGCGCCCTTTGCCCAGCGGTAAAGGCGAGTGCTAAATTCATTTTGAGCTTCAGCGTAGGTCATAAATTTAAACGCATTGCCAAGTTTAGAATCCGCCTAGCAACGAAATAACTGAGGAAATTCCCGTCATCTGTTGCAGTCGTCCTTCGTCAGATTGTCGAACTGTTCGCGCACCCCTCTTGGCAATGTCTTGAATTGTCATTGCCTCATAGTAAATGACTCCACCCACAACTGGTGTAATATATGCGACTCCTGAAGTAAGGATTATGAAATTTGGCGGCGTCCAAGTGCTTCCTAAATGCCATCCACCTGATGGGTCGATCTGATTTAGCAGGCTTTGATAGCCGATTGCTTGAAAGTATCCGGTGGCGATGCCATATGCCGTAAGTGGCTTGATCTCGTAAATTTCCTTTTTGCCCGCATCAAGCAAGTCGGGAAACAGAACTTGGAGGCCATCCGGAATGGGAAGTTTGAGCTTGCCCCCAATTGTGGCTATCGAAGGTCCCGAAAAGCGAAGCGGAATGGTGCCGTTCCCGGTGAATATCTCGCCTAGCTTTTTATGGACTTCCTTTCCAATTTTTGTTTTCAGGGTTTCATGTCCCGACGGATCCACCCAGTTCACCGGATTCCCCTGTGTATAGAGGTACCGATGCAGGCTCAGCGGATCCGACGAATCCCCTTCGTAAGTGTCGCGGGTCCAGAAGCGGCCGACGGAGGGCTGGTAGTACCGGGCCCGCAGGTAGTACATGCCCAGGTCCGCATCCCATTGCTCACCCGTGTAGCGGTAGTTGTTTGAAGTACTGCCCGTGGACGACACCAGATTGCCGTAGCTGTCGTAGACGTAGGTGTCCGTGATCGTGCTGTTGGTGCCCACCAGGAAACGAACGCTGCCCTGGCCGTCGTATCCGTAGAAGTTCGGCGTGTTGCCCGGCATCTGGCGTTGATGCAACAGGTCCAGGCCGTACCCGTACACCCGGCTCAGCGTGCTGGTCCCGGGACTGCTTCCGGTGAACTCCTCCACCACCTGCGGATACCCGGTCGGATTCACCGTCGCCACCAGGTACCACGTCGTCGTACCGCCGGCCACCTTCTTGATCCGGTTCCCCTCCGCATCGTACACGATGGATGAAACAGTCGTCCCGTTCGTCAGCCGATTGGCCCAGTCGTAGGAATTGGTTGTCGTTCCAAAAACCTTCGTATTCCCCTTGGCGTCGAAATAGGGACTGAGGTTGGTCGTTACGGCACCGCTGTAGAACCAATCGTTCAGATCAAACAGCCAATTTGTTGCCGTCATCGATCCCAAACTGCCGGTCCGGTTGGTGCGGTTGCCGACCAGATCGAAGCCGTAACCAAGGCTGCTCGTGATCCCTCCACTCACATGGGTTTCACCCAGCAGGCGCTGCAAAGCGTCGTAGCTCCAAGTGTACGTCCGAGCCACTCCTCCCACCGATTCCGTCAGGCTCGTCCGGTTGCCAAGAATATTGGGGCTGTACGCAAAGCTCCCAAGGACCGTACCCGGCCCGTTCGTGGTGCTCAAATTGGTCAGCCGATTCCGCGCATCGTAAGCATATTGGGTCTTTATTCCCGCGGGTCGCTGATCCAGTTCTGTAAGGTTACCCACCCAATCGTATTTGTAGCTGGTGCCCTTATTCGCGGTGCTGAGGCGATTGTCCGTGCTGTTGATAAGGCGATTCAACTCATCGTAGCCAAAGCTGAGGTCCACACCATTGCTGAGCCCGGATTTGAGTGTCAGTTGGTTGCCATTGGCATCGTAGGAATAGGAAAGTGTCCCAACCGGCGTCGTATTCGTGATAACCCGGTCCCGGGAATCGTACACCCAGGTGTTGGTCCCCGCTTCATCGACCCGTCGCGCCAATCGTCCGCTGGCGGTGTAGTTATTGGTCAGGACCAAAATCCCCGCGGACTTTCGCCATTTCAGGCGATTGAACTCGTCGTAGCCGTGGGAGATGACCACGTTATCCGCATTGGTGCTGAGGATCAGATTTCCCACGGCATCGTAGCCGAATCCATTGGTCTGCCCGCCCGGCATCTTCGACCAGATCCGGCGCCCCATGGCGTCGTATTTGAAGCAATTGGTCCGACCCAAGGCATCGGTCTGGGCCACCATATTGCCGGCCCAATCGTACTCGAACCGAGCCCAGTTTGTGGCGGAGGCATAACCCGCCCAGTTCCCCAGGCCATTGGTCACCGCAATCAAACGCCCGGCGCCATCGTAGCCGAACGCTTTGATCAAACCCGCCGCGCTCGTCTCCATCGTACGCCGCCCCGCGGCATCATAGACCACGGTGGACACCAATCTTGGGCCACCAACGGTCAACGCCGGAGCGTAGGTCCGGACCAATCGGCCCCGCTGATCGTACTCGTAGTCCGTCGACCGCCCCAGTGCGTCCAACATGTTCGTGACGGATCCTGCCGCGTCGTAGCGATACGAATTTGTCTGCGCGACCGTCGTATTCCAGGCGTTGACGACGGACGTGCGGCGTCCGGCCAAATCGTAGACGTTGGTGGTGATGATGCCCCGGGCGTCGATGGTCTTGGAAATCCGTCCCAACGAATCGTAGAACGTCTGATTGCTCGTCACGTTGGCGGTGCCAAAGGCGAAAATGACCTTTTTCACCCGGCCCAGTTGATCGTACTCCGTCCGCGTGCTCCGATTCAACCGATCCACGCTGTTGGTCACCCGTCCCTCGGCATCGTAATAGGACAGCTCGACAATGTTGGTGTCCGGATAGATGGTCTGGATCCGTTGGCCCAGCTCATTGTACACAAATTGGGTCCGGCGATTGTACGGATCATACGTTTCCAGGGTCATCCCGGCTTCGTTGTAAACCACGCGGTTGGTGAACGAGTCCGGTCCAATGGTGTGGGTTACCCTTCCCTGCGCGTCGTAGTAGTAGGTGGTAAGATCGGGGATCAGCCCGCTGGCGCCTGCCCGGTACAACGTGCTGGTTTTGGTGTTCCCATTGTCATCGTACGTGGTGGCAGAAATGGCATTGGTCGATCCATTAGCTGCCTTGACGATTGTAGATTGAACCTGCCGAAGGGCGTCGTAGGTCAAAACAGTGAGTGTGCCGACACCATCGGTGGACGTCGACAGGAGCTCATTGGCAAACGTGTTGCTTTGGATGGATCCCAAACTGTCCGAAACCGTGGCCACCTGGCCGGAATCATAGCCCATTTGGGTATCATTGCCTCGCGTATCCGTCTGCTTAATCAATTGATATAAGTCATTGTATTCGAACCGATTGGTATTGTTCAGGGAATCAATGGTAGCCGTCAGCAGGTTTCGATTCGTATCGTACTGCCAGCTGGTGACCACCGGTGCGCCGCCGAGGTAATTGGTTTCGGCGACCTTGTTGTTCAGGCTGTCGTAGCCCATATACCGCACCTCGTTCAGCGCATTGGTGATGACGAGTACGTTACCCCGGGTGTCGTAGACCAGGCTGTTGGTGTATCCGAGGCGATCGACGGTCTTCTCGACGTGATTGGCAAAATCATGGATGAACCGATTGGTGCGCCCCAAGGCATCGACTACCGCGGTCAACCTGCCCGTGGCATCGTATTCATTCCGGGCGACGGTAATGCCCCGGGCATCGACGATGCGCGTCAGGTAACTGGGGTACTGGGCGTGGTCGTAGTAGTAGCGGTTGGTCGCGTACAGGCCGGTGGTTCGATCCACGAGGCGGAGCACTTGAACCAGGACGTACTTGTCGTCGTTGTAGAGGTAACGGACAGAGGGAAGATTCGCGTTCCCCAAAGGATCAGTGAGGGCACTGATGCGGCCGCGATCATCACGGATGAATGTGATCTTCCGAGTTGGCGAAGTGCTGCTTCCAAGGTAGTGACTGACACCATCGGCCTTGATTTCCACCCGGTCGCCCGAGGGTTGGACGATGTTCCTCAGCTTGAGGGGATTGGAATACGGACTGACGGGCACCAGCAAACCGGAGCCGTTGGCATCGTACGTGACCCAATCCGCACTGGTGCTGGTCCCATAATCAGGGTCCCGACGCAGTTCGAACTTCGTACTATCCTTGAGGATCAGGTCGAAACCGGGGATGTCATACGCTTCGAAAGGAGTTCGAGCCTCGCCGTTGGACCAAACCGGTTTGTTGATGCCGTTGGCGGAGAAATTTATGGTCTTGGCGTTGCTCTCATCG
The DNA here is from genome assembly GCA_947471985.1 of Verrucomicrobiota bacterium. Taxonomy (GTDB): domain Bacteria; phylum Verrucomicrobiota; class Verrucomicrobiia; order Limisphaerales; family UBA9464; genus CANIZL01. The sequence goes on along the minus strand of CANIZL010000046.1, from coordinate 8,511 downwards.
CCGGGCTGAGTGCCGGCTACGACCAATCGTGCAGAAACGCCGGGTGGACTCTGCCATTCAGCCCACGCTACAGGCTTCTCCGGAAAAGCGGAAAACCGCGGTCGAAAGAGGAAATCACCCCGGCGACCATCGGGCAGCATGAGACTGACATTGCGCCCACCCCCGGTGCGCAAGCTGAACATCGGGACGCCGCCTTCCCCGGGATCGGCTCCGTTGAAGACGACGACCGGAGTGGAAGTCCGATCCTCATCAAGCCGTACGTCCATGTCGTTGATCGTCATGCTCCAGCAACGGCCGAAATCCCCTCCCTGGCCGCCCAAGGTGTCGTACTTCCGAACCACAGTCAGGGGAATGCCGTTGACGGGAATCACCAGGTCTTGCTCACTGAAGCTAAAGTTGCCCAGCTTCAGATTGTTTCGGAGGGACACCGTCACTGAATCGGACAATTCGTATCTCTGGGAGCGAACGGTCAGGGTCAGATCGTAGACACCATTCTCAATCTGACTCAGGTCGAAGGTACCCAGCGCCCCATTGGTATCACCGCCCCCAACAAACCCCTGCGCCCAATCCGGCCCCTTGGTAAGAATGTACGACGGAGAAACCCCGTTGGCGGCGCTTTGATAGGTGGGTTGGAGCATCACCCGAAAGGACGTTGTGTTCGTACTCCGATTTGGCTGCCCCGCAATAATTGCATATGCGAGGCCTTGAAGTGACAGAATCCCATCCGGGATCACCGGGTAGTCGGTCACCGGCAGGCTGCTGTAGTTTGTTTGGGAGTTTTGAAGACTGCTAATTTTCGCCACCAGATTGGTCTCAGACCCAAGTATTTTAACCGTAACCGGCGCCGAAGTTGTCGTATACCCGTCATTGTCCTTCGCTACCACGGTCAGCACGTGATGGCCCGGCCCACTTGGGATCCACGGGAAGGAGAACCCTGGGGTGGTATTAACTGTGGCGATGGGAGAACCGTCCACCCACAGAACGACGTTACTGATGGATCCATCGTAGTCCTTGGCAGAGCCAAGGATGCTTGTCACTGCGAGGCTTGGCAGGACTGCACCATCGGTCGGGCTGTCAATCGATACTACCGGGGGGCTTTTGACCTGAACGATGGCAATGCCGCTATTCACCCCAACGGCGTCTTTCGCAACATAGTTCACAACGCACCGACCGAAGGAGTAGGGGCGCGGCTGGAAAATGATGTGTGTTCCTTGTGGGGCCACAGAGGCACTCCCCAAGCTCGAGCCACCATAGGGATCGGCGAAAATCGTAGTCGATGTCACCCTCAGGTTTGCCCCGCCACTGTGATTGGCCAGAACGAGAAGATTCGTGGCGACATTACGGGAAAGCACTTCAAATGAATCAGCGAAAACAATAGTGGAAGAATCTTGGGGAACCGTAAAGGTGACAGTTTTGCCGGAGAACGCCGAGCCATCATTACAGGTGGCCACAGCGCGGACTGTGTGGGTCCCGGGAGCCAAAGGGTTAGCCGCGGTGGCATACCAAATGTCACTACTTCCGAATTGCAACGTCCCCGTAGTACCCTGGTCTCCGTCTACGCAGAAAAGGACACTGGCAATCGTATGGGTGGTATTGGACGGCAGATTCACACTTGCAGTAAAGGTTCCAACACTGCTGAAGGATGTGGCACCATCTGCAGGGGTAATGAGGGTCACAGACGAACTTGACGGAGTGCATTTCTCACCGGCAGCGATCTCCCCACCGACAATCCAGCGAGCCACGTATTTGGCAGGAGCTCCTCCAGCCTCTGTAAAGTTACCAGCGACAACGACTTCGTAACCAGCATTACTCGTGAAATCCCGAATCGCGAGGCTGTATCCGCAGGTCTCCGTTCCCACCCAACCAAAATCACCAGTGCCACCCGCCAGCCCTGCTCCCATCGGGGACCAAGTCCACCTTCGCTCGACGCTGTCCCACGTAGCCTGTGCGATGTGACGTGCAGAAACTGCACCAGTCCCCGAACCAGCAGTGCGAAAGTGGCCGGTAACATAGAGAGTTTCGCCATGGTTGGCGATTCCGCATATTCGTGTTGGTTGGTTACATTGACCAGGCTGACCGGCGCCACCGTCGAAAACACCACCCGCAACGCCTGACCATTTACTGCCATTCCAAACGGCAATGCAGTTAACATCAGAGATATTTCCCGCAGTGGTAAATTCGCCTCCAACATAAAGCTGGCCTGCGTATACTTTCAATGCCAGGACCGGTCCATTCACACCCGTCCCCACGGGTTGCCAGGAATTATTGACCAATCGGGCCAAGTACGATGAATTAGCTTGGGGGCCAAAGGTAAAGTATCCCCCTGCATAAAGTTCACCGTTGTATACCGCCAATGCGCGAACGGTGCCGTTTAAATCTCCAATGCCAACTTTCGACCAATTAGAATCGGTACCGCGAAGCGCGGCAATATTGCTGATGGAAGTGTCAAATACGGTAGGATCCGCGTCAGATATTGCTCCATCAAATCGGCCACCAATTAATATGTCACCATTCCATGGCAAGATGGTCATTATGCCCGCGCCGAATTCCCAACTCCAGCCACCTGTACAGAGGGCGCCGCCCACTCCTGCAAGGTCCAGCTCAGCGCCTGCCGGTGACATTGTGGTTCCAGAGCTTCTGGCGAAATTGAATGACAGTCCACCGATGAAATTTCCACCTCCGCCGTACCACATGTTTCCTTTATAGTACTTGGCGGCATATAAGCCACTTCCTTCCTGCCCACCAAATGCTTCCGACCAAGTACAGTTTGAGAACTTTAATAACTTTGTGGTGTAGCCGCTGGGAGAAAGATATCCTCCAGTAAAATGGAGTGTACCATTTGAATCGTACTCGACCGACGCGCCCTTTTGAGAATCCGTTCTGAATCCTGGCACATTTCCAAATTGGAAATCCCACTCACCGTTACCCGGCGATGGCAGAGGCGGTGCGACAACAACATGAACCACGCCTGATGTCTTCTTTTTGGGTGGATTGCTGGCATCAAACGCGTGTGCCGTGAAATCATATGTCCCTGGCGCCAGTCCGCTCAATTCCAGCTCGTAGAAGTTGGCTGCGCCGAATCCGTTCGTGCCCACGGTCGTGTCCCGGCCCAGAAAGTTCGTTCCGGCGTAGAAGTCGACGTAGGCGATCTGGCCGCCGGCAATGGACGCCTCGACCCCGATCGTCGGGGAGGAGTAGGCCTTGAGCGTCGTGCCGTTGGTGGGACTGACGATGGTAACCGTCGGTCGGGCGCCAACATCGATCAAGCGCAGGTCCGTGTCCCGGGTCGCCCCGAGGTTGTCCGTCGCCCGGGCGAATACCGAGTGCTGGCCTTCACTCAGGGCGTTCCAATTCAGCAGGTAGTTGGTGCCGCTAGAGGTCGGACCCGTCAAGGTGCCCAGCAGCGTGTGGGCTCCCGGTTTGAATTTGAAGAATTCCACCTTGGCGGGCGGTCCACCGGCGCCTCCGTTCACCGCCCATACCTTCAGATTCACATTGCCCGGTGCCGGCAGACTGGCACTCCGGGTGGGATCCACCCAGGCGATCTTGGGCAGTTCATTCAGGACCAGGGTGGTGGTGGCTTCCGCCGTGGCACCGGTGCTGGTGTACACCTTGGCCTTCAGGGGGTAGGTGCCGTTCGTCCGATCCAGCCAGGAGTAGGTGTAGGCGTTGGTAATTTGCGGCAACGGCACCTGGGCGATGAGGGTGCTGCCGGTGGAGAACTCCACCTGGGTGATCGTGCCGTTGCCGGCCCCGGCGGACGCAATCGCCTTTAGGAAAACATTGGTGGGGGAGATGGGCCAGGTGGTGCCGGCGAGCGGCGATTCCCAACTGATGGTCGGGGGTTGGGTGCCGAAACAGCTGTACGTCACGATCCGGGGCGGCGAGAACCAGAACGATCCATCCGTACCAACGGCCCGCACCCAAAAGAGATCCGCGCCGGAGGCGTTCGGGCACCAGTTAAAGGTATAAGGCGCTGCCGTGTTGGATCCGAGAAACTCCGTGCACTTGTAATACTCAATGCGGGAGATCGCCGGGCCGGTGACGCTGGTTTGGAAGGTGACAACGCCGGAATTGGTTTGATGATGCACCGGGCTGATCCAATTCAGGGTGATCGGCACTCCTGAGGATCCGGTCAGATTGGCCAGACAGTCCGGGGACCCGTTGTTGTCGGTATCCCAGAGCGCCCCGGAGTTCAATGCGGGATAGTGGAATCCCAGGTCCAGGAGGGAGGTCGCTTCCCGGATCTGATCGGCCCGGGTGGTGTGGAAGGCCAGATTCGCGATCACCGCGGAGCCGGATCCTTTGTTCACGAAATCCGTGGAGGCTTGATACCACGGTCCCAAGGGGCCATTGGCATACTGAAAGCTGTAGGCGAGTGTCCGGGTACTTTCGGCGAAACCCGGTGCTGACGTGGGGTAGACGTAGCCGTTGTTGCTCAGCGTAATGTTGGTGACCGGATTGAAGGCGGCGGGGAACACCGTGCCATCAAATACGTTATTCTTCAGTTCACCGCCGGATTGAATATTCGTGTTGGGATGGACGAGGGTGAGCGAACCGCGATAAAAGAGATTGTTTTGCAGCGAGACACTGACCGTGTTGAAAGTGTTGGGGTTGTATTTGTATAAACCCAGAGGCGCCCGATCAAACACGTTGTTGATAAACATGTTAACATGGCAGGTCCCGGCCGACATCGGGAGCGTGAAGGAGACGCCGGCGAACGAACAATCCTGAACCCAAAGGGTTGATGGATTGTTGAACTCCTGGAACCAGCTTTCCATGCCGGCGGGAAAGGGATACTGGTGACGTTCATCGAAGATGGCCCGAACCGTGGGGTTACCCGCCAACGCGGTGAACTCCGTGAAACGAAGACGCATTCCCCGAGTCCCCCAGGCGGTTCCCAGCAGCCACTCGGTGCCCGTGTACCAGTTGGACGCCGTGGGTAGCGCCTCCTGAACGAGGTTCAGGCGAAAAAACCGGTTGGGCAGCAGCGGAGTGCCTTCGCTGAGCAGAATTTCCCCGTTGTTCAGCGTCAGGCCGACCGAGCCATAAATCCCCACCGCAACACCCCCGCCAAAGGTGAAGGTTGCTACATCGGATCCACTCGGAGGGTAATATTGCTGATCCGACAGGGTGTAATCGATAACCGGATAGTGATAGCCCCGATCCAGCGCGTTGGTATCGCCGATTCCCCGGGGATAATAGCTCTGGGACGTCGCGACGCTGACGGGAATCGGGGGGGCGGTGGTCTTTTGACGGAGTGACGCCAACAAGTCCGCGCCGATGTTCGCGTCCAGGCCCGCCACATTGGCGTGAGGACTCCCGGCGGCCAGGTAGTGCAGCCCGAGGCCGACTTGCTGAAAGAGCGCCGGCTGGTCGCTGGCGGAGTAGTAATCGGCGACCTTGTTGACGTAACCGGTGGTACCGCCGACACCCACAATCAGGTTATTGCGCCATAAATTGGTGAACGCGACGGTGCTATCGGTCCAGGTCAGATCGGACAAGCCGCGCAGGGTGCATTGCCGAACCGCGTGCACATGGGGCGTCGAGGCTTCATTGATGGCAACGAGGGTCGGGCCCCACGGTCCCGCAAAGGTGTATCCGGGCGGCTGGTAGCTATTTACGGCCTGCGTCGCGGTGACCAGGCAGTTCTCGATGATGCTGTCATTGTCGGTGGAAATCAGGGCAAAACCGCAATTGTAGAACTGCGAATGCCGCACGGTGAATGGCGCCAAGGCCCAGATGGATTCCCGGCTGTAACGAAAGCGGCAGTTTTCCAGGACCACGCCCCCCGGCATCCCGGCGAAGACCAGGTTGCGCGTGCCGTAGAAGCCAGAGGGCACACCGGTGTTGGTGATGCCGACGGAGTTCGGGATGGTTTCCCCGACGGTGTTGTCTTCGAAGGCGGTGAACACCGCCGGCCGGAAGGGCGACGTCCGCGAGGTAAAGGTTCCATCCGACACCCGAATCCACGTGTACGGTCCGTTGTAGCTCGCCGGTTTGGTGCTCTTGATGACCGCGCCCCCTTCCAGCACCAAATTGTTGACCTCAATGGCACCGGTCACGAGGTAGGTGGTGTCGCCGGCCAACGTCAGGCTGGCTTGCGAGACCACGGTGATGGGAAAGTCCATCACCACCCCTTTGGGTGTATAATCCACCGCGGCCACGATTCGCTCGTCGTCCGGGACGGGATTGGAGATCCGGGGCAGATGGAATTTACCCGGGAGGGCGGCACCCCGCGGGCCGCCGTCGGGCGTGGGTGCCGGCGCGGGCAAGCCTTGGAACAGGCCCACCGCATTCTGCATCGGTATCACCTCAAACAGGATGGTCCGTCCGTCGGCCGTTTTGTGGAATTCCTTGCTGGAAAGCGTCGTTTTGGGGGATCGGCGCTCCGGGTCCGGTCCCAAAATCTCGCCCTCGTTGATCTTGAGATCCCCGAAGGACAGGTTTTCATCGACCAATTCGGGATCGACGGCCTTGGCCCATTTGTCGTCGCTGGCGATGTCCCGCCGGCTCGCCTTGCGTTTGTTGGGCTCCGGATACGTGAAGAACTCGGTGGCCACCTGCAATCGGACAGTGGCCGGATCGAGTCCGTACTCCGAGGCATCCGGGAGCTGCTGATTGATAATAACGTCCTGCTCAAAGCGCGACTTCGAGTTCCGATACCGGATATCCACGTTGACCCCTTCAAAGCAGTCCTGGAAGATCATCTCATTGCCGCCGTTTTTACGGCCCGTGACCTTCTTTTTGAGCTGCGCGATCACGGCGGATTTGCCCGAGACGGGATCGTAGTAGATGAGGCCAATGGGGGTGAACGACAGCGTCTTGCCGTCCGGTCCGGTCACCTCGATGGCGCCAATCCGGTTCAATTGCCCGGCGATCTTCACGCCGTGCCGGGCCTTGCGGGACAGCACTTGATTGCCCTGAATCTCCAGCTCGTCACTCGCCTCCACCCACTCTCCGGTGGCCGTTTGCCGGTTGAGGCCGGTTTCGATCTGCACCACTTCGCTGACGTACGGAGTTACTTCCCCCAATTGGTTCGTGTGCCAGGCGTCATTGCGATGAATCCGGTGGTGCGGCCCGACGGGCAGTTTGATCCGTTCCCCCTCGCTGTTGGGCACGCGTTCGGGATGTTGGGCATCCTGCAGGAGACGGTCGCTCTCCGGCGCGGCCGATGCCTCGGACAGAGGCACGACCGTCGCGTCCGACGGGGCCTGTGCCCAACCGATCAGGCCGGCAGCCAGCAGGGTGGCGATCAAGACTCGCAAAAGTGCGCTCAAGGACGAGGTAAACATGGGGATCGGGGACGGAGGATCAAACGGGACTCAGCGAGTTGATCCTCATCAAACTGTTGAGGATCAACTCAGAGGAACGGCGTAATCAGGGCCAGATGGCCCGTGACGGCACGGTCCAGGTGCGATTGGTGGGGAGGTGGAGCCAGAACGCTTCGGAAAGATTCGGGCGGATCGTGACGCTGTTGCTGCTCCGGAGCCAGTTCGTGCCGCCCCACGGCAACTGACTCGACTGATAGGTGGGCGTAGCGGTGTTGGTGATCTGGGAGAGCGAGAGGATATTGGTGTAGTAGGCTGTGATCGGCACGGGCAGTCCCGAGGCACCGCCCAGGTTGCCGGCGGTCAGGGTGTCGACCGGCTGCGCAAAGTATGGCTGCGCCCGGGCTGTTGCGTTCGTATTTGGCGACTGAAGGCGAAACAGGGGGGACGTGATCCAATTGTAGTTGGTCAGCGACAGATTGAAGGAGTTCGTGGAAAAGAGACCACTGACAATATAGTGTTGGGCATTGGTCGACTGATTATAGACCATGAAGCCTTCGAGGGGATTCAGGGCAACGGAGCTGATCCACGATCCTCCCGTGTAGATTCCGGCGTCCTGGTAACCACCGCTGCGCCAAACATACGTGCTCAACGGATCATTCGGGGGCCGCAGGACATCCGCGACACTATTAGTGCCCGACGTGTCGAAAGGGTTGCCAATCATGGTATAGCCCTGCGGCAAAAAGCCGGCCACGGCCCCAAAAGCATTGGTGGACTGATAAGCGCTATTAGTCGTTCGCGCTCGATAAATGCCGTAGAAATTGCCGTCCAACGCATTCGTCTTGGTGAAAGAGAGGGAACCGGAAGCGCCGATCCAATTGGTGCTGACGATTTGCCAGACCTGTGTGTCGTACTTCAATCGTTCGACATAAACCCATTGATTGGTGGGCCCGGTGATCGTTGAACTGAGGGTGTGAGCATTGTCGACGTAGGCGGAGGCAAAGCCCAGTGAGGCGGCGTGAGCGGCGTGAGAGATCAGCAGTGCAGCGAGCGGATATCGCAGATTATTCATAGGCATTAGTGGTTGCTAATGGGCAACGGTGTCTGTCTAGTTTCACAGGTAAGCTTTCATTGCAATGCGGAAGTGGCTCAGGGCGGCCGTCCAGCGCAGAGCGCGGATAATTCCGTTGCGCAGCGCCCGGATAAACTGGGCGGTCAATTGCACGATTGCCGGAAGTTT
>CANIZL010000045.1 GCA_947471985.1 Verrucomicrobiota bacterium | reverse complement strand
TATTGCAGTTTCTCATCAGCGCCTTGGGTGCTGGGCGTGCGCCCTTCCAAAGCGGTAGAGGGCGACCGCAGTCCACGACGCTGGCGCGACTTCTTATGCGGTGAGTGGATTCCGCGAGGTTATTGGAATGCGGCAGTCCTCTGCCGCTTTGGTCCGGAAGCGTGCGAGGCGGAGGGAGGGCAATGAGGAAGGACGAATCTCCGGCGGCGCGGGCGCAGGCCGGGGACGGTTGGCTTTCCCAGCTCAACCGCCGACCAATTTCCGATGGATCGGGAAGACCGGCGCGAGGGCCCGGCCGAGGCGATCTTGCAACGCTTGCAATTCGGCGTACACCGCCACGGCTTTTTCGTTGGGCGTGGCCGTTTCCTGCGTGTTCAGGGTGACGAACTGATCCGTGATCTCCGCCATGGAGACCGTCTCGCCCTGTTGCCGACGCCAGCACCAGAGGGCCTGGAGGGCGGCGCCATACGCGGCGCCTTCGCTGACTTTAAGGGTCACAACTTCCGCGTTGAAGATGTCGGCCATGATCTGTCGCCAGAGCTTCGATTTGGCGCCGCCGCCGGTGGCACGGACCTGGGTCGCTTTGACGCCCAGGGAGGTCATCCGGCGGAGCCCGTAATTCATGCCGAGAGTGACGCCCTCCATGGTGGCGCGGGCAAAATGGCCGGCATTGAAGGTCTTCGGTCGCACGCCGAAGAACGCGCCGGTGCCGTCGGGGACGTTGGGGGTCCGTTCGCCTTCCAGATACGGCAGCAGGATCAATCCGTCGCAGCCGGCGGGGGCGTGGGCGGCGGTCTTTTCAAATTCGGCGTGGTCGAGCTTGAAGTCGTTCCGAACCATCTCCGTGGCCACGGTCACGTTCATGGTGCAGAGCAACGGCAGCCAGTTGTTGGTGGAATCACAGAATGCGGCGATTTCGCCGGTGGGATCCACGACGGGTTTGTCCGAGCAGGCGTAGATGGTGCCGCTGGTGCCGAAGCTGGCGGTCACCACGCCGGGCCGGGTGTTACCGGTGCCGATGGCGCCCATCATGTTGTCGCCGCCGCCGGCGCTCACCAGAACGTCGGTGCTCAAACCGAGCAGCTCCGCGGTCTTCGCGGTCAGCCGGCCGGCCGGGACGTCGCTCGAAGTCAACTTCGGCAGCTTCGACATCAAACCCGGATCGATCGCCGCCACGGCGGGCGGGCACCAAACCCGGCGGCGGACATCGAGCAGGGCGGTGCCGGAGGCGTCACCGTATTCCATGCAGGCATTGCCGGTGAGCCACCAGTTCAGGTAATCGTGGGGCAGCAGGACCGTGGCGAGCTGGGCGAAATTCTTGGGCTCGTTTTTCTTCAGCCACAGGATCTTGGAAGCGGTGAATCCGGGCAGTACGGCATTTCCCGCCGCTTTGATCAGGGCTTTGTCGCCGCCGAAGATGGCCATGATTTCCTGGCATTCCTTCGCGGTGACGGTGTCGCACCAGAGCTTGGCCGGTCGGATCACCTTGCCGGCGGCGTCCAGCGGGACGAAGCCGTGCTGCTGGCCGCTGACGCCGATGGCTACGACCTCAGAGGCGACGGCCTTGGCTTCCTTCAGCGCCGCCTTGATGGCTTTGGTGGTGGCATCGGTCCAGTCCTCCGGATGCTGTTCCTTTGCCCCCGGCGGCAGGTTGGGGATGAGATCATACGCGGCGGAACCCGCGCCAAGGACCTTGCCGGACTTCGCGTCGACGACGAGGGCCTTGGTGGATTGAGTGCCGGAATCAATGCCGATAATCAAACTACGCTTGGCCATGGCGGGAGCATTCGTTGTTGGCGCGGCGCGGGCAATAAGTAAGTCTGGGCATCTCCCCTTTGGGCACAGAAAAAGCAAACGGCCGTCCAGCGAAAACTGGACGGCCGGGAAGCGTTGCGGCCGCCGGGCGGGCCCGGGGGCGCGCGCGCGGTGAGCGCTTAGAACGCGTAGGACAGACCGGCGAGGAACTGCACGTCGTTCTTCACGCGGCCCGCTGCGGGTTCGCTGCGGTAGGTGTCCCGGATGGTCCAGGTGGTCGCCAGGTTGCCGGCGATCTTCGCGCTGAGGGTGGCTCCGGCGTCGACGACGTAATTGCCGAAGTCATCGATCTTGGGCTGGTACTCGGCGTACTGGGAGACGCTGACGTGCTCGTTGAACTTGTGGGTGAACTTCTCACCGACGCGCAGCGTGAAGTAGTTCTGGGAGCTGACGCCCTTGAATTTCTCCATCACGAAGCCGGGACCGGTTTCGAGGCTCAGGGTGGTCTTGTCGTTCTTGATCAGGTAGTAACCGACACCGGGGCTGAGGGTGATGCGGTAGTTGATGCTGGCGACGGTATCGCGGCGGATGTCGCCGTGACCGTAGAGGAACCAGCGGTCGTCGAGGAGGCGGTTGTACTGGGCCACGCCGCCGTAGTTTTCGACGTTCTTGGCACCGTTGGCCTTGCCGTACGCGCCGTCCAGACCAAAGGACAGTTCATTCTGTTCCCACTTGCGGGCCGTGAGGATGGTGCCCCCGACGAGCGTGGAGCTGGAGTTACCGCGCGCGACGGCGGCATTCACACCGACGGTCCACTTCCAACCGGTATCCGCATTCGCGGCCGAGACCTGATTGACGGCAGCAACCGCCACCGCACCGAGCATGAGTTTTTTAAACATAGGGATTAGACCGCCCGATTTAGTGCAGGCAAAACCGGGAGGCAATGGCGTTTTTGGCGCTGTTGTGGGTGATTTCCGGACACGTTGGCCGGGGATTTCCTGAGGGCGTTTGGTGTGTCACGGTGCCCGGGTGTTGCTTCCCCTCCGGAGTTTTCTGGGTCTCGTGGTACTGCTGTTTCTGGCGTGGCTGTGGTCCGAGCGACGGTCCCGGATACCCCTGCGGACGGTGATCTGGGGGCTGATTCTGCAGTTTGGTTTTGCCGCTCTGATCCTGAAAACCCGGATGGGTCTCCGCATTTTTTCCGGCTTTCAACACGCGGTGGAGCGGTTCATCGGTTTTGCCGACGAGGGCAATCGGCTGGTCTTCGGGCCGCTGGCGCAATCCGACGTGCTGGGTCGCTCCTTTGGACCGCAGAACGGCACGATCCTGATCATCATCATCGCCGGCACGATCATTCTGGTCGCTGCGGTTTCCTCGCTGCTGTACCACTACGGCATCCTGCAGGGGGTGGTTCGCGGACTGGCCTGGGTGATGCGCGGACTGATGGGCACCAGCGGCTCGGAAACCCTGGCGGCGGCAGCGAATATTTTCATGGGCCAGACGGAGGCGCCGCTGGTGATTCGACCGTATCTGGCCAAGATGACCCGGAGCGAACTGATGTGCCTCATGGTGGGCGGATTTGCCACCATCGCGGGGGGTGTGCTGGCGGTGTATGCGACGGTGCTCAAGATCCCGGCGGGGCACCTCCTCACCGCCTCAGTCATGAGCGCCCCGGCCGCGTTGCTGGTGGCGAAGATCCTGCTTCCGGAAACCGAGGTCAGTGAGACTGCCGCGGGGGCGAATGCCCGACCCGAGCGGGAATCCTGCAACGGCCTCGATGCCCTGGTCACCGGCGCCTCGGACGGCATGAAGATGGCGATCAATGTGGCGGCGATGCTGATCGCGCTCACAGCGATGGTGGCCCTGGTCAACTACATTCTGTCCGCCGGATTGGGCTGGGCGGGCATCGCCAGCACTCACCCGCTGCAGGACGCCTTGGGTTGGGTCAATGCGCCGCTGGCGTGGCTGATGGGCGTACCCACGGCCGATTGCCGTTTGATTGGCCGGGTACTCGGTGAGCGGATTGTGCTGAATGAGTTCATTGGTTACGCCTCGCTGTCCGCGCAGCAATCGGCCGGGCTCATCCAGGAACGGAGTTATGTCATTGCCAGCTATGCGTTGTGCGGCTTTGCCAATTTCGCCTCCATTGCCATTCAGATCGGGGGCATTGGAGCCTTGTGTCCGGCCCGTCGCGGGGACCTGGCCCGATTGGGGTTCAAGGCCATGGTGGGCGGACTGCTGGCCTGTTACCTGACCGCGTGTGTCATTGGGATCCTGATTTGATCCGGACTCCCCCGGCGGTTTTGTCTACGGGAGGTTGACCGGAGCGTAATCCGGTTCGTCGGGCAGGATCCGCTGCACCCGATAGAAAGCGGCGCCCGTGCTGCGAGCCCGGTAGGACCAGCCCATCGAAGGCGGCAAGGCGGTGCCGACCTCCACGGTGAGCCATTCGCGCAGATCCGCGGAGGCCTGCACCCGGTAACGCTGTCCGGCCGTCAGATTCATTTCACAATGAAAGTCCCCGCCCTCCATCCGCGCTTGGGACATCAGGGGACCCGATTGTTCCAGAATCTCGCTATGGAAGCCGCCGGCAGCGATGGCGACGACGTGACTTGCCTCGGCGGGTACGTCGGTCTGTCCGGCGGAATTGTTTCCCCAGGCGACCACGGTGCCGTCGTTGCGGAGGGCAAGCGTATGGTAGTTACCGCACGCCAGGGCCACGACGCGATTGAGTCCGGGAGGAACGTCCAATTGGTGATACCGATTATCGCCCCAGGCGCGGACGGTTCCGTCGGGGCGCAAGCCGACACTGAAGCCGCTGCCGGCGCTGAGGGCGGTAAAGGGTTCGTATCCGGCCGGGGGTGTCCAAGCGGAGCGGTCCGGACCTTCGCCCCAGCCGACCACCGTGCCATTGGCCTGCAGGGCGAGGGCGTGCCGGGCGCCGGCGGCGATGGCGATAACCCGGTTGGTAGACGGTTCGCGCAGGTCGGACGGCGGCTCCATTTCTCCACCTTCCAACCAGTCGTCGGCATCGTTATCGGCGCCGCCCCAGGCGCGCACCGTTCCATTCGTGAGCAAAGCCAGGCTGTAGTTTCGTCCGGCGGCCACACACCGAACCCCGGCAAGATCGGACGGGACGCACAGTTGATGGGCGTTGTTCCAGCCCCAGGCCACGACGCGGCCGTCCCCGGTCAGCGCCAGGTTGTGATCGGTGCCGGCGGCCACGGCGACGACGTTGGAAAGGTTGCCGGGAATTGAGACCTGACCGGACTGGAAGCTGCCGATGGACTGGACGGTGCCGTCGCGTTTTAGCAGCAGCGTGTGCTTTTCACCACACGCCACGCCCACGGTATTGGCGGTCAGATGGATGGTATTGGTGAGCGCGGAAATGCTGGCGTAGTTCTGTGCCAGCGCACCCAGATCGACGGCTGATCCGGGAGCCCCGGGGGGCAGCTCGGGAGAGGAAATTACCTGGTTGAAATTGTAGGCCGGCCCGTTCAGTCCGGTGGCTCCCCAGCCCGTGATTTCGAACGTGTAGGCGGAGCGGAAATTTGCCTGCCCGGTGAGGTTAAAGATGTCCAGCCCGGTAATGTTGGTTTGGGCGCTGGTCAGAAACGTTGACAAAGCGGTCAGGCCCAGCAACCAGGCGCCGCGAGCGAGATGACGCCCATGGGCGGCCTTCGGCACGGGTTTCATGGCGGGGGTACGGCGAAATTGTCCCCGCGCTCGATCCGTCCCCGCAGTTCCAATGCCGATACCGCCTGCACATGCCCGTCGCCGAAAAGGTAATTCGCGCCGCGTCCATGCCGGGTGGGATCGATATCCGCCTGCACATGCGGCCAGCCCAAGAGCCAGGTCTCGGGATGGACCCGATCCTCACCGGCGAGGTAGCCAGCCAGGGAAGCTTCAAAGGTGATGAAACTGGCGGCCGGAGAGGGCAGTCGATCCAAGCTCGGACAACTGGCCGCCAAAGCGAGCGGCAGGCCGTCCGCGCCGAGAATGTGGTCCAGACAGGTGTTGAGCAGATAACTGGAACTCAACTCACCCGCCCGTTTGCGCTGGCGCTTGGCGGCGTCCGAAGGACATATCCGCAGGGCGGCGGACGACGGCAGTTGATTCGTCAGGGACAGGACCCAGGAATCCAGCGGGCGACCGGCGATGGGCGGCAGGTCACTGTCCGTGGTGGGCAGCCGGCCGGAGGGATCGGCATCCGCGTAGAGTTTGAGACCCAGGCCCAGTTGGCGGAGTTGATTCAGGCACTGAATGGACCGGGCCCGGCTCATGGCCGACGCGAGGGCCGGTAGGGTGAGGCCCGCCAAAACGCCGATGACCGCGGTCACTGCAAGCAGTTCCACCATGCTGAAGCCCCGAGAGCCTCGGAAAACTATTCGGCGCGGCGCCATTTCAAAGGCATGAATACTCCCAAAAGCCCGCGGCAGCAAGTTGGGGCCGGATCCCGGAGGTCGCTGCGCCCAGTGCGCGAAGTCCGAGAGAGCCGATTTCACCGGGGGGCGACTTTGAGATTGATGGCCGCGAGCCGGGGATCGGCATTGTCGGGCGCCGCGGGTGCCAGCCACAAGTCGCCGCTGCCAATCATGACCCCTTCGGTACTGCTGAAAAGCGCGGAGCGTGGACACTTGGCCAGGGCCGAGCGGACCTCCGGCGGGAAAATCTGACTGAACTCCGCAATGAATGTCGCGGCATCGGGGACCAGCGTGACGCCGTTCGTGGAATTCAGCCGCAAGGGAAAGCGCACTCGGGCGGCTACAGCTTTGGCGTCGCCGCGAGCCACCGCGGCCTGCAGCTCAGCAATCACCGCATGAACCCGGGTCGCATCCGGAAACCCGGCCACCCGGTAGTCGTCCCGTCGCCCGGCCGAGACTCCCGCGGCTCCGTCGCTGTTCGACGGCAGCTGGGTCAGGAGCACCCCCGCGACAGTACCCACGGCCGCCACGGTGCCTGCGCCCCACAGCCACGCTTTGGCTTGCACCCACGCCCATTTGGTCGCCACGGATTGGGCCAACGTGATCGCCGACGCCGGGGCGGCGGTGCCCGCTTGGGCCGCCAACGCCACCACCGCCACCTTGGATCCGAGACCGGCGGGTACGGCGGCGGCGGACACGGAACTGGCCGCTTGGGTCGAAAGGAGCGTGCTCAAACCCAGTGCCGAGGCGGTTAATCCCCGCCGCTGGAGCAGGGATTGCAGTTTTTCCAGCGCCCGATTCACCCGTTTCCGGGCCGCCTCTTCACTCAAGCGCAGGGCGGCGCCGACCTCGGGAAAGGACTTTTCTTCAAAGAAGCGCAACAGAATCGCCATGCGATCCGTCTCGCCCAATTGCCCCAGGCACCCATCGATCTCCGGCGCCACCTGCTTCCAAAGATCGTCATCGGTCTTACCTGGACCGGCCATTTCAGTGACCTTGTCTGCTTGTTCTTTCATGGTGTAGGCAACCGTTTCCCGAAACTGGCGACGTCGTTCTGCTTTGAGCAAATCATTGGCGGCAAACCGGACCGAACGAAACAACCAGCCGCCCAACAATATCTGTGGATCGAAGGTTGCCGCCTTGCGGGCCAACAGGATAAAGACGGCCTGGACGATGTCTTCCGCCAGGTCCGAACGGCTGGTTTGCCGCAGGGCCGAGGCATGGACCATCCCGACATAACGGCTGACCAGCTCGGAAAAGGCCGCCTCATCCCCGCGATCCACGTAGGCTCGCAGGAGGCTGTAATCCGACTGCGGTTGCTCAACATTCGTTTCCCCGCTCATGTCGCTCACTCATCCACAATATGGGCGACGCCCCCGGCAAGCGGACAGGAAAGTGAGCCTGACTCCGGGAGGCCCGAAGGAATCTGCTCTACTTGGGGGGGCGTTTGGCGGGGTCGTTACCCAGCGGACCCGGAAGGGATTCCGGCGTGGTCAGATCTGCCCAGCGCAGACCCTCTCGTCGTTGCAAGACGGCTTCAAATTTGGGGACGTACAATTGCGTCTCCGCCGGCAGGTGGCGGGCGATTTCGCCGAAGGTGGCGGCCCGGTGGGCGGTCAGCAGCATCCGCACCCGCGATGGCCCGGCGTTGTAGGCCGCCAGAACCAGCGGCCAGTCACCCAATTGATCATAGAGCTGGCGCAGGTAGCGGGCGGCGGCGCGGGAGGATTTTTCCGGGTCCTTGCGTTGGTCGAAGGGAAATGTGCTCAGCCCCAAACTGCGCCCGGTGATCGGCATGAGTTGGTACAAACCAACGGCTCCCGAGGGACTGCGGGCCCGGGGATCGAAGCCCGATTCCACCTCCGCCAACCAAACCAATTCGGCCGGGATTCCGGCGGCGAGGAAGATCGGCTTCAGTCGGGGCACCCAAGTGACCGCACCCGCGGGTAGATCGCGCCCGGCCAACTGCCGCGACCACGCGGCGCGCACCGCCTCTTGCGGCGGATTGTCCCGGCGCAAGGTTGGGGGCGCAGGGCGCTGGGGTGCTGGTGGAGCCGCCCCGGGAGTGGTGGGTGGGCGCGGTGCCGGTGGGATCGCAGTGGGCGGGGGGACGATCACCACGTTCACCGCCACCGGCTCTTCGTCGTCGCGGGCGATCTCGGCCGTCACTTGGTTCGTCAGTTGGGTGGCCGCGGCAGCTTTGCCGGGAGGTGGCTGGGGCGGCGGGACGATGACGGGCGGGCGGGGAGCCGTTGGGCGGGTTAGGGCTTCCGGCGGTGGTGGGATAACGGTGGCCGGGGCGTTGGTGGTCGTCGTCGGGGGCACGACGACGTTCAGCTCATCCAGGACCTCGAAATAATCCCGGCGGCTGCGCAACCAGGTCCCGAGATCGCGCAGGGGTTCGTGAGCCTCCAGCAGCGGCAGGAGAAAATCGACGGTGCGCTTGAAGGGCACCAGATCCAACACGTACTCGCCTTCCAGCTGCGCCTGCAATTGCCGGAAGAATTCGTCCATTTGCGCCGGATCCGGCTCGGGCAATTCCAGATCGCTGTCCGGCAGATGTTCCTTCACCAGTTCGTCGACTTGTTGCCGGAGGCGATCCAACGAAAAATCGAAGACCTCGTCCTGCGCGCTCACCGACCGGCCCGTGAGCAGGATGGCGGATAGGGCGGCCGGCACCCACCGGGCGCGCCACCGATTCCGTCCACTCCAGTCGGGATGAAGCACGCAGTCAATCAGCCCCATCGCCACCCCGGGAGCGAGCGGAAACTCGCTTCCCGGGGTGGATTGTTGTCCCTCGACGCGGCCCGTTCCGCTTCGTCCGCGGCGCGGGTTTGGTTTTCCTCCGGTGGTCGCGCGAACTAGAAACGGCGGCATGCTTCCGTCCCTGCGTTGGGTTTGGTTCCTCCTTCTTGCCAGTTTGGCGGGCGGATGTTTCACCGGTCGCCGGGCCGGAAAGCCCGTGCCCCGGACGGGCGATGAGATCGTGGTGTGCGGCCGTTTCTTTCATACGGGCACGCCGGTGGTGACGTGGTTGGATCCCGGGGGCTATGATGCGTATCGGGTGGAGCGCCGGTTTGCGCCCGCCGAGCAGGCCGATTGGAAGGCATCGCAGGCGGCCAATCCCCAGCTCGAAACGCCCAACCGCTATGGCTTCCGTCGTACCACCGCGCTGCCGCCCGTGGAGTTGGAACGGGTGCGCACGAACGGCTGGGACCTGCCCACGCTGCAGCGGGTGGTGGATCAATTTGTATTGCACTTCGATGCCAGTGGGACGAGTCGCCGCTGCTTCCAGGTGCTGCACGACGAGCGGGACTTGAGTGTTCACTTTTTGCTCGATGTGGATGGCACCCTTTATCAAACCCTCGATCTGAAGGAGCGCGCCTGGCACGCCACCTCGGCCAACAGCCGGGCGGTGGGGATAGAAATCGCCCAGATCGGGGCTGTCCCGGTGGCCCAGCAGAAGCGTCTGGAAGCGTGGTATGCACCCCAAGCCGGCGGACCGCCCCGGCTGACGTTTCCCGAATGGATTGGTCCCACGGGCATTCGCACACCGGGATTTGTCGGCCATCCGGCGCGGCCCGAGCCGATCGTTGGACGCATTCAAAACGAGACTTTGGTGCAGTACGACTTCACGCCCGAGCAGTACGTCGCCCTCGGTCGGCTGGCGAAATCGCTGACCCGCATTTTCCCGGCCCTGCGACCGGAATTCCCGCGGGACGCTTCCGGGGCCGTGCGGCGGGAGAAGCTGTCCGCTGACGAATTGAATCGATTTCACGGCATCCTGGGACACTACCATGTGCAGGCGGAGAAGTTGGACCCCGGCCCGGCCTTCGATTGGGAGCGGTTGCAGAAGAGCCTGCGCTGAAAACATCCGCATCTCCCGATAGATTTCCCGCGGCGATCGCTGATATTGGAACTGTGAATTTTCCGATCGCGGAACTCACCGGAGCGATGGTGACCAGCTACGCGCAGCTGGGCGGAATCAACCGCCTGGAGGGCGCGAATCTGCCGTCCAAGGGGGCCGTGGTGGAGATCACCGCGGATCTGCTGCGGTTGCTGTTCCCGGGTTTTTATGACGACCGGGTGATTGAGTCCTCGGAGCTGAAGGCCGAGACCGCGCTGCTGCTGGATTCGCTGGCCGGCCGTCTGGAAGATCAATTGTACAAGGCGGTGCGTAGCTTTGATTGCGCGGAGGCCGTGAAGCGGGATCCGCGTCGGGCCGCCCATGAGCTGACGACCGATTTCCTGCGCTCGCTGCCGGCGGTGCGGGCCATGCTTTCGACCGACATCGAAGCCGCGTTTCTGGGCGATCCGGCGGCGCGGAACCGCGAAGAGGTCATCGTGGCCTACCCGGGTATTGAGGCCGTGGCCGTGCACCGTTTGGCGCACGAACTCTACCTTCGGGAAGTGCCGTTCGTCCCCCGCATCATGTCCGAATGGTCCCACAGCCGCTCGGGCATGGATATCCATCCCGGCGCCCGGATCGGTCCGTATTTCTTTGTCGACCATTGCACCGGCACGGTGATCGGGGAGACCGCGGTGATTGGCGAACACGTCAAACTTTACCAGGGAGTGGGTCTGGTGGCGCGGTCGTTG
The DNA here is from genome assembly GCA_947471985.1 of Verrucomicrobiota bacterium. GTDB lineage: Bacteria > Verrucomicrobiota > Verrucomicrobiia > Limisphaerales > UBA9464 > CANIZL01. Next base: position 40,236 of record CANIZL010000045.1, on the reverse strand, counting down.
GCGGCCGGTCAGGCACTGCGCGGGCAGAAGCGGCATCCGACGCTGGAAGATCAGGTGACGATCTACGCCAACGCCACGATCGTGGGTGGCGACACCGTGATCGGTGCGGGCTCAACGGTTGGGGCCAACGTGTTTCTCATGCACAGCATTCCGGCTAATTCACTGGTGCTGCTGGATGATGTCCGGGTGAAGATCATGCCCAAACGGGATCGCAACGATGCCTCGCTCGATTTCCAGATCTGAAGTTCCCGGGGGGGAACTCCCACCGCCCGGCCGGTCGCCCGCCCCCCTCGGTTCCTTTCGCCGGTTCAGCGATAAACCCGGAGGCGGAACCAGGGGAACAGGATCTCGCAGAGGACGACCACCAGATAGGTCAGGCTGATGGTCGCGTTGAGTTTGAAGAATGCGATGTTGATCGCCTCCGGGGTTCGCCTCCGCGCCAGCGTGTGCTCCATCAACAACAACGCGAGGATGAGCACCAGTCCGATCCAATAGGCCAGCCGGAAACCGCTCAGGACGCCCACGACCACAAACCATCCCCAGGTGAACAAGTGGGCGAGGAAGGCCACCGCCAGCGCGTTCTCGGGACCCCACCGCGTTACCAGGGAACGCAATCCCTGACGCCGATCAAACTCGTAGTCCTGCGTGGCGTAGATGAGATCGAAGCCGATCAACCACAGCATCACGGCGGCGGCCAGCGCCAGCGGTACGTACGCGCTCCCGGCCAGCCAGGACGGGGCGCCCGTAGACCGGGTTAGTTGGTTCAGACTCTCCGGCCAGAAAACGAGCGAACCCTTCACGGCCAGCCAGGCACCCACCGGGGCCACGGCCAGGGCGAGGCCCAGCCAGACCTGGGTGAAATCGGTGAAGCGTTTGGTCAGCGAATAGAAGCAGACCAGAAACAACGCCACGGGCGACAGCCAAAAACACAGAGGATTCAGGGCCCACGAAGCCGCCACCAAGGTTGCCGCACTCAGTCCGCAGAGCAGCCAGGCGCTGGACAGGGAAATCACCCCCCGCGGAAGGTGCCGCCCGGCGGTGCGCGGATTCAGCGCATCGTAGCGGCGATCGATGATCCGATTGAAGGCCATGGCGCAGGTGCGGCCGCCAACCATCGCGACCAGGATCAGTCCGAAAACGCGCCAGCCGGGCCACCCTGACGTCGCCCGGGCGGCGAGGGCGGTCGAGGCGAGGGCGAAGGGCAGCGCGAAGATGGTGTGGCTGAATTTAACGAACGAGCCCCACTGCCAGAGGGAACGGAAGAGAGAGGTCAACATGCCCGGCTCATTCAGGTTCATCCCGCCAGCGGCTTACCAGCGCGTGGGGCACCCGCAGGTGATCCAGCACGCGGGCCACCACGGTATCCACCACGCCCTCGACGGTCGTCGGCCGGGTGTAATAGGACGGATTCGCCGGCAGCAGCGTGGCTCCGGCGAGCAGCAGCAGTTCGAAATTTTTCACGTGCACGAGCGAGAGCGGCGTCTCGCGCGGGACCAGGATCAATGGCCGCCGTTCCTTCAACATCACGTCGGCGCACCGCAGCATTGCGTCACTGCTCAGTCCGTGGGCGATTCGTCCCAACGTGCCCATGCTGCACGGGATCACGACCATCGCGTCCGGGGGATTCGAGCCGGACGCGAACGGGACATTCATGGACCGCGCCCCGTGTTGTTGCACGCCGGGCCGCAGGTTCAATCCGGCCGGCAATTCCTCCGCCAGGACCGCTGGCGCATACTGGCTCAGCATGACGTGGATCTCGTGGACCTCGGGGTCCAGTTGATCGAGCAGCCTTTGGGCGTAGAGCGAGCCACTGGCCCCGGTGATGGCGATGAGCAGACGCATGGTGTGGGGCGATGGGGCGAAGGGGTGACAGAGAAACAGGCCGGGGCGCCTAGAGAGGGCGACCGGTGAGGCGCTCGTAGGCTTCCAGATATTTGGCCTGGGTCCGGGCCACGACGTCCGGCGGCAATTCCGGTGCCGGCGGGGTTTTGTCCCACGCCAGGGTTTCCAGGTAATCGCGGACGAACTGCTTGTCGTAACTAGGCTGCCCGCGGCCCGGTGTATAGTGGTCCACCGGCCAGAAGCGCGAGGAATCGGGGGTCAGCACCTCGTCGATCAGGATCAGTTTGCCCTCAAAAAGGCCGAACTCGAATTTCGTGTCCGCAATCACGATCCCGCGCTGCCGGGCGTAATCGCGCGCGGTGGTGTACAGCCGCAGACTGAGCTGCCGGGCTTCGGCGGCCACGGCCGGGCCGACCAGTTGCTCGGCGACGGCGTAGGAAATGTTTTCGTCGTGCCCGGTCTCGGCCTTGGTGGCCGGGGTGAAGATCGGCTCGGGCAGTTCACTGGACTCCTGCAGGCCCGCGGGCAGGGGCAGACCGCACACGGTTTGGCGCTCCCGATATTCCTTCCAGCCGGAGCCCGCGAGATAGCCGCGGACCACGCATTCGATCGGCAGTGGACGGGCCTTTTTGACGATCATGCTGCGGCCCGCGAGTTGGGCGGCGAACGGCTGCAACCGCGCGGGCAGGGGATCCTGCGCCCGCGCCAGTCGGTGATTCGGGAGCCAGGACTCCGTGAAATCGAACCAGAAATGCGACAGCTGCGTGAGCACCTCGCCCTTGCGCGGGATGCCGTTGGGCATGACGCAATCGAAGGCCGAGATGCGGTCGGTGGCGACGAACAGGAGGGAGTCCCCGAGGTCAAAGACTTCACGCACCTTGCCCGACCGCGGCGGCGGCAGGCCAGGCAGACTGAGTTTCAGCAGGGGAACCGAAGCCGGAGGGGCATCGAGCATGATGCGGGCAGATTAACGGGCAAAAGGTGCGGGGTCATGTGGATTGTTGCCCGGCCTGGCAATTGGCAACCAGCCATCCCGCCGCCCGTTTGTCCGCAGTCGATGGCGCCCACCGGATCCGGCCAACTCAACCCCGCCGGATCTCCGAGCCCTTAAAGCGGATGGTGATGCGGAAGACTTTCTTCTCCCGGCAGGTGATCACCCCGGTGGCGAGATCCACCCGTTCGGGAATTTCAATCCGGTGCAGGTCCACCAGCGCGTGATAGCCGCGCTCGGAAAAAACATCGATCAACATGGCCAGGGCCAGCGGGTCGTTCAGGAGCTGCTCCTCTGAATTTACCGTGGCCACGCCGGAGATGGCGTGCCGGATGACGATCGGCATGATTCGGTGATCGATGAATTCCACCACCTGGGGGAAGAGCTGCGAGTGCTCGAACTCGTACTGGTCGAGACGACGCACGAGATCCTGGCGCGCATGCACGATGATGTCGCGGGCCAGGGGCAGGTGGCGCAGGCGATCAAAAGTGCGGGGATCCAGCTCGAGGGAGCTTTGATATTCCAGCTCCTTGGTGATGTTCTCTTCGACCTCGGCAACGGGTCCGTTGGCGTTGACGAAATGGTAGAAGAAGGTCTGCTTCAGGGACTGCAGAGCCTCCCAGGTCTGTTCTTTGAAGACGAGGTACCGGCGGCGGGCGGCGGCCACGTCGAGGTCGGTGGGCCGCAGGTCCTTCATTTCCCCGATACCGGTGGCGGCCACTTCCTCGTTGTGGGCCTGAAGTTCGCGTCCCCGCTTGAGCTGTCGTTCGATGCTCACCTTCTCCTCCACGAACAACACCATCACGTGAATGATGGGCTGGCGGAAATGGTGGTGCAGCGGTGTGTCGTAGAAGGCCCGTCGCAGCTCCTGCATTTTTTGCACCAGCAGTTTGAGGCATTCGACCTGCACCTTGGTGCGGGGAAAACCGTCCAGAACCGCGCCGTCGCGGTAGATCGGGTCGAGCAATCGGCGGAACACCAGGCGGACGACTTCGCGATCCCCCACCAGTCCGCCGCTTTCCTTTATTTTGCGGGCTTCGGGGCTGTTGAGCAGGTCGCTGACCACGATGGGATCGCAGGTGAGTCCGCGGCCACTGAGGATATAGCGGGTGTTGGTCCCTTTGCCGGAACCCGGTGCGCCGCCGAGCAGGATGATCTCCTTGGCGAAGCGCAGGTTCTCCCGGCCGGGATCGGCGAGGAGGTCATTCCAGACGGCATTGAAGATCAGTTGAGCGTCCTTGATCTCGAGGTCGGCCGCCTGCGTCGGAGCCTTCGCCGACTCGCCAGTGGCAAGGGGCTCCGAAAGTTCGCGTTCGCCGCTGGAATCCATGCGCGACGATTCAACCGGAGGATCGAACGCTAGGCAAACGGATTGTCGTGGGGTTGTAGAGACAATGAGATCATGAGGGGTGAAGTTGGTCGGTGCCCCATCCCGTTGGTGCCATCAGGCGGCGATTTGCCGGGGGTGGTATCACGGAGCCAATTCTCGCGACCCGACTTGCTGAAATAGCAGGCTGGCTTCCGGGTGTTCGTCCGGGCGATGCTTGGGGCGTATGCTGGCCGAAATCAACGAAGGCTTTCTCTGGGCCTCCCTGGTCTGGGGCTCCGTCGGTTCGGGATACCTGATCTACGGATGGAAACAGAAAGAGCCCCTGCCCCTGCTCGGGGGCGTCGCCCTGGTGGCGGGTTCCTATTTCATTGATAGCTGGTGGCTGATGTCCCTGGTCTCCATCGGGATCATCGGTCTGGTTTTTTGGTTGATCCGGCGGTCGGGTTTTTGAGCGATCCGGTCGGCGCTTCCGATCGGACGGCTCCGAGCGTCTCAGTCCCGACGGCGGGAGACCCGGTTTTAGCGGACGATGGGCATTGACCAGCCGGCGGGAAATGCGATTGCATGTTTCGTGTCCTTCCGATCAGTCGATACACCGTTCGAGCTGATACCCCGCTGCACCTCGCGAAGCGCCGGGGACCAAAGCTTTTTGCGCTCAATCGGTGGAATTCTCCGGGCGGCTTTATTTCTCTGGTGGGCCCCCTTGCTCGCGTTTTCGGCCGGGACGCTGCCTGGGGCGACGACCAACAAGGCCGCGTCCGTGTCGCATTGGGCCTTTCAGCCGCCGAAAACGGTCCGGGTTCCCAACCTCCGGAAAGCCGGGCGCGCGGAGAATCCCATTGATGCCTTTCTGCGGGTCCGTCAGGAGGAACTCGAGCTGACGCCGGTGGCGCCGGCCGGCAAGACGGAATTGCTCCGGCGCGTCACGTACGATCTGACGGGGCTGCCACCGACCCCGACGGAACTGGCGGACTTTTTACGCGACAACACCCCGGACGCCTATGAGAAGGTCGTGGATCGACTGCTGGCATCACCGGGTTTCGGCGAACGCTGGGCGCAACACTGGTTGGATCTGGCCCACTACGCGGACTCCAATGGTTTTGAGCTGGACGCTGATCGACCGGACGCGTGGCGCTATCGTGATTGGGTGGTTCAAGCGTTCAATGATGACCTGCCGTACGATCGTTTTGTCACGCTTCAGATCGCCGGTGATGAAGCGGCTCCGGGCGATCCGGCGGCCTTGGTTGCGGCCGGCTTTGCCCGGTGCGGTCCGCGGGAAGTCGTGGGCGGAAACATCGATCCCGAGGTGCGACGACAGGACGAATTGACGGCGGCCACGGCCACGGTTGGATCGGTGTTCCTCGGACTGACGCTGGGGTGCGCCCGGTGTCATGATCACAAGTTCGATCCGCTCCCGGCGACGGACTACTACGGACTTCAGGCGTTTTTCGCCGGCACGGAGCTCAAGGAGATTCCCCTCTTTTCCGAGGCGCAGAAAAAGGAATTCGAGGCGGCCACCGCCGGGATCCAAGCCCGGATCAAGCCGTTGGAGGCGGCCAAGTCCAAGCTTGAAGAGCCGTACCGTACGAAGTTGCTGAAGGTGAAGGAGAGTCGGCTCACCGACCGGGAACGGGAGATCCGCGCACTGCCCAAGGAACGTCGGACACCCGAGGAGGAGCGCCTGCTGGAAGGCATCGGCGTTGCGTTGCGGGTGACGTGGGAGGAAGTGGCGGAGGCGGTCGCGGAGAGTCCGGTGGATCACCCGACCCGCGAATCGTTGAAGCGGCAGATCCACGAACTGCAGTTGCAGCTGCCCCGACCGCTGGCGCATGCGATGTCGATGACCGAAACGGAGGCTCCGTTGCCGGAGACGCGGGTGCTAAAGCGGGGCAGTGTAAAAAACAAGCTGGGTCCGGTCGCCCCGGCACCGCCGGCCGTGCTGCTGGCCGGGATGAAAGAGGCGCCGCATTTCGTGCCGCCCGCGGCTCCGTTGGGGCCCACGCATTCCGGACGTCGGTTGGCCCTCGCCCGGTGGCTGACGGCTCCGAATAACCCGCTCACCGCCCGGGTGATCGTCAACCGGCTCTGGCAGCATCATTTCGGTCGCGGTCTGGTCGGGACGACCTCGGATTTTGGCACGCGTGGCGAACGGCCCTCGCATCCCGAGTTGTTGGATTGGCTGGCGGGCGAACTCTTGCAGAACGGTTGGCACCTCAAACCGCTACACCGCCTGATGGTGACGACGCAGGCGTATCGGCGTGCGTCCCGCGTGGAGACGTCCAGTGGCCTGGCGCGGGATCCGGATAACCGATATCTCTGGCGGATGAATCCGCGCCGCATGGAGGCCGAGGGGTTCCGGGATGCAGTGCTCGCGGTGGCGGGAATTCTTCAGCGAAAGCCGGGCGGCCCGGGAGTGAGTCTGCCACTCGAACCGGAAGTCCGTTCGCTGATCTTCACTGAGGCGGAAGTGGTGGATCTCTGGCCGGTTTCACCGGACGTGACCGAGCATTTCCGCCGTTCGATCTACGTGCTGCGAAAGCGCAATGTGCACTATCCGATGTTCGACGCCTTTGATGTGCCCGACTCCCTGACGCCGTGTCCGCAGCGACCGGTAAGCACCCACGCTCCGCAGGCCTTGGTGATGCTCAACGGCGAGTTCGCCCAGCAGGCGGCCCGGGCCTTCGCTGATTCCCTGTGCCGGGGCGCCGCCGCCACTCCGGCGCGAATCCGTGAGGCGTTTCTCCGCTGCTATGCGCGACCGCCCTCGGTCGAAGAAATGCGGATCACCGAGGATTTTATGGCCCAAGGCCCCGCCGCGCCGGAGCGGGAACGGTGGACCGATTTCACCCTCGCGCTCATTAACAGCAACGAGTTTGTCTATGTCCCTTAATCCGGTTTTGCCGTCGCGTTGTCCCGGTCCGACGGGTGGGGTCACGGGCTGGTCGCGACGCCGCTTTCTTGAAACGGCCGGGCACGGCTTCGGGGCGCTCGCGCTATCGCAGCTGCTGGCGGGCGCCGCCTCGCCCGGCGCCGGTGCGGCGGTGGGTTCGACGCCCTCGGTGGACCGATTGCGCGCGCACTTTCCCGCCCGGGCCAAACGCTGCATTTTCCTCTTCATGGTGGGCGGGCCCAGCCAGATGGATCTCTTCGATCCCAAACCCGTGTTGAACACCCTGCATGGCAAGCGCCTGCCGGAAAGTTTCGGGACCATCAACAGTCAGTTCATCGAGAACGATCCGATTTGTCTCGGGACCAGTCGCCGCTGGGGTCGTTACGGACAGTGTGGCATGGACATGTCGGATCTGGTGCCGCACCTGCATCAACACGCGGACAAGCTGGCCTTGATCCGTTCGTGCGCGGTGGACAGTGTGGTGCATGCCCCGGCGCATTATCAGATGAACTCCGGCCGCGTCTTCATGGGGCATCCGAGTCTCGGTAGTTGGGTGACGTATGGACTGGGCAATGAATCGGAGAACCTGCCGGCGTTCGTGGTGATGGCCCAGCCGCAAGGGACCCCGGAAGGCGGGGCGCCGTGTTGGAGTTCGGGGTTTTTGCCAGCGTCCTGCCAGGGCACACTTTTCCGGCCCGGTTCCAGTCCGATCGTAAATCTGGCGTCCGCGGATCCGGGCTTTGATCGCCCGCGCCAACGCCGCATCCTCGACTACGCGCAGCAGTTGAATCGACGCCAGCTGGGGCCGGGCGACGGCGAAATGGAAGCGCGGATCAAGAGTTATGAGCTGGCGTTCCGCATGCAGGCCGAGGCGCCCGAGGCGGTGGATATTTCCCGCGAATCGGCCGAAACCCGCGCGCTCTATGGTTTGGACAAACCCGCGACGGCGGAGTTCGCCACGCGCTGCCTCATCACCCGGCGTCTGATTGAGCGGGGCGTCCGGTTTGTCCAACTCTACTCCGGCGGCGGACCGGTGGCGTGGCAGTGGGATGCGCACGATGATGTGAACGCCAACCATGAACGCATGTGCGGAGCCACGGATCAACCCGTGGCGGCGCTGCTGACGGATCTCCATCGGCGCGGATTGCTGGACGATACGCTGGTGATCTGGGGCGGCGAATTTGGACGCACGCCGGTGAGTCAGAAAGGCAGCCGCGGCCGCGATCATAACGCGACGGGTTTCTCCATGTGGATGGCCGGCGGCGGGGTGCGACCGGGTACGATCTACGGCGCCACCGATGAGATCGGACTGCACGCGGTGCAGGGCCGGGCGCATATCAACGACCTGCACGCGACGATCCTGCATCTCATGGGATTGGATCATCTGCGGTTGACGCACCTGCACAGCGGACGTGATGAGCGCCTGACGGATGTGGCCGGCGAAGTGATCCGGCCGATTCTCGGCTGAGTGTCCGGTGATCGGGGTGCCTGTGTTTTGGACCCCGACCTGACACTGCGGGGTTATCGCGCTACACTGTCGCCCACATGGCGCGTTACTCTCGGAACGATCGGGCGGGGATAGATCTACCCAAGGCCAAGCTCGACCGGGAATCGCTGCGGGAGGCGGTGGGCCTGTTCCGGTATCTTCGCCCGTATCGGCTGCGCTTTGGGGCAGCCCTGTGCTCCCTGTTTCTCACCAGTCTCCTGAGTCTGGCTTTTCCATACCTGGCCGGGAGCCTGGTGGATGCGGCGGTACAGCAGACCCGGGGAGGCGGAATGACGGGGGTGGATCGCACCGCGCTGCTGTTGTTGGGCATCCTCGCGATCCAATCGGGCCTGCAATACTTCCACACGTTGTCCTTTGCGACCGTCGGACAGCGCGGGTTGGTGGATCTGCGCCGTGATACCTACGCGCGGCTGATTTCGCTGCCGATGACCTTCTTCGCCAATCGCCGGGTGGGTGAGTTGGCCAGTCGACTCTCGGCGGATCTGACCCAGATCGAAGACACGCTGATTTCCATTCTGCCGCAATTCCTGCGTCAGACCACGCTGCTGGCCGGTGGCATCGCGCTGATTGCGGCCACCTCGCTGAAGCTCACGGCCGTCATGTTGGCGAGCCTGCCCGTGCTGACGGTGGTGGCAGTCGTGTTTGGCCGAAAGACCCGCCGCATTGCGCGCGATGCACAGGACCGTCTGGCCGAGACGGCGACGATCGTGGAAGAGACCTTGCAGGGCATCCTCAACGTGAAGGCGTTCACCAACGAGGACTACGAACTGAAACGGTACCACCACGGCCTGGAGGTTTTCCTGGCGGCCACATTGCGTGGGGCGCGCCTGCGGGCGGCGTTTATTGCGTTTATCGTTTTCGCATTGTTCGGCTCGATCGTGCTCGTCCTCTGGTCCGGTGCGCGGCTGTTGCAGACCGGTGAAATTTCGTTCGGCGATCTCACCCGATTCATTCTCTACACGACCTTTGTGGCCGGGGCGATGGGACAGTTCGCCGAGCTTTACAGTCAATTGCAGAAGGCGATCGGCGCGACCCAGCGCGTCCGCGAATTACTGCGCGAGCCCGGTGAGGTGAAGGTGGAATTGAACCCGGTCGCCGGCCCGTCGCTGCCGCGTCTCCTCGGCGAGGTGCGATTGGAGGGAGTGCGTTTCACCTATCCATCGCGCGCCGGCGTGGAGGTGTTGCGGGGAATCGATCTGGTGGCGGCCCCGGGACAGCGGATCGCCGTGGTCGGTCCCAGTGGGGCCGGGAAATCGACCCTGATCTCCCTGCTGCTCCGGCTGTACGATCCTTCCGCGGGCCGCATGCTCATCGACGGTCGCGACGCCCGGGAGTATCCGCTATCCGCCCTCCGTGCCCAGATTGCGATGGTGCCGCAGGAGGTGTTGCTCTTCGGCGGCACCATTGCGGAGAACATCGCCTACGGTCGGCCCGGTGCCTCCACCGCGGAGATCGAATCGGCCGCGCGACAGGCCAATGCCCACGACTTCATCACCACGTTTCCGCAGGGCTATGAGACGCTGGTGGGTGATCGGGGAATCAAGCTCTCCGGTGGCCAACGCCAGCGTGTGGCCATTGCCCGGGCCATTCTCCGGGATCCGGCCATCCTCATCCTCGATGAAGCCACGAGCGCGTTGGATTCCGAAAGTGAACGTCTGATTCAGGACGCGCTGGAAAAGCTCATGCGAGGCCGTACGTCCTTCATCATTGCCCATCGGCTCGCCACGGTGCGGGACGCGGATTGCATCGTGGTGATTGTGGACGGACAGGTGGCTGAATCGGGTACGCACGAGGAACTGCAGGCCCGCGACGGTGGCGTTTATCGCCGCCTGGCCGCCCTGCAATTTCGGCGGCCGGAGCCGGTCAGCGATCCCGACGCGGGCACCGGAACGGAATCCCCGCGGTTGTAGCTGAGCGCAGGGGCTATTCGAGATAGCCGCGTTGCGGCAGCAGATTGTGACTGGCCAGTACCTGCTGAGCCGCCTGCAACACCGGGCCGGGCAGCGGTTCGCCGGTGGAGAATCGGGGTGGGTTGGCGGTGCGGCCGCGGGGGCCATACGCCAGGAAATGGTCGGCCGCCTTGTTGGCGTTGGCGAAGGCATTGCCGCCGGTCAGGCCTTGGACGACCCCGAAGAGGCCCTGCATGACCGAGGTGATCTGGCGGGATCGCTCCTGGGCCACCGCCAGGTGGTGATGGCGGGCGGCCTCGATGAGATCATGCAGCGCGGCTGCGAAACAATTGGCCGAGCTGAGGAGGAATCCGTGGTACGGCCCGCCCGCGAGTCCCAACCAGCGCAAGTAGTCACCTTCCGCTCCCCGCACCAGATGCACACCGGGCAGCGGATGCGGCGCTGTCGCAACGGCATCCTCGCCGGAGGTGTCCTTGAACAGCAGAAAATTGGGAAACCGGGCGGCCAGAGTTTCCAGCACCGCGGGGGCGATCGTGTAGCCCGTAACCTGGGGCAGCTGGTACAGCGAGAGGGGAACACCGGTCTGCAGAATTTCCACCAGACCGGCTTCAATCACGGGCGGGGCCAGGGTCGCTCCGACGGCACCGCAGATGGTGAAGGCCGCCACGTGTTGGCTGGCCAGACGATCCATGAGCGGTTGATCCGCCGCGGGCCCGGCCAACTCCCGGACCCAGGAGGCGATTAACAATTGCACTTCGTCGGTGCGCGGGCGCAGGGCTCCGATCAATACCCGGTAGCCCTGTTTCGCTGCTGCGTCGAGATCCTGACGCACCACGGTGCGATAACGTTCGTTATCCAGCTCCCAGCCGTCGCCTGTGGAGCCAGCTGCCAGCAGGCCGCCGACGTGGGGTGCGAGGTGGGTAAGGTGCGCCTGCATTCGCGGACCGTCGATGCCACCGTCCGGCGCGTAGTGGGTGATGGGGGGGCACCACAGACTGGGGACGCCTTCCGGGAACAGATGTCCAAGAAGCGCGCGGCGGATTTCAGGAACGGAGGAGGACATGGGCGATGGGGACGGATTAATAGTAGTAAATGGTGTCGGCCGAAGGTCCCCCTTTGGCGCGCGGTCGGATTTGGGCCTTGGGCCGGGTGATGACGGAACCGTCGGCTTGACCCACGGGTTGATCCGGTGTGGAAGACCAGGCCCAGAGTGGTTTGCTTTGGCTACCCTGTCCGAATTTGCCGAGGTGTCCGACGTCCCACAGGGCCGAGCCCGGACTGTCGCTGACCCGGTGCGTGATGAAGGCCCGGCGGCTTTCGCACTCCTCCTCGTTGCGCGGCCAGGCCGGTTCCGTGGACGGATCCTCCGGGGCCACCTTGCCCGCGTCATTCAGGAATTGCATGGCGGGTTGGGCCGTGAAATTCGCGAACCACATGTACGGCGTATAAACATTTCCCGCCGTGGTGTCCCACCCGCCGTAGTCCCGCGTCGATTTATCCGCGAAATTGGCCATGCTCTCATAATTCAGCCACTGCCGACCGAAGGACTTCCGCGTGATGGGGCAGATGAGGATGGCGGTGTTGGGAACATACTTTCCGCGCATCAAGCTGACGATGCTGTCGGTGCGACCGCCGAGTCGGTGATAATCCGGGCTACCGTCCTCATGGACGGGAAAGCGGCCGCGGTGATCTCCCGCATAGAGGATCTGGGAGAGATATTGCTGCCGGATATTATTCCAGCAGAAGGTGCGCATGCCGGAATACTTGGCCTTGGCGAGGGCGGGCAGCAAAAGCCCGGCCAGGATGGCGATGATGGCGATCACCACCAACAGTTCGATGAGCGTGAAGGCTCGGGCGGGGGAACCGGGTGCGCTGCGCTGGGGAGCCGACGGTCGGTCGGAGCGGAGCGTTTCCGGCAATGAGGCAGCCGGTGAGGAACGAGGAGTGAGGCGGGGCGCGGAAATGAGTGGGAGGATATTCATCTTCGGCGGTGCCCCGCACGCTACCCCCGAACCCGCTCCCGGGTCAATCCTCGCGTGCGGGTGTTTGCCGCTCGCCCCGCGGGAGGCCGCACGCGTGCTGCTGCTGGAAGCGGTGGGTGCCGCCCTTCCGTCGGAGAAATTCCCGCCCGTCAGAGTCCCCAATCCGCGGACGAGCCTGAGCGATGATCGCCCCGGCCCGCGTCACTTCACTTGTCGAACCGCCGGGCGCCGGTGAAGCGCTTGCTCCAGTAGGCGTCATCGAGCGAGCCGTAGGTCACGCCCATCGAGGTGCTGGCATGGACGAAGACCCGGTTGCCGACCACGAGGCCCACGTGGGTGGTTTCGTCGCCGAAAATACGACGGGTATTGAAGAAGACGAGATCGCCGGGCTGCAATTGGCCGGTGCCGGTGGAGACGCTGCGGTCCCACTGCTCGGCGGTGGTGCGGGGCACGTCCTGATTGCGGACCTCCTTGTACAATTGCTGCACGAGCCCGGAACAATCCACGCCCTCGCGGCTGGTGCCCCCGTCGCGATACGGTGTGCCGCGCCAGTTGGTGGTGGCTTGCACCCACTCGTTCTGGGGGATGGCGAGTTCAATGGCCGTTTGATCCTTGGTGTGGAGATACGTGCCGGGCGTTCCCATGGCCACGGTACCGCCGCGCGTCGGCGGTTGGGTGCGGCCGAGGGTGTTGGGCGACTCCAGTTCCGGCGAGGGCGGCAGGTAGCGCCGCTGCGTCAGGGGCTCACCCGGTGCAGGCGCGCTGAACCCGTCCGGGGTCTCCACATAGCGGGCCACCCCGGGCGGATGATAGGGCAGGCCCGTGCTGGTTTCGTCGGACTGGACCGCGCGGGACCGGCAGCCGGAGGAGGCCACGGCGAACGCGGCCGTGGCTACAAGAGTTAAGCGCGAAAGTTGCATCAGCGAACAGACCTACGGGGTAGCCGGATTTTGCCGGGTCGTAAACCCCGGGATTGGGAACAAATCATCGCGAAAGCATGAACGCCATGGCCCGCTTCGACGCCGCTGGGATGGCTTCTTCGGCCGTCCGCGGGCTCCCGGGCGCCTCGATCAGCGTGTCTGTCCCACTCCAACCGAGTCACGCAACCTGTTCTCCTGCTAGTGGATATACGATTTCATTGCGGCGCTGGTGCGAAATTGGCTCTCGGCCCCCATCATCCGATCCGTCCCAACGTCACTTCTCCAGGGTTCCCCAGCGTTCCCGCGCCGCGCTCCGGTAAGCTGCCTGCCTTCACTTGGCAGCGGCGGCCCAAATTCGGAGGCACCGTCATTTGCGTCGCTTTTGGGCCACAGCGCACCGGTTGACCGAGGTTTCGGTGTTTTCGTGGCCAGGGTTGTGGACAGGCATTGTAACCAGGGGTGGGGTGGAGTTCCGGGACGGTTAGCGGAGTGTCGGTTCTGGGTGACAGAGTCCCTGCAAGTCCCTGGAAAAGCAAAAACCCCTGTGGAACAGGGGTTTTGAAGGAGTGGTGCGCCCGACAGGACTTGAACCTGTACGATGTTACTCACTAGAACCTGAATCTAGCGCGTCTGCCAATTCCGCCACGGGCGCAACAAAAACCGGAGGCCATCGATAGGCGGGAGTGGCGATTGGGACAAACCTTTTTTTGGAATTTCCCGAGGGCCGCCGGCTCAGCATTCCCGCGGGGATGACTTGGGATTCGAATTGGCGAGGGTCGGACAGTTCGTTCCGGTGTCCGCCTCCGCCGGGAAAAAGAAAACGCCGGGCATCGGTGGATGCCCGGCGTTTTCGGTGACTGGAGATCGCTTAGTACGCGGCCTGCGCGCCCTTCACGTTGCGCTTCTGCATCCAGGGCATCAACGAACGGAGCTTCGCGCCCGTCTTCTCGATGGGATGCTGTTCGCCCGCCTTGAGCAGGGCGTTGTACTTCTTGTAGCCGTTCTGGTACTCGGCCACCCATTCCTTGGCGAACTTGCCGTTCTGGATGTCCTTCAGCGCCGCTTTCATGCGCTTCTTGACCGAGGCATCGATGATCTTCGGGCCGACCGAAACATCGCCCCACTTGGCGGTTTCGGAGATGGAGAAGCGCATGCCGGCGATGCCGGATTCGTTCATCAAGTCGACGATGAGCTTGAGTTCATGCAGACATTCGAAGTAGGCCATCTCCGGGCTGTAACCCGCTTCCACGAGAACTTCGAAACCGGCCTGGACCAGCGCGCTGCAACCGCCGCAGAGCACGGTCTGTTCGCCGAACAAATCGGTTTCGGTCTCTTCCTTGAAGGTGGTCTGGAGCACGCCGGCACGGGTGCCACCCACGCCCTTGGCCCACGCGAGCGCCGTCTTGAGGGCCTTTTTGCTGGGATTCTGGTGCACGGCCACCAGGGCAGGCACGCCTTTGCCTTCGGTGAACTGGCGGCGGACGATGTGGCCGGGGCCCTTCGGGGCGACCAGGATCACGTCGACGTTGGTCGGGGGAACGATCGTCTTGTAATGGATCGAGAAGCCGTGGCTGAACAGCAGCGTTTTACCGGCGGTGAGGTTCGGGGCGATGTCCTCGGTATAAACCTTGGCCTGCTTGGTGTCGGGCAGGGCGACGAAGATCACGTCGGCCGCCTTGACCGCCTCGGCGGTGGTCAGAACTTCAAACCCCTTTTCCTGGGCTACCTTGATGGATTTCGAGCCGGTATACAGGCCGATAATGACCTTGCAGCCGGAATCCTTGAGGTTCAGCGCATGCGCATGACCCTGGGAGCCGAAACCGAGCACGGCGAGCGTTTTGCCTTTGAACACGCCGAGGTCGGCGTCCTTATCACGAAACACTTTGGACATAAAAGAATTTAACGAAGCGGAGACAATGGTCGGAGAAAAGGGGGGAAACAAGGCCGGGAACGTGAAAAGCGGTGGTTTCCGGGGTGGACGAACGGGAAGGGGACGCGGAGCGCGGATCGGCGGAGGCTGGGCTTTGGCGCGATTCCGCGGCGGCGCCGGTGCCGTTCACGGTGGACCCCGACGGTCCGGTCGGAGCAGGCGACCAAACGTGGAGTTATAGGGATGCACGTGGCTTGCGGGATGGCCTTCGGTTTCCAAGGGGCGGTCTTCATTGGCCCAAGCGAAGACCGATCCCTCCAGATTGACGACGTTGGTGTGGCCGGCCTGGCGGAGTTGGTGAGCCAGCTCCGACGAACGCCAGCCCACGGAGCAGTACACCACCACGGGACGATTGGTCGGGAGCAGCGGGCTCACCGCCGTGAGCCGGGCGCCGGGATCCACCCGCCGAGCCCCGGGCAGGTGGCTCATCCGGAATTCGGCCGGGGTGCGGACGTCCAGCAGCACCGGGGGCGGACGATTCGTTGCCGCCAGCCAGTCGCCCAGCTCACGCGTGGTGATCTGCGGCACATCGGGAAACTGCGCGCGAACCGCGTTTTTCCAGTGATCGAGATCGCCCGTTTCGCCCGCCCGCACGCGCAGCAGCGACAGCAAGGCCCGGCAGAGGGCCAGGACGGTGGCGAGGCGGACCATGCGGGCGATCACGGTCGGCTTCAGCTGGCGGGTGTCGGACGGGTCATTTCCCAGCCGGCGGCCACGAGCCCCTTATAACCGCCGATGAGGGAGCGGACGTGGGTGTAACCCATTTTTTGCGCGGCATCACCGGCCAGGGCGCTGCGGTAGCCGCCGCCGCAATACATGATGATTTCCGCATTCTTTTCCGGGAAACGCGTTTCCAGATCCCGTTCCAGAATGCCCTTGCCGAGGTGGCTGGCCTGGGTGGCGTGACCGGCACCCCACTCGCTCTCCTCGCGGACATCCAGGAGGACGAGTTTCGGGTTCGCGGCCAGGCGGAGGCGCAGGTCCGGGATGGAGATTTCCTGGATGCGGCTTTTCGCGTCGTCGACCAGGTGGAGAAAACCAGGAGTGTGTTGCATGAGCTTGGAGTCTCCACCGACGAACACGTCAACGCAATTTGTGGTTTGGCAACGCCCGATCCTCTGCCAAGGGTCCCGGGATGGACGTCGTTTCCCTGACGCAATGCCCGCCCTTTATCACCAAGGACGGATCGGAAATCCGCGAGCTGCTGGCTCCGCGGAATTCCTGCGTCCGGAACCAATCGCTGGCCGAGGCGCGTCTGGCCGTCGGCGCGGCCACCCAGGAACACTACCACGTCCGCACCGAGGAGATCTACTACCTGACTCACGGCCGCGGTCGCATGCGTCTGGGAACCGAGGAGCGCGATGTGACTGCGGGGGACGCCATTGCCATTCCGCCGGGCGTCCGCCACAAGCTGTGGAACACGGGAACCGAACCGCTGCGGCTGCTGTGCTGCTGCGCCCCGGCTTACGAACACAGCGACACGATCATGACGGAGTAAATCGCCGATCCGCTCAACCACCCATCCGGTACTCCCATCCAATTTACCATGAAACCCGAATCCGTACGTCTTTTTATAAAACCCGGCTGCCCGTGGTGCGAGGAGGCCATTGACTGGCTCGACTCCAACGGGATCAAGTATGAGCAGCTCGATGTGACCAGCAATCAAGAGGCCCGCGATGAAATGCATGAACTGACCGGTCAGACCCGGACGCCCAGCATTGACGTGGATGGCCATATTTTGGTGGATTTTGATGCCGACGAGCTGGAGGCGTGGTGGGAGAGCACGGGTTTCTCCGTGTGAATCCGTCGGGGGTGCCCGCGGGCGCTGACCCCGGCAAATTGTCCTCGACGACCGCCCCGTGCGGTGCGCTGCTGGGAGCGTGATACGGAATACTGGCTGGCGGCGGCTGCAACGATGGTTCGCCCTTGGGTGGGTCGGGCTGGGATTTACAAGCGTCGCCGCCGAGACAACCCTGCTGGATCGCGCCCTCGCCTCCTGGAAGTCGGGCGAGCACACCAACGCGTTGGCGCTGGTGGATCAGGCGGTGAAGGAGTCGCCGCGGGACGTCCGAACCCTGAATTTCCGGGCCCAAATCCGCGCGTTGCTGGGGCGTCGGGCCGAAGCCATCGCGGATATCACCGCGGCGATCGCGGTCGATCCGCAATCGCCGTGGCTGTATCATGAGCGGGCGGAACATCAGTTTCGCGCGGGGAATTTTACCGCCGCCTGCGCTGATTTCGCCCGGGCGGATGAACTCTCCCCGCAACGGGCGGCCCATGATTGGCAGCGGGGGATTGCGCTTTATTACGCCGGCCGGTATGCCGAGGGGCGGAAGTTGTTCGAACTCCACCGCACCGTGAATCCCGAGGATGTGGAAAACGCCGCGTGGCATTTCCTGTGCGTGGCCCGGATGGACGGGATGGAGAAGGCCCGGGCGGATTTGATCGTGGTGGGGGCAGACGCCCGGGTGCCGATGCGGGAAGTGCAGGGATTGTTCGGCGGCAAGTTGACCCCGGCGGAGGTGTTTCAAGCGGCGGAAGCGGGCGCGGAAGCGGAGCGTCCCGGGCCGCGCTTTTACGCCCACCTTTATGTGGGCTTGTACTATGAGGCGGCCGGCCAGCGGCCCCAAGCCGAGGAACATATCCGCAAGGCAGCCGCGCTGGCCCGCTACGGCGGCTACATGGGGGAAGTTGCCCGGGTCCATGCCCTTTTGTTCGACGCCCCGGCGGGAAGCCCGAAGCCCGCGGCGCCCGCTCCGCCGGCGGCCGGAAAATAGCCCGGCTGACGGACCTATCGGAGCCCGTGGCGGGCGATGCGGACAGACTTCCCGAACCACCCGGAACGTGCTAAACACCGCCCGTGCAATCCCACGAAGTTCTCCGTGAGGTGCTCAAAAGCACTTCCGCCAAGCAGATCGCCGCGGATCTCAATCTTTCCCTCTCCCTCGTCTACAAATGGGCGGAGACTCCGGATCCGCAAGCGCTGACCCAGTCCTACAACCCCCTGGACCGGGTGGATCAACTCTTTCAATCCACCAAGGATCTACGGATCCTCCACTGGCAGTGCGAACGGGCGGGCGGCTTCTTCATCAAGAACCCCAAGATTACCCACGCCCATCCGGATTACCTGATCCCGGCGACGAACCAGATCGTGCAAGAATTTGCGGATCTGCTTTCCGTGGTGTCGGGCGCCGCGAGCGATAATGCGATCAGCTCGGAGGAGTCCCGGAACATCCGGAAACGTTGGGAACAATTGAAGTCGGTCACCGAGACCTTTGTCGCGTGTTGCGAGAACGGCAATTTCACCGCGTTGAAGGAAGTTCCGGACGTGCAGACTCCGTGAGCGGGGCAAGTGTCTTCAGTGGGTCCTTCCCACGGATTCGTTGGGCCGCGACTCAGCGGGGCTTGAGGGCGGCCCGATAGAGGGTTCGGAATTCTTCCACCCCGGCGGTCCGGGGATTGAAATTCGCCGTCCATTGCTGGGCCGCTTCGATGGCGAGGCGATCCACCTGATCTGCCGGCACACCCGCGGCTTCGAGGGAGCGCGGGATACCGGCACCGTTGAGGGTTTGGTTCAAACGGTCCAATAGCGCCTGGACGGCGAGGGTGTCAGTCAGGTGCGGGCCGGCGACCCCGGCCGCCACGGCCAGGGCGGCGTAGCGGGCGCGGGCGGTGGGATCCACGGCGTTGAATCGGATCACATGCGGCAACATGAGGCCGACGGCGACGCCGTGTACGGTGCCGAAGTGGGCGGTCAGGGGATTGGCGGCAGCGTGGACCGCGCCCAGCATGGAGTTCTCGATGGCGATGCCCGCGTGGGCCGCCCCCAGCAACATCTGACCCCGGGCGGTGAGATCCTTGGGGTTGGCCAACACCGTGGGCAGCGCGGGAAAACAGCGGGCAAACGCGTCCCGGGAATACACTTCCGAGATCGGGCTGAGTTTCCGGGTGACCGCCGTCTCCAAGGCATGCGCAAGTGCATCGACGCCCGTGCCCGCGGTGATGCTGCCCGGGAGGGACAGGGTGAGTTCCGGATCCAGCAGGGCGACGGCCGGCGTGGCCTTGGAGTCGAGGCAGGCCATTTTCTGGTGGGTGCCGGCATCGGCGATCAAGGCCGCCGATTGGCATTCGCTGCCGGTGCCCGCAGTGGTCGGTACGGCGATCAACGGCAGCATGGGCCGGGTGGCCTTCCCCACGCCCCAATAGTCGCGCATTTCTCCGCCGTTGGTGAGCAGGAAATTGGTTCCCTTGGCGGTGTCGAGCGAACTCCCCCCGCCCAGTCCCACAAAAATCTGCACCTCCGCCGCCCGCGCCACGGCGAGGCAGCGGGCGACGTCCTCGGTGGTGGGATTGGCATGGACGTCGCTATAAACGGTCACGTTCCAACCGGCGGCGGCGAGGATCTCGCGGGCGTTCTCCACGTGTCCGGCGGCCACGAGTCCGTGATCGGTTACGAGCAGGATTCGTTCCGCGTCGGGCCGGGTTTGGCGGGCGAGTTCGCCGAGTTGGGCCAGGCTGCCGGCGCCGAACACCAGTCGGGTTCGGAGCGCATAGTCAAAAGGTGCCAGGGGCGCGGACGGGGCGGCAGTGGACATCGCGGTTTAAGGACTGGCGGCTTTGGTGGCATGTTCAAGCAAAGTATTGCCGGAACGGGGGATACTGTTTGCGGGTTCCGGGCGGGCGCAAAGGGAAAGAGCGGCGTTGCCCCCAACCGAATGGGCTGGTGACTCAACTCCCCGGAGCCCAACCTTCAGGCCAGCGTTGCGGCGAGGCGGCGGTGCGGACCCGTCAACGCCAGTTCCGCCAGTTCCGCCGGGGAGACCCAGCGGGCCGACTCCAGAGCGACGGCGCGGGGCACGTCCGCACGGTAAAGATGCTGGGTCATGCGATAGCGGGTGATCGCATGACGGAGCGTGCCGGCGGCTTCCAGTTGTTGGATCGGAATACCCAACCACTGCGCCAGGGCGGTCCGCGGCTCGGTGTTGTCCGGAAGTTCCAGATTGGGGAATTCCCAGTAGCCGGCGTTGACGATGCCGGTCGGGCGTTGGCGGACCAACCAGCGGTCCTTATGCCGGAGCAGGGCCGTGGCGAAGTATCGCAGTTCGACTTTGGGACGGGCGGCGGTTTCGGGAAAACGGTCGGTCTGGCCGCGGGCCTTCGCCGCACACGTCGTCTGCCAGGGACAGTCATCGCAGCGCGGCGAAGTTGGGGTGCAGACCGTGGCGCCCAGTTCCATGAGCGCCTGGTTCAGGGCGGAACAGTTTCGCACCGCGCCTGAATTCCGCGGCTGCGTGAGGCGGGCGGCCGCGTCGACCAGTTGTTGGGCCTCGGCCCAGAGACGGGTATTGAGTTCGCGGGACCGGGGATCGCCCGGCCACGCCTGATGACGGGTCAGCACTCGGATCACGTTCCCGTCGAGCAGGGCGGCCGGTTGATTGTAGGCGATGGAGGCGATGGCGCCGGCGGTGTAGGGCCCGATGCCGGCGAGTTCCTTCAGTCCGGCGACGGTGTCGGGCAGTCGACTGCCGTGCTCGCGAACGACGGTTTGGGCGGCGCGCTGTAGATTGCGGGCGCGGGAGTAATAGCCCAAACCCTCCCAGAGCTTGAGCACGCGGGCCTCCGGGGCGGCCGCGAGAGTGGCCGGGTCGGGAAACTCCCGCAGCCACCGTTCCCAATAGGGAATCACCGTCGCGACCTGGGTTTGTTGCAGCATGATTTCGGAGACCCAAATCGCGTAGGGATCCGTGGTCCGCCGCCAGGGCAGATCGCGGGCGGACCGGTTGAACCAGTCGATCAGTAGCCGCGCCCGCCGGGGGAGATCGGTCGTTCCCGGTGCCGCTTTGGCGGGTCGAGCGGGTGTGCGCGGGGAACGTTTCGGAAGCGCGACCTGGGGGGCGGTCAAAGCCGCTGGGGGGTGGCGAGTTGTGGCGGATTTCCGCTGACGAACGTTGCCCGGGGAACGTTCCACCCCGTTGGCGCGTTGCATGCGGCGCAGACTAATCGGCGTTGTCTCACCGGCAACTGCGGGTAACAGTCCGGGTGTCCGATGGCCAGGCCGCATAAATCACTCAAAGGTCAGCTGCTCCTCGATGGTGGGCAGTTGGCGGGATCGTGGTTCCATCGGTCCGTGGTGCTGGTCTGCGAGCATAATTCCGAGGGCGCCTTTGGGCTGGTGCTGACCAAACTTTCCGACAGCCGGGTGGAGGATGTCCTGGAAGGGGATCTGGGGCCGGTCATTGGCGGGCAGATTCTCTGCGGGGGCGGGCCGGTACAGCCGGCGGCCTTGAGTTTTCTCCGGCTGGTGGACGCGGCGGCGGAATCGCCGGGGGCGACGCAGACGCTCGTGCTGCCGGGACTTTGGGTGGGGCATCAACTGGAGGATCTGGTGGACTTGGGCCGATCGTCGCCGCAACCCGGATCGGTGAGGGTGTTTGCCGGCTATGCGGGGTGGTCGCCGGGCCAGCTGGATGGCGAGATGAAGCGCAAGGCGTGGTTGACCGAGCCGGCGACGGCGGAACTGATTTTTTCGGTGCCGCCGGAGCAGTTGTGGCGGCACATTTTGAAGCGGCGGACCAATTGGCTGGATCGCCTGCTGGCCGAGAGCCCGGAGGATCCGGCGTGCAATTGAATCCGGGTGGTCCCGCGGCGGGCGGGTGGGTGATCTTTGCGGTTCCCGAAGAGGCCCGGCCGTTCCAGCGGAAACTGTGGGCTGCGATGACTAATCCGGGCCCGGCACCCGTCCGCGTTCTGGTGACGGGCATGGGCGCGCGCAATGCGGAACGAGCGTTTCTAGCGGCCCTGGCGGACGGAACGGTCGCGCCGAAATGGATCCTGACTTGCGGTTTTGCGGGCGGATTGAATCCGGAACTGCGCTCCGGAGCGGTAGGATTTGATGCGGATTCGGCCTTTCCGCTGGCCGAACGGCTTCAGCGAGCGGGGCTGAAGGCCTGGAAATTTGAGTGTGCCACGACGGTCGCCACGACGGTGGCCGAGAAATCCGCGCTGCGGCGCGCCACTCAGGCCGATGCGGTGGAAATGGAGTCCGGGGTGCTGCGGCGCCTGGCCCGGGAACGGGGTATTCCCTCGGCCACCGTGCGCGTGATTTCCGACGCGGCGGATGAGCCTTTACCCTTGGATTTCAATACCTTGATGACGCCGAAAATGAACCTGAGCCTGCCCCGGCTGTTGGTGCGGTTGGCGGGTTCGCCGGGAAAGATTCCCCAGCTCATCCGGTTCGGGCGCCAGGCGCAGCGGGCGGCGGGTGGGTTGGCGGAAATTCTGATGTTGGTGCTGGCGTGATTGGGTGGCGGAGTTTGCTGGGCGGCTGTGTGGGACTGGGGACTTCGCTTGGGGAGCGGGTCCATAGTCGATCATTATGGGAGCGCCTGGTGGGGCAATGATTCATCCAAAAGGTTTTGTGGACAGCGCCCGCCGGTTTGCCGTAACTCCTCCCCACGTTCCACAGAACAATTTTGTTGAGCAATTCTGTACCTACATACATATGAGCACAGGTTCAAACGAAGGCATAGCCTCCAACGCAAAGCGACTGCTATTTGCGGGGTTTCTGGCCATTCTGGCCGCCGGCATCGGCTTCGGGGTCCGGGGCGGTATTCTTTCCAACTGGGCGGCTGATTTCGGCTTCACCGGGGCGCAACTCGGCGCCATCGGCGGTGCGGGTTTCACGGGCTTTTGCTTCGGAATCATCATCGGCGGGGTGGTGGTGGACAAGATCGGCTACGGCAAACTGGTGTTTGCGGCCTTCTTGTTTCACGTGCTTTCCGCCTTCATTACCTTTGCCGCGACCAAGGGTCAGGCGCAGGAGGTAGCCTACAATTTCCTGTATTGGGGCACGTTCGTGTTCGCGCTCGCCAACGGAACGTTGGAAGCCGTGGCCAATCCCTTGGTGGCGACCTTGTTCCCCAGCAACCGCACTCATTACCTGAATATTCTGCACGCTTCGTGGCCGGCCGGATTGGTGATCGGCGGATTGATTGGTTGGACGCTCGGCGAAAACGGGGTCAGCTGGAAGATTCAGCTGGGCTTGTTCCTCCTCCCCACTGTTCTCTACGGCTTGGCGTTCATGGGCCAGTCGTTTCCCAAGTCCGAGGCTGCGGCCAAGGGGCTCAAGGTGGGCGAGATGCTTAAGGAGGTCGGTATCCTCGGCTCCGCCGTGGCGTGCTACCTGCTCGTGCTCTTCTTTCAGGACGCCCTCAAACTGGACAACGCAGTTGCTTGGGGCATCGGCGGCGCGTTGCTGGTGGCGGTCGGCGTGCTGACCGGCTTTTCGATCGGGTCCGTTTTGTTGTTCGTCCTCTTCTGCGTCCACGCCCTGGTGGGTGCCGTTGAACTTGGGACCGACGGGTGGATTCAGAACATCACCGGTAATATCCTGACCCCGGGCCAAGGCAAGATCCTGTTCGTCTTCACGTCGCTCTTGATGTTCGCACTGCGCTTCTCCGCCCACTTCATTGAGAGCAAGCTTAAGCTCTCGCCCATCGGCCTGCTGGTGATCTGTGCCTCGCTGGCGGTGGTCGGCCTGAATCTGGTTAGCGGCATCACCACCTTCGTTTCGGCCATGCTCGCGCTGGCGGTGTACGCGCTGGGCAAGACCTTCTTCTGGCCCACGATGTTGGCGGTCATCGGTGACCGATTCCCCCGTACGGGCGCCATCGCCATGTCCATCATGGGCGGCATCGGTATGATGTCGGCCGGTTTGCTGGGTGGCCCGGGCCTGGGCTACGCCAAGGATCGGTACACGGTGGAGCACCTGAAGAGCACCCACGCCGATGTCTACGAGGCGAGCAAGGCGGCCAAGCCCAGCGGCTTCCTCTTCCTCGAACCCGTCACGGGTCTGGATGGAACCAAGCTGGCGGAGGCGCAGGCGGCCAAGGACAAGACGCCGGCCCAGAAGGCACTCTCCGAATCCAGCATCGTGGGCGATCGCCTGACGTTGAAGGCCGATTCGTTCATTCCGGCGGCCATGGCCGTGATTTACCTCCTGCTCCTGATCTACTTCAAGAGCATCGGCGGCTATCGTCCGCTGACCATCAGCGACCAGCGTTGATTCCGTAGCACAGCTGAGATCAGTCAAGGCGGCCCTCCGGGGCCGCCTTTTCCATTCCCACCAACGGTTCCGGTCGCGACTCGGCACTCTGCGATCGAACCCGGCACCGATTCCTGACGGTGAACCTGGTACCAGCGGTCCCCTCTCAAATCGATTCCACCTACTTTCCTTCGCCCTCCGCGACTTTCGCTGTAACGATTGACCCAGTTCTTCGTAGCAGTGATTGGCGCCGAATATTTACAGGGTCGGGCAGCTGTTGACCGATCCCGGTGCCAAACTGAATACGATGCAAAAATCAACTTTGATCATGGCCGAGAAACCGACTGAAAAAGCCGAGAAGCCCGAAAAGAAGGCGCCGGAGCCCAAGACCGCAGTGGTTGCTGCCGCACCGGCGGTGAGCGTTTCCCCCCTGAGTGCCGCCCGGCAACGGGAGCTCGACACGGCCATCGCTTCCATCACCAAAGCCTACGGGGAAGGCGCCATCATGCGCTTGGGCGCGCAGGTCTTCAAACCCATCGAGGTCATCCCGACCGGCGGCATGGCCATCGATATCGCCCTGGGCGTCGGCGGCGTTCCGCGCGGGCGGATCATTGAAATCTATGGGCCGGAATCCTCCGGTAAAACCACGCTGATGCTCCACCTCATCGCCAACGCCCAGAAGGCCGGCGGCATGGCGGCCTTCATCGACGCGGAACACGCACTGGATCCCGGGTACGCGAAAAAGCTGGGAGTGGATGTCGATCAATTGCTCGTTTCCCAGCCGGATTCCGGTGAAGAAGCGCTCACCATCTGCGAGACGCTGGCGCGGTCGGGCGCGTTGGACATCATCGTGGTGGACTCGGTGGCGGCGTTGGTTCCCAAGGCCGAGTTGGAAGGCGAGATGGGCATGGCGACGATGGGTATGCAGGCCCGTTTGATGAGCCAGGCGCTACGGAAACTCACGGCCATCCTCAGCAAGGCCAAAACCACCTGTCTTTTCACCAATCAGTTGCGCGAGAAAGTCGGGGTCATGTTCGGCAGTCCGGAAACCACGCCGGGCGGCAAGGCGCTGAAGTTTTACGCCAGCGTGCGGATCGACATCCGCCGCAAGGACACCATCAAGGACGCCGCGGGCAACGCCACGGGCAACCATGTGAAGGTGAAGATCGTCAAAAACAAGGTGGCCCCGCCCTTTGCGGAGGCCGAGTTCGACATCATTTACAATCACGGGATCGACAAGGAAGGCTCCGTTCTGGACGTCGGATTGGACTTGGGTGTGGTGGAGAAGAAGGGCGCCTGGTTGCAGTTTGCGGGCGATCTCATCGGGCAGGGCAAGGAAGCGTCGCGCCGGGCCCTGACGGAAAAGCCCGAGCTGATGGCCAAGATCAAGGAGGCCATTTTGACCAAGAAAGCGGCCGATATTCTGGCGGCGGCAACGGCGGCCGGGCGCTAGGCCCGGGAAGCTCCCTTCATTCCGGCCCGGCGGTTACCGAATTTCGGTGGCGGGGCCGGGCGTGGGGCCAGGTGACGGTTTGGCCCTCTGCTGCGCGAGCCACTCCAGAGCCGTCGGCAGGTCGTGGAAGGCGCCATCGAGTTGCGCTTCAAAGGCCGAGTGGAGAAGTCGCCCCAGATCAGGTCCCGGTGGATGGCCGCGCTCGATCAAATGGCGGCCGAGTAAAATGGGTCGGGGGCCTTGAGCCTGTAAATCCAGGAGGGCCGCCCGGGCCAGGAGGGCCGTGACCGTTTCCGGGACCTTCTTCGGCAGGGGCGGGCGACCGCTGGCGTCGGCCGTCATCACCACACCTAATTCGTGAATCGTTGAGGGTTGCAACCGGGCGGCCAGACGGCGCACGGCGCGCGACGAGGGGTCCGAATAGTGGGCCATGTGGTTGCTCACCAGCGGCAGAATGCGATCCACGAGGGTGGAAGAAAGGTCGAGGCGCTGGCAGAAAGTGGCCGCCATCCGGGTGCTTTCCTGTTCGTGCCCGGGTGAGATAATTCGCGTGCGGCCGTCCCGTTGCTCCTCCCGGGTCGTGGTGGCCTTGCCGATATCGTGCAGCAGCAAGGTTAGCAGCAGGACAATGCGGGTATTGCGGTCGGCTCCGATCCACTCCGGCAACTCCACCAGGGCATCCACGCAAAACCGGGTGTGCTCCCAGACATCGCCTTCGGGATGCCATTCCGGATCCTGCGGGACTCCCCGCAGGGCGGCCAGTTCGGGGTAGTGCCGGAGCCAGCCGGTATCGGCAAGAAACTGCAAGCCCCGCGCCGGGGAGCGACTTTGGGTCGCCCACTTCAGCCATTCCTCGCGGCGACGTTCCACAGCCAGTTCGTCATGCGTGGCCACCATCTCCTGACAGAGCGCAACGGTTTCCGGTGCGGCGGTCAGATTGAAACGGGCCGTGAACTGCATCCCGCGCAGCACTCGCAGGGGATCCTCGGAAAACGCCGCACTGGTGTGGCGAAGAATGCGGTCGGCCAGATCCTGCCGTCCGTTAAAGGGGTCCAATAATGTCCCGCCCCGCAGGTCGTACATCATGGCGTTGATCGTGAAATCCCGCCGCGCGGCGGCTTCCTGCGGGGCGAGATCCGGGATGAGGTTGACGACAAATCCGCGATGTCCCTGGCCGGTTTTGGAGTCGCGTCGGGGGAGGGAGAAATCAAACGTCCCTTCCGACGTGCTCAATTTCACCACTCCGAAGGATCGACCCACCAGGTCAGCCCGCCCCCAACGACCCAGGGCGGCGACAAGCTCGGGATAGTCGACCCCGAAGACCTCCAGATCGAAATCCTTGACCGGCTCGCCCAGAAGGGCATCCCGCACCCCGCCGCCGACCAGGTAGGTCCGCGCGAGCGCGGGGGTCTCCCGGACGATTCTCTGCAGCAAGGGAGGCAGACGTTCTTGCACCCCGCAGCATTGGCGGAGGTCTGGGCGGAGGGAAAGGGTTCTCCGGTTCGGGTTCGCCCGGCTGATCGGAACGGTCTGGGATTAACCTGCTAATTGATAGTTGGTTGTGGATTTTGTGGGGCCCAATCGTTGACCGGGGCCGCGACTCGGGCTTGGCGCCGTCGGGCGAACAGCAAAAATGTCCCCGCGTCGGAGGATGGACGGTCAACAAATTCCTGCTCCCAAAGTGTTTTTGAGGTTGACGAGTCGGGGCTATCGCCGCATAGATTAGGCACAGTTGGTTGATCGTTGGCTAAGGATATCATTATGAACCTCAAGAATTTCGCAATTACTGCCTCTGTTCTGGCGGTTTCGGCGGTGACGACCTCCGCGGCGCTCTCCTCCGCGCAGGTTGCAGACATCACCCGGCAGGTTAAGTCTGCCAAGACGGCTGAAGCCCCTGCGATGGTTTCCAAGCTCGTTACGGCGGCGTCCAAGGAAGACAAGGCGGACACGGCGGTTGCGGCGTTCGTCGCAGCGTTCAAGTCCCATCCGGCCACTTTGACCACCGGCTTGACCTCGGCGATTCAGGCTTCCCCTGAGGCGACCGAAAAGCTCGTGGAAACGGCCATCCACCTCGCCCCGAACAGCAGCGCGACCATTGTCCGTACTGCTGCTGATGCCAATCCGGAGCAGGCGCAAGCCATCCGCTCGGTGGCGTCCAAGCTTGATCCGAAGAAGGCCACGGTGTTTGAACGTGAAGTGGCGGCCAGCTCGGCCTCCCGCCGCACGGCCGGTGCTTCTGCGACCGCTCCCGTCGGTGGTGCTTTCGCTGGTGGCACGGTGGTTGTGACGCCCCTGCCGAATCCGGTGGCGCCGACCCAGGTGTACGCCCAGCCGGGTGGCGATCCGCGCCGTCAGCCCTGATTCTGGCTGAATGAATTTTGAGGCCTGTCTCCGGACAGGCCTTTTTTGTTTCCGGGAAGCGTCTCCGCCGTGGGTGCCGTTCGACGAACTATTTGGGGCCGCATCCTGCGGTGGTTGATAGCCTTGGCGTTGCTGCCGGTTTGTATCGGCACAACTTGGGCCTTGGTGGATCTGCTTTCCCTGGTGGGTCGTAGCTCGCAGTTCTGGGTCCCGGTCCTGGTGGGCGCCACCTGCTGGTGGGTGATATTTCTGAGCCTGCCGAAGCCCATGTGGCTTTACGTGGTGGGACATGAACTGACCCACGCGCTGTGGGCGTTGTTATGCGGGGGGAAGGTGAAAAAGTTTCGGGCCACCGCTCGCGGGGGACATGTCGTGGTCACCAAGACCAACCTCCTGATCACGCTGTCACCCTATTTTTTCCCCCTTTACGCAGTCCTCTGGACGCTGTTTTTCCTCTTGGGCAATGCGCTGTTTGGATGGCGTCCCTGGTTGCCTTGGTTCCATTTTGGCCTCGGGCTCGCCTACGCGTTTCACGTCACGCTGACCGCACACATCCTGCGCACCCGGCAGCCGGACTTGGAAAGCGAAGGCTGGGTGTTTTCCGCGGTCGTGATTTGGCTGGGCAATGCCCTGACTCTCCTGATTGCGCTCCCCCTGCTGACGCGGGTGATGCCGCTGATGAAGGCTCTGGGGTGGGCGGTAAACCGGATTGGCCGGGTACTTTCCGCCTTTTGAAATCGGCAGGAGGGCAATGGCCGATCCATCGCCCTCTCCCGAGCGGATTCAGCGCTGCGCGCGCTGGCGGGCCACATCCAGGCAGGCGGCCTCCTTGGTCGAGCGGACATACAGGCGCCCTCCGGAGAGGCTGGGGGTCGTCCAGCATTTTCCGTCCAGCACCTGGGCCCGGGCCAATTCATTGTATTGGTTCGGGTCCGCGGCGAAGACCACCAGTTCTCCGCCATCGGAAAGCGCCACCACCTTGTCCCCCGCCAGAATGACGTGTCCGGGGCCGAAGCCGGGCTTCTCCCATTTCACTTTGCCCGTGGCGATCTCCACACATTTCACGGGCCCGCTGCCGTACTCCTTAAACTGGAACATGCCGTAGAGGTGGCCTTGAAAAAGCACGGGCGTCGACCAGTGATTGGCGAGCGGCTTGTCGCCGACGAACCGGTAGATCTCCGTTGCTTTCCAGGCGTCCCCTTCCTTGGTGATGCGGACCGCTCCGGCACCGACCTTGTACCCGGCGGAACAGTAGACCACATCCCCATCGACAACGGGCGAAGCCGCGGTCGATACGTTGTAAGGGAACGGATAGCGCCACAGCTCGTGGCCGGTGGTCGGATCGACGGCCACCAGACCCTTTTGCACAAAGAAGATAATCTGACGTTTTCCGAGGATGGTGGCCGGCACGCAGGTCGCGTGCGTCATGGCATCGTCAAAGGCTTTCCACACCACGGAGCCGTCGTTCTTCTTAAAGGCGAGCAGCGACTGTCCCGGGCCCCCGCCGGCGACAAAGACCAGATCGCCCTCGATGACCGGGCTTTGCGCGTTCATCCAGTTGATGTTGCGGCCGGCGAACTCCTTCACCAGATCGTGTTTCCAGATCTCTTTGCCCGTCTTGGCGTCCTGGCAGCGCAAAACCAATTGGGCGGAAAAAGTCCAGACGTGGCTCCCGTCGGTCGCCGGGGTGGAACGGGGTCCGTCACCGCCCCGATTCTTGTCGGTCCCGGATTCGCCGCCGGTGTTGACCTTCATCGTGCCGAGGGAGCTCACCCAAAGTTCCGCGCCTGTGTCCGTATTGCGGGCCACCACCACTTCTTGTTCCGTATTTTCCAAGGAACGGAGTTCCTGCGTGTAGCAACGCCCGCCGGCCACTACGAATGAGCTGAAGCCGTTGGCGCTCGGTACTTTCCAACGGACCTTCGGGCCTCCTGCGGGAAACGAGGTCATGACCTTTTCCCGAGTCACCCCGTTGTTGTCCGGCCCGCGGTATTCGGTCCAATCAGCGGCCGAGAGTCTTTCCGTCGAGGCCACGGTCAACACTGTCGCGACGCATGCGGCCGCCCAACCCCTGATTTTCAACGTATTCACAAGCGAAACGCTCCGCCATTGCGGATTCTGGGTCAATCATTTATAGGGAATTGGTCCGCGAATATATGCCAATTTATGGGTCAAATAGTGCAGGCGGCGCCCTCCCAGCCAACGTGTGGAACCGCTCTGGTCCGGCTGAGGTATGAGCTTCCGGCTTGGGTGGAAGACTGATGCGATGCGTGCCGCGGGGCTGCTCGTGTTGATGGGTTTCCTTTTGGGGTGCCGGACACAATTGCCGGCGGCGCGGAAGTTCCGATTCCCGGCGGACGCCCTGGCCGTGACCAACGAAACCGCCTGGATTTACGGCCTGGATGCGGCCACCGGTAAGCCGGTTCATACGCCCCGATCACCGCCGCCCACCTACGCGCTTCATTGCTTCGTGCTCGCCCGAACGGCCAAGCAGTTTCATGCGCATGCAGATTTCCTCCCCGCCGAGCCCCGGTTGACGGAAGCGGGCTATCGGGAACGCCTGGCGGCCGTGCTGGCCCGCAGCCCTCGTTCACGGAGTCCGGCGGGTGATCGCATTCCATTTCCCGGCTTCGCTGACCTGTATTCCTTCAGTGCGGCGTATCCGGATTTGATTCGGCGGCAGGCGGGCGGTGCCTGGCAAAGCTATCTGCAACGCGGGCATTGGCGGATGATTCTGCCTTTTTCTTATCGGGGGCAGCAGGCGGAAGCTATGCGTCTCGCTAAAGAGATTCGGTCCGGGGGGGCGCCGGTGGTTCATCTCTGCGAATTTCCCCGTCTGCGACTCAATCACGCGGTACTGCTTTATCACGTGGAGACGGTCCCGGAAGGATTGCGTTTTAGCGCCTACGATCCCAACGATCCCGGCCTACCGGTGATGATTCAGTTCCGCGACGACCGCGGTTTTGTGATGCCCGCGGTTCCGTATTTTGCCGGCGGTGCGGTAAAGGCCTACGAAGTGTACTGCTCTTGGAGCCGCTGAAACCAGCGCGGTTCGTGAGGGATGCCGGGGCGGATTGGGCGCGTCAGTTGCGGGACGACCAGCGTCGCCAGCGACTGTAGGACCAGCCGAAGAACGCCGCCCCACAGGCGTTTACGCCCAGAGAGTATCCGAGCTTGTAGGTGCGGCCGAGATTGTTCAGTGAGTAGATTTCCTGCTCCCGCCCCGCGAGCAGCGTCGGCCAGGCGAGAGGCATCAGGGCCCCGTGCAACAGTCCGCGGCCGAAGCCCGCGGGGCCGACGCTGCGGGCATCGAGACGCATCGCCGTACCCGAGCTCCAGCCGATGGCCAGCGCCACCGCCACAGTCCCCAGCAATCGCCGTACCCAACGCCAGGCGATTTCTCGAGAAGCCGATGGTCTCGCTTGTTTTACCCGGTTCATCTTGCTTCGTTACTTAGGATGTTTTTGGCCCGCCGCACGCTGCAAGCGGAGTACTTCGATGCCCCGGATCTGTCCGCGGCCGAGGCCCGCGAGCATTACGCATGGCTGGGCCGGATCAACCGGCTGACCCAGTTCGATCGTCCCTTTCGGCGATGGTTGCCGGAGACAGTGGGTGTTGAGAACTGTGCGAACCTGGAGGTGCTCGATCTGGGGGCGGGAGATGGCTCCCTGGGACGGACGCTGAGGGATTGGGCGGACCAAAAAGGCTGGTCCTGGCGGTTCACGGATCTGGATCTTTCACCGCATACCCGTCCCTTAAATACCTCCGGTCGTCATGTGGTGGGTTCGGTGACGGCGCTTCCGTTTCCGGATGAGAGCTTTGATGCAGTCATCGCCACCACGATGACCCATCATTTGAAATCGGAGGCGGACGTGGTGGCGCATTTCCGGGAGGCGGTGCGGGTCGCGCGCCGCGGCGTTTTGTTATGTGATCTGCACCGAAATTCGCTGTTTGCGGCCGGGCTTTGGGGTGTGTTGATGGCTCTCGGCGCGCCGGGCGAGTTCCGTCGTGACGGGGTTTTGTCGGTCCGTCGCGGCTGGCGGGTCCCGGAATGGCGTCGACTGGCGGACACCGCTGGCCTGACCTCCGCCCGCGTTTGGAGTGAACACGGGACGCGGGTGCTGCTGCAGTTTAAGAGGTCGCGTGGGAGCGCGTGAGTGGACGTTGAGTCTTCCGCTGCGCAGCGGACAATTCCCCCGGGAGCGGTCTGCCGGGACAGGGAATGTTCCTACGGGCGGGCCAAAGCAACGGCGCAATGCTTGTAACTCGGCTGACGGGAATACGGGTCGAATTGCGCGCACGTCAGGCGATTCACCTCCGGGTAGTGCATCGGCAGATAGACCTGGCCGGGGGAAACGGTCGGGGTGATCAAAACGTCCGCCAGCAACGTGCCGCGACGGGAACTTACCCGGACCTGTCCGCCACCCACCAACCCGAGCCGTCCGGCATCCTCCGGGTGAATTTCCAAATAAAGATCGGCCGGGTACAACGCCCGCAGGATCGCCGATTTCCCCGTTCGCGAATTGGTATGCCACTGCGCGCTGGTCCCGCGCCCGGTCAAAAGCACATACGGATACTCGTTCGTGGTGGGCTCGGCGACGGGTACGGGATGTTCAAAGTGGAAGCGGGCCCGGCCGTCGGCATGAAAGAAGCCGCCGTCGGCAAACAATCGACGCTCCCGGGTTTCGCTCGCGGGCAGCCGATCCTCCTGGCCGGCGCGATACGGCCATTGTATGCCGCCGGCTTCGTCCAGATGTCGGTAATCCCGGATGCCGGTGAAATCACAGGGTTGCCCCGCACTTAGTCGTTTGAGAATTTGAAACGCCGCTTCCGGCGTGCGCCACTCGCGAAACAGCTGCCCGCAGCCCCAAGCCTCGGCGACGAGCCGGAAAATGCTGAAATCGCTCAACGCCTCGCCGGGTGCCGGGCTCACATTCTTCAGAACACCGATGCGTCGTTCGCTGTTGATGAACGTGCCTTCCTTCTCTCCCCAACCCGCGGCCGGCAGGATTAAGTCCGCCCTTTGGGCCATTTCCGTGGTCGAATACAGATCCTGCACGACCAGGAAATCGAGCTTCTTGAGTCGATCGAGAAAACGATGCTGATCGATCCACGATTGGGCCGGATTGGTGGCGATCACCCAGAGCCCCCGAATGTCCCCGGTGTCGATGCCGGCCAGAATCTGATCGTAGGCCCACGATTTCTCGGTGGGGATTCGTTCGACCGGGATGCCCAGGATTCGGGCCACGTGCGTCCGATCATCCGGGTTGCTGGTATCGCGTCCACCCAGCAGGGAGGTGACATTGGCGAACAGGCGGGAACCCATCGCATTGCATTGGCCGGTGATCGAGTTCGCCCCGGTCCCCGGTCGGCCGATATTGCCGGTCATCAACGCGAGGTTGATGATGGCTTGGGCGGTGCGCGTGGACTCGTGACCCTGATTGACCCCCATGGTCCACCAGAAACTCACGCGCTTCCCCTGGGCGATGAGGTTGACGCAACGATCGAAATCCGGGCGCTCCAATCCGGCGGCGAGGCAGACCCGCTCCGGAGTGAACTCGGCAACAAATTGGGCGAACTCCGCAAAACCGGTCGTGTGGGCGTTCACGAATTCCGCCTTCACAGCGCCCGCCTGAATCAGGGCGGCGGCCAGACCGTAAAGCAGGGTCAGATCGGATTTGGGTTTCAGGGCCAGATGCAACGTGGCGTTCACCGCGGTTTCGGTGCGTCGCGGATCGAGCACGACGATTTCCGGTGAGTGAGGATTGCGCAGCACGCGCTGCCACATGATCGGATGGGCGATGCAGGGATTCGACCCCACAAAAATGAGGACATCGGACTCTTCAAAATCCGCGTAGGTGAACGGCGGAGCATCAAATCCCAGCGATTGTTTATAGGCGACGTGTGACGTGGCCATGCATTGGCGGGTATTGGAATCGCCGTGCAGTCCACCCATGCCGAATTTGAACAGGCTGCCGAGCAGGGCCATCTCCTCGGTGGTGATCTGGCCCGTGCTCAAATAGGCCAGACTGTGTGGGCCGTGACGCTCCTGAATGCCGCGCATCCGGGACACGAATTCGGACATCGCCCGAATCCACGAGACGGGTTCCAGACGACCGGTCTGCCGATCGCGGAGCAGTGGTGTGGTGAGGCGATCGGGTGCCGCCAAAGGAGTCAACGCCTCCCAGCCTTTGGGGCAGGCCATGCCCAGATTGACGGGATGATGGGGGTCCGGAGTCAGGCTCACCGCCCGGCCGTCCTTCAGGTGCACGTTCAAACCGCAGCCGGTTGAGCAATAGCCGCACACCATCGATACCAAACTGTCCGGTGCCAGGCGGAGGGGCACCTGGCCGAGGCCAAAGGAGCCGGGAGTCCGCGCCAGTTCGGCGGTCAACGGTCCGCTCCACTCGCGCAACCAGGTGTTTTTGGAGAGCGAGGGATTCATGGGAGGCCGGGCATCTTGTCCGGAGATACGGCGGCGAAAAAGAGCCACCGTTCGGCGAGTTCGCCCGTGAGCAAGGTGACACTCGCGAGCGTCCCGCCGATAAGGGGCGTAAGACCGGCGCTGGGACCGAACAGGACCGCGGCGAGGCCGAACGCCGCGGCCAGCAAACGGAAACACCACAGGGGTCGCAGCGGGCCGAGGATCAGTTCGGCCGAGCGCCGTCCCTGGGTGCGCCGGGATTCGTCGCTCTGCGCCGGTTTCAATGCGCGGGTCTCTTGGGCAAGTTTCAACAGCAGGATCAATCCCAATCCAATGGCGATCACCGGCGACGGTTCGAGCCAGTTTCCGGCCAGAGCGGTTCCCAGAAGCACGGTGCCCAGAAAACGCGGGCCGGTCTGGGACCAGCTCCAATAGCTGCGGCGGGTGTCCACGTAGACCATGATTTGCGTTACGACACCGACGGCAACGGCAACGGTCAAAAGCCCGCACAAGGCTACCTGGAACGGCAACAGTGGGACCGTTGCGTCGGCCCGTCCGAGGGGTCCGAGCCACGCCAATGGCACGGTGGAGACCGCGGCGGTGGTCCCGGCCACACCCAACAGAAGATTGAGAGCGATGGCCTCGCGACTCATCCAGCTGGTGCGCCAACCCAACCAAACCCGCCAAGCCTTGCGAGGTTGGCCCAAGTGAAAGACGGAGGCACCCAAGCCGGCCAGGAACAGGCCGAAGCCCGCCAATCCGACGAGATTCGCACGGCTCAGATTCCAAGCCGTGGTTGGGAGTCCGTTCCGCCACCAACCGGCCAGCATGGCGCCCATGCCGATCTGGGTCAGCGTCAGCAGAAGAATCAGCGGCCAGTGGGCGTGGGCCGGACGATTCCGATAGTGATCGCCTGCGGCGAGGTACGGGCGTTGGGTTTTGGTGAGGTAGCGGGTGGTGGGGACGGTGTAGTCCGGAGCCGGGGCGTCGGGCAGCCATGTCGCCTCCCGCTTTTCGCGCCACTCAATCGTGGCCCAGTCGCTGCGCACGTGGGTGATGCGGATCGCCTCGTTGGGGCAGGCTTGGACGCACGCCGGTGCCTCGCCGACGGCCAGGCGGCCCTGACACATATCGCACTTCCGGACGATTCCCCGTTTGGCGGAAAATTGGGGCACTTCATAAGGGCACTTCAGGATGCAATAACTGCAGCCAATGCATTGGTCATCCAGATGCCGGACGATTCCGGTCACCGGATCCTTGTCGTACGCCAGCACCGGACAGCCCAGAAGACAGGCGGGCTCCACGCAATGGTGACAGGCGGTCGTCACGGTTTGCTGCCACGGTATCACCCGATTCCCGGCGTTTGGATCCGGGGAGGCGGGGATTTGAATCTCCCCCAACAACACCCCGACTTCCCTCCAGCTCTCCGCCTCATCCAAACCATTCAAAGTGTGGCAGGCGGTGACACAACCTTTGCAGCCGGAACACCGATCCAAATCCACCTCGAAGCCATATTGCTCCCCGGGCCGGGGCGCGGTCAGCGGAATGAGATCACGATGCCGTTGGCCCGGAGCCCGGTTGCCGGTGGAGGGTGAAGCGCGGGCGAACTTGGCCACCGCCGAGAGCTCCCGTTGTTCGTGCAGGAGTTCATCCACCAAGGTGCGAACCTCGGAGCCGGACAACGGCATGTCAGTAGACATCGCGTTGGTAACGCCGGCCGGATTTCATTTGTTGGAGATATTCGCGGGCGCCCTCAGGGGTACGGCTGCCGGCGGATTGGATAATCTCCAGAAGGGTTGTCTCCACATCACGGGCCATCCGGGAGGCGTCGCCACAGACGTAAAACGCCGCGCCGGCGTCCAGCCACTGCCAGAGTTCGTCCGCGGCCGCCCGCATGCGGTCCTGAACATAGACCTTCTGTCCCTGATCACGCGACCAGGCCAGGTCGAGGCGGTTCAGCAATCCGTCGTTCTGATACGCGCTAATTTCCTCCTGATACAAGTAGTCGGAGCCGGCCCGTTGATCGCCGAAGAAGAGCCAGTTTCGCCCGGCGGCCCCCGTGGCGCGTCGCTCCTGCAGGAACGCGCGGAATGGGGCGATGCCGGTGCCGGGCCCCACCATGATCAGGGCCTGATCCGGAGCAGGTGGGCGAAAGGAGGTGTTGCGGTGGACGAAGATCAGAACTTCGGTGGCTTCCTGCGTGCGATCCGCCAGGAAGGTGGAGCAGACGCCGAGCCGGCGGCGGCCGAGGCTTTCGTAGCGCACCGTACCGACGGTCAGATGCACCCGGCCCGGATGCGCCTTGAGGCTGCTGCTGATGGAGTAAAGGCGCGGCTGAAGTTTGCGCAGCAGCGGCACAAACTCCGCCACCGTTAACCCGGAATCCGGGAAGGCCGCCAGCAAATCCACGATCTCGCGACCCCGCAGGAATTGCGTCAGCTCGCCGTTGGCGTCGGGCGCGGCGACCCGGGCCAGGGTGGCGTCGCCGGTTCGTTTCGCCATCCATTGGAGCAGTGGGGATGGAACTCGGGTGATTTCATGAACCGTCAACAGCGCGTCCCGCACCGGAATCATTTTCCCGTCGCTGCCCGACACGGTCTCGGTGCCCGTGGCGTGCAACTGGCGGAGCAGTTCATCCACCAATTCGGGATCATTGCGGGGAACGACGCCCAGCGCGTCACCCACCTCGTAGCTGAGGTCGGAGCCCTCCAGGCTCAGCTCCAAGTGACGCACGTCCTTTTCCGAACCGGGCGCATTCAGTCGCCGATTGGCCACCAGACGCGAGCGAAAAGGATTTTGCCGATCATACCCTCTCGGCGCGGGGGCCGGCTCGGTTGAATCCACGGAGGTTGTCGGGATGGCGGATGCGCTGCCCGCGGTGTTGAGCGACGTCAAGGCTTGACCCAACCAAGCGGAAAAGCTGGCCTCGTAGTCCACGTCACATTCGGTGCGGGGAAGGACCCGGACGGCGCCCAATTGTTTCAGTCGCGCATCCAGTTCCCGGGCGAACCCGCAAAACTTAGCGTAATTCGTGTCCCCCAAGCCGCAGACGCTGTAACGAACCGTCGCCAACGACGGCAGTGCGGTGGACTTCAAGGCATCGGCGAAGCCGCGGGCGTTGTCCGGCGGTTCCCCGTCGCCGTAGGTGCTGGTGATGACGAGCAGGTTTTGTTCGGTGGCCAGCGATGCAATCGGATAGGAAACCAGATCCTGTACCGTCGCGGCGAAGCCCCGCTTGCCGGCCTCCTTCGCCATGCGCCGCGCCAGTTTTTCGGCCGTGCCGGTTTGGGAACCAAACACGATCGTGAGCGGTTGGAGCCGCGTGGACGCCGCGGTACCCGCCGCCGCACCCGCCGCGCTCGCAGGGGCATAGGAAAAAAGCCCGGCCAGAAAACCGTTGAGATACGCGCGCTGTTCCGGGGTGAACGGCGCGGAGTCGGGCAGGACGGGGACGAGCGATACGGGCGGGTTCATTCAGCGAACAGTTCCTGTAATTGTTTGACCGAATGACGTCGGGTGAAGGCGGCGAAGGATTCGCCCGCGGTCCGCCGGGCTTGATAGGCTTTCAACACGCGCTCCAGCAGCCGGGGCGTTTCGGAAAAGGGAATGCCCGTGAAAACCTGCTGGGCCACCGCTTGATCTCCACCGAAGCCGCCGCCAAAGGCGATGTTGTAAGCCTCGACGCTCTCGCCATTGAGCTGTGTCTTCACGCCCTGCATCCCAATGTCGCCCATGTAGTGTTGGGCGCAGGAATTTGGGCAACCGGTCAGATGAATGTTGAGCGGCTGGTCGAGATTCAATCGTTGCGAGAGCGTTCGACCCAAGGTCACCGCATGGCCCTTGGTGTCGGTGCTGGACCACTTGCAACCCTGATTGCCCGTGCAGGCGACGAGGCCGCCCATGAGGTGCGTGGCTTCATGATGCAGCCCGGTGCGTACCAGCGCCCGCTTCAAGGTCTCGACGAAGCCATCCGTGACCCCGGGGAGGATGAGGTTCTGCCACGGGGTCAACCGGATGAATCCGGAGCCATAATGCTCGGCCAGTTCCGCGACGCGACGCATCTGCTTCACGGAGAGAATGCCAACGGGAACCACGACGCCTACGTAGTTCAATCCGGCCTGCCGTTGGCGATAGACACCGAGGTGTCCGTGTTTGACGGCGGGTGAACGCAATTGGCAGCGCTCCAGGGGAAACTGCACCAACGAAAACGCGAGACGCTTCCGGGTCTCCGCGAGGAACCACTCCACGCCGCGGGCATCGATCAGATATTTGAGCCGCGCCTTTTTGCGATCGGTTCGATCCCCGAATTCACCGAAGACCCGTAACATCGCAGCGGCGAGCGCGACGCTTTGTCCGGGCTGGATCAGGAGGCCGCAGTCGCGCGCGAACTGTTTGTGACCGGTGATGCCACACAGTTCGACTCGAAAGTAGACTCCGGGCGCCGGCTGTCCGTCCGTTACCGCGCCGGCTTCCGGCGCCCCGACCCGACAGGCGATGAATCCGATGTCGTTGGTGTCCGCCACCACGTCGATGGCGCCGCCGCCTTCGAAGGCCACATTGAATTTCCGCGGCAGATCGTACAGGTCGCGGTTGTTCAGAATATAGTGGTGCAGGGCGTGGGCATAGGGACGGACGTCCAGCAATTCCTGGGTATCGATGCCGGCGGTGGGCGACGCCGTGATATTGCGCACGTTGTCGGTGCCCGAACCGCGGGCAGTCAGACCGAGGGCGGTGAGTTTCGTCAGGACGTGGACGGCATCTTTCGGGGCGATCTCCCGGATTTGGAGATTCGACCGGGTGGTGATGGTCGATTTTCCGTTGCCCCAATTTTCGGCGATCTCCGCGAGACCACGGAGTTGGGCGGCGGTCAGCTCGCCCGCTGGAATCCGACAGCGAAGCATGAGGGATTTCTGCGCCGGCGAGACGTGAAAAAGTCCGAGCGAACGAAACCGAAAGGTATCGGCATCATCCGGGAGTTTATTCTGTTCCGCGTGCTCCAACAGCCGGTCCCACGAATCCAGTCCGGAGAGTTCCCGCTTCCACAATTCCTGCTTGGTGATTTCGGAGAGGGGAAATCCGTGGTGGGTTTCCTCCGGTGCGGCGGCGGCGAGATTGGCTCCTCCCGCAGCGGGATCGGCGGTGAATTGTCCGCCGACGTAGCCCACGAACGGATACAGCTGGCGCTGGGCCACCCCGGCCATGAGGCCTTGGAGGTATTCACGCTGGAGCGGCGAGAATCCGGCGTCCGGCGGCGCGGTGGGCGGGGTGGCAATCATGCGGAATGAGCTTGGGCCGCTGACTAAAAGCGCACCAGGAGCTGGGCGTAGACCCAGTCGGCGTCCTTGGAACCGGAGACCTTGAAGGTGTCGGCGATATAGTCGCCGTGGAAGAAGTGCGAGTATCCGGCCTCGAAAGTCGCGGCCTTGGTGAGGGCAAACCCGGCCACCAAATCCAGCTCGCTGCCCACAAACGAGCCGTAGGTGGAATTGAGGCCGTAGCCGGTACCGGAGCCGGCGTTGCCCGTGGCTCCCGCCCCGGCCCGGGCGACGCCGCCGACGTTGTAAAAACGGTCGCTCGTATTCGCCAGCCAGAAGAGATGTCCCTCGAGGGCGAGGCTCAGCCGGGGATGCGGCTTGAAGGTGGAGATGAGCCG
>CANIZL010000044.1 GCA_947471985.1 Verrucomicrobiota bacterium | reverse complement strand
CTACGGATACGGCATTTCAGCGATGGGGTAGTCCTGGGTTCGCGGGAGTTCGTGGATCAGCAGTTCATGCGGTTTCGGGACCGCTTCAGTCCGAAGCGGAAGGATGGGGCCCGCCCCATCCGGGGCGTCCCACTCCCCGGAATCAGCGTCCTACGCGACCTCCGCGTCGACGCCATCGGCTGACGCCTCAAAGAACCCAACCCCAAACCGGCCGAACCGGCGAAATCCCCGCGCCGGAACGGTAGAGCTCTGCCGATCGCCGACCTCCTCGGGCCGCCCGGGGCCTCACAAAGCTCAAAAGTGAGCTGAGCGCCCGCCCAAACACCCATCCTGGTCCAATTCCACCGCCCAAAGTTCACGCCGCCGGCCGCGGCATCGCCGTCGGAGGCCGCGGCGCAAGATACTGAGGCTGGCTCCCGATCCGGCGAAGATAGCGAACCTGGCACGATCGCTGCGCCGGGCGAATAGGGAGGTTGGCACCGGT
The DNA here is from genome assembly GCA_947471985.1 of Verrucomicrobiota bacterium. Taxonomy (GTDB): domain Bacteria; phylum Verrucomicrobiota; class Verrucomicrobiia; order Limisphaerales; family UBA9464; genus CANIZL01. Next base: position 51,593 of record CANIZL010000044.1, on the reverse strand, counting down.
TTTGGGAGAGGATGTGGGACGGAAATTTCCCAACCGCCGCCCGAGGGGGAGAGCGGCAGGGTCTCGGCGACGAAACGGTCGAGGTACTGCTCGGTGAGTTCGCGGACTCGCTGATACCCCGCGATGGCTTCCGGGAGAGCGGGGACCTCCGCCGCTGTTACGTGACGGGAAACAGTGCGCCCGTCTCCCAGTACTGCAGCCACTGTAGCCCGCTTCCGCAGTGCCGGAACAATGGGGGCAGGCACAGAGCTTACCCTTCTCCCTGGAGCCGATCTGGCTCAGTTCCGACAGAAGCTATTCTTTGGAGGAGGATTTAACTTAATGTATCTAGCATGATAGATATTATTTATCAGAAAGGCGAAATCCAGCGACTCGAGGATTTTTGTCTCGCACCCGATGCACTTTGCGCCTGCATGGGGCGGCGATCGCGCGGTGAATCGGGGTGGCTGTACCCGGGGGCGCCGGTATAGCTTCGCGTGTCGTATGGTCCGTCACCTTCCACCGATCTACTTACTGTTTCTTTGGCTCGGACTACCGCTCGTTCAGGCCCAGGAGCGAATTTGGCATTGCGGTGTGGCGTCGCCGCCGGCGATGGCCGCGGCCGAGTGGGCCCGCCAGCGCGCCCGGCCGGCGGCCCTCCCAGCCCAGGGAACGCTGCGATTGCTGATGGTGCGCGTGGATTTTTCCGACCTGCCGGGGAGTCCCCTGGATGAGGGTACCGCGACGTCCTTGGTGCAGGGAGCGGACCAGATGTTTGCGGAGATGTCGGTGGGACGGCTTCGTCTGGCCCCGCTGACTGCGGGTGGTTCCGCCGTGACCCCCGTGCTGCGCCTGCCGCTGCCGGCATCAGTCTATGGCATTGCCGGGGTCGGTCGACTCCGGGACGACGCGCTGCTGGCGGCCGGCGCCGCGGGGTTTGATCCCAGTGGTTTTGATCTCGACGTGATCTGTTTCGGACCGGCGAACGGGCCGGCCTTCAATTTTTCCGGGTTCGCCAACGTCGGTTCCCGGGGTGCCTGGTTGCGGGATTCGTTTCTGGAGCCGGGCAATCTGGTGCACGAATTGGGACACAATTTCGGTCTAAATCACGCCAACGCCTGGGATACGGCCGGTGGGCCGCCGACCGGGGCGGGGCAGGAGTTGGAATATGCCGATGTCTCGGACTCGATGAGTCGCAGCACGGGATTGACCCACCATTTCAACGCGCAGAAGAAGGCCCAACTCGGCTGGCTGACCGCGGACGAAGTGCGTCGAGTAGAGACCAGTGGCGTTTACCGCGTCTACGCCGATGACGTCATCACGGCGGCGCCGGGGCCTCGCGCGCTGGTGCTGGCCCGCAGTTCCCTCACCAATTACTGGCTGGAATTGCGTCAACAGCTGGTGAATATCCCGGGTTGGACCAATTCATTGGCCATTCGATGGGCGGAGGACAATGCCCGTCCCACCTTGCTGCTGGATACCACGCCAGGCTCACGTGGTGCCTTCCGCGACGCGGCATTGCAGCCGGGGTGGACCTTCAGTGATCGTGCCGCCGGGTTGCATTTTCGGAACCGCGGGCTGCATCCAGCCGCGGCGGGTGTTCCGGCGTCGTTGGACGTGGAGATTCAGCTGGGCAACTTCCCCGGGAACCATCCACCCACCGCCAGCCTCGCCCCGGCGGCGTCCACCGCCGCCGTGAATTCGCCGCTGAACTTCACCGTGACGGCGGCCGACGCCGATGCGGATTTCTTGAGCTACGCCTGGGACTTTGGTGACGGTACTTTCGGACCGGATGCCGCCGCGGTGGCCAAAACCTTTTCGGCGGAGGGTGACTACCTCGTTCGCTGCACGGTCTCCGATGGCAAAGGTGGGATCGCGGTGGTGCAAACCATCGTGGCCGTGGGGGCCGTCAACACCGGCCGCCTGGCGGGATTTATCCGGGATAGCCACGGACTGGGCGTTGGGGGCGTGTGGGTGACGTTGGGGGCAAATCAATCAACCCTTACCGATGCGACGGGGAGATATGTTTTCACCGGTGCGAACGCGGGTTCGTATACCGTCCGTCCGCTCGCTGAAGCCGGCTTGGTCGATCCCTCTGAACGGGGAATCCAGCTGGCGGGGACCGGGACCGGGACGGTGGCTGATTTCACCTTTTACGACGTGGCGGGCCTGCGGTCGGTCACCTTGGTGCCAACGGGAGCCGGTTGGCGTTTTCACGACGACGGATCGAATCCCCCGGCGGACTGGCGGTCGGTGGCTTATTCGGACGCCGGTTGGGGGCGTGGGCCGGCGCCCTTGGGCTATGGCTATGCCGATTTGGGCACAGTAGTCCGGTATGGGCCGAATCCATCGGGGCGCTGGATCACCACTTATTTTCGTCGGCAATTCCTCGTCGATAATCCCGCCGATTTCCTGGGCGCCCGACTGGCGATGCAGGTGGATGATGCGGCGGTGGTCTACCTCAACGGGCAGGAAGTGTGGCGGCGAAATCTGCCCGATGGACCCGTGAATTTTCTGACCCTGCCACGAGGCGAAACCACGGAGACGGAGGCCCACCAATTCTCGGTGGCGGTGTTGAATTCCGCGGCCTGGTTGACGGGAACCAATGTCGTGGCCGTGGAGTTGCATCAATGGCGGCCGACGGACGTCGACTTGCGAATGGAACTGCAATTGCAGGGATTGACCCGCGACGACGTACTCGTGCCGGTGCGTGTCGTGGGGCAACCGGAACCTTTGTCGTTGACGTCCGGTCAGTCCGGCGCCCTGCGGGTGGAGGCCACCGGCACCGAACCCCTGACGTTCCAATGGTTGCACGGGGGTGTCGCGGTTCCTGGCGCCACTCAGTCGGTACTGACGTTCGTCGGTGGGCAATCCGCGGATGCCGGCGAGTATTGGTGCCAGGTCGGCAATGCGGGAGGAAACGTTCTGAGCAGCCGGGCTGCGGTGACGGTGCTGGCGACACCTGAAGTGGTAACGCAACCACAGGATCGATCGGTGAATGAAGGAGCGGATGCGCAGTTCTCGGTCGCCGCCGTGGGTGCGGGGCCGCTGCAGTATCAATGGCTGAAGAACGATGCCCCCATTGCGGGTGCGATCAATGCCATCTTGTTGCTGAGCGCGGTGACGCCCCTGGCGACGGGGACTTACCGGGTACGCGTCAGCAACGCGCAGGGAACAGTGACTTCGAATCCCGCACTGTTGATGGTGTTGGAACGACCGCGCATTACCCAGGCGCCGGGCAATCGCACGGTGCTGGCGGGGGCACCGTTTGTGCTTTCCGTGGTGGCGACCGGAGCGGCTCCGCTGCTCTATGAATGGCGCCAGGCCGGCGTTCCCATTGCTGGTGGAACCAATGCCACGCTGAACGTCAGTGGCCTGCCGGCGGTGCCCGGAAGCGTGGAATTTCAGGTTCTGATCCGCAATGTGGCGGGCAGTGTTACCAGCGCTCCGGTCCTGGTTACGGTGAATTCCGGGCCGGTCATTACCGTGGCGCCGACCAATTTGGCGGTGGTGTTGGGACAACCCGCCCAGTTTGAGGTGCGGGCGGGCGGCACGCCGCCGCTGACCTATCGCTGGTGGCACGACGGTGTCCTGCTGCCGGGTGCCACGGGTGACCGGTTGGAGATTCCTGCCACCGTGCTCGCCGATGGTGGTCGGTATCAGGTCTCGGTGGGGGGCGTTTCCGGATCCGTGACCAACGAGGCGAGCCTGACGATCTGGGTTGCGCCCAGCATCGTGAGCGCGCCGACAGGATTCGTCGGGCTGATTGGTGAAAGCGGGAAACTCGAGGTGGTTGCGAGCGGCGCCCCGGCGCCCCAGTGGCAGTGGTTCAAGGATGATCAGCCGATTCCCGGAGCCACGCAGGCCGTGCTGTTGTTTGCGTCCCTGCAGCTGGCGGACACCGGTCGATACACCGTGCGGGCGGAGAATCCGGCGGGTAGCGTGGTTTCGTCCCCCGCGGAAATTCACGTGCTGGATCCCGGCATCGACACGGCGCCGTTTATCGTGATCCCTCCAATGGATGCGACTTTGTTCGTGGGTGCGACCACCACCCTGCGCGTGGCGGCTGCGGGCTTCCCGACTCCGACGCTGCAATGGCTCAAGGATGGAACGGAGATCAGCGGTGCCACCGATTCCGAATTGAATATCGGACCCGCCACGCTGGCGATGGCGGGCAACTACTCGGTGCGGGTCAGTAATCGAAAAGGAACGATTGAATCGACGCCGGCCGTCGTGGTGGTGGGGGTTGGCCCGCAGTTTGTGATCCAACCGCAAGGCGCGGATTTGGTGGCCGGAGTCGATCGTACATTAATTGCGTTGGTGACGAGCGAAACCCCGGCGTCCTATCAATGGCTCAAGAATGGGGTGGAGCTGGCAGGGGAAACCCAATCGAATCTCCGCTTGCACGCCGTCGGGGAGAGCCATTCCGGGGAGTATCGAATCATCGCTCGCAACCTCTACGGAGCCGTGACCAGTGCACCCGCAGTCGTTCGAGTTTTCGTCAAACCCACGATCACCCGCCAGCCGGCCGCAATCGTGGTGGCCGCCGGTGCGGCGGCGGAATTCAGCGTGGGCGTCACGGGCACCGCGCCGTTGACCTTTACGTGGCGCCGCAATGGTTTGACGGTCGCCATCCGGACCAACGTCACCACCTTGCTCCTGCCGGCCGTGACGGCGGCGCAGGTGGGCAGTTACACGGTTACGGTGGCCAACCTCGCCGGCTCCGTTGCTTCCAGTCCCGCCTCCCTCACGGTGGGCGTACCGATTTCGATCCAGGTGCCACCGATTGGAACCAACACGGTGGCCGGCCGGCCCTTTACGCTCCAAGTCGTCGCCACCGGGGACGGCCCATTGCGCTACCAATGGCGGCGCGACGGCGTGGATTTGCTCAAGGCGACCAATGCCACGTTGGTCTTTCCCGCGTTGCTGGCGGCGGATGCGGGCGTCTACACGGTCGTCGTCCGCAACACTGCGATGTCGGTGGAAAGCAGTCCGGCGCAGCTCACCGTGGCGTCCCCGCCAGTGATTGTCCGGGCGCCGGTTTCGCTGGTCGCGGCCACCGGTGCGGAGGTGCTTCTGGAGGTCGTGGCGACGGGCAGTGAACCGCGTGAGTATCACTGGCTGCGCGGTGGTGTGGAGGTGGCCGCTGCCCCGCAGGCCGCCGTCTGGCCGCGAGCAGCGGTGCAACCGTCGGACTCGGGCACCTACCAGGTGCGGGTGCAGAACCCGGTGGGTTCGGTGACGAGTGATCCCTTCGAGTTGGTGATCCAGGATCCGCCGCAGATTATTACGCCTCCGACCTCCCCAACGGTGACTGCTGGTACCGCGGTGGAGTTTCGGGTGGTGGCAACGGGTACCGACCTTACCTACCAATGGCATCACGATGGGGCCGATCTGCCCGGCGCGACTCTCGCCACGTTCGCCCTCGCCAGCGCAACCTTGGGCGACGCGGGGGATTATCAGGTATCCGTTTCCAATCGGGTCGGGTCGGTCAGTGCGGGACCGGTTCGCTTGACGGTGCTCGCTCCGGCGGTGGCACCGACTTTTACCGCGGTGACGGTGGAGCCCGCCGGGATTCGTCTGCGCCTGCAAGGAACTCCGGGAAGGAATTATCGGTTGGAATCTTCGGCGGATTTGCACCTCTGGGTGGGGGAGGCCCCGGTGTTGGTGGGAGAGGACGGATCGGGGGAGCGCTTTGTGGTGCTGCCAACGGAGGGTGGGGCGGGGGCCAACCGATTTTTCCGGGCTTGGTCGCCGTGACGCTTCCGGGAGGGGAGTGCGGGAACGGCGCGGTCCCCATTGGCAATGCGGCAATGGCGTTCTACAGAGGAACGTCGTGTCTGAGCGTGCCGCCCCACTTTTGAATGGAACACCCCGTCGCCTGCCACCGCTATTGCGGCGGGCTTGGTACGGCTTGAACCAGGCTTTCCGCCGGCGCATAGCCCATACCGGAGTCACGCCGGATCAATACACGGTTCTCCGCACCGTTCTCGAAGGTTCCTCCGTGGGACTGACCCAGCGGGAACTCACCGAGGCCATGTCGAGTGATCCCAATACTGTGGCATCGCTGCTGGAGCGGATGACCGCCGCGGGTTGGGTGGAGCGGCGGCCGCATGAGCGGGACCGTCGCGCGTATCGCCTGCGCCTGCACCCGCGGGGCCTCAAACTCTATGAAGAATGTCTGGCCGTTGCGGTGACTTTGCAGAAGGAAGTCTTGCAACCCTTGCCCCCGGGCGAGCGCGAGCGCTTCCTGGAGCAGTTGGAAATTGTTTCGGCTTCCTGCCGGGAGGCGGCCGAGGAATCGCCCCGGCCGGGTCGGATAGTCGAGGACGAAACGGCCCCGGTCGGAGCCCGCCCCGACCGTCGCAAGACGCCACGGAGCCCGCCTCGTTCCGGTATCTGATGTCCGCATGAAACCCATCTCGTCCCAAAGGGAAACCGCCTGTCGGTATTCAAGGAGCGCTGTCTTGCGATGAGTGCGTACGTCAACCTGACGGGCCCCATGGTGCCCACTGAAGGGGTCCCGCCCGTCCTGCCTCCTGATCCGACGGTTCCCCGCGCGGGGTGGATCCGCCGCCTCGCGATGTTGGTGCTGCTGATGAGCTACCTGCTGGCGATCCTCTTTCGGCGTGGCCCGGTGGCGGGTGACGGGCCCGCCTTGCCGGACACGACGGGGGAGATGCTGTCGATGCTGGCGCTGGACCTCGGTTTTTTCGCCGTACTGTTCGTGATCGCGTGTGTCCTCGGGCGCCCTCGGCGAACCGACTTGTATGTCAATCATGGGCCGACACCCGCCCGCTGGTTCTTTGGTTTCCTCTGGTCGCTGGCCCTGCGGTTTGGTCTCGGGGCGCTGTTGGCCGGGGTGGCCATCGTGATGCAGCTCTTCCAGAAGACGGCGGATCCCGCCGCCCTGGAGCAGTTTCAGCCGAAGATTCAAAACCTGCTCCGGTTGGGCGCGTTGAAGGATCCGGTGTATTTGCTGGCGGTCTGCACGGTCGTGAGTTTTGTGGTGGCCGGTCTGCGTGAGGAGCTCTGGCGGGCCGGTATGATTTTTGCCCTGGCGAGTTTGCTTCCCGCGGGATGGAGCAAGCGTTCGCGCGAAGTGCTCGCCGTGGCGTTTGCGGCGGTGATCTTCGGACTTGGACACCTGACCCAAGGTTTCGGTGGAGTCGTGCTAACCGGGGTGCTCGGACTGTTGCTCGGACTGATCATGGTCCTGCGGTCGTCCCTCTGGGAGGCGGTCATCGCCCACGGCTTCTTTGACGCCTCCACCTTTTTGATGTTGCGGGTCATCCTAGATCGTTCCTTGATGGAAGACTGGCTGACGCGGGCGGGCATTCCGCCGGACGCTTACAAGCCCATCCTCGACGAATTGGCGAAACGACTGAGTCCCTAGGCCGAGGGCAGACGCCCCATGCGCCGCTTCGTAGGTGCGCGGGCCTTAGAACGTGTACTCGTCGCCGTCGCGGGCGATGACAAACGGAATGTCCCCCAGGGCCGCCTTGGTTTCCTGAAGCATGCGGCTTTTATCGGACCACAATTCGCGCTCCAGATGGGTGAAGACGATCTGGCGAATTGGCCGGCCGCGCAATTTGGCGAGGAGTTCCGGCAGTGGGATGTGCGAGGCCTCGCAGAGAAGGAGGTCCAAAGGCTCCTTCAAAAGTGGATCCAGATCGCTGGCCCGACCGATATCGCCCGTATACGCCACTCGCTTGCCGTGCCCTTCGATCAAAAAACTGAACGCTTCGAAGCAGGTAGATTTGTGCTTCTTTTGAAACGCCTGTCGAAGCGAGTCGAGGTGGGAGGTGTGGAACGGCAGGATGGTCATCCCGGCCTCGCGGATGGGAATGTTTTCCGCCAAGGGTTCCCAATAGATGGGGAATCCGACCAGATCTTCGAACAGACCGGTGGCCTGAAGCCAGGCGCGCATGGCGGGGATGCCCTGCCCGGGCATATGAACCGGCAACGCCCGTCGGCGCTTTTCCAACCAAAGCCCCTGCACAAACAGCGAGAACCCACCCACGTGGTCGCTGTGCATGTGAGAGATGAAAACCCGATCAATGCGGTCGTAGCTGAGACCGCTGGCCTTGTAGGTGGAACTCAAGCCGTCACCGGCATCGAAGAGATAATGAAGGTCGCCGAACCGGAACAGAAAGGAGGAATGGTTCCGGTCCGCGCAGGGCCATCCTTCGCCGACACCGAAACAGGTGAGGCCACTCCTCGGAGCCGAAGTCTTTCGGGACATCGGGGAATGCTGGCACACAACTATTTGGGTGGGCAAGGGTTGGGCAGCATCGGGCCGCCACTTTCATTCCCCTGACTTTCGGTGGCGCCTGCGCCCAGTTCGTCTGACGCTTGACACCTGTCGCAGTCTGCTCAAGATGGTTTGTGATAAACGGTTTAGGCGCAGGTGTGTTCTTCGTCCGCGGGCCCACCCGGCTGGGTTTGGCGGCCGGGGATCGGTCGGCAGCGGGGAGTGCAGCCGAAGCTGAGCGTGTGGCTGATCGATTCCAACCATGATCCCGCTACCGGCGAAACTGGAGACGCTGCTGCTGGCCCTGTTGAATCCGGACTGTGCGTGGCATCGCTGGCGCGAAGGGACGAATCTTCACCTGCTGGCCCGCATGAAGGCCTGGAAGCGCGCCGGGTATTTTGCCGGGGTAACGCATCTTCTCGATGCCGGGGCGAACGAGGGCTCGTTTGCCCGGGCCTGGCAGACCCTTTGCCCGGACACTTCGTCTCTCTGTTTTGAGCCCGTACCGGAAACCCACGCGCGAATGGTGGCCCGGTGCCGCTCGGTGCCGGCAATTTCGCCGGTGCGGATCGCCCTCGGAGCCGAGCCTGGCCGATTGCAGATGAACGTGGGCGCCTTTCACGAGGCCAATTCCCTGCTGCCGATGAATCCGGCCCATATCGAACATTGGCCCTCGAGCGCCCCCTCCAGTGTCATCGATGTCGAGGTTTGGAAACTCGATGATTACCTGAAAGCCCAAGGGGTGTCGGGGACGTATTTTTTGAAGGCCGACGTTCAGGGATTCGAATTACAGTTGTTTCGGGGTGCGACGGAAACCTTGAAACGCACACCGCTGCTCCAGGTGGAAATCAGTCTCGTCCCACTGTATCGGGAAGCCCCTGATTTGGCCGATCTGTGGCGGTATCTGGAACCGCTGGGCTATCGCCTGTTGGATGTGGCGGATTTGCTCCTGTCTCCCCAGACCGGGAAGCCGGTCTCGTGCGATCTGCTCTTCGAACGGCGCTGACGGGTACTTCATGGGGGGCAATCGACATTCTCCAACAGGGCCGGCTGGCTGGCTTCAGGCATGACCGCGACGAAAACGCCGCGCACGTGGGTGTCCCTGCAATATGTTCGGGGCCTGGCGGCCCTGCTCGTGGTGGGGTTTCATGTCAGTGAGCAGATGGAGAATCGCTTGGGACAGTCCTTTCTGGGGGGCGCTCTTCGTTTTGGTTGGTGCGGATTGGACCTCTTTTTCGTCCTCAGTGGCTTCATCATGGCCTGGATCCATGGTGGTGAGGTGGGCGTGCCGGAGAGGCTTGGTGCCTATCTTCGCAAACGGGCGCAACGGATTTACCCGCTGTACTGGTCACTGCTGCTGCCGGCGACGCTGGTGGCGTTCCTCATTCCGCAATTTGCCACGGACCGCGAGCGGAGTATCGACGTGTTGATCCGATCCTGGCTGCTACTGCCCATCCGCGGTCTGCCCTTGCTCGGCGTGGCCTGGACGCTCTGCCACGAGGTCTTTTTCTATCTGATGTTCGGGCTGTTGATTGCCCTGCCGAGAGCGGGTCGATGGGGAGTCTGGACGGTTTGGTTGACGGGTACCTTGATTGCGGGGGCGACGGTGAATGCCGGCCGGTGGCCGCTGGAGTCCGATTCGACCTTGCCGCCGTTGTGGCTCGCCTTTCTGTTCAACCCGCTGAACTTGGAATTTGTCGCGGGCTGCGCGCTGGGCGGCTGGCTGCGTCGGCCAGGGGAGGGGGCGAAGTCGTTGTCGATCGAACTTCCTGCGCGACCGTGGGGACTCCTGCTGTTGTTGCCGGCGTTGGGCATTCTGGCGACTTGGGCCCGACTTCAGTCGGCGTTGCTGACCGCACTTCCACCTTCCTTGGCGCGGGCGGTCGTCGTGGGTGGGGCAGGGTTGTGGGTGCTCGCGGTGCTGCTCCGATGGGAGGCGTCACGGGATGCGCGACGTAGCATGCCCATCTTTTTGGCGCCGTTGGCCGCGATCGGAAATGCCTCGTATTCCATCTATCTGGTGCACTATCCGCTGCTGGTGGTCGCCGGGGTCGTGCTGAAAAAAATGGATCGGCAGGGGGCGGTGCCGTCCCTGGTTACGGGCTTTGGGCTAATCGCGCTGGTGGTGCTGGCCGGCGTGGTGTGGCATCACGCGGTGGAAAAACCGATCCTCCGTTGGGTGCGGCGTTGAGCGCCGTTGGGTGGGGGGAGTGAAATCGGCGGATCGGTAAAAAACGCGTGAAACTTTTTATCGCGAGGTTGGTCATGGTTTCTGTCCGAACGCCAGGGAGAAAGCAAGGGTCGCAACGGAGCCGCCGGATTACGGCACGAAAAAGCGGGCGCCTTGCGGCGCCCGCCTAACCCAAACAACCAAACTAAGCCTCCTTTAGCAGCCCTCACGGGCCACCAGAAGAACGTCTTTCGGCCGTTGCAGCCGCAGGGCCATTCCTCATGAGAACCAACGCCACTAGAAGACCAAAATCGCAGCAAAGCGCAACACTTTTTTCGATAAGAGTGGCGGTGATTGGGCCGTCAGTACGCGATTTTTTGCACTCCCGGTGACGCTTATGAGTCGGCCGGATCCGGCTCGTCACCGGCGCCATCGACGGCTTTGACCGCAGTTAGTTTTTGGGCCGCCGATTCCCACGCCGCATTTTTGGCGGCGAGATCCCGGGTGAGATCGATCATTTTGGCATTCAGCAAAGGACCGCGTCCGGGCGTTTTGTAGGTCTCCGGATTTTCCAGGGCGGCGACCAATTCCGCCTGTTCCTTCTCGAGGGCAGCGATGCTTTGTTCCAGTTCGGTAACGATGCGTTGTTGCAGCGCCACGAGTTTGCGGGCCTCGGCGGCCTGCTGTTTGCGTTCCTTCTGATTCAGTCCGGGAGCGGCCGCGGGCTTGCCGGCCGGAGCTTCACCCGGACGGGCGTTTCCCAGGCCCGTACCCAGTCCGGCCGTCAACGCCGCTCGGGCCGAGCCAGCCTTGGTCTTGTCGAGGTAGTAATCGTAGCCGCCGGCATACGGCGTGAGCCGTCCGGCATTCACATGCAGCACCTTGGTGGCCAGTGCCCGGATGAAATAGACGTCGTGGCTGATGAAGATCAGGGTGCCGGTGTAGGCTTTCAAGGCCGCCACCACGGCATCGATGCTGGCCATGTCGAGATGGGTGGTGGGCTCATCCATCAACAGGAAATTCGGCGGATCCAGCAGCAGCTTGACCAGGGCCAGACGGCTTTTTTCGCCACCGCTCAGCACACTGACTTTTTTGAAGACATCGTCGTCGCGGAACAGGAAGCAACCCAGCAGCGAACGCACGGCCAGTTCGGTCACGCGCGCCGGGGTGTCGAGGGCCTCCGAAAGGACGTTGCGCTCGGCCTGAAGCATCTCGGTCCGGTATTGGGAATAGTAACCGGCTTTGACCTTCGGCCCCAGATCCCGGGACCCTTGGTCAGGAGTCAGAACCCCGGCCATCAGTTTCAGGAGCGTGGATTTGCCCGCGCCGTTGGGACCGACGAGCACCAGCCGCTGGCCGCGTTCGGCCTCGAAATTGGCGCGGTCGTAGACGCGATGCGTCCCGTAGGAGAACCCGAGATCGCGCAAGGTAATGATGCGATGACCGCTGGCCTCAGGTTGCGGGAAGGAGAAATTCACCACGGCTTCCTCGGCCTCCGGCGCTTCGATCTTTTCCATCCGCTCGATCTGCTTGAGCTTGGACTGCGCCTGGGACGCCTTGCTGGCCTTGGCGCGGAAGCGATCCGCAAACTCCTGCAGACGGGCGATCTCGCGCTGTTGATTCTTGAAGGCGGCCATCTGCTGCCCGGCGCGGGCGGCGCGTTGGGTGAGGAAATTGTCGTAATTGCCCACGTACCGGTGCAGGGCGCTGCTCCGGATCTCCAGGATCTGATTGACCAGCCGGTTGAGGAATTCCCGGTCATGGGAAATCATCAGGATGCCGCCGGGGTAGCTTTCCAGGTACTCCTGGAACCAGAGCAGCGATTCCAGATCCAGATGATTCGTGGGCTCGTCGAGCATCAGCAGGTCCGGTTCCTGGGTCAGCAGGCGGGCCAGATGCGCCCGCATCACCCAGCCGCCGGACAGCTCCCGGGCCGGTCGATCAAAATCCGAGTCGCGAAAGGCCAGACCCTTCAGGATCCGCTTGGCTTTGGCGATCGCGGAGCCATCCGAGCCGGGAAAGGCAGTCGTGAGCTCGATGACGGTTTCGTCGCCCGCTGGAGCGCTTTCCTGGGGTAGGAATCCGACGGTGATGCCGCGTTGGAAGGTGATCTCGCCGGCGTCGGGTTCCTCCTGCTGGAGGATCAGCTTGAACAGGGTGGATTTGCCCGCGCCATTCGGTCCCACGAGACCGATGCGGTCCTCGTGGTTGATCTGGAGTGTCAGGTCTTCGAACAGCGTTTTGCTGCCGTACGACTTGGCCACGTTGGAAACAGTCAACATGAGACCAACACCCTAGGCGAACAAAGGCATGGTGCGCCAGTTGCCGTGCTCCTTACGGGGCGGATTGAGGGCAGGGGCCCCGGGGGGAGGTCATTGGCGGGCTTATTTCCTGGGCAGGCGGTCGGTTTCGCCCGGGCGCGCCGGGGGAATCACGATGCGAAAGGTCGCGCCACACTCCGGGATGCTGGTGACCGAGATCCGCCCGCCGTGTTCGGCGATGATCCGTTCCACAATGGCGAGGCCGAGGCCGGTGCCGTGGGCTTTGCCATAGGTGACGAAGGGTTCAAAGACCTGCGGCAGGATTTCCGGCGGGATACCTGGTCCGTTGTCAGCCACCTCCAATACCACGCCTTCGGCGGTGACGGCCGAACGAAGGGTGAGGGTGGGGTTTGGCCGGCCGGACAGGGCGTCGAACGCGTTCTGGGCCAGATTGGTGAAAACGCGGCGCAGACGCGGGGGATCGACCCGCAATTCCACCTCCGGGGGCGCACCTTCCGCGCAGAGGATCATGCCCCGCCGGTCGGCTTCGGCTCGCAATTCAAAGACGATTTCGGCGAGAAGCACGCTCAAACGCACCCGGGGGAGACTGACAGAAATCGTGAATCCCCGAGTGAAATCAAGCAACTCCTGCATCATCTGGTTCATCACCTCCACCTGCCGGCGAATCCGATCCCGTGCGCTTTGCCGCATCGCGAGTGGGGTTCGCTCCTCGGCGGCGATGTCGGCGGCGATGCCCACGACATTCAGGGGGTTGCGAAAGTCATGAACAATGGTCCGCGCCAGCCGTTCCACCAAGGCGAGCCGCTCGGCCTTCAGCGATTCCTGGAGGAAACGGCGGTTGAATTCCCGCATGCGCAGGGAGCCGTCGCGGACGAGCGCCGCGGCCAGCAGCGGGGAACGTTCCAGCAATTCCCGGACGACCTCGGTGGTCAGGAATCCCACCACCGAATCGACGATAGCGGTGGCCGAGGCGGATCGCCCGCCGCCGTCGAACAGGGCCATTTCACCGAAGTAATCGCCGGGATCCATCACGGCGAGCCGGTGTTCGCGGCCGGGCACCGATCGGGCGGCGATTTCAATCTGGCCCTCCAGCACCACGTAGAGTCCGTCACCGACATCGCCTTCGGCGAAAAGCCGTTCGCCCGCGGCGTGCTGCTGGGGGCGGAGGTGCTCCTGCAGGAACTGCTGCTCGGCAACTGAGAGGTGCCGGGCGAGCCGGGACGCTTCCAACGGAACCATCCGCCGATGTTACCGGGGGGGCGGCGGATTTCCCAAGGAGAATCTGCACCGGGCGCCCCGCAGGCAGCGATGCCCTTCAGGTACCTGTGTTCGCGCCCCTTGCCCCATCCGGTTTTCTTCACAATGGTGCGAGTCCGCAACTGCGAGCTTGCCGGTTCTGTGGCAAGCATCTTATACGTTCAATGCCGATTGAACGAACTGGATGCTCCGCAGCCGAGTTCCGATGCTAACTTCGCGATTGCGAAGTGACCGGCGCGAAGCGTCCCCGCGGCACCGTCGAATCTCCCTGTTCCTGGCCCTATGACACCGTCTTCCACAGCCTCGCGCCCTCCGGCAGCCGCCGGTTCCCTGGTCCGTACGGAAATGGTGGATACCATGGCCAAGGTGGCCTTGATGCTGGGCCTGCCGAAGTCGACGGGACAGATCTACGGGCTGCTGTATCTGTCGCCCGAGGCGTTGTCGCTGGAAGTCATTGCCGAACGTCTGTCGATTTCCAAGGCCAGTGTCAGCACCGGGGTCCGGGAGTTGGTTTCCTGGCACGTGGTGCAGCAGGTTTTTGTGGCGGGCGATCGGCGCGACTACTACGCGGCCGAACCCGATCTGCGGGAGGCGTTGCGCGCCATTTACATGGATGCCTGCAAGCCCAAGCTGGGGAAAGTGGAGCGGCGACTGGACTCGCTGCTGGCCGCCTTGGAAGCCGACCGCAAGGCGGGTGCGTTGAATCGGGAGGAGTTTCAATTTTGTCGGGAACGTCTGGAGTCGGTGGGCCGGATGCGGGATCGCCTGGTGAAATGGCTTCCCCTGGCGGAAAAGCTTCTGTAACGGGTCGGTACGGCCACAGCGTCGGCGCTCTGCCGGTCGAATTCTTCATGAGCCAGGATTTTAAAGACGTGTCGGGACCGCAACGCCGATTGGGTGGGCTGACGACCGGGGTTTTCGCCTTGTTTATCCTCGCGGTGGTCGGTGCCTGGGGTTGGTTTCACTGGTTTCCACGGAACTTCACCACCCGGATGCGATTGTCGGTTCGCCCCAGTGTCACCGGCTATTCCTTCACCAACGATCTCGTGACGCCGGACGTGCTGGATATGCTGGCGGTTTCCACCAACGATCTCGTGAGCGGCGTTTTTCAGCCGTCGGGTGGACGGACAGCTCGCGGCAATGGACGTGATAACGGTCGGTATAGTGTCTTTTACGCCGGATGGTCGGCGCGGTCGGCCAAGGAGATGAGCGTGGTGATGCATACGCCGGATGTCTGCTGGGTCGGGGCCGGGGCCGTGCCCGTGGCACTCGGACAGCCCGGTTGGGTGGAATTGAATCTGGGTGGTGCCAGTGCGCCGTTTGAATGCCGGGTTTTCGAACTGCGCCCCAATCAGCGGGAATTAACCCTGTGGTGCACCCTGGTAAACGGGCAGGTCTATGGGGAGGCGTACCGGTTCGCGCCGGCCGGTCCGACGGTTTCCAGGGGTACTTCGGTCGCCGATGCCGCTCAAGCGAAGGTCGCCGCGGGTCGTCGCGTGGGTGGGAACCAATTTCTCCATGCGGTCCGGGAGCGGGTTCCCGGAACCGGTGAAAAGCAGTTTGTGCGGCTCTCCACCACGGTGGAGGGATCGGACTGGGCGGGCGCCCTGGAGCGCCTGCGGGGATTCGGCGCGGCTTGGCTGACGCTGGAGCTGGTCTCGGAAGCGTCCCGACCGGGAACCCTCAGCCGGGACCACCAGCCCTGATTTGGAGGAAATTTCTGTACCGTTATGATGCCTTATCGTTCGTATCTTGTGACCGGCGCGACCGGTTCTTTTGGCCGAAAATTCGTGGGAACTCTCCTGCGGGAGCTGCCGCATCTGGAGCGGTTGGTGATCTTTTCGCGGGATGAATTGAAGCAGTATGAAATGCAGCAGGAGTTCCCGCCTTCCCGGCATCCCCAGCTGCGTTATTTTATCGGCGACGTACGGGACGCTGCCCGCCTACGTCGCGCGTTCGAGGGGGTGGAGGCGGTGGTTCATGCGGCGGCCTTGAAACAGGTGCCGGCGGCCGAGTACAATCCCTTCGAAGCCATCAAGACCAACGTCCTGGGGGCTCAGAATGTGATTGAAGCGGCCATTGATGCCGGGGTGCAGGCCGTGGTGGCCCTGAGTACCGACAAGGCGGCAGCGCCTATCAACCTCTACGGCGCGACCAAATTGTGCTCGGACAAGTTGTTCACCGCTGCCAACGGGATCCGCGGGCGGCATCCGATCAAGTTCTCCGTGGTGCGCTACGGCAACGTCCTGGGCTCCCGCGGCAGCGTCATCCCGTTCTTCCTCCAACAACGGCATCAGGGCGTGCTGCCCATCACGGACGAGCGCATGACCCGTTTCAACATCACCCTCGAGGACGGCGTGCAGTTGGTGCAATACGCCATGGAGCACATGTGGGGTGGCGAAATATTTGTGCCGCGGATTCCCAGTTATCGAATCAATGATGTGGCCGAGGCGGTGGCCCCGTCCGCCCGTCGCGAAATCGTGGGCATTCGACCGGGCGAGAAATTGCACGAGGAGATGATTACCGAGACGGACGGATTGAACTCCCTGGAGTTCGAGAAGTATTTTGTGATCCTGCCCAGCATGCCGTTCTGGGATGCCGAGGCGTATCGGAAGCAATTCAACGGAAGGAAGTGTGAGTATGGCTTCCGGTATAACAGCGGGACGAATGCCGAGTGGCTGTCGGTGGAGCAATTGCGGTCGCTGATCCGGCAACACTGCGACGCGGGGTTTCAGCCCTTGTAAGCCGGAGGAAGTCGCCCGCCGGACTTTGTTTCCCATGATACCCTACGGACGCCAATCGATTTCCGAGGCCGACATTTCAGCGGTGGTGGCGGTATTGCGGTCGGATTTCCTGACCCAGGGACCGGCCGTCGAGCGGTTCGAGCGGGCGCTGGCCCAGGCGTGCGATGCGCCACATGCCGTGGCCGTGGCGAACGCCACCGCCGGGCTGCACCTCGCGTGTCTCGCGCTGGGATTGGGACCGGGGGACGCGCTCTGGACCTCGCCCAATACCTTCCTCGCCTCGGCCAACTGCGGGCGGTATTGCGGGGCGGAGGTCGACTTCGTCGATATCGATCCCCGCACGTACAATCTCGACGTGACGGCGCTGGCGAAGAAGCTCGCGGCGACGCCGGCGGCTCGTCGGCCCAAAGTGGTGGTGCCGGTGCATTTTGCCGGGCAGGCCCCCGATCTGGTCGGCTTGGCGCGATTGGCGCGGGAGTATGGATTTCGGGTGATCGAGGATGCCTCGCACGCCGTGGGGGCCCGCTATCAGGGACAGCCGGTAGGCTGCGGGGAACACTCGGATTTCACGATCTTCAGTTTTCATCCGGTCAAGATCATCACCACCGGTGAAGGCGGGGCGATCCTCACGCGAAATCCAGAACTTGCTGCCCGGGTGGCGCGTCTCCGTAGTCATGGCATGGTGCGCGATCCCGCAGCCATGACCGAGCCCACGCACGGGCCCTGGTATTATCAGCAGCAGGAACTCGGCTGGAATTATCGTCTCACCGACCTGCAGGCGGCCTTGGGAGCGAGCCAGCTGGAGCGTCTGGGCACGTTTGTCCAACGGCGTCGGCAGTTGGCGGAGCGGTATGGTCGGTTGCTGGCGCCGCTGCCCGTGGAACTTCCCTGGCAGCACCCCGATACCGAATCGGCGTTCCACTTGTATGTCATCCGCCTGCAACTGGGGCGCATCCGCCGGACACATCGACAGGTGTTCGAGGAATTGCGCGCGCAGGGGATCGGGGTGCAGTTGCACTACATCCCGGTGCATTTGCAGCCGTATTACCGGGATCGGGGATTTCAATCGGGCGATTTCCCGGTGGCGGAAGCCTATTATCAGGAGGCCATCAGTCTGCCCTTGTATGCGGACCTCACGGACGCGCAGCAGGATCAGGTGGTGGCGGTTCTGAGCGGAATCCTGAGCTGAATCGCCGGGGGGCGATGCGGCGCCACAGGACCGGTTTCATTGATCGCAGGAAGCATACTGTGACCACGACGCGAGTTATCTTGCAGGCCCGCACGGGAAGCACGCGGCTGCCGGCCAAAGTTCTGCTCCCAGTGGGAGGACTGCCGCTGGTGGTATTGGCGGCGCGGCGGGCGGCCAATACGGGATTGTCGGTCGTGGTGGCCACCTCTGATACCGCCGAGGATCAGTGCCTGGCCGCAACGGTGGAACAGGCGGGGATCCGTTGCGTACGGGGCTCGTTGGAGAACGTGCTGGAACGTTTTCTGGGAGCCACCGATGAGTGCGATGATGCGACGCAGATCGTGCGATTGACGGCGGATAATGTTTTTCCCGACGGCCGTTTCGTGGAGGAATTATGCGCCCGATTTCAGCAACAGGGCGGGGACTATCTGGGCACGCATTCGCCGGCCGACGGCCTGCCCTATGGATTGAGTGCCGAAGTGTTTCGCCTGGGGGCCTTGCGTCGAATCGCTGCGGCCGGGGCTGACGCCGCCGACCGGGAGCATGTGACCGTTTCACTGCGACGCGGCACGACGCCGTTTCGCCCCGGGGAATTGGTGGGGGATTTTAGTCACCTGCGCTGCACGGTGGACAGTTACGACGATTATCAACGCGCGGTGGCGATCCTGGCTGGCGTTGAGGATCCGGTGCGGGTTTCCTGGGCTGAACTATTGCAGCGCTTGGAGCGGAACTATCCGGAGCCCCAGCTGCGATCGGCATGTGGCGAGCCGACCTTGGTCCTGGGCAGCGCTCAACTGGGCCTGCCCCATTACGGGCGCACCAATCGCACGGGACAACTTCCGCGTACATCGGCCCTCCAGCTGGTGCGCGGCGCGGTGACCCACGGCGTGCGTGAATTTGATACGGCGCGCGCTTACGGCGAGGCGGAGGAATTGCTGGGTGCGGCCGTGGTGGGATTGGGAAGCTCGCCGCGGTTGATCACCAAACTGGACCCATTGGCGGAGCTTAAACCGGAGGACCGACGTGACGCGGTGCGTATCGCCGTGGAGGCGAGTGTGTTTCGTTCCTGCCGGGAATTGCGCCGAAACGTTCTGCCGGTCGTGCTGCTGCATCGCTGGAGTCATCGGAACGATTGGCAGGGCGCGGTCTGGGAACGTCTGGTGGAATTGCAAACGGCCGGGGTGATTGAGCGCCTCGGCGCCTCTGTTTCGACGCCCGCCGAGGCGGCCGCAGCCTTGGCTGATGCGGCGATTCAACACCTGCAATTTCCCTTCAATCTATTGGATCACCGCTGGCGTTCCGCCGGGATTGATGAACTCGCCCGACAACGCCCGGACGTGGCGATTCACGTTCGATCGGTGTTTTTGCAGGGCTTGTTGCTCAATTCCGCAGAGTTCTGGCCGAGCATTCCCGGCGTGGATCCGGCGGATCTGCTGGCCCGGTTGGACGATGGGGTGAGTCGATTGGGGCGACAGGATCGCATGGATTTGTGTCTGGCCTATGTTCGCTCGCAGCCGTGGATTCACGGGGTGGTGGTGGGGGTGGATTCGTCGCTGCAACTGCTAGAAATCATTGGCCATTTCCGACGCGCGTCGCTTCCGAAGGCGGTAGGTGCCGAGTTAGCGGCCGAATTTGCGGGCCTGCCGGAAGGCTTGTTGAACCCGGCGCTCTGGCCTGCGCGGTCAGGCCAATGAAGTGGGTGGCGGCGCGTTTAAGTGGGATCGCTGGGCTCTCCGTCCGCCCACTCAAGACCTGCTTGCGCGGGCCTCGATGGACCTTTCCTGTACCCTTCCATGAGTGATACGACCGGCACCCCACGAACTCTGGTGGTGATTCAGGCCCGCATGGGTTCGACCCGGCTGGCCGGCAAGGTGTTGGCGGCCATTGGTCGGCAGCCGATGTTGGGCTGGGTGGCGGAGCGGGTGGCGCGAGCATCGCGCGTTTCGGAGATTTGTGTCGCCACCTCGGTGGCCCCGGCCGACGACGCCATTGAGGCCTTCTGCCGCCTCCGCGGGATCCGGTGTGTTCGTGGCAGTGAGCTGGACGTTCTGGATCGGTTTTATCAGGCGGCACGGACGGTTGGCGCGGATAGCATCGTGCGCATTACCGCGGATTGCCCGTTCATCGATCCCGGAGTGATGGATCAGGTGATCGCGGCGCGGGAGCGCGACGGTGCGGATTACGCGTCGAATATCGCGCCGGCCACGTTTCCTGATGGATTGGATGTCGAAGTTTTCACGCTGGCCGCGCTGACGACGGCTTGGCAATCGGCCACCAAGCCGTCCGAACGGGAGCATGTGACCCCGTATCTGCGCCATTCCGAGGGGTTTCGGCGCGCGAATGTGGAATGCGGGCTGGGGCCGGAACTGGCGCTGCAGCGGTGGACCGTGGATGAGCCGTCGGATTTGGAATTTGCGCGGGCAATTTACCACCGGCTGGGTGAGCGGTCCGATTTCGGTTGGCAGGACATTGTGCGCCTGCTGCAGGAAAATCCGGATATAAATGGACTCCAGGGGAAGGCAATCATGAACGAAGGGTATTATCGATCCTTGTATCAACAGGCGGTTGCGGGCTCGGCACCGCCGCGGTCGGTCGCGAATTCACAGACTTGGCTCGCGCGTTCCCGTCGGGTGATCCCGGGGGCCGCGCAGACCTTCAGCAAGAGCGTCTCCCAATATGTGCAGGGAGTCTCCCCGGTATTCCTGCAGCGCGGGCAGGGTTGCCGGGTGTGGGACGTGGATGGCAACGAGTATGTGGATTATGTGCAGGGCCTGTTGCCGAACATTCTTGGATACGCCCATCCGGAGGTAAACGCCGCGGCGGTGGCTCAGCTTGGGCAAGGTCACAGTTTTTCCCTGCCGCATCCTTTGGAAGTGGAGTTGGCGGAACGGTTGGTGGCCTTGATTCCGTGTGCTGAAAAGGTGCGTTTTGGCAAGAACGGTTCGGACGCCACGGCGGGGGCGATTCGCGCGGCGCGCGCGCTTACCGGGCGGGATCGGGTTGCCTGCTGTGGTTACCATGGGTGGCAGGATTGGTTCATCGGCAGCACCACCCGCAGTCGCGGAGTACCGGAGGCGGTGCGCCGGCTCACGCATCCGTTTCCCTATAATGATCTCGGCGCATTGGATCGATTGCTGAGTGAGCATCCGGGGGAATTTGCGGCGGTGATTCTGGAACCGGTGAATTTTAGTTCGCCGGCGCCGGGATATTTGGCGGGCGTCAAGGAGCTGGCTCAGCGCCACGGGGCGTTGCTGATCTTCGATGAAATCTGCACCGGCTTTCACCTGGGTCTGGGGGGCGCGCAGAAATTATTGGGTGTGGTTCCCGATCTGGCGTGTTTCGGCAAGGCCATGGGCAACGGGTTTCCGATCGCCTGCGTGGTGGGACGCGCCGATCTGATGGACATTTTCGACGAGGTGTTTTTCAGCTTCACCTTCGGTGGCGAGGTGGCCTCGTTTGCCGCCTGTCTCAAGGTGCTGGAAATCATGGAGACCACGGACGCGTACGTGCAGATGAACGGGAATGGGCGTCGATTGCAGGACGGCTTCAATGCGCTGTCGCAGCAGGCGGGTTTGTATCCCCGGCTGGAATGTGTGGGCTTCCCGGTGTGGTCGCTGCTCAAGTTCCGCAATGCGGCCGGACAGGACAGCCTCCTGGAGCGAAGCCTTTGGCAACAGGAAGTCGTGAAACGCGGCATCCTGCAGCTGGTCACCCACAATCTCACGGCGGCGCACGATGCGGCGGCGGTGGAGAAAACCCTCGAGGCCTACGCGGCAGTTTTTAAGACGTTGGCGGGCTGGCTGGCGGATCCAAATCCGCAGCGGTTTCTCGAGGGACCGATGATTCAGGCCGTTTTCCAGGTCCGTCGCTAAACGTTTACGCAATCGCTTAACCACCGTGAAGCCATCTCAGAAAAGCGAGTTTTTGCGGACCGAGGGCGATGCCTTCTTTCAGCGTAATCAGCAGTCCCTGATCCCGGACGGGCAATTGGCTGCGACCGACCCACTGCTCGCGCTCCTGTCCACGTGGAGTCCGTTTCCGGCGCGCGTCCTGGAGATCGGTTGTGCCAATGGCTGGCGTCTGGATCGGGTGCGGGCGTTGGGTGCCGTAAAATTGCAAGGGATTGATCCGGGTGCCGGGGCGGTGGCCGCCGGGCGTCGGGCCTATCCCGAACTGGATTTGCAGGTGGGCACGGCGGATCAACTCCCTTTTCCGGATGCGAGTTTTGATCTCGTCATTTTTGGCTTCTGTCTCTACCTCTGCGATCCGTCGGATTATTTCCGCATCGTCGCCGAGGCGGATCGGGTCCTGGCCTGCTCCGGGCAGCTCTGTGTGCTGGATTTTGATCCGCCGTTTCCCTATCGCAATCCCTATGCCCACAAGCCGGGATTGTATTCCTATAAAATGGATTTTGGCCGGCTCTTTCTCGGACATCCGCAATATCAACTCAGAGAAAAGCGGATGTGCGGGCACGGTGGAGGTCCGGGGCTGAATCCGGACGATCGAATTGCGGTGACCTGGTTGACCAAAAATGGGCCGGAAGCGTGGCCCGTCAACCCGTGGAGTCGCGGGCCGATGGGGAATGGATGAATGTTTTCTGGGTGTGGTTTTACCTCTGAAATATCGATGAATTCCGTGTTTGATATTAGGGATCGGGTGGTTTTGCTCACCGGTGCCACTGGATATTTGGGGCGAATCCTCGCGCGGGGATTTGCCCTGGCTGGGGCGGTGGTGTTGGTGAACTCGCGTTCGAGCTCCCGAGCCCAAGCGCTCGCCAACGAATTGGTTGCCGCCGGCGGGCAGGCGCTGCCTCTCGCGTTCGATGTCACTGACTCTGCAGCCCGATTGGCCGCCCTGGCCTGGGTGCAACAGCAGTTCGGCCGGTTGGACATTCTGATCAACAATGCCATGGCGGTCTTTGAACCGCGGGATTTTGCCCGATCGTATCAGGTGGGAGTTGTGGCCGCGAATGATCTGATCGAGGACAGTCTGGGATTGCTGGCCACTTCCGCCGCGCGTAATCCCGGGGGAGCGTCGGTAATCAACATGGCGTCCATGTACGGCGTGGTGAGTCCCGATCCGTCGCTCTACGGAAAGAATTTCCCGCCCAATCCGGTGGAGTACGGGGCGGCCAAGGCCGGGTTGCTGCAATTGACTCGGCATTTGGGCGTGGTCCTTGGGCCTCGTCGAATTCGTGTGAATGCGCTGAGTCCCGGACCATTTCCCTCCACCGCAGTGCAGGAGCAATCGCCGGATTTCATTCAACGTCTCGGTCAGCGGAATCCATTGGGTCGCATCGGTCAGCCGGAGGAATTGGTGGGGCCCGCGCTGTTTTTGGCATCGGACGCCGCCTCGTATATCACCGGCGCCAACCTGCCGGTGGACGGCGGTTGGACCTCCTGGTAATCGCGGGCGCGAAGGCACCGGGTCGCAGTGGGCGGCGGGAATTGGAAAAACTACGGCATGGCTGACACGTTGTTGATTCGGGCCGATGCCTCGTCCGTCCGGGGGACCGGCCATGTCTTCCGTTGCCTGGCCTTGGCGCAGGCGTGGCAGGATGCGGGCGGCAATGTGGTGTTTGTCGCGGCGGAATTGCCGGAGGCGTTGCACGCCAGACTCGTGGCCGAAAAATGCGGGGTGGAGTCGGTGGCGGCCGTCGCCGGCAGCGATGAGGATGCCGAGCTCACGTGTGCCTTGGCCCGGCGGATGGGAGCGATCTGGGTGGTGCTGGACGGATATCATTTTGGCGCCGGGTACCGTCAACGACTTCGCGCCGGCGGTTTGCGCATTCTGCTGCTAGACGACGACGGCACGCTGGGGCCGTATGACGTCGATGCCGTGCTGAATCAAAACCTCGGAGCCGAAGCCGCCTGGTATGCGGGCAGCCCGGAAGGTACTCGCCTCCTCCTGGGATCGCATCTCGCGATGTTGCGTCGGGAATTTCGGGGACCCGCATCGTCGCGGGTCACGGCGGCAGACGAGGAGACGCACCTGCTGGTGAGTTTTGGCGGTGCGGATCCGGTGGATCTCACTGGCCGGGTGTTGCAGGCGTTGACGGAAGTTCCCGTGCCCGGCGTTCGGGTTCGCGTGTTGGTGGGGCCGGCGAATCCCCGGGGCGATGCCTTGCGGCAACGGGCGGCCGCAGCGGGCACGCCGATGGAGGTGGTATCGGCCGTGACGGATATGCCGGCGCAATTGGCGTGGGCGGACCTGGCCTTGGTGGGGGCGGGGAGTACGTGCTGGGAACTCTGCCGCCTGGGTGTGCCGGCGTTGCTGGTGGCGTTGGCGGACAATCAACGTCCCATCGCCCGGGCCATGATGGCGGCCGGGGCGGGGCGGGATCTTGGGTGGCACAGCGAGATCACTGCGGCGGGCTTGCGGAGCGCCATTCAGGAATTAGCTGGCCAACCGGAGCTGCGCGATCGCATGGCGCGAGCCGGCCGGGCGGCGGTGGATGGCTGCGGCGCTTCCCGGGTCGCCTCGTTTTTGCGCGGATCCGGCCGCGACCTGCGAGGGGCGTTGCGGATATCGGTGGTGGTCGATAATCCTCACTCCTGGTTCCACCCGTACGCGGCTCAGTTGTGCGAGCGCCTTAAGGAATGGGGTGAGGTTCGGCTCCGGGGATCGGCGGACGAAATTCCGCCCGGTGGGGACCTGGCCTTTTTGTTGAGCTGCGAGCGGAAGGTGCCGTCCGCCGTGCTGGGCCGCAGTCGGCACAATTTGGTGGTGCATGCCAGCGCGCTGCCGCAAGGCCGGGGGATGTCGCCACTAACGTGGCAAATTCTGGAGGGGCGCGACGAGATTCCCCTGACGCTTTTCGAAGCGGTCGAAGCGATTGATGCCGGGGCGATTTATGGGCAGGCGATGGTGCGATACCGGGGTACGGAGTTAATCGGTGAACTGCAGGCCCCCCTCGCGGCGCGCATCTTGGATCTTTGCGAGGAGTTCGTGCGTCATTTCCCCGACAGTGTCACGGATGGCCGCGCGCAATTGGGGGAGGAGAGTCGTTACCGTCGTCGCACGGCGGCCGACAGCCGGTTGGATCCGACACTCACCTTGGCCGAGCAGTTCAATCTGCTGCGGGTGGTGGACAACGAACGGTACCCGGCATTTTTTGACTGGAAGGGTCGCCGGTATGAACTCCGGATCACGGCCAAGGACTGAGCGAATTGATATGATACCGACCATGGAAATCGCCGGACGCCGCATTGGTGCCGGGCATCCGGCCTTCATCATCGCCGAGATCTCCGCCAATCACGGGCAGGACTATGAACAGGCGGCCCGCCTGGTCCGCCTGGCCAAGGAGTGTGGCGCGGACGCGGTCAAACTGCAGACCTATACCGCCGATACGCTCACCATTAAAAGCGATCAGCCGTGGTTTCAGATCGGGGCAGGGACCTTGTGGGCGGGGCGCCAGCTGCATGAGTTGTACGGCGAGGCTTATACGCCGTGGGAATGGCAACCCCGCCTGAAGGCACTGGCCGATCAGATCGGGATCCTCCTGTTTTCGACGCCCTTCGATGCCACGGCGGTGGATTTTCTGGAGGCGATGGAGGTGCCGGCGCACAAGATCGCCTCCTTTGAATTGGTGGATTTGCCGCTGGTGCGACGCGTGGCAGCGACGGGCAAGCCGGTGATCATGTCGACGGGCATGGCCAGTCTGGCGGAGATCCATGACGCCGTGACGGCGTTTCGCGAAGCCGGTGGTCGGCAGTTGGCCCTGCTCAAGTGCACCAGCGCTTATCCGTCGCCGCCGGAAGAAATGAATCTGCGGACCATTCCTCACCTGGGTGAAGCGTTCGGCGTGCCGGCCGGACTTTCGGATCACACGCTCGGTTATGCGGTGCCGGTGGCCGCGGTGGCGCTGGGCGCGTGCATTGTGGAAAAGCATTTTACGGAAAGCCGGGCGGTGCCGGGACCCGATAGCGCCTTCTCGCTCGAACCGGCCGAGTTGAAGGCCATGGTCGACGCCATCCGCGTCACTGAGCGGGCGCTGGGATCGGTGAGTTACACGGTGACCGAAAAGGAAGGCGCCAGCCGCATTTTTCGGCGCTCACTGTTTGTGGTCGCGGACGTGCGTGCGGGCGAACTCTTCACCGCGCAAAACCTCCGTTCCATTCGACCGGGATTTGGTCTGCCCGTCAAACAATTGCCCGAAGTCCTCGGTCGACGGGCGGCGCGGGATATTGTCCGCGGCACACCATTGAGCTGGGACCTGATTGTCTGAACGCCATGGAGCCGACTCACCAACAACAGAAATTCTGGGACGCTGAATCGGCGGGGGATTCGGGCTATCCGGAACGCTTCCTGGCTGGGGCTCGCCAGGAGCGTTGGCTGGAACAGCTCCAGCAGGTGCAGCGGCACGGTGTGCGTTTTCACGGGGAGATCCTCGAATTGGGTGGCGGCAGCCAATTGCTGTCGCGGTGGCTGGCCGGCCAATCGGGAGTGCGCGTCACGTGCACCGATATCTCCGACCAGCGCATGAACGATTTCAATCGGCACTACGGGAACATTCCCGAAAATCTCGTCCTGCAGGGCGACGTGAATGCCGAGCGTTTGGCGTATGCGGATCACGCCTTCGACCTGATCGTGGGCGATGCGATGCTGCATCACATCGAGAATTTCCGCAGCGCCCTGTATGAAATGCGGCGCTGTCTCAAGCCTGGCGGCGCAGCGGTTTTCATCCGCGAGCCGGTGATGGGGCATCTCGATTTCTTCAAACGACGGCTCAAGCCCTGGTTGCAGAGGGATTGGGAGGCCAAGTATCGGGCGGGACTGGAACTCAACCGCTACGAATACGTGAAGACCTACTATCAGTGGAAGGAAGAGTTCTATCAGGCCGGCTGGGATGCCCAATGTTTGCCGGGCTGGTATTATTTTCGCACGGGTGAACGCTGGAAGAGCCGGCTGCCCGGAGTTTTCACCTGCTCCGTCACCTGGTTGCTGCGTCCGATTTCCGCCGCTCGATGAGCCGATCTGATTTTCCTCTGGCGGGGGCGGCTCCGGCTGCGGATGGGGCCCGGCCGGGCCGATTCGGCCGCTGGCTGGCCTGGCGGGATGAGGCTCTGTTTGCGGTCGTCGCACTCCTCAGTTCGGTCATTGCCCTTGGGGGTAATCTGCTGGCGGCGCGGGTGGTGGATCCCGCGGACATGGGCATCATCATGCGCCTCATGTTGGTGCAGAATTACCTGGCCCTGCTGCACCTCGGCGTGTTCAGCGGCCTGCAACGGAATGTCCCGCTGGAATTGGGGCGGGGCGATGTGCAACGCCTGGACCGGCAGGTGGCCGCATCGTGGTGGATGGCACGATGGACGGCGCTGGTTGGGCTGGCGGTGGGAGCCGGGGTCGTTGGGGTTGTGCTCTGGCTTCGCTTGCCCATGCTCCACTTCTGGGCGGCGCTGGCGATGACTTCCACTCTGGTGTGCCTGCCGTTCACGACTCATTTCGACGTCCTCTACCGCAGTCTCCGGCAGTTTCGGCGTGCGACCTGGGTAATGTCCGTGGGCGCCGGTTTGTCGGCCTTGGCGTGTCTTTTGCCCCTTTGGTGGGGGGCCATGGGCTTGGCGGGTCGTTACTTCTTTACGGCCTTGGCGGTGCTCGCTCCCCGGTGGTGGGGTAATCCGCGTCCGGCGGTAGTGCCCATGGATCGTCCCACCTTGGGCGAACTGATCCGCATTGGATTTCCCATCATGGTGTGCAGCCAGTTGGGCGGCTTGTTCAATGTGGCGGACCGTTCGGTGGTCGCGGCGCGAATGTCAGAGGCGGATCTGGGAATGTTCCAATTGGCGTCGCTGGTGGCCACCGGGCTGCAAGTGCTGCCCAATACCCTGGGTATGATCCTGCTGCCCCGCGTGGCCCGCCGCTATGGCGAGACCAGTGATGCGGCGAGCCTGCGGAAATTTGTCTGGCAGGGCGCGCTGGTCGGCTTTGCGGCGATCGCTCCAGCGGTCCTCTTCTTTTATTTCGGCATGGGCACACTTGCCCGCGTCTTCTGTCCCAAGTATCTCCCGGGCGTACCGGCGGCCGAGATCACCTGCCTGAGCATGCTGACCTTCGCGGCCTCCGGGGTGGGGGCCGTGATCACCACCCTGCGCGGCAACACCGGACTGATCCTCGTCACCGGTACCGGCTTGGCCTTGGTCTGGCTGGGTGGCTGGCTGGCGATTTCTGCGGGCGCGGGAATTGTGGGTGTGGCGTGGGTCCGGTTCTGGGCCCAGTGCTTTTATGCCGCGGGGATGGTGGGCCTGGCAATCTGGCTGACCCGTACCCAGCCTCTGCCATCGACGTAATTCCAACTCCGGCCGGTCCTTCAATCCGGCCGGCACTCCCCGAGATTTCTCCATGCCGTCGCACATCACGCAAATCCTGATCTACACCCGTCCGTGGGAGGTCCGTCTCCATTTGGAAATGGCCCGGCAACTGGCCCAGCAGTACCCCGGAATCCCCTTGGTGTTCCACACGTTCTTCTGCCTGGCCCAGCGGGAGGTGCGCGAGGCGGGCTTTCCGTGTGTTTATTTGCCCGAGGCGCTCGCGGCCGTGAATCCCGCGGTGGCCGACGACGCCGCGTTGTTGCGCATCGACCGGGAATTGGCGCAGGCGGGAATGGGCAATCTGCTGCTGCAGTTCCACGCGGAGCGCTTCCGCCCCGCCGACACCCTGGCGCAACGGGACATGCTGCGGCGCCATGTGACCGTCCTCGATGCGGCCGTGAAGCCGGGGACCCTGAGCCTCTCGTCGATGTTCGACCACTTCATTTACTGGCTGGCCGGGAGCCTGGCGAATGCGCGGCAGGGGGCGCACTTTGCCTTTGTGGGCGCGCCCATGCCGCCCGGACGCGTGCAAGCCCTGCGATCGCCGTGGGAACAGTGGCAGGGGCCGGAGGATCCGGAAGCCGATGCCCTTTACGATTCCTGTCGGGCGAATCTTTCGCTGCCACCCGAACAGCGGATTGCCTACATGCGACCCGACGCGATCCCGCCGCTGCATCGACGCTGGCGTGAACGATTGGAGGAGGTACGAACTGATCTGGCGGATCGTCGGGCGGGTTCGTATTTCGGCCCGGCTTCGTTCACCTGGCGGAAATCCTTCGAAACCCGGTGGCGGCGACTTTTCCCCCGGGACGATGGGCCGCACTATGACCTGCGGACCGCTGCCGAGGTGGAGGCTTTTCCGGGCCGTTCGGTCTATGTGCCGCTGCACATGGAACCGGAGGCGACGATCCTGATGTACAGTCCGTGGCTGCGGAATCAGATCGAGATGTGTCGTTTGATTTCGCAGGCGTTGCCGCCGGATGTCTGGATGCTCGTCAAAGAGAACCCCAAAATGGTGGGGGCCCGGTCGGACGCTTTCTTCCAGGAATTGAAGGCCATGCCGAACGTCCGGTATGTTCATCCCGGAGTGAATCCGTACGTGATGTCGGCCAAATGCGATCTGACGATTACTCTGGCGGGAACGGCTGCACTGGAGTCGAAACTGCTGGGTCGGCGGGTGGCGGTGCTCGCGCATCCGCCTCACGCCTTTGTTCTGGAGCCGGAGGAACAGCTGGGCGTGGAGATCCGGCATGAACAGATTGAACGTCTGCTCAGCCAGCCTGGAACCATGATGCGGCGTCCGGCCTGGCGGCGCTTTGTGCGCGGCACGTTCGTGGGCGAGGCGGTTCCGGTGAATCGCGCCACCCGATTGGAAATCAATCCGGACCCGGAGAACGCGGCCCGGTACGTGCAGTACATTCAGGCCAGCTTGGCCGAATCCCGACGGCCGGCAGTTTCCTGATCCGCTGGGCCGGTTTTGGACCGGGTTGGCCAACGATCCGGTTGCCCCCCAGTCCCCACTTCCTTAATCTGTCACCGAACGCATGCTGCTGATTTTTGTGCTTTTTACGGCGATGTTCCTGCTGGGCTGGCGCCTGAAGGGGCATCTGATGACCGGGGGCAATGTCGTGCTTTTCATGTACGCGTTTTCGTCGGGCTGCGCGCTCGCCGTCTACCCGTATTACCCTCCGATGGCGACTTTGGAATCGGTGCTTTACATGATGACGGGGGTGTTGCTCTGCCTCTGGCCGTTGATCCGTTCGGACGTTTTTGACTTACCGGTGATCAACGGCGCCCGCGAGCGCTCGTTGATCAATGGAATCGCGGTTTTTGCCATGGTCCTCGGCACGTTTTCCATCGTGTCGTTCATCAGGAATTCGATCCGGGCACTGTCCATCGGCGTGGGCCAGGTCCGCAACGAGGTCTATGAAGGTAACATCATCAACGAAGGCGGCGTGTTGACCTGGGGTTTTGTGGGCAATCTGAGCATGTTGTCCGGCGGAGCGTGGATGTTGATTCTGATCCTGGCGTGTGTTTCCGCCCTGCAGAATGGTCGTTCGCTGGCGACCATCCTGCTGTTTGTGGGATCGCTCTGCGGGATTCCTTACGGTCTCAGCGTCGGCGGTCGCTCTCCCATCATCTATTACTCGATGATGCTCACGTTTCTGGTGGTGATGTTTTTCGGCCGCAACCAGATCCTGCGCCGAAACCGGTTCATGATCGTCGTCGCCCTGTTGTCCTTCCTGGTCGGGGTGTTCGGCTATTCTTACTATGTCGCCGACAACCGGGATCTGGTGACCACGCACATCTACTCGGCGGCCCCGGTCAAGACGCGGGAAGGCGCGACCCTTTTCACCATGCTGGATTACGCCGGGCAGGGGATTGTTAATTTTCATACCTACTGGGCCATTCGCTGGACCGATGAACGGCTCTATCACGGGGGCATGAACCTGCCGTTGTTTGCCGGGTTCCTCAAACGGCTGGATTTGATCCCGGATTACAGCATCGCCGAGGTGAACGACGACATGATGACCCGTTACGAATACGAAGGCGGTTTCGGGGCGACGTTCAGTACCTTTCTGCGGGAATTCATCATGGATTTCGGGGAAATCGGAACGCTCCTGATCTGCGCGTTGATCGGTCTCTGCTTGTATCTGAGTCTGGCCCGGTACAATCGACTTCGGGATTTGAGCAGCCTGATGGTGATCGTGAGTCTCGCGTCCATTCCGTTGCTGGGGATCTTCTATTCGTATTTTCCGTCCATGTTTGGCACCGGAATGTTTTTCATCACCCTCGCGGCCGCCGGGGTGTTGCGCGCCTTTGGGGGGCAGCGACAGCCGGTGCCGAGGAACGTGGATAAACCGGTGGGGCAACCGGTGCGACGGGCGGCGTGATGAAGGATCTTCGGTCCCGCGCAGCGACCTCCGGTTGGATGTGGGTGCGTGAGCGTCTGACGCGCATCACCACCGGTGGGGACTATCTGCCGGAGGTGGATGGCATCCGGTTTCTGGCGATCACCTGCGTGCTCCTGCAGCACATGTACGAGCGGGTCAGTCGTCGGGCCCAGGCGGTTTATCCGGAGGCTCTCGATCCTTCACCGGGCTGGCTTTTTCAACAGGGCGATTTCGGCGTTCAGCTCTTCTTCGCGCTGAGCGGCTTCATTTTGTTCCGGGGTTTGGTGCGCACGGCGGAGCGGGGGCTGGCGGTGCGGAGGGACTATGGACGCTATTTGCTGCGGCGCCTGACGCGCTTGGAGCCACCCTATCTGCTCGTCATCACCGGGATCTTTCTGTTTCTGAGTTTGACCGGCTACCAGAGCGGGTATTCCCGGTCTGCTCAAGCGGGCGAGCAGACCTTGGCTCAGAGCTATTTCGCCAGCGTGGGTTATGCGCATACGTGGATTTACGGCGCCTTTCCCAAACTCAACCCGCCGACGTGGTCGCTGGAGACCGAGTTTCAGTTCTATCTGCTCGCACCGTTGATCGTCTGGCCGCTGCGGCGCTGCTTGGGGAATCCGCTGGCGCGTTTGGGCGTGTTGGCGGTCATGATTGTAGTGGCGGGTACCTGGCTCCTGCCGTTCGCCTGGGAGGTGAGTCGCTTACGCCATGGACTGGCCGTTTACCTGCCACTTTTTCTGGTGGGCTTTGCGGCGGGTGAGATTCAGGAATGGCTGGGGCGAAGTCGCAGCCTGCAGCCCGGGTTGGGGAGACTGCTGGATATCGCAGGATTCGCGGCCTTGTATTGCCTGTTGCGCACCGGTTATTCCGGCGGCGCCGTCGGTTATTGCGGCCTGATTTTGGCGCTGATACTGGGCTGCACGGGTGGCACCTGGTTGAAGCCGGCGATGAGCTGGGGATTCGTGCCGGTCCTCGGCGGCATGTGTTACTCGATCTATCTGGTGCACCTGCCGTTCCTGGAAATGGCCGCGGGGCTGACCCGCAAGTTGGGCCTCGGTCTGCCCTATGGGGCGTATGTGGCCCTGCAGGGGGTTCTGCTGCTCGGGGCGACTTTTGGGGTGGCCACGTTCTTTTACCTTTTGGTGGAGCGTCCGTGCATGGATCGTCTCTGGCCGCAGCGCTTGGGAACCTGGGCACGGACGAAGTGGGCGGGAGGAGCCGGGCGGAGGTAACTGCCGGAATATGAGTTGGCCGGGGTCTCTGGGAGATCTTCGGAGTGGGTCCGGGATTTTTTTAATTTATGAACGTCGCACTGGTAACGGGTTCGGGTGGCTTGATCGGCGCGGAATCGAGCCGGCAGTTTTTGGCCCGCGGGTTTCGGGTCGCCGGCGTGGACAATGATCTGCGTCAGACATTTTTCGGTCCGGAGGCCTCGACGCGCTGGGCGGTGGAAGGTTTGCAACGCGAGTACCCGGGATATGCGCATCATGCCGTGGACATCCGGGACCGGGCGGCGCTGGAGCGGGTGTTTCAGGAGTATGGCGCAGATCTGCGGTTGATCATCCATACCGCGGCGCAGCCGTCGCATGACTGGGCGGCCAAGGATCCCCACACGGATTTCAGTGTGAATGCGAACGGTACGCTGAATCTCCTGGAATTGACGCGTCAGCATGCGCCCCAGGCGGTGTTCATCTTTACGTCAACCAACAAGGTCTACGGGGACCGGCCCAACGCGCTGCCGCTGGAGGAGGGCGAACTGCGCTATGAGCTGGCGAAGACCCATCCGTTTTATGCCGAGGGCATCGATGAAACCATGTCGATCGACCAATCGCTGCATTCGCTTTTCGGAGTGAGCAAGGTGGCGGCGGATTTGTTGGTGCAGGAGTACGGCCGGTACTTCGGGTTGAAAACGGTTTGTTTCCGAGGGGGATGTCTAACCGGGCCCGGACATTCCGGCGCGGAACTGCACGGTTTCCTGAGCTACTTGATGAAGTGCATTGTGACGGGCCGCCCGTACACGATTTACGGCTACAAGGGCAAGCAGGTGCGCGACAACATTCACAGCCATGACCTCGTGTCGGCGTTCTGGGAATTCTACTCCCAGCCGCGGGTGGCGGCAGTCTACAATTTGGGCGGGGGACGGTTTTCCAATTGCTCGATGCTCGAAGCCATCCGGGCGGGCGAAGCGCGGACGGGCAAGCGCTTGCAATACCAGTACGTCGAAGACAATCGGGCGGGGGATCACATCTGGTATGTTTCGGACACCTCCGCGTTTCGTCGTGATTTCCCGCGCTGGCAGCCGCGCTACAACATGGACGCCATTTTCGATGCCGTGCTGGAGGGGATCACCCGGCGGAATGTGGCGAGCTAATCGCTTCGCACTGGCGCCGGGCAACGTTGAAAACCGGCCGGCACTTCGCAGCACAATCCGGGATTGGACCTTTTGACGACCTCTTCCACTACCTTCGTCCTGTTCCTCGGGACCAGCTCCGTTGATGACAATGCGAGCCAGCAGAAGATGTATTTTCTCGCTCAGGCGCTGCAGGGAATGGGCGGTCGGCGGGTGGTGGAATTGGCCCTGCATGATTTGCCGGCCAATCGAAAATTGGCCGGCGAACTTGGACTGACCGGTATTCATTGGCTTCCGTGGTTGGGCTGGCGGGACGATGTCCGGCAGAAGCGGAAATTGCTTCGAGAAGGGAGCTGGAACCTGGTGCACTCAATCGGGGTAGGGGTGCGAATTTTTCAGATGGGGAACCCGCCCGGCGGTCGTCGTCGTCGGGTTTATGATTTTGATGAACACCTGTCGACGATCCGCAGCAACGGTCTGGCGCGACGGTTGTATCATGGGTGGGTTGAGCGGTTCATGCTCCGGCAGGGACACGCGTTTACCTGCGCCAGTGAAGCATTGCTGCAATGGGTTCGCGGGGTGCGCCCGGATCTTCAGCGGGAAATTCTCTATCTGCCCGTGGCGATCAGTCCGCAGGAACACCGGGAGGATTCGGCGTTGATGGAAAGACTGCGACGGCGCTATCGCGGTCGGCGGTTGCTCCTTTATGTCGGCACGCTGACGCCCATGTACCGGGATCAGGTCGAGGAGATCTTTTCGTTGGCGATCCGTTGGCAGCAGGAGGGGCGGGGGGATCCGCCGTTGATCCTGGCGTTGGGTGGCGGAGTCGATCTGGAGTTCTGGCGGCAGCGCACGGCGGCGGCGGGATTGGCTGCGCACGTGGAGTTTCCCGGCTTTGTGCCCCGGGCCGAACTTGCGTCGCATTTGGCCGTGGCGGATGCCCTCTTGTTTCCGTTTCCGCCCACCGAACAGAATTTGGGCCGATGCCCGACCAAGGCGTTTCACTACGCCGCTTCCGGGCGCCCGCTTGTCACCAATGACGTGGGTGAGGTGGGACGGTTGTTTGGTGCCTCGGCGTATTATTATCCGTCGGGCAATTTGGCGGAGATGTCGGCTCAGGTGGACCGGGCCTTGCGGCGGGAGGATCCCCGGCCGCCGTTGGTATTTGACTCGCTCACCTGGGAGGCCCGCGCCCGGACTTATAGTTCGTGGCTGGATGAACTGCCGCCGCTCGCGCTCGCGCTTGGTACGGCGGCGCGGCGGGGTTGAGGGCGTCGCGCAGGATCCGTCGTGTGAAGATTGTTCTGCTGAATGATTTCGGCTCCGTCCGGGGTGGGGCCGATCAAGTGGCGCTGAGCGAAGCCGCGGGGCTGGCGCGTCGGGGCCATGCCGTGACCGCGTTGTTTGCGGTGGGACCGGTGGATCCGGGACTTGGATCGATTCCCGGTCTGGCGGTCGAGTGCCTGGGAAAGTCCGACATCCTCCAGGATCCCTCGCGCTTCCGGGCGATGCGAGTGGGGTTGTGGGACCGGGCGGCCGCGGACTGGGTTGAGCGGACGCTTCAGCTTCACGATCCGTCGACGACCATCGTGCACATCCACAGTTGGACCAAAGCCCTGTCCGCCTCCGTATTTCAGCGGCTGCGCCGACGGGGATTTAATCCGGTCATCACCGTGCATGACTTCTTCCTGGCCTGCCCCAACGGCACGTTTCATCACCATCCGGAGAATGTTGTTTGTCGATTGGCTCCGCTGGGATGGAAATGCATGGGGACGCAGTGTGATCGACGTTCGTACGCGCATAAGCTTTGGCGCGTGGCGCGGCAGGTGGGGCAATCGTGGGCGGGCGGAGTTCCTAAAAACATCCGACATTTCATTACGCTATCCGAGGCCTCGGAGGCGGTGATCCGTCCGTTCCTACCCGCCGCGGCCCACTGTCATCGCGTGACGAATCCCGTGCCCGTGTCCCGGCAACCCCGGGTGGACGCGGCCGGCAATCGGCAGATTACCTTTGTGGGCCGTTTGACGGGTGAGAAGGGAGTGCTGGATCTGGCGCAAGCGAGTCGGTCGCGGACCTGGCCGAGCGATTGGCGATGGTTGCTGGCGGGGGATGGCGAATTGAAGGGGCGATTGCAGCGGGAGTATCCCGAGATCCGGCTGACCGGTTGGCTGGAACGTGACGCGGTGAACGCGTGCCTTTCGGCGGCCCGTGTGCTGGTGTTTCCCAGCGTGTGGCATGAGACTTTTGGGCTGACGATTGCCGAGGCCTTGGCCCGCGGGGTGCCGGTGATTGTTTCGGACAGTTGTGCCGGGCGGGAACTCGTGCAGCACGGAGTTACCGGCGGGCATTTTCGGGGGGGCAATGTGGAATCACTCGTCGAGGCGTTGGAGGCTGTGCGAAGCGATGCGGTCGTCGATCAGTGGAGCCGGGCGGCCCATGCGACCTACTGGGAGCGGCCCATGGATCTGGAGCGACACCTCACGGAACTGGAGGCGGTCTACGCGCGGATTTTGTCCGTCGGCGGATGAGCCGTTTATCCCGGCGATCGGCAAACCTAATTGATGCGGCCGGCTCAACTGCGACGTTGCGCGCCGCGAGGCGGGCAGCCCAGGCAGGTGAGCAGCGCGGCCAGCAGCAGCCAGGTGCCCAGCAAAGCGACTACCTGGAAGGGGAAATCAAAGGAGGCGTGGAGTAGCATGCCGCCCAGGCCTGCCAGAATCTGGGGAACGAAGACACCGGCGCCCGGGGTGCCGGTACCCCGCCACCAAATCATCGGAATCAGCAACAGGCCGGCAAATACCAGACTCCCGCCCAGCCAGCCGAAGGTCACCCAAGTTTCCAGCCAGTCGTTGTGGAGATAACCCTCACTGGGATCCGTGTCGTTGGGGGTTTCGCGGTAGAGATGGTAGATCGCGGGGATGGTTTCCGGGCCGGAGCCGAGCCAGCGGAATTCCGCGGCCATGCGATGCCCCACGGCCACCATCTGGGCGCGACCATTCATGGTGGAATAGTCGTTGCGCTCGAAACGGGCCCGCAGGTCCCGACCGGCCACTACCAGGGCCAGTAGCAGGGCGCCGGTCAGCGTGATGATCAGGCCGATGCGCGTCGCGGGTCGGAGTCGGGCGCGACCGGTGACAAAGATGCCCACCGAGGTGAGCAGCAGGATCACGGAAAGAATCGTGCCGCCGCGCGTGAGCGCCACGGCGGGCGCCGCCGCGAGGATGCCGGTGATCGGCAGGAGGGTGACACTGGCGTCACTGCCGAGCGGCAGGTTGGGGCGTTCCTCAAGCGCCCGGTGCCGGAGCACCCACCAGAAGCCGAGGGCGACAGGCCAGATCAGATTGAAATACTGCGCGGCATTCGCCCGGTAGAGAAACGGGCCGAAGGGCATTTCGAGCGTGGTATCCTTCCCCCAAGGCATGATCCACAGGAGGTTTTTTGTGCCGTCCAGTTTCTGTAAAACCCCGACAAGACTCAAGACGAGCGTATTGAGAATGATCAGCCACAGCCACCAGCGCATCCGATCGGGCAGATGGCCCGGAGGAAACGGTTCCTCGGCGTGACGTTCGCGCTGCGAATACCCCTGAAACCAATGCCGGGCGGCCCAAAATGCCGCCGCCAAAGCGGTGTAGGTCCAAAAGGCACTGCGGGTGGCCGTCAAATCGTAGGAGTGCGGCAGGTAGTCCCGGTACTCGGAGATATAGTTGAGGACGACGAACGAATAATCGGTGGCCTTGCGGGTAAAGGTGGCATCCGCCCGCGGGTTCAACCAACTGACCAGTACCCACAGCAGAATCAGCCCCGTGATCAGCGCCAAAGCCCGGACCGGCCAGCGCGAACCTTCCGGGCGCCCATGCCAGGGACGACGGTAACCGGTGAAGTACGCGGTCAGTCCCTTCGCGATGAGGAGCAATCCCAGCGTCCAGCCGAGCCCGCGAACGGTCCACAAAGCCCACCCCAGCCCATTGACTCCGAAGGCCCACGCCAGAAAGAGGGTGAGGGCCACGAGGACGGCGCCCGATAAATGATCCAATACTTTGTAAACCGAGGGCGTCCGGAGCGATGCGTCCATGTTTCCGGGGCACGTTCAACGCCCGTACGGTGGTGGGCAAGACGGAACCCGAGGCAGTCGATTTTATCGTGAAAAAAACCTCCTGGCGGATTTTGCAAGTGGTCGAACCCGGTGCCGATGGCGTTTTTCGTCACGTGGAGGGATTGTGCCGGTATTTGTTGGCCGAAGGACATCGCGTGGACCTGGCCTACTCGAGTGTCCGGGGTTCGGATCGTCTGCGGGTTCTGGTGGCCGAGATTGAGCGAGCCGGCGGGCAGACCCTCGACCTCCGTACTGGCAACGCGCCGGGTTGGTCGGATGTGTCCGCGTTCCGGCGGCTGCGGAGATTTATCCGGCAGGCGCAGCCGCAATTGGTGCACGCGCACTCTTCGAAGGCCGGTGCATTGACCCGTTCGCTCCGTTTCGTCGGCGTACGGCAGCCTTTCGTGTACACGCCCAATGCTTACTACGGCATGGGGCAGGGAGCGGGACTCAAGACCCGGTTCTTCAATGCGGTGGAGCGCGCCCTCGGGCGGATCGGCTGGATCATTCACGTTTCTGAGGATGAAGCGGAGTGGGCCCGGGTATCCCTGGGGATCAGCGGCCCACGGTGCCGGGTCATTTTCAACACGGTCGATACGCACGTGTTCACGCCGGGAACGGAACCGGATCGCGCCCGGTTGCGGCGTGAATTCGGTTGGCGGCCGGATGCACTGGTCCTGGGAACGGTGGGACGGCTCTCGAATCAAAAGGATCCACTGACCCTTTATCAGGCGCTGGCTCCGGTGATGGCAGCCGAGCCCCGACTGCATCTGCTGCACGTGGGGCAGGGCGAGTTGGCGGGGGCGGTGGACGAAATCGTCCGCACGGCGGCGATCACGGACCGGGTGCGCCGGTTGGACTACCTGGCGGACACCTCCGGGTTTTATCGGGGCGTGGACGCCTTTATTTTCCCCTCGCGCTATGAGGGACTGCCGATCGCCGTCCTGGAGGCGCTGGCGGCGGATTTGCCGCTCCTGTTGAGTGATGGTCCGGGTAACCGCGGATTCCAGAACCTGGGCCTCAGTCATCTGCACGTCGCGCCGGTGGCGGATGTGGGTCGTTGGACCGATCTGATTCGCGGTTGGCTTCGGGAGCAGACGGGAATTCCGTCGGGGGTGGAGGCGCGGTGCAACCACCGTTCGGTGGCCGAAGCTCGCTTCAGTTGGGCTTCCGGATACGGGCGGGTATTGGAGTTGTACGGGGACGCCTTGGGGGCAGCGGCGTCCGCGGACTGAATTGGCGCTGCTGGTGGCGGGCGACGTTTGTTTTTGTCCGGCCCGATTTTCAATCACTATCCCGCTTTCGAATGCATGATGGATCACTCGCCGTGCGGTGCCTATCCCGCCTGGCGGATGCCTTGATCGCCCGGCCGGCGCGTTTTGTCTGGCCCCAGCTGATCTTGTTTGTCGTCCTGACGGTGCTGGCGGTCACCCGCCTGCAATTCGACATGGACCGCAACGCGCTGGTGGGGGAGGATAAGGCCAGCCACCGCAATTTTCTCGCGATGAAGCGGGAGTTTACCAGCCAGGACGATCTGGTGGCGGTGATCGAGAGCGAGGATCACGAAAAGAACCGGCAATTCGCCGAGCGCCTCGGGGCCCGTCTGGAGGCGGAATCCACGCAGCGCACCGCGACGAACCTGTTCACCGACGTCTTCTTCAAGGGCGATCTGCGGCTCATGGGGCCCAAGGCGCTGTTGTTTTTCCCCCAAACCAACCTGGTGGAGTTCAAGGCGGCGCTGGGGACCTATCGGCCGTTCATGGAGCAGTTCACCGGGGCCACCAACCTGGCCTCCCTCTTTCGTCAGGTGAATGCGTTGATTCGCGCCACCGGGCGTCAGCGGGATGCCGCCAAGGAAGGGGAGTTTCTGCAGGCGCTTCCGGCCTTGCAGCGGTTATTGCACCTGGCCCGGCAAAGTCTGGATCGTCCGGGACAATCGCCGTCGCCCGGAGTGGAAGTGCTTTTTGGCGGGGGTGCGGAGGCGGAGCGCGAGAAATATGTCACGTTTTCCCAGGGCCGGATTTATCTGGTTTCGGCCAAGCCCCGGGTCGTCCGGGTGACGGCGGCGGACATGCCCCGGAGTTGGGCCGACCAGCTGCTGGGCCGGGCGCCGGATACATCGCCAGCCGCCCTCGAACTGCTGCGCTTTGCCCAACAGGACGAGGTCAACGCTGCGGCCATCCAGCGGTTTCGGGAGCTGATGATCGAGGTCAGCCGGGAGGTTCCGGGGGTGAATATCGGCACCACCGGGGAATCGGTGCTCGATTATGACGAAATGGTTCAGACCACCCGGGATTCCACCGTGGCGACGATCTGGTCGCTCGTCCTGGTGGCGGTCATTTTTGTGGTCGGTTATCACGAGTTTTCCCGGCCCCTGAAGGCGATCTCGTGTCTGATCATCGGCATCGGCTACACGATGGGCTACACCACGCTGGTGGTGGGACACCTGAACATTCTGACGGTGACCTTCGTGCCCATGCTGATCGGCTTGGCGATTGATTTTGGCGTGCACCTGGTGACTCGGTTTGAGGAGGAGACGGGGCGCGGGCTGAGTCCCGAGGCGGCAGTTCGTTTGGCGGTGGTTTATACCGGGCAGGGGATCTTCACCGGTTGTTTTACCACGGCAGGCGCCTTCTTTGCGATGGCTCTCACCGAATTCAAGGGGATCCGCGAAATGGGTCTGATCATGGGTGGCGCCCTGGTGCTGTGCCTGATTCCGATGATCACGATTCTGCCCATCTGGCTGCTCCGCCGGGGGCGGGGCGCGGCGGCAGCAGCGGCAACGTCCGCGGTTGCCGTTCCGGTGGCCTCGGGTTCGGCGCCGGCGGGTGAGGATGCGCGGGCCCGATTGGAACGGTTGTGGTTGGATCGTCCGTGGATGGTGCTGGGGATTGCGGGGGCCTTATGTGTCGCGTCCCTCGCGACGCTGCCGGGCATGCGCTTCGATTACAATCTGCTCCACATGCAGAGCGAGGGTCTGCCCTCGGTGATCTTTGAGCACAAACTCATCGCGGGCGCCGAGAAGTCGGTGCTCTACGCGGCCATCAGCTGCGATACTCTGGAGGAAGCCGCGCGCCTGGAGCCGCTGGTCCGTGCGCTGCCCTCCGTGTCGAGCACCGATTCGATGGCCCGCTTCCTGAACGAGGATCAGGTCTCCAAGCTGGCCCTGATCCACGAGATCAAACGCGAATTGGCGCCGCTGAAGTTCCTGCCGGTGGATCCGGGTACGGTGGATATGGCCCGACTGGGCCTGCACCTGCTGGCCTTCAAAGGATATTTGGGGCTGGCGGCGGCCGAGGTGCGCAAGGCGCTGACCAATGCCCCGGTGGGCGTCGTGGCGGTGGGTGTGACCAACGATGCGCCAGATCCGCAACTGTTGACCAATCTGATGACCTTGGGAGCCGAAGTGGGGAATTTGCTGCAGGCGGTGTCGTCCGGCAGTCGCGAGGTTCACGCCGAAAGGTTGGCGGGATTTCAGCGGGCATTTCTGGGCGATTTACGCGAGACGATCGGAGCGCTGCAAACCCAGGATGATTCCGGACCGCTCCGGGTGGCGGACCTGCCGCCGGCGCTGCGCAATCGCTTTGTCGGCCGCACCGGGAAGCACCTGCTGCAGGTGTATCCCAAAGAAGACGTCTGGGAGCGGGAACCGCAGGAACGCTTTGTCCGCGAGCTGCGCTCGGTGGCCCCGAATGTCACCGGCACGCCGGTACAACTCTACGAGTACGAAACACTGTTGAAGGACTCCTACGTGGAGGCGGCTTGGTACGCGCTCGGAGCGATCACCCTGTTGGTGCTCGCCCATTTTCGGTCGATCTCCTCGGTCTTGCTTTCGTTGTTTCCCGTTGTCGTCGGCGCGCTCTGGATGGTGGGTTGCATGCGGTTCGCCGGGGGGGCGTTCAATCTGGCCAACATCATGACCCTGCCACTGGTGATCGGGATCGGCGTCACCAATGGCATCCACATCCTCAATCGGTACGCCGAGGAAAAAAATCCCTCCCTGCTGGCCAAGAGCACGGGCAAGGCGGTGCTGGTTTCGGGGCTTACCACCATCGTGGGATTCGGCTGTCTGGTGATCGCCGACCATCGGGGGATCCGGAGTCTGGGCGGCGTGATGGCCACCGGAACCGCCACGTGTATGATCGCGGGCCTCACCGCCTTGCCGGCAATTCTGACCCTGCGGGAACGGTACCGG
Organism: Verrucomicrobiota bacterium; assembly: GCA_947471985.1. Classification (GTDB taxonomy): domain Bacteria; phylum Verrucomicrobiota; class Verrucomicrobiia; order Limisphaerales; family UBA9464; genus CANIZL01. The sequence goes on along the minus strand of CANIZL010000044.1, from coordinate 9,873 downwards.
AGCCGCCGGGCGACCAATCATTGAGCCGTCGATCGACCTCGCGGTTGAGCGGTGATTCGTCGGGCTGCTCGAGCAGGGCCAAGGCCTCCCCGATGAAATAAAGCGACCCGGTAATCACGACGCGGCTATCGGGTGCGCTTTGCTTCAGGGCTTCGGCGACCGACCCGACGGCTTTGACCGGACGCGCAACCGTGGCGGTCCGACAGGCATCCCGCAGAGCTTCGGCAGAGACCGTTCGGGGACTAGCGACCGGCGCGGTCAGCACGCGGCGGCAAAGGGGTACGAGGGCCGCCGCCATTTCCGCCCAATCCTTGTCCTCCAACATGCCGAGAATCAGCGTGGGCGGGGTTCCCGGGAAATGTTCCGGGAGGGCCTTTTGGAGGGCGGCGATGCCGGCCCGGTTGTGAGCGCCGTCCAGCAGGAAGGTTTGGGAGCCCCGCTGAATTTGCTGCAGGCGTCCGGCCCATTGGACGGTCGCGAGTCCGGCGGCCAGCGCTTCATCGCTGACGGGCAGCCACGCCCGGAGCAGCCGCACCGTGGCCGCCGCCAAGGCGCCATTGACCCGTTGATGCGCTCCGGACAGGCCCAGTGCGTGACGGAAATTGGCCACTTCTGACGGGCCGATCATCACGCAGGGCACCGCCAGTTCCCGCGCCCGGAATTCAATCACCGCCCGGGCGTCAAAATCATCCGTGGCCGTGAGCACGGGCACCTCCGGCTTGATGATGCCGGCCTTTTCCGCGGCGATCGCCGCGGTCGTGGAGCCGAGGATCCGTTGGTGGTCGAGGGCGATGTTGGTGATCACGCTGGCCAGCGGAGTGACGATGTTGGTGGCATCCCAGCGGCCGCCGAGACCGGTTTCCCAAATCACTAGGTCGACGCCCTGTTCGGCAAACCACAGCAGCGCCAACACCGTGGTGAATTCGAAAAAGGTGGGGGTCAGCGGATCGCCGGGTGTCCGGGCGTTCTCGGCCTCGAGGGCGGAGCGGAGGGTGGCGGTGAGCCGGGCCAGCTCCGATTCCGGCAACAGGCTCCGGTTGATCTGGATCCGTTCGCCGAAGCGGATCAAGTGCGGCGACGTAAAGAGCCCCACGCGCCGGCCGCTGGTCCGGTAGACGCTCTCCAGCAGAGCGCAGACGGAACCCTTGCCGTTCGTCCCGGCCACGTGGATAAAGGCCAGCCGATCGTGAGGATTGCCGACCAAGGCGGCCAGGCGACGGGTGGAGGCCAGTCCGGGCTGAAAGCCGAACTGTTGCAGGGAATGCAGGTACGCCAGGGCCTCCGCGACGGTCACAGCGGGAGTATTCGGAGCGAATTTCCGGAAAAACAATGCGAATAGCGTCGGAAATGTGCGAAGAAGGGGGTCCGGCCGGGGTGGAGTCCGGGCGTTCTTCCAAAACAAAACCTTGCCGCCGACACCCCGGGATGTCTACACAAGCCGCCGTTCACCATGGGTAAAGCCCTCGTCATCGCTGAAAAACCGTCCGTCGCGTCCGACATCGCCAAGGCACTGGGGGGATTCTCCAAGGCCGACGATCACTTTGAGCGCGACGACATGGTCATTGCGTCGGCCGTCGGCCACCTGCTGGAGTTGGCGGTCCCGGAGGAGTTCGAGGTCAAGAAGGGGAAGTGGACCTTTGCCGCCCTGCCGCACCTGCCGCCGCAGTTCGGGCTTCGACCGATCGAGAAGAACGAGAATAAGCTCAAAAGCCTGGCCAAGCTGATCAAACGGAAGGATATCGACACCCTGGTCAATGCTTGCGACGCCGGCCGGGAGGGGGAGCTGATTTTCCGCAATGTGGCGACCTACACGGCGGCGAAACAGCCGGTGAAGCGCCTGTGGTTGCAGTCCATGACCCAGGGATCGATCCGCGACGGCTTCAATAAGCTGCGGACCGATGCCGAGATGCGTCCTTTGGCCGACGCCTCAGTTTGCCGGGCGGAAGCTGATTGGCTGGTGGGCATCAATGGCACCCGCGCCATGACCGCCTTCAACAACAAAACGGGCGGTTTCCAACTGACCACCGTCGGCCGGGTGCAGACCCCGACGCTGGCGATCGTGGTGGAACGGGAGGATAAGATCCGGAAGTTTATCCCGCGCGATTACTGGGAGGTGGTGGCCACGTTCGATGCCGCCGCCGGCAGTTATCCGGGGATTTGGTTCGACGAATCCTTCAAGAAGGGGGACGGCAAGGACGCGGAATTGAAGGCGGATCGGCTGTGGAATTCCCAACGGCCGGCCGAGATCAAGGCCAAATGCCTGGGCAAACCCGGCATCGCCACCGAGGAAAGCAAACCGGCGACCCAGCTCTCGCCGTTGCTGTACGATCTCACGTCCTTGCAACGCGAAGCCAACAGCCGGTTTGGCTTCAGCGCGAAGAACACCCTGGGGCTCGCCCAGGCGCTGTATGAGAAGCACAAGGTGCTCACCTATCCCCGTACGGATTCCCGGCATCTGCCGGAGGATTACCTGCCCACGGTGCGGGAGACGCTGGCGGGGATGGCGGAAACGCCGTTTGCGGGATTCGCTCAAACGATTCTCCAGCAGGGCTGGGTGCGTCCCAACAAACGGATTTTCAACAACGACAAGATCAGCGATCACTTTGCGATCATTCCCACGGGGCAGGTGCCGCGGTCGTTGTCCGAGCCGGAACAAAAGCTGTACGAACTCGTCACCAAGCGGTTTCTGGCGGTGTTCTTTCCACCGGCGGAATTTCTGGAGACCACCCGGATTACGCGCGTCGAGGGCGAGCCGTTCAAGTCCGTGGGCAAGGTGCTGGTCAAGTTGGGCTGGCTGGAAGTGTACGGCCGCGAAGTCGACAACGAAGACACCCCCCGCTTGGTACCGGTGACGCCGAGCGAGGTGGTCCGCACGGCGGACATCGACGTCAAGCACAGCCTGACCAAGCCGCCGCCGCGCTACACGGAAGCCACGCTGTTGTCGGCAATGGAAGGCGCGGGCAAGCTGGTGGACGACGAGGAATTGCGCGAAGCGATGAGCGAACGCGGTCTGGGCACGCCGGCCACGCGGGCGGCCACGATCGAAGGTCTCATCAGCGAGCAGTACATGCATCGACTGGGTCGCGAACTGCAGCCCACGCCCAAGGCGTTTTCACTGATTGCCCTTTTGAACGGCCTGGGCATTCAGGACCTGACCAAGCCCGAACTTACGGGCAATTGGGAGTTCCAGCTCAAGCGCATGGAGAAGGGCCAGCTGCCCCGGGCCGAGTTCATGGCGGAGATCCGCGAACTCACCCGCCGCATGGTTCAACAGACCAAGGCGTACGAGGCGGACACGGTCCCCGGCGACTTTGGGGTATTGCAGGCGACCTGTCCGAAATGCGGCGGACCGGTGCACGAGAACTACAAAAAATTCCAGTGCCAGAAGTGCGACTGGGGCTTCTGGAAGATCATTTCGGGACGGCAGTTCGAGCCCGCGGAGGCGGAGATCCTGCTGACCAAACACGAGATCGGTCCCTTGCAGGGCTTCCGTTCCCGCCTGGGCCGCCCGTTTGCCGCGGTGATGAAATTGTCGCCCGAGTTTGAGGTCAAATTCGACTTTGGAGAGGACAAGGACGGCGGCACGGTTATTGATCTCACCGGCAAGGAGCCGCTCGGCAAGTGTCCCAAATGTGCGGGGCGGGTGTTTGACCTGGGCATGAATTACGGCTGCGAACACTCCGCGGACGGCAGCAAGAAGTGTGATTTTCGGACGGGCAAACTCATCCTGCAACAGCCGGTGGAGCCGGCTCAGATTCAGAAATTGCTCGCCGACGGCAAGACCGATCTGCTGCGGGGCTTTGTCTCCAATAAGACGAACCGGAAGTTTGAAGCGTTTCTCAAGTGGGATGGCGCCAAAGTGAGCTTTGAGTTTGCCCCCCGGGAGAAGAAGGCCGGCAAGGCGGGCGCGGACGGCGAGAAAAAGGTGGTACCGAAAATTGATTTCGGCGGCCTGCCGGTGCTGGGCAAATGCCCGAAGTGCGGCAGCAATCTCTTTGAAGGCCCCGAGCAGTATCTCTGCGAGCGGACCCAGGCCGACAGCCGGAAATGCACGTTCAAGCTGGATAAGGTGAAGAGCGGGCAGCCGATCTCCGTGGAGCAGTTCCAGAAACTGGTGACCAAGGGGAAAACGGACCTCTTTGATCAGTTCGTGAGCCGCTTTGGCAAACCCTTCAGCGCGCATCTGGTGGTCAAGGACAAGGGCAAGATCGAGTTCGAGTTCCCCGAGCGTTAAGTCCGCGGCGCGCCGGTTTTTCCCCGTCGATCCGCACTCCCGACGATCTCCGTCGAAACACCGACGGCGTTTGCCTTTCGGTGGGTTTGCCGGTACTACCGGTCCATGCCCCGTTCCGGCGAATCAGGAAACACACTGCGGCTCCGTCGCAATGCGGAGACTGCCGAGGGTCGCCGTTTGGCGGCCGATGCCGCGCGGACCGCGAACTGGAAGCGCTGGGGTCCGTATCTCGCCGAGCGCCAATGGGCCACTGTGCGGGAGGATTATTCCGAGTACGGCACCTGTTGGGAGTATTTTCCCCACGATCACGCCCGGAGCCGGACCTACCGGTGGGGCGAGGACGGGTTGCTCGGATTCTGTGATCGCGAAGGGCGTCTGTGTTTTTCGCTCGCCCTGTGGAACGGTCGCGATCCCTTCCTCAAGGAACGCCTTTTCGGTCTGACAGGGCCCGAGGGAAACCATGGCGAAGACGCCAAGGAGGAATGGTTCTACCTGGACTCCACGCCCACGCATTCCTACGCGCGGGCGCTGTACAAATATCCTCAGGCAGAATTCCCCTACGCCCGCTTGCTCGCGGAGAACGCCCGTGCCGGGAAGGATCGGCCGGAGTTCGAATTGTCCGATACCGGCGTTTTTGACGAGGGCCGGTATTGCGACGTCACGGCGGAGTACGCAAAGCAATCGCCCGACGATTTGAGCATCCGGATCACGGTGGCCAATCGGGGGCCGGACGCCGTCACGCTCGATGTGCTGCCCACGTTGTGGTTTCGCAATGTCTGGAGTTGGGGCACGCCGCACGAGGAGTGCCGGTTTCGGCCGCGTCTTGAGTTGGTGGCGCCGGACCGGATCCGCGCCACGCATGAAACCTTGGGCGAATTCATCCTGGAATTCGGTCCGGCGCCCGACCAGTCGGCGGTTCCGGTGTGGTTCACCGAAAACGAATCCAACGCCCAACGGCTCTGGGGCGTGCCGAATGCCCAACCCTTCGTTAAGGACGCCTTCCACGAGTATCTGATCCACGGACGCCGCGAGGCCATCAACCCCGCGCGGGTGGGCACCAAGGCCGCCGCGCACTACCGGCTGCAACTGGCCCCCGGGGAAAGTCGGAGTTTCCGGCTGCGCCTGGTCGCTCGGGCTGAGTTGGGTGGCGATCCGGTCTCGGCCCCGCGGCTCACCACGGACGACGTTGCTTTCCCGGCCACATTTACCGCCCGGCAGGCCGACGCGGACGAGTTTTATGCCACCGTGATCCCCACGGGCGTGTCGGCGGCCGGACAGCACATCGCCCGCCAGGGGTACGCGGGGTTGCTCTGGTCAAAACAGTTTTATCATTACATCGTCGACGACTGGCTGAAGGGGGACCCGCGCCAGCCCGAGCCACCGGCCGCCCGGCGTCAGGGCCGCAACGCCGAATGGCGGCACGTCTACGCCCGGGACGTATTTTCGATGCCGGATAAATGGGAGTATCCGTGGTTCGCGGCCTGGGATCTGGCCTTTCACATGATCCCGTTTGCGCGCATCGACGGCAATTTTGCCAAGCAGCAGTTGGGCCTGTTTCTGCGGGAATGGTACATGCATCCCAACGGACAGATCCCGGCGTATGAGTTTGCTTTTGGTGACGTGAATCCGCCGGTGCACGCGTGGGCGGCGTGGCGGGTGTATAAACTCACCGGACCCCGGGGCGGCCGGGATCGGAATTTCCTCGAAAGCGTTTTCCAAAAGCTGCTGCTCAACTTCACCTGGTGGGTGAATCGCAAGGACGCCACGGGTAAAAACCTGTTTTCCGGGGGCTTTTTGGGCCTGGACAACATCGGCGTCTTTGACCGCTCGAAGCCGCTCCCGGGAGGGGGAGCGTTGAATCAGGCCGATGGCACCGCGTGGATGGCGTTTTATTGCTCAACGATGCTGGCCATCGCCTTAGAGTTGGCCTGCGACGGCGACCAGGTGCGGACCGCCTACGAAGACATGGCGAGCAAGTTTCTGGAACACTTCGTGCAAATTGCCGAGGCGATGAACACCGCCGGTGGGACCGGGCTTTGGGACGAGGCGGACGGGTTTTATTACGATCAATTGGAGACGGGCAACCAGACGGTGCGACTGAAGACCCGTTCCATGGTCGGGTTGCTCCCGTTGATCGCCGTGGAGGTTTTGGAGGAGGTCGATTTGGCGCATCTGCCCGAATTCCAGCGTCGACTGCAGTGGTTTGTCGAACACAAGCACGCGCTGAGTCGGGGGATCGCGCTGGGGCGCTCCAATTCACAGGCGAAGCTGCTGCTGGCGATTCCGACGCGCAGTCGCCTGCAAAGTGTGCTGCGGTATCTCGGCGACGAGCAGGAATTCCTGTCCGAATACGGCCTGCGCAGCCTTTCCAAATACCACGAGAAACACCCGTTCGTGCTGAATCAGGAAGGGATGGAGTACCGGGTGGATTACGTCCCGGGTGAATCGAATTCCTGGCTCTTCGGCGGCAATTCCAACTGGCGCGGACCGATCTGGTTTCCCGTAAATTATCTGGTGATTGAGGCCCTGGAACGGTACCACCATTTTTACGGCGACGAGTTTCAGGTGGAATATCCGCATGGATCCGGCCGGATGGCCAACCTCGCGGAGATCGCGCGAGATCTGCAACGTCGTCTGGCCGCCCTTTTTCTCGCGGATGAACACGGGCAACGACCCTGTCACGGGGCGAATCCGCGGTTCGCCAACGATCCCCACTGGAAGGATCTGCTGCTCTTTCACGAATACTTCCACGGCGAAACCGGGCGCGGCCTCGGCGCGAATCATCAGACCGGCTGGACCGCACTGGCCATCCGTTGTCTGGAAGAGCAGGGGAAGCCTCCGATCGGTGCGGGGACTTCGTAGGTCGGCGACACAAAAAAGCCGCCGCTGTCCGAGAGGACGGGCGGCGGCTTTTGCTTTTGGACCCCAGGAATTACCGCATCAGGCGAAAATGATTTCGCCCGCGGTCTTGGTGGTCTCCCGGAACGCGGCCAGCAGCTGGAGCGTCAACGGACCGACTTGTCCGTTCCCGATCACGCGGCCGTCCACTTTGACGACGGGAATCATTTCCGCCGCGGTGCCGGTCAGGAACATCTCGTCCGCCGTGTAGACATCGTAGCGGGTCATCAGCGGTTCGCTGGTGGGGATGCCGGCGGCTCGAGCGCAATCCAGCACGGTGTTGCGGGTAATCCCGTAAAGCGCTCCGGCGCTCAGCGGCGGGGTCATCAGGCGACCCTTCTGGATGATGAAGACATTGTCCCCGGTGCATTCGGCGACGAAGCCATCGCTGTTCAGCATGATGGCCTCTTCCACTCCGGCGTTGTTCGCTTCGATCTTGGCCAGGATGTTGTTCAGGTAATTCAGCGACTTGATCGCGGGATTGACCGAGTTCACCAGATTGCGGGTCGTCGGCACCGTGACGATGGCCATGCCCTTTTGGTAAAGCTCGGCCGGATACATCTGGAGGTTGGCGGCGATGATGACCACCGACGGCTTCGGACAGCGCCGGGGATCGAGCCCGAGCGTTCCCTTGCCACGGGTGACCAGCAGTCGGATGTAGCCGTCCCGGAGATTGTTCTGGCGGCACGTTTCGATCGTGGCCTGGATCATCTCCTCCTGGGTCATGGGAATCTCCAGCAAGATGGCCTTGGCGGACCAGTAAAGCCGTTCGATGTGCTCCCGGAGTTTGAAAACCCGGTTGTGGTACATCCGGATGCCCTCGAATACGCCGTCGCCGTAGAGGAGACCGTGATCAAACACGCTCACCTTGGCGTTGGCTTCGTCGAGGAACTGACCATCAATGTACACTTTCATAAACGGAAGGGGCGGGATGCTAGGCGATACGCCGGCCCGGGCGCAAGGCGCGGAAAAACTTCGGGGCGGTCCGCGGGTGGCAGGTTGGCGACTGGTCCGGGGTGTGCTAAGAGATCAGCCCTCTTTCTGGTGCATACTGACGTATTGATCTTGCGGGCCCTCCGAGCCGGCGGCGTGAACGGTGCCTCGGGGGCCCTGCTGGCCAAGGAACTGGGCGTGTCGCGCGCGGCGGTATGGAATCGGATCGAGGAATTGCGGCGGTTTGGCTACGATATCGAGGCGAGTCCGCACGCCGGATATGTCCTGCGGGCGTCCCCCGACGTCCTCCATGGCGAGGATCTGCTCGCCCGCCTCGGTCCCGTGCGGAGCATTGGCCGGGACATTCGGGTGTTTGCCGAAACCACTTCGACCAATGACGTGGTGGAAAAATTGGCCCGGGATGGCGTGGCGGAAGGGATTGTGGTTTTTGCGGAATCTCAGACCAAAGGGCGTGGTCGCCTCGGCCGGACCTGGCTTTCGCCCGCGGGGCAGGGTTTGTGGTGTTCCGTGCTCCTGCGTCCCCGTCTCGCACCGCAGGCGGCGACCCAGTTAACCGTGATCACCGCGGTGGCCGTGGCGCGGGCCATCGAGAAACACACCGGTCTCCGCCCCGGGATCAAGTGGCCCAACGACATTGTCTTCGGGGATCGCAAGGCCGCCGGCATCCTGCTGGAGTTGGGCGCCGAGCTGGATCACATCCGCCACGTGATCCTGGGCATCGGTCTCGACGTAAATCTTCGTTCCGCGGATCTGCCGGAGGAACTGCGGGACGTGGTGACTTCCCTGAGCGAACAGGCGGGTGAGCCAATTGACCGCCCGGGATTGGCCACGGCCCTGATTCAGGAATTGGACACCGTGTATACGCGCTTCCTGGCCGGGGATTTTCACGAACTCAGCGACGAATGGATGCGCCGGTGCGTGACGCTCGGCCGGCGGGTGACGTTGCACGTCGGCGATCGGATCGTCGCCGGCCGGGCCGAAGCGTTGGATGACGAGGGTGCTCTCCTCTTGCGCACCGAGCACGGTCGGCTGGAGCGCGTGGTGGGGGGCGATGTGATCCTGGAAAAATGAGGATGACGTGGGGCTTCCGACCGCAGAGGCTGGGTGCGTCCGTCCGCCCGATATTCCGGGGCGGTCGGGGTCCCGTTCGCGGGAAATGTTTTGAACTCTGAGTGCCATGGCTGCCGCCCCTGAAACCGCTGCGTCCGCGCCCGTCCTGTTGATCTGCGGGGACGATGACTTCTCCGTGAAACAACGGGCGAAACAGGCGTATGCCACTTGGACGGTGGAGCTGGGCGGGATGGACCACGAGATCGTCGATGCCACGGCGCTGAACACGGACGAGGCCCTGAAATCGATCGGCCGCCTGCGCGAAGCGCTGAACACGCTGCCGTTTTTTGGGGGCGCCAAGGTGGTGTGGTGGCAGAATTGCACCTTTCTGGGCGAGGAACGAACCGCGGGGAGCGCGGCGGTGACGGCCGAATTGGGTGTTTTGGCGGACGAGTTGAAGACGTTCCGCTGGGACGGGGTTCGTCTATTGATCTCGGGCGGCAAACCCAACCGCGTACGCACCTTTTACAAAACCCTCGCGAAGCTCGGATCGGTCGAGATGTTTGCCGCGCTTTCCGCGGAGGACAAGGACTGGGCTGGAAAGGCGGAGAGCGAAGCCATTCGGGCCATTCAGGCCGCCGGCAAGGATATCGCCGACGAAGCCCTCGCGGAACTCGTCAATCGGGTCGGTCCGAATCTGCGGGCTTTGGCGTCGGAGGTTGAGAAACTGACCTTGT
>CANIZL010000043.1 GCA_947471985.1 Verrucomicrobiota bacterium | reverse complement strand
CGTCGGTGCAGACGTTGGCGGCGTACATTGATCTGAATCCCGTCCGGGCGGGATTGGTCTCGGATCCGAAGGACTACCGGCACTGCGGCTACGCCGCCGCGCTGGTGGGCAACAGCAGGATCCAGCAGGGATTGATGAGCTTCCTGGAACCGCAGGACTGGCCGGCGGCCGCCGCCGCCTACCGCTGCCTGCTTTTCGTGACGGCCGGTTCCGCCAATGCGAGCGACAAACAGGTGTTGGACCCGGACACGATCCGCGCCGAGCTGGCGCGTGGAGGCGAGTTGGGCGGGGGGCAAGTGCTACGCCTGCGGATACGGCATTTCAGCGATGGGGTAATCCTGGGTTCGCGGGAATTTGTGGATCAGCAGTTCATTCGGTTTCGAGACCGCTTCAGTCCGAAGCGGAAGGATGGGGCCCGCTCCATCCGGGGCGTCCCACTCCCCGGAATCAGCGTCCTCCGTGACCTGCGCGTCGACGCCATCGGCTGACGGCTCAAAGAACCCAATCCACACCCAGCCGAAACGGCAAAATCCCCGCGCCGGAAAGGGGGAACTCTGCCGATCGCCGGCGCGGTCGTCCCGCCGGAGGCGTCGGGGCCTGCCAAACGGGCTGACCCGCAGCCCAAAATGCCCGTTCCGGGCCGGGTCCACTGCCTTAAGTGCCCTCCACCGCCCGCTGCATCACCGGCGCCGAGCCCCGCGCAAGATACTGAGGCTGGCTCCCTATTCGGCGAAGATAGTGAGCTTGGCACGATTGCTACGCTGGGCGAATAGGGAGGTTGGTACCGGTTTTTGGATCGCGGCCGGACTTCCACCGCAGGAGAGGAACGAATCCAAGCGATCCACTCGCGGGTGAAATCAAAAACCGGAAGGATCGAAGCCATCGTCACGATTCCCCGTTCCCATCGTGACCTTCGGTAAAACTGCGGCCTGGCGCCCGGCCCCTGAGCATTTCTTGGTCTCACCATCACCTTGCCCAGCGCGGGCCATCCCGCACCTTGCAGTGATCAAATGGCACAAACGGACACCTTGGTGCTGGAATACACCCTACCGCGCGAACGGCTGGATCGTCACCTCGCGCACCTCCTGCCCGAGGTCTCCCGGGGGATGATCCAACGGCTCATCATCGATGGCCGCATCCGGGTGAACGGCGGCTTCGTCAAACCCACCCATCCGGTCCTGCTCGGCGACGTCGTCACCATCGCGTGGCCCAGTCCCGATGCGCCCAAACTTATCGCCCAGGAAATCCCCCTCGAAGTCCTGCACGAAGACGCGGATCTGATCGTCATCAACAAGCCGCAGGATCTGGTCGTCCACCCGAGCGCCGGCCACGACAACGGCACCATCGTCAACGCCCTGCTCCATCACTGCCGCGGCAGCCTGAGCGGTGTCGGAGGCGTCGAACGACCGGGCATCGTCCACCGTCTCGATCTCGGCACCAGCGGCGCCATGGTGGTGGCCAAGAATGATCGCACCCACATCCAGCTGACCGATGCGTTTCGTCGGCGCGACGTGGAAAAGGTCTACCAATTGATCGCCTGCGGGGACGTCCAACCGCTGGCGGGCGACATCCGGGCGTCGATTGCCCGGCACAGTTCCCATCGCAAACGCATGGCGGTAAAGGACGGTGGGCGCGAGGCCTGGACCACTTATCGCACCTTGGAGCGGTTCGGCGGCATCGCGACGTATTGCGAGGCGCAACTGCATACCGGCCGGACGCACCAGATCCGGGTGCATTTCCAATATCTCGGGCATTCGCTGCTGGGCGACGAAGTGTACGGGAAAAAGCCCACGCAGCGGGTCGAGGAAGCCACGCAAGTCACCGTCCCCCGCCAGATGCTGCACGCACACAAGCTGGCGTTCCGGCATCCCCGGGACGGACGGTTCATGGAATTCAATGCCCCGTTGCCGGAGGACTTCCGCACCGCGCTCGACGCCCTCCGCACAGCCACCGCCCCGAAGGACTGAGATCGGGCCACCCGCCCCGCCGGGCTAGAGCCATCGGGGCTCCGGCCCGCGTGACTTCTCGGTCAGTGTACTGAGCGCCGAAAACGGCGCTGAAGCCACTGGCCCCAATCGTCAAAGATGGCGTAGCTCACCGGGGTCACCAGCAGCGTCAACAACAGGCACAGCGCCTGGCCGCCGATGATTACCTTCGCCATCGACGCCCTCCCGCCCGCCCCCGGTCCCACGCCCAAGGCGACCGGAATCATCGACACCACCAGCAGCATCGTGGTCATCAGGATGGGCCGCAGCCGCACCCGGTTGGCCTGCAGGATGGCCGTTTCGCGGGCGATTCCGCGGCGGCGTAGCACATTGGTGTAATCCACCTGCATGATGCCGTTTTTCTTCACCACGCCGGCCAGCATGAAGAGACCAAAGATGGCGAAGATGTTGAGCTGCTCGTTGAGAAACACCATCCACCCGAGCGCAAACGGCAGCGCCAACGGCACCGCCAGCAGAATGCTGATTGGATAAATGAAGTGCTCGAACTGCGCGGCGAGTACCATGTACATGAAGAGCACAGCCACCAGGAACGCGAGCGCGAAGTTCCGCATCGTCTCCTGGAATTGCTTCGCGCGTCCCACCATCACGACCTGATACTCCGGCGGCAGATCCAACCGCGTCACCGCCTGCTCCACCGCCTTGACCGCCTCGCCCATGGAGTAAGTCCCGAGGTTGGCCACCATGGTCACGCGCCGTTGCCGTTGAAACCGGTCGATTTGATTCGGCCCCCGGGCCTCCTCCAGGCGCACAAAATTTCCCAGCGGCACGAGGGGAATCCGGTCCGTATTGGTGCTGGCCCGACTGCGCACCGTGTATTGCTGCAAGGATTCCACCGTCCCGCGATCCGCCGCCCGGGCCCGCAGCCAGACATCGTATTGATCGTCATTCTCCTTGTAGGCGCCCACGATCAATCCACCGACCAAAACGCGCAGCGTGGTGGCAATCTCCTCCACCCGCAGACCAAATTGACTCGCCTTCTCTCGGTCAATGTGCACCTGCAACTCGGGCTTCCGGTTCGACAGCGTCGTGTCCACGTCCGTCAGGCCCGGATCCGCACGGAGCAGTTCCACCAAGTGATCCGAGTACTCGGTCAGCTTGCTGAGATCGGGACCGATCAGATTAAAAGCGATCTCCCCGCCCCGCCCCGGTCCGCCGCCGCCCATGGCATTGATCGCCTGAACGCTCGAACGGATGTCCGGATACCGCGCCAACAAACGGCGGGCCGCCGACATTGCCTCCGGCTGCCCCCACCGCCGCGAGTGCCGTTCCAATTGATCCAACCGCCCGCCCAGTTCCGGAAGCCGGCAATAAAGCGTGCCCAGGGTCACATCCCCCTCGCCCTTGCCCAAACGCCCGCTGGTCGTGCCGATGGTCACCAGCGTGTCCAGTACGGCCGATTCCCCGTCCAGATGGATGCCCTTGATATCCGCTTCCACCTCCGCCGCCAACTGAGCACTGCGCGCCAAACTCGTGCCTTCGGGGAACGTCAAACCCACTTCGAATTCACTGGTGTCGTCCTGCGCCACAAAGGTGAATTTCGTCATCGGATACAGCCACCAGAGCGAGGCCACGCAAAGCCCGCACAGGCTCATCACCACCCATCGATGCGACAAACTCCAACGAAGAATCGCCTCGTAGTGGTCGGCCAGCCACCGCATCAAGCGACCGCCGTGCGCCTTGAGTTCGCGTTCCTTTTCGTTCGTGCTGTGCCGCAGAAAACGGGCCGCGAGCATCGGGGTCAGCGTGAAACTCACGAAGAGCGACACCAAAATCGCAAACGCCACGGTCCAGCCGAAGCTGGCGAAGAACATGCCGGTCCGGCCCCGCATCATCCCCAGCGGTACGAAGATCACCACCAGCGATAGCGTCGTCGCCAACACGGCCAGAGCGATCTCCCGCGTGCCGCGGCGCGCGGCCTCCACGGCACTCAGCCCCTGCTCCTCCATCGTGCGATGGATGTTCTCCAGCACCACGATGGCGTCATCGATCACCACGCCCACGCTGAACATCAGCGCCAGCATCGTGGAGTTGTTGAGCGTATAACCCATCGCCTTCATCAAGGCACACGTCGCAATCAAACTCACCGGGATCGCCACGCTGGCGATCAACGTGCCCCGCCAGTCGTGCAGGAAGAAAAAGACCGTCAATCCCACCAACGCCATGCCGAGGAACAAATGAAAGGTGACCTCGTCCAGATTCCGCCGGATGAAGCGCGATTGATCGCGGATCACCAACACCTGGCAGTCGGACGGCAGCGTCGGACGCAGTTGTTCGAGGCGCTCCTTGAGGGCATCGATCAACTTCACCGAGTTCGATCCGCTCTGCTTGCGCACCACCAGGGTGATCGAATTGGTGCCGTTCAAGCGCACCAGCGTCCGCGGCTCTTCAATGCCATCGGTAACCCGGGCGACCTGCGACAAATGCACCTGCTGGCCACCGACCGACGCCACGATCAAGCGCTCAAATTCGGGCACCGTCCGCATGCGCCCAAGCGTCCGTAGCACCAGTTCGCGCCCGGCCTGTTCCACGCGGCCGCCGGGCACTTCCAGGTTCTGTGATTCCAACGCGCGCCGGACATCCTCCACCGTCAGGTTGTAGGCCCGCAGACGCTCCGGCTCGATGCTCACCTGCACGGCCCGCAGCCGTCCACCCACCAGCGTGATGGCGCCGACATCCGGAACTGTCTCCAGATTCTGTTTGATGAGCTTGTCGACGAAGAAGGTGATTTCCTTCAAGTCCCGCGGCGCACTGATCGCCAGCGTCAACACCGGCACGGCATCCACTTCAAACTTGTCCACGATCGGCGTCTCCGTCCCGGCCGGCAGGCGCGACAGAATCGTGTTCACCTTGTCCCGCACGTCCTGCGCCGCCTGGTCGCGATCGCGGTCCATGAAGAAATTCGCCGTCACCATGCAGAAACCCTCCCGACTGGAGGAACTGAGTTCATCGATGCCCGGCACCGTGTTGATGATCTCCTCGATGGGCTTGGTGACGCTGGTCTCGATCTCCTCCGGCGATGCTCCTCGCAAAGTCGTGGTCACCGTGACGATGGGCAGCTCGACGTTGGGCAACTGGTCCACGCCCAGCTCATGAAACGCGAACCAGCCCACCACCACGAGCAGCAGATTCAGCATCGTGGCAAAGACCGGCCGGCGGATGCACACGTCCGCCAAACCGACGCCGACATCGGACGGGGAAACCGGCGTCGCCGGTGATTCGTGAGAGGACTTCATCGGCGGAGCACCACCCGAAGATTGTCGCGCAGCTTGCTGTTGCCGCTGGTCACCACGACCTCGCCCGCCGCCACGCCCTTGACCTCCTGGCGATCCCGCACCACCCGGCCCAGGGTCACCGGCCGGAGGCGCACCACATTGTTGCTCACCACAAAGACCCGCGCATTGCCGGACGAGACGATGATCGATTCCAACGGGGCGAGGACCGTGGGAATCCCCCGTTCCAGCACAATCTCACCCCGGGCAAAAGTACCGGCCTTCAATGTGCGCTCCGCATTGGGCACCAGGGCCCCCAGAGAAAACATCCGGGTCGCCGCACTGACCTGCGGACTGATCAGAAACACCTTCCCCTCAAACGTCCGATCCGGATACGCATCCACCGTGAAGCGCACCACCTGTTCCTTCTGGATGCGCGGGGCGTCGGCCTCCGGTGCGGCTACGATGAATTTCAGCACGGCGTCATCGACGATGCGAAACAGCGGCGTGCCGGCCACCACGTAATCGCCCGCCCCCGCCAACCGCTCGGAAATCGCGGCATCAAACGGTGCGCGGATGTGGCTGTGTTCGAGATTCAATTTCGACACCGTCTCCGCGGCCTGCGCCGCCTTCACCGCCGCGCGCGCCGAATCCGCCGCAGCGACCGCCGAATCCAGATCGGCCGGCGATGCGATGCCACTTTTCCGCAGAATCTCCTGTCGACTGAGTTCATGGTCCGCGCTGCTGGCATTCGCCTGGGCCTGGGTCACGCGCGCAGCCGCCTGATGCGCGAGCGCCGCATAGGTCTCCGTGGCGATCAACGCGAGTTCCTGCCCCGCCCGCACCCGATCCCCGAACTCGGCCCCGGTCTTCTCGATCTTGCCTTCCACCTCCGCCGCCACCACGGCTTCATCCTTCGCAAACAACGTTCCGACCACCGCCAGGGTACGATCCAGGGATTCAGTGGCGAGGGTGGCCACCGTCACCGTCACGGGTGCATCCGGCGACGGCGCGGCGGCGGGCGGACTCGATTTCGAGCACCCCGACAGCCCGCCCAAACCAGCGGCGATCAACAACCAACCAACTCTCATGTCTCAGGAAGTTAAACGGACGGACGGCCGACGGTGAAAAGGATTCAGGAAAAACTTGAAGCATTTACCCACCACATCAGTAGTCGCGCAAACATCCGAGGACTTCCACCCTCCAAAAAACGCGATCTTCATAAGGCCGCCGAGAACTCGCGCCAGCGTCCTGGGCTGCGGCAGCCCCCTACCGCTTTGGAATGACGTACCACCGGACCCCAACCCGTCGAAGAGAAACTGCGCACCCCGGCCACTGAAAATTCATCCTTCTACCTTCTTCCTTCCTCCTTCACCCTCCCACCATGCCACCCCCATCTGCCCGGACCCGCGTCTGGAATGCCGCGCAAATCGGCATTCTCGCGCTCCTGATGGCGCTGTGTTTTCTCAATCACTTCAATCGCGCCAGCATCACCAGCGCGGGCGATGAGCGGATCATGGCCCAGCACCACATCTCGCCGGAGCAGATGGGCGCGGTCTACTCGTCGTTCCTGATCGTCTACACGCTCTTCATGATCCCGGGCGGACTCTTCCTCGATCGCACCGGTCCGCGACTCACCCTGACCCTGATGGCCGTGGGCTCCGCCATCTTTTGCGGGTTCACCGGGCTCGTCGGTCTGGGTTTTCTTTCGTCCCTGCCCATTCTGACCGCCCTGCTCATCGTTCGCTCCACCATGGGTCTGGTGAGCGCTCCGCTGCATCCCGGCGCCGCCCGCGCCATCGGCAACTGGTTTTCCCCCGCGCAGGCGCCGCTCGCCAATGGACTGGTCACCGGCGCTTCGATTCTCGCGTACGCCGTCGTGCATCCGATCTTTGGCGGCCTGATCGACTGGGTCGAATGGCCCCGCGCCTTTTTGCTGACCGGCGGGCTCACGTTGGGACTCGCCACCCTTTGGTGGTGGGTGGGCCGCGATCATCCCGACACGAATTTGCCGGTCGAAGCGAGCGCCAGTGCACAACCCACCGCGCCCACTTCCGCCCTCCCGTTGGACCTCCGATCGCTGGTCCTGCTCACCTTGAGCTACGCCGCCGTGGGTTATTTCCAATACCTCTTCTTCTACTGGCTCCACTATTACTTCGACGAAATCCTGCACTTGGAAAAAGTGCAGAGCCGCTTCTATGCGGGGCTGCCGAATCTGGCGATGGCTTTCGGCATGCCCGTGGGCGGCTGGTTGCAGGGTCAGTGGGAATCGCGATTCGGCGACGCCCGGCGTCATTGGCTGCCCGCGCTCGGCATGGGCGCCAGCGCCGCCTGCCTGCTCGCCGGCATTGGGTCCACGCAAATTGGTTGGGTGGTCACCTGGTTCACGCTCGCGCTCGGCATCCTGGGCCTCACGGAAAGTGCCTTCTGGACCACCGCCGTGCGGCTCGGTCGACACCGGGGCGGCACCACCGCCGCCATTATGAACACCGGCGGCAATGGCATCGGTCTGCTGGCCCCGCTGCTGACGCCCATCATCGGCACCCATCTGGGCTGGTCGTGGGGGCTGGGCCTGGGCGCGATTATCGGCTTGGCCGGCGCCGCCTGCTGGCTGGGCATTCGCGTGCCCCCGCACGCGGCCGCACGAGCAGAATAGGGGGTCTTTCCCGCTGGGGACGACCGCAGCGGCCGTCGCTGACGCCCCGCGCGGCTACGCCATCAGATCCTTGATCACCTTGCCGGCAATGCCCGTCAGGCGCGCATCCAAGCCCTGGAATTTCACCGTCATGCGCGTGTGCTCGATCCCCAGCAGGCGCAGCATCGTGGCGTGCAGATCGTGGACATCGATCGGATTCTCCACCGCCGCATACCCCAATTCGTCGGTCGATCCATAGATGGATCCCCCGCGGATGCCGCCCCCCGCGAGCCAGATCGTAAACCCGGCGTTGTGATGATCCCGTCCGTCCCCGCCCTGGCTCATCGGCGTGCGACCAAACTCCCCGGCCCAGACAATCAGCGTGTCCTTGAGCATGTCGCGCTGCTTCAGATCCGTGATCAACGCCATGCATGCGCGATCGATCTCCTCGGCCTTGTAGATAACGCCCTGTTTCACCCCACCGTGGTGATCCCAATCCTTGTGATACAACTGCACAAAGCGCACTCCGCGCTCCACCAATCGGCGCGCGAGCAAACAGTTCGACGCAAACGAGCCATCGCCCGGTTTGCACCCGTACAGCTCGAGCACCTTCGCCGGTTCATGGGCCACATCCATCAACTCCGGCACACTCGCCTGCATCTGAAAGGCCAGTTCATACTGCGCAATGCGCGTGGCAATCTCCGGATCGTCCACAATCGCATCCTGCTGGGCGTTCAGCGTATTGATGGTTTTCACCACGTCCTGCTGCTGTTCGCGCGTCACGCCAGCCGGGGAGCCGAGGTACATGACCGGATCGCCCTTGCCCCGCAGATGCACGCCCTGGAAACGGCTCGGCAGAAAGCCCGGCGCCCATTGGCGCGCCGCGATCGGCTGGTTCTGTCCGCCGCGTCCGAGCGACGTCAGCACCACAAACCCCGGCAGATTCTCCGCTTCCGAACCCAGCCCGTAGGTCAACCACGCGCCCATGCTGGGGCGACCGGCGATCTGCGAACCCGTGTTCATGAACATGTGGGCGGGATCGTGATTGATCGCCTCGGTGGTCATGGAACGAACCCAGCAAATCTCGTCCGCCACCGAGCCGATTTGGGGAAAGAGTTCACAAATCTCCACGCCCACCTTGCCGAACCGCTGGAACTTATGCTGCGGTCCGTAGCAGGTGAGTTTCTGCCCCTGCAATTGCGCGATCTGTTTGCCCTTGGTAAACGACTCGGGCATCGCCTGCCCGTGCATTTCCGCGAGCTTGGGTTTGTGATCCCAGGTCTCCAGGTGCGACGGCCCGCCCGCCATCGAGAGCCAGATTACGCGCTTGGCCTTGGGCGCGAAGTGCAGCGGCTGGATCACGCCGGTGCCGCGCGGCGACGGCGTCAGACCGCCCGCCCGCAGCACGCGCGGTTCCAGAAGCGACGCCAGGGCCAGCGCCCCGACCCCTTGGGACGTGCGACCGAGAAAAACCCGCCGCGTCTGTTGCTGCCGCAGGTATTGCGAGAATTCAGAGGCAAACTTCATGGCTCAGGAACGGGTGATGGTTTCGTGCAGGTTCAACAACGTCCGGGCGATATCCGTCCAGGCCGCCAATTCCGCCGGATCCATTTCCGTCGGGGCCGGATTCGCGCCGATTTTCAAATACGCCTGGGCGGACGCCACGTTGGCTTGGAATTCCGCCCTATGCTTGGTCAACAAGGCCCGCACCGCGACCAGTTCCTCGGCCCGCGGTGATCGCCCCAACGCCTGACGCCACGCCCAATCGAGCCGGCCGGTTTCGTCCGTGCCGGCTTCGCGCAGAATCCGCACCGCAAACGTCCGCGCGGCCTCGACATAACTCGGGTCGTTCAACAGCACGAGCGCCTGTTGCGGGATGTTGGAACGATTCCGTTCCACCGCACATTCCTCCCGCGTCGGGGCATCAAAGGCGAGCATGCTGGGATGTACGTACGAGCGCTGCCACCAGACATAAAGACCCCGGCGATAAAGTCCCGCGCCCGCGCTCGGCTCGTAGGAGCGCACCGGAAAATTCAGATTCTCCCAATAACCCTCCGGCTGATACGGCCGGACGCTCGGTCCGCCGATCTCCGGCGTGAGCATGCCGGCGATGGCCAGCGCGTTGTCGCGCACCAGTTCCGCGTCGAGACGCCAGCGGCTCTGTCGTGCCAGCTCGCGGTTTTCCGGATCCCGCGCCAGCAGTTCCTTCGACGCGACGGAGGTCTGTCGATAGGTCGAGCTGGAAACGATCACCCGCACCATGTGCTTGAAATCCCAGCCGCTTTCCCGGAACTCACAGGCCAGCCAATCCAGCAAGGCGGGATTCGACGGCGGTTCCCCCTGCGAACCGAGGTCGTCCATCACCTTGGAAAGTCCGATGCCGAAGAACTGCTTCCACAAGCGGTTCATCACCACGCGGGCGGTCAGCGGGTTCTCCGCGGACACCAGCCAGTTCGCCAG
Source organism: Verrucomicrobiota bacterium (assembly GCA_947471985.1). Classification (GTDB taxonomy): domain Bacteria; phylum Verrucomicrobiota; class Verrucomicrobiia; order Limisphaerales; family UBA9464; genus CANIZL01. The sequence continues at coordinate 41,825 of CANIZL010000043.1, read as the reverse complement.
ATCCAGGCGGGTCAGCCGACGACCGGGGGGCGTCGCCGGGGAATGTGCCAGGTACGCCGGCAGGGCGGGCTCGACGATCTCGCCCGTCTCCACCATCCAATTGCCCCGCGGCAAAATCCGCACCGTGCGCGGCTTGTCGTTGCGCTCGGTCACCAGGCAGCGGGCGATCGGGCCTTCGAAGTCCGCGCGGGCCTTCTTGGCCTCGACGAGTTGATCCCGCAGCGTCGCCAGTTGGGGCGCGAGGCCCTTGAAGTGCGCGAAGAGCCTGTCGCGTTGTTCCGGCGATCGTTTTACCTCCGGCACCTTGAGCAGCTCGGCAATTTCCTTGGCCGGCGGCAGCGTGAGCGGGGATTGCACCGCCTCGCGATTCGTCGTCGTCCCCAATCGGAACGCGCCCAGATTATGCCCGCCAGTCCCGTGCTTCTGCTGCAATTCCACCACCAAAACCTCGGCCGGCGCCAGCGTGAGCGGCTCCTTCAATTCCAACTGCAACTGCTGCGCCCGTCCCACCTCCGGCAGAATCGCCCAGCCCGCCAATTCCCCCCGCGCATCGCCGTCGATGGCCGACGCCGCGGACCACCGCCCGTACGGGTTGTTCTCCGCCAACGTGGTCTGTTCCCACGTCGCCCGGGCCGTGCGGAATGCGACCGTTCGACTGGCCGCGCCGTCCCGTTCCACGCGCGCCACCACCTCGGTCAGCACAAAATTCCCGTTCCCCGCCCGACCCGGCCCCTTCGCGGGCAGCGAATCATCCGGGAGGACCTCCAAGCGCAAACCCGCGGACCCGGCCGGCGCATTCGTGAAGCGGACCGTGTACGTTTCCTTCTCCGGGTTTTTCCCGGACACCAGGACCGACTGATTGTCCCGGATCTTCAACGTGGCCCCACCCGCGGAATCCGCCTGCACGGGCACCAGGCGCGTCCAGGCGCCTTCGCTGGCCAACGCCGCCTGTTGCTCGGACTGCCAACGCGTATAGGCCTCGGACAGTTCCGGATGTGGACCGTCGAAGTCCCGTTGCAAAGCCGTGGCCCGCTCCACACGTCGGGCAAGTTCCGGCGCCTGCGTCGCGGTGGGAATCAACGCGCCCGGACCGCGGGCCCCGATGATCGGTTCCTTGATATCCGCGAAAAACGCGCCCATCGAATAGAAATCCCGCGCCTTGATGGGATCGAACTTGTGATCGTGGCACTGGGCGCAACCGATGGTCTGCCCCAGCCAGACGGCCCCCACCGCCCGCACGCGATCGGTCAGGTACCGCGCCTCGTAGTCCTTTTCCTGCGCACCGCCCTCCTCGGTGGTCAACAGGAGGCGATTGAAGGCGGAACCCACCTGCTCTTCCAACGTCGGTCCCGGCAGCAGATCGCCCGCGAGCTGTTCCCGCGTGAATTGATCAAACGGCTTGTTGCCATTGAACGCCCGGATCACGTAATCGCGATAGGGCCAGATATCCCGCGGCGTGTCCGAATGATACCCGATCGTATCCGCAAACCGCACCACATCGAGCCAGCCGATGGCCATGCGTTCCCCGTAGTGCGGCGACGCCAGCAACCGTTCCACCAAACGCGGATACGCATCCGGCGACGGATCCTCGACAAACGCATGCACTTCCTCCGGCGACGGCGGCAGCCCGACGAGATCGAAGTACAACCGCCGCACCAAGGTCCGCCGATCCGCCTCGACAGCCGGCTTCAAACCGACGTCCTTCAAGTGCCGGTGCACCAACTGATCCACGGCCTCGGGGCCGGCGGACACGCTGGGTTTAACCGGAGGCGAGTACGACCAATGCCCCTGATACTCGGCCCCTTCGTTGATCCACCGCTGGAGCAACTCCTTCTGAGCGGCGGTGAGGACCTTGTGGGACTCGCCCGGCGGCATCAGATCATCGGGATCCGTGGCCAGGATGCGCCGGACCAGTTCGCTTTCCGCCGCCTTTTGGGGCACGAGGGCCACCTTGCCGGACTTGGCCGGTTTGACGGCGGCATCGCGGAGATCCAGGCGCAAACCGCCCTTGATCTTCTGGGTATCGGGCCCGTGACACGCGAAGCAATTATCGGACAACAGCGGCTGGATATCGCGCCGGAAGTCGACGCGACCCGGGGCGGCAGGCGCAGCGGCCCCGGCGGAAAGCCCGAGCGCGACCCCAAGCCAACCGCACGACCAAACCTGTGATAAAGGCGACAATTTCATCGGCGTGATGATCCATGATGCGACACGATCCCGCCGAACGCCAAAATCGGACCAAAGAAATCCCACCGTCCAAAACCGCGCCCCCCTACCTACCGCCCCTCAGGGAAACGCCCGGTTCAGAGTTCCAGCTTCAGAGTTCCAGCTTCAGAGTTCCCGGTTCGGAGTTCCGGATTTATCCGGCGGGACTTTCGACAGGTTGAGCGCGTCGGAGGTCCCATCGCTCGTCCGGCCAGCGCACACCCCACCGCCTGAAGGCGGAACTCCGTACCCGGATCGGGACCTTCCCGATCCATTTCCGAGGCCGTGCCAGAACCCTGACTCGCCGGTTGAAAAACCAGCGGTACACACGCGGCAATCCCAGGTTCGGAGTTCCGGATTTATCCGGCGGGGCTTTCGGCAGGTTGAGCGCGTCGGAGGTCCCATCGCTCGTCCGGCCAGCGCACACCCCACCGCCTGAAGGCGGAACTCCGTACCGGCTTTATGCCGCCACCCGAATAGTTCGTTCCGTCAGAAATCGTAATCGGCAATGCTTTCAAAACTCCCAGGCCGTTCGACACATTTAACACAAAACATTTTGACTCTACCGGCTATTTATAGATAAATCGCAAACAATATGAATTCCCCACACTTTCCCAAACCGCCGCAGTGTCGAAAGACCGGGCTCCTTCTCCCGAAAACACGGGCCCCGGCGACGGCCAGAGTCACGGTTAATCAATCAGGGAACAGGACCTATACCAATACCGTAAAAGCAAATAGCAGCGTCGGCACATTTTGCGCCCAGACACTCCGCTTGCGCCTTGTTCCAACGGCCGACTCCGCAGATCGAACCCCATTTAATAGGGATCGAAACAGCAATTCAGTCGGCACCATAGCCAGCACACCCGCTGAATTAAACCAGCTGGCACGCCGTCGAATTGAGACCTTCGAGACAGATTTTTATTCCCGGCAAAAACATTTGGTATTGTATCACTTGGGAACGGCTTGACAGGAATCACTTCTTTTAGTCCCTTTGCGAAAAGAGGCCATTGCATTTGACTGAGGCGGCGTGTCCGGCCGCTCGGTTTCAGGATTATATATTTTCCATCGCGTTTCCCGATACCTGGTATGGCTAATGTTTTCGCACTGCCGTCTCTGGCCACATCGCTCGCCCGGTGGCTGGGCAATCAATATGCGGCGGCGGTAATTCCCAATAAGCCGGCCTGTACCTTCAGTGTCGTCAGCAGCAATCAGCTCGCCGCGGGGGAAAATCCGGAGGAAAATCCGCTGCTGGGTCAGAATCAAGTGACGGTCTATCTCTATCGCGCCACCATCGATCCCCATCTCCGCACCGCCGGGCGCCTGGCCAATCGGGACATGAATCCCGTTCCGCTGTCCCTGCAGGCCCATATCCTCTTCAGTTTTTGGACGGCCAACGCGAACACCGAGTTGCTGCTCCTGGGTTGGTTGATGCGCGCGCTGCATGAGAATCCGGTCTTGGATCGATCCTCGCTGGATGTCGATGCCGCGTGGACGGTGGAAGACGTCATTCACCTGATCCCGGAGGAACTCAGCGTGGAGGATATGGCCCGTATTTGGGATTCCTTGACCCCTTCGTATCGGTTGAGCGTGTCCTATGTCGCACGGGTGGTCCGGCTGGAAGCCGAGCGGGTCTCGCGCAGCGGCGCCCCGGTCGTGGCCCAGCGTTTCATCTGGCAGGACCGTACGGCGGCGGAATTGGAGGCCACGCCATGATCACCGAGCGGGCCGAGCGTCGGATTCTGGGTGCGGTGCAACTGGTCAGCAGTGTGACCCGGCTGCCCATTCCCGGGCCCATTGCTTTCCGGGTTTTGGAAGTCACCGGGAATCAACCGCCGCCCCTCGAATTCCTGCCGCCCTTGCGCATTCTCAGCAACGGAAGAGGCCTGGGCATCCTTCACGAGATTCCCGGGATGGCTAACTACACGGGGAATTTTGATCCTGCCGCCGTCGTCCCCCGCACGTTGCGCCTGCAGGCCTTTGATCGCTCCGGAGCCTTTTTGCCGGCCGAATTCACCGTGACGTTCCCCCGCACCCTGGATGCCACCCGTTTGGCCAACGGCCACTTCAACGCGGACTCCACCTTTGAGCCGGTGATCGTTGCGATGTTGCCGTCGCCGCGTGCGGTGGAATCGGTGAATTGGGCCGTTCTCCGGGTCCACCTGCGGCATGAAGTCGAAGTGCCGCCGCCGCCGGCCCCTCCGTCGGGCGTCTTTCGCACGGTGGCCTCCCGGGGGGCGTTGATTCGGGTTCTGGCAGACGAAAATGCACCGCGTCGGTTGTTGGGACGGGGGCTGACGGAATGGCGCGCCCTGCCCCGAATCGGCCGGCCCGCGATCGCCGAGGCCCTGGTGGCCATACCGGATATTCCCGTGACCCAATGGGCGAATCAAGCCGGCCCGAACGTGCTGACGCCCGATCAGGCGGTGCGAATCCAGGTGCGGTTGGATTTGAATTTTGATCCCGACGACGACGAAACCATACCCGATCTCAATCGACTGGATCCGGCCGGAAACGCCCCGTTGCCGAATCGGGTCCTCGCCGGGGAACTCGCCGCCCCCCGGCAATTGCGGACCGGTCTGCGGGAGACGCTCCGCTTGTTTTTGGATCGAAATGGAGTGCTCATCATCGACCCCTGAGAACCGCGAACTTTACTTCCGTATTAACGTTTCCTTAAACCACTAACCCACGAGGTATAACATGCCAGAGTATCTAGCGCCCGGTGTCTACGTCGAAGAGACCAGTTTTCGGGCAAAATCCATCGAAGGCGTCGGCACCAGCACGACGGCATTTGTCGGCCCCACTCGACGCGGCCCGCTGGCCACCACCCAGCGGGATCCCGCGCACCACCCACCGGCTCCGCCCGAGCTTCTCACCAGTTTTGGCGATTTTGTCCGTATTTACGGGGGCCTCGAGGATCTGGTTCTGGGCGGGCAGCCGGTACCGAATTATATCGCGCACGGCGTCCTGAATTTCTTCAACGAGGGTGGCACCCGGCTCTACGTGACGCGGGTCGCCTCGGGCGGCCTGGCGGCACAACGGGTGTTGCTTCAGGACGTGAACGGGCCTCGGGTCAGCCTGGTGGCCCGCTTCCCGGGCACCTTGGGCAACGGCCGCGTCGTGGTGCGGGAAATTCTTTCGGCGGCGAATGGACGTGCCCTCGAGACGGCCGCGCCAGGCACTCTGCTGCAGGCCCGGCCGGCGGCATTGCGCTCGTCGCAGGTGGGTCCCTATTCCGTGGCGAACAATTCGGCGCTGCGGTTCAGTTTGAACGGAGCACCGGCGACCAACCTCAACTTTCCGGGCGAACAGGTCTCCCTGCGCTCCAACGCGGCGTTGGGAGCCAATACGGTGCTGGGTCCGGCAACGCGCACGGTGACGGTGGATATCACCGACGAGCAGACGATCCAGGTACCACCGAACCCGGGCGGTAATCCCTATTCCCGCGCGGCGTTCATCCGGGCTCTGAATGCGGAACTCCGTCTGGGCAGTGCGCGCCTGTCGTCCTCCGGCGAGCTCTTTGTCGCGGCGGCGGGCCCCTCGCAAGGCGACGAATTGGTGATCACAACCCGCAATTTCAGCTACCCGGTGGACGTGGAATTGGCGAGCGCCATCCCGGCGATTCCCAACGCCAATCTCCCGGCGGGCTTTAACGGGGCTTCCGGACAGGTTTCCGTTCGCTCGGTGAACGCCCTGCCCGCCAACATTGCGGTTGCTGCCGGCGAAACCCTGACGATCCGCATCCGGGATCGGCAGACCGTTCAGCTGCCCGTCACGCCGGTTCCCGGTCTTCCCGCGGCGGACTTTTTGACGTTTATCAGCGGTCGGCTCCAACGCGCCACCGTTCGACTCGCAGTGGCGGGCGAACAATTTACCGCTCCCCCGGCAGCACCCGCGGTGGGCGCCGAAATCGTCTTCACCACTCAACGACGGGGTCATGGCACGCGGTTGACCGTCACCACCGATATTGCCGCCGGTTTGGCCTTTCCCGGGGGACCGGTGTCGGTGCCGCAAGGTGCCGGCAATCCATTCGCCAATCTCGATGCCGTCCTGCCGCAGGAAATCAATACGGCGCTCGCGGCCATTCCCATTGGGGTGACCGCCTCGGTGGATGCCACCGGACGTCTGCTCCTGCGCACGGCAGTCGGTGGAAACCCGGTTCCGTTTCGGACATTGACGGTGCTGGATGCCGGGCCGAATTCGGCGCACACCGCCTTGGGTCTCACGGCCGACGCCACCGCGCGGGGAATTGCCGGACCTAATTCGATCCTATTTCAACTCACGGGCAACCAATGGCTGGCGGAAGACGGACTGACCCAACTCGGTCTGCCCGCACCCCTGAATCCCACGGTGGTCTTCGGCAGTTTCCTTACCGTGGCGGTGTTGGCCGAGGATGCGACCGGCGCGGACGGTGTCTTTGATGACCTGACCCTCGCCGCGGGGACGCAGCGATACCTGGGAACTTTGCTGGGGGAAACTCCCCCGAGTCGACGCGAGGCGCTCGAGAATATGTTCGCCTTCCGCATCGCGGCAGGCGTGTCCCCCTTCGCCCTGCGGAGTGCGCTCTTTGCCCCCAACCCGATTGCGGCCGGGGACTCGGTCACGGGCGACGAACTCACGGGACGCACTGCGACCCTGTCGCTCGCCACGGCAGGCGGGTCTGATGGCAATGAACCCAACGTGGGGGATCCGGAGACCCCGGGCACGTATCAAGCCGCCCTGGCACAACTGCGTGGGCTCGAAGACATTTCCATCATCGCTGCCCCGGGACACTCAGCCTATGGCGATTTCCAGGGCATCCAACGCGCGTTGCTGGCTCACGTGTCCCTGCCCCGGGCCTATCGGGTCGCAGTGCTGGACTCCCGGCCCAATCAACTGCCCAGCGAAATCCGGGAAGACCGCGGACAAATCGATTCCAGTCGCGCCGCGCTTTATTATCCGTGGGTCGTGGTGGCCAATCCGCTGGCCCGCTCGGGCCGCGACGATATTCCGCGGGAACTCACCCTTCCACCCTCCGCGTTTCTCTGCGGCATCTACGCCCGCAACGACGTCGAACAAAGTGTCGCCAAGGCGCCGGCCAACGAAATCGTGCGCAGTGCGTTGCGCTTTGAGGTCGATGTCAATTTTGCGCAAAACCAACTCCTGAACCCGCTCGGGGTCAATTGCCTGCGATTTTTCCCCGGTCGCGGCTACCGGGTATGGGGCGCCCGGACCGTCTCCTCGGATCCGGAATTCAAATACCTCAACGTCCGTCGTTACTTCATCTACCTGGAGGCATCCATCGACCGCAGCACCCAGTGGGCGGTCTTTGAGAATAATGGCCCGCGGTTGTGGGCCAATATCACCGAGACCATCGAATCGTTCCTCTATAATGAATGGGTTTCGGGCAATCTCCTCGGAGAATCCGTCAAGGAGGCCTATTTCGTCCGGTGTGATCGGAGCACGATGACCCAGAACGATCTCGACAACGGGCGGCTGATCTGCCTGATCGGCGTCGCGGTGCTGAAACCCGCGGAGTTCGTAATTTTCCGCATTGGACAAAAGACGGCCGATGCCCGGAGCTGAGCGCCACCCCCCATCCTTCAAACCTAATATTATCGAGTTATGCCTGATCGTATTACACCCTACGGCGCGTTCAATTTCCTGGTGAATTTGAACGGTCCCATCGGCGAAACCCAACCCCTCGGCGGGTTTTCAGACGTCTCCGGCCTGAGCTCGGAGATCACCATGGCGGAGTATCGGAATGGCAATGACCGTGCCAATCACGTCCGCAAAGTCCCCGGCATCCACAAGGTGGGCGATGTCACCTGCAAACGGGGCATTGTGAATTCCAGCGATCTTTGGGCGTGGATCACCGCCACGCGTCAGACCGGGATTCTGGCGAAACGAACCATCGTCATCACCCTGCGCGATGAGGCTGGCAATGGCGTGCAGAAATGGACGCTGGGAGGCGTGGCGCCCATGAAATACACGGGACCCACCCTGGCCGCGAAAGGCGGCGGCGACGTCGCCATGGAGGAATTGGTCCTCTCGTGCGAAAGCATGGAAGTGGCCCCGGTATGAAGCTCTGGCCTGGCTCGCCGCGGTTTTGCGAAACGTGCGGCGGGCCCGCCGGGCGACTGAATGGGTAACTCCCGCGACCGCATTATGGACGGACTCCAATTTATCACCCCGTTGGGCACACCCGCGAGCGATGCCTCGCGCGTGGATGTCGCATGCTTCATCGGGCTGGTGGCCCGTCGGGGCGACATCCGTGCGCAACCCGGGGAGACGCCGCGAGCCCGGCTGCAACGGGTGATTCCGTCGGGGATTTTGGAGTGGTTGCAGATCCGCCGTTGGGTGCGCTTTGAAACCGTGTCGACCGCGGAAGAAATAGTGGCGCGCAATTCGCACCGCACACTCGAGCAATTGGCCGAGTTGGAAGATGTGCCGATTCCGATCGAAAGTTGGGATGTATTCGATGAGTTGTTCGATTGGGATAACCGTGGCTTGGAGCAGGAGGATTCACCGCGTCGTGCGGGCACCCGGCTGGGCGCGGCCGTGCGGGAGTTTTTCGCGAACGGCGGTCGACAGGCGTATGTCATCCGCGCCGGCAATCCGACGGCGCTGTTGGCCCAACGCCGTGTGCGGTTGGCGCTCCTGGCGCGCTTGATCCCCGATCTGGTCCTGCGGCTGGGCGCCCGGGCGAACAGCTTTGGGGACGCGGAACTGTTCGGCTGGCGAACCTCGGCGATTCCGTTGTCGCCCGTGGATATCGGGACGTGGCGAGGAGTCGGCCATCTATTTGGCCTGCCGGAAGTTTCCTTTCTCGGTCTGCCGGATCTGCCCGACCTGCTGGCGGCGGATTTGCCCGCCTTCCTTCCGTCGATGCCTCCGTTGGGACCGGAAACGTTTGTGGAAACTGACGGCATCCGACCCGATATCGACACCGCGGGTTTGCGCGCGCTACCGGTACCGCGCTGTGACGCCGAGGGATACCCGCAATGGGCAACGGTCGTGCAAGTCCTTGGCGAATTTTTAAGCGACCGGCGAAATCGCTTGCGGGAAATTCAGTTTGTCGGCGCCGTTCCCCTGCCCATCCGCGAAAGCGATTGGGCGCTGGGTTCGAGCCTGGCCGAGCCAGCGGAAAGAGTTCGGGCGGTTTTTCCCCGCGTTCAGGCGGCAAAACAAGCGCAATGGGTCGCGGCGGGATCCGTGCAATCCGCCTTTGTACAATTGGTTTACCCGTGGCTGCGATTGGTGGATTCCGCACGCCTGCCGGGCGGTCTTTCGGCGCCCGACGGATTCTGGATCGGTTTGCTGGCGGCCAATGCGTTGGGCCAGGGAACCTGGCGGAATCTGCAGCGGACCGAATTGCCCACGGTCCTGGCTGTGGAACCGGTGGTGGATCCCTCGACGCAGCGGCGACCGCTCCCCTTCAACGGGACCAGTCTCAACGCGCCGCGGACACTTCGCGAACGCATCTCGCTCCTGGGACCCAGCGCTGGAACCCTGCGGGTGCTATCCGACGTCACCACGGATGACAACGAGACCTACCGGCAGGCCCACGTGAATCGATTGATCGCAGCCCTGATGCGGGCGACGCGAATGACCGGAGAAGCCCTGGTGTTCCGCAACAATGGCCCGCAGTTGTGGCGGGAAGTGGAGGATTCGCTGCGTACCACCTTGGAGGCGTTGTGGGCGGAGGGTGCATTGGATGGGGCGAACCCGCGGGAGGCCTTCTCCGTTCGGTGCGATCGGTCGACGATGTCCCAGGCGGATCTCGATGCTGGTCGGTTGATTGCCCAACTCATTCTCCAACCCGCGTCCACCATTGAGCGAATCGAGATTGTCCTGGCCCTGGATGATGGAGGGCAGATCTCGCTGGTCGGCGTTCGACCGGACGCGTCACGAAGGGAGGCCGCGTGAGCGAGTCCCTTTATGCGGCGCCGCTGTTTCGGTTTGAAGTCAGCTTTTATCAAGACGGCCCGGCCGGAGGAGAACCTTTATCCCGGCCCTTGTGCGAAGGGTCCTTCACCGAAATCACCGGGCTGGAGGCGACGATGGAGCCCAAGGTGATCAAATGCGGGGGGGCCAATTATGGTCCCTTTCAGCGGGTCGGCCCGGTGAGTTTTGGAACGGTGGTTTTAAAGCGCGGCGTGACCACGACCCGGGATCTCTGGAATTGGTTTGCGAAGGTGACGCAGCAGGGCAAATCCGCGGTGCGTCTCAAGGTGGTGATTCAAGCCAAGGATCCGGTGGAACCAGCGTCGCCTTCGGGTGCCGGCGGCGCCGGTGCTCCGGGCACACCGCCACCCACTCGCGTGCAGGTGGAGTTGCGCCGGGTGCTGCCGGTGAAGTTTAAAATGGCGGATTTCAGCGCCAAAACCACCGAGATCAGCATCGAGGAGCTGCATCTCACCCATGAAGGGATGTCCATTTCCTGAAGGACCCAAATGCCCGCCTCCCCACCCAATAATCACAAGATCGCCGGCACGGAAGTGGCCGCCGCGCGCATCGGCGCGATCACCGGCACCAATGACGCGGTGAACGATTGGATCAACGTTCATTTCAATCCCGAGACCCTGCAAATCGAGGCCAGCAATGAACTGAAGGACAACAGCCAGAACAATCAGCGCCAACAATACATCGGCAAAACGTCGGTGAAGTTGACGATGGAGTTGCAGTTCGACACGACGCTGACGGGAGCGGACGTCACGGGCGAAACCACGCGCCTTCAGCGTTTCCTGCTGCCCGGTCGGGGCCGTCCGACGGGACCCAATCGCGAGCCGCCACCGTCCGTGGTGATCTTCGAATGGGGTCGTTTCAAATTTAAAGGGGTCGCCGAAACGTATCGGGAAACCATCGGCTTCTTCAGTGCGAATGGCGTGCCGCTGCGGTCGACAGTGAGTTTGAGTCTATCGAAGCAGGAACTGGTCTTTGAGTCGCCGGCGGGCGCGCCCGCGGACGCAGGGCCCCTCGATGATAGCGTGACGTCGACGGCCACAAGTCCGGCCCAGGCCGCGGACCAAGCCCGGAATCCGGCGGCCGCCCGGGCGGTGGCCGCGAGCAATGGACAGGAAAGTCTGCGCTTTGGCGCCGGTGCCGGCATCGGCATTTCCGCCAGCGCCAGCGCGGGTGCAGGCGCGGGCGCGTCCGCAAGTTTTGGGGTCGGCGGCGGCGTAAGCGCCGGCACCGGGGTCAGTGGAGGATTTTCCGCGGGGGCCGGCGCGTCGGCCGGCGGCGGCATCACCCTGAATCCCCCCACGGCCTTTGTCTCGGCGAGCGCCGGTGCCGGTCTGGGAATCGGCGCGAGCGCCGGAGCCGGAGCCGGATTCGGCATCGGGGGCGGCTTGGGGATTGGCGGGGGCATCAGTGGTGGTATCAGCGGGGGCATTTCCGGCGGCATCGGGGCCGGGCTTTCCGCGGGCGGCGGCCTCGGATTCTCGGCCGGCGGCAGCATCGGCGGCAGTGCGAGTGGTTCGGCGGGGATTTCCGGTCTGGCCCGCTTGTCCGCGACCGAGGGCGCTTTCGCCGGATTGCGTCCGCCGGAGCTCCGAAGTTTCACGTTGGACACCTCACAAATCCTGCGCCCGCTGACGGCGACCGACGTGGGCAGTCTCGGCGGGAGTGGCGATGGATTTCGGGTGGGAGGACGAGCTTCGACCGCGGGGCCGGCGGGTCTGCGCGCCGACGTCTCGGGGAGCGTCAGCGGACGATTGAGTTTCGATTAATCACGAAGGAATCCAGGAGGCAGCCATGGCACTTAGAATCGATGAAGTAACCGGTGAAGTGATAACGCCGCCGGCGGAAAACCGGACGGAACCGGATCGGCCCAGCCATCCGTCACCGGAGCGCGAGGCCCGGCGCTTGCGCGAGCTTTTGGAACGTCGCCAATACCGGGAACGTCGCGTCCGCGCCGACTAATTCCGCGCTATTCCATCATGTCCGAATCCCCCATCAGTTCCCGTGGATTGTTGGCCTTGCGCCCGACGGTGCGCCTGGGGGGCGCCGAAAACGTGCGCGTCACCAGCCTGTTGCAGCGCCTGGAAGTCCTCGAACAGGAGGACGGTTTCAGCCGGATGGAACTAAATGTTCTGAATACGGCCAGCGATCGCGTGGGGGGAGCGGATTTCGCCTTTGAAGATGAACACGCCTTGAAGCTGGGGGAACGGATCACGGTGTATTCGGGCGACGAAACCAGTCCGCGGGAGATTTTCAACGGTCTGATCACCGGCCTGGAGGCGGAATTTTCCAGTGAGGGCCCACCGCTGTTGACCGCACTGGCGGAAGACGGACTGCAAGGCGCCCGAATGAAGCGCCGCACCCGCACGCACGAGAAACTGAAATTATCAGACCTGGCGAATTCCCTGGCGGGCGATCTCGGTCTGACCCCGCGGGTCAGCGGATTCACCACATCCATCGGTACGCAGGTGCAGCTCAACGAAAGCGATCTGGCGTTTTTGCGGCGATTGCTTGGCCGATACGACGGCGATTTGCAGGTGGTGGGCCATGAATTGCACGTCTCCCCGCGTGGGGAGGTTCGACGAGGAACGGTGGAGTTGAGCATGAATAGTCAGCTTCGACGCGCCCAGGTGCTCGCCGATCTGTCGCACCAGGTGAGTGAGGTCACCGTGACCGGCTGGGATGCGCGGCACGGCAAAAGCATCAAAGGTCAAAGCCGTGGAGCGCACACCGGCCCCGGGACGGGGCGAACCGGCAGTGAGATCCTGTCCCGCACTCTCGGTCGACGACCGCACCAGCTGGGGCATCTGGCGGTGGCCAGCGGAGCGGAAGCCAACGCGGTGGCGGAATCCGCCTTCGATGAACGCCAGCGGCGATTTGTCACGGTGCAAGCGACGGCCACCGGCAATCCCTCGATCCGCGTGGGCACCCACGTGCGCCTCACTGGTCTGGGGCCCCGTTTCAGCAACACCTACTATGTCACCCGGTGCTGTCACCGGTTTGATCTGGCAGACGGCTACGAGACCGATTTCTCGGGTGAATGTGCCTTTCTCGGACGCCCATGAGCCGCTCCCGCGATCTTTTTGAAAACCCGGCGCCCGGCGTCTTTCACTCGGCGCATCTGGCCACTGTCATCAGCCTGAAGGATCCGGACAACCTCGCGCGGGTGCAGATCCGGCTCCTGAACTTCGATGGAGTGGAAAGTCACGATGGCCCGGTTTGGGCGCGAGTAGCCGCACCGTTCGCCGGAAAAGATCGGGGAGCCTTCTGGATCCCGGATGTCGGCGATGAGGTTTTGGTGACGTTTATCAACGGCGATTCCCGGCTGCCGGTGGTGATCGGCGGGTTGTGGAACGGCACCAGCAAATCGCCGAAGACAATTTCCGAAGGGCAAAATCGTTTCAAGGTGCTGCGCTCGAAAAATGGGGTGCAGATCACGATGGATGATCAGGAGGGCCAGGAGCAGTGCATCATTGAAACCCCGGCAGGACAAAAAATCACGCTGAAGGATCGACCCGCGCAGATCCTCATCGAGGACGCCGCGAACAATTCCATAAAAATGGAAGCGTCCGGCATCACCATTCACGGCGCGGCGAAGGTAACCGTCGACGCCCCATCGGTTGAAGTGACGGCCGGCAGCGTCCGGGTGGCCACCGCCATGGCGACGTTCACGGGGCACATCCGCTGTGAAGGACTGCACACCAATCTCGTCGAGAGCCGGACCTACACCCCGGGTATAGGAAACGTCATGTGAAACATCCCGTCGTCTTTCGCGGATACGGAGCGGAAGCTCTCGATGATCAGGCCTCCCCGGTGCTGGTGAAGCGCACGGAATTGGAGTTTGTCGAGGGCGTGCTGGGTAAACTCCGGGAGCGGGCGCCGCGCCAGGAGTTGGGCGAGCCCTTGGATCGGGTCAGCGGCCAACTCAAACTGCGCCAACCCTTGCACCGGGCCTTCAACCTCGTGGTCCTCGAAGCCGCCTGTGATCGTCCCGGCCGCCCCCGATTAAATCCACGCCTGATCGAAAGCGCGGGCTTTGTCGTGCGTCGCGTGCGCAACAATGCCCAGGCCTCCCTGGACGAAGGCTGGCAGCGCCGCGGAAAAACCGTCCTCGGATGGAAACCGCTGGGCGCCGGCAACAACTGGCGGATCGATCCCGATCCGGCCCGACGTCCGACTCTGGGTCTTCCGCTGGTGCCGCACGCGGTTCCCGTCGGCGTGCAACAGGCCTTGCAACGAATCCGCCTCGAAGCGGAACCCGGCGCCGAATCCGTGACGCCGTTGTTCGTTGCGCCGCCGGACGTTTGTGAGGCGGTCGGGCGCACGGTCCTGTTCGGCATCATTCCCGTCACCAGCTCGGAGTTTCGCGAAGATCGACCGCCGGAAACTTATGACCGCGAGGTGGTCGCCAGTTTGATGCCGGAATTTCTGCGAGCCGGCAGCGGAACCTATCAGGTCCATGGGAATGATCTCAACCTCACTCCGAAGGACGTCACGGACGCGGAGGAGGTCGGCCTGACGGGCTCGCTCGGGCTGTTCATCCTGGGAGTTCGCACGTTGCATTCCGTTCTGCGCATCTATGGCGATCCGCGGGACACGGTCTTCATCGGCTACCTCAATCAAATCCAGGTGACCTTGAACGGCACCGACCGTGGTCTGGGCGATTATCTGGAAGGCGTGGCCAGTCTGCTGTTTGATCGCCGCAAGGAAGCGTTGACGGTCGAATTACCGGAAACCTGGCGGCTCCCGGACAACAATTTGGCCGGCCGTTTGGTGGATGAAGCGACGCGGATCTTGAATGCGCACTTCGCGCGCCAGTCAGTGCAAATCTGCCGCTTTGAGGAACCGGGAGCGCGCTATCGGTTGCACGCGTTTATCCGGTCCCGCGGCGAGGACGATTGTCCACCAGAACTGCACTGGTCCGCGCCCAGCGAGGTTTTCACGATCGCCCCCTGGTGGGAAAGCGGACCGGTGCACACGATTCAGTTGCCCGATCTGAAGGCCTTGAAGGGGCTGAAGCCGAACGTCGCCTTCGCCCTGCCGCCGGACCTGGCGAACCTGCTCAATCGGTCCAGCGCCAAAAAGCTCAAGGACGGCGAAGGCAGCACGGACGGCCTCGAACTGGGCTGGATCTGCTCCTTCAGCCTGCCCTCGATCACCCTGTGCGCGTATATCATCCTGAATATTTTCCTCTCGTTGTTTGACCTGATTTTTCAGTGGCTTTTCTACATCAAGATCTGCCTCCCCTTCCCCAAGAAACTTCTCCCCCCCGCACCATGATTCTGGAAGCCAACCTGCCCCGGCCTGCGATCGGCTGGCCGCTTTTGCCCCGGCCCGATGCCTCCGGTCAACTCCATTTTCCCACGCTGGCGGAAAGCGTGCGCGAAAATCTCCAGGTGATCCTGAGCACGCGCAACGGCGAACAACTTCGCCGGCTCGACTACGGCGCCGGCCTGGCCGAATTCCTCGGCCAACCCGACACCACTTCGGTGCGCAGCCGCATCTTGGAACGGGTCACCGAATCCATTCAACGCTGGGAACAACGCATTCTCCTGGATCGGGTGGATGTCGCCGATCATCCCGGCCGACCGGGTGTGTTGCGGGTGGAAATCGGTTATCGACTTCGCCGCACCGGGGAGGCGCGCACCCTGGGGGTCAGTCTCGAGTTGAATTCCTAACCCGAACCCAACCACTCCCCGCCATGCCCATTCGCCCGCCTGCTCTGGATGATCGTCGGTACGAGGACCTCGTGGCCGAACTGGTCGAACGGATCCCCGCGCACACGCCGGAGTGGACCCATCCACGGCCCGGTGATCCGGGGCGGACTCTGATCGAACTCTTCGCGTGGCTGGGCGACGCATTGTTGTATCGGGTCAATTTGATTCCCGAGCGGCAACGCTTCGCGTTCCTCCAACTGGTGGGCCGCTCATTGGAACCCGCCCGCCCGGCGCGGGGCCTGGTGACCGTCTCGTTTCGCGAGAGTGAACCACCGGTCCCGGTTCGCGTGCGGCCGTTGGCCAGCTTTCCCGCGGTGGTGCCGTTTGAAGCCCGCTCGGAATTTACCGTCGTTCCCGCCTCAGCCCGCGCGTTCATCAAACGACGCCCGCAAGCCAACGAGGTCGCAGCGGACGTGGTTCAGGCGCTCGCCAATTTTCACAACCAGGGTCGCTCGGTCGCGCCGTACATCACCGTGCCGCTTTTTGCGGGTGGGACTCCCGATCCCGATGGATTTGATATTGTCGCCGGAACCACGGATCGGAGTTTGTGGCTGGCGTTACTCGCCGAGTCGGCACCGGCGGGAGTCACCCAGGTGGATTTCAACCGGACCGTCCGCGCGGCACTCGCTCCCGCCAATGGCGACGATCGTCCGTTGTTAAACATCGGCTACGTGCCGGCCCTGCCCACGACCGATCCGCTCGAGCCCGCCACGGTGAGGCCACCCGTGCCGCATGTGTGGGAAATCACCGCCAATACGACCGGCATCGAACCGACGCCCGATCGTCCGTGGCGGCCCGAGTACCTGGCGTTGGATCGAGTGACTGATACGACGCGGGGATTGACGCGGTCCGGCGTGCTTCGCTTTGCCCTGCCGGCGGGAACGGTGATTTATGGTCCGGCGAATGATGTCCGCGTCGATGCCTTCGCCGGCGTGGGCGACCGGCCGCCGCGGGTTGATGACACAGCGGTGGCGGGTCGGATCGTGGCCTGGCTGCGCTTGCGCCCCAGCACGCCCCGCGCGCGGACGTCCGCGTCGGAAACCCAGTTCAACCCGCCCGGTGGCGGTTCCCTGTCAGGCGCTACTTCGCTCAGCACTGAAACGGCTCCGGACGTGGAGCATCTGCGCGTCGTCTGGACCGGAATCAATACGGTGGAGGTCGAGCAAATGGTGACCCGAAACCAGGTGACTATCGGCGAAAGCAACGGTGGACCGGACCAATCGTTTCAGTTGCCCGGCTCCAACGTCGAACCGGAAACACTGCGCATCGAGGTGGAGGAACAAACGGGTTGGGTGCCGTGGAATCGCGTGGAGGATTTGGGAGCCATCAGTCGGGATCCGCAAACTGCGCGGGAGGCCCGCGCCTATGAGTTGGATGCGGAGGCCGGAGTCATCCGTCTGGGCGATGGGGTCCGCTCACAGATTCCCCCGGCGGGCGCACGCCTTCGCGTGGGTTTGCTGCGGAGCTGCAACGGTGACGCCGGAAATTTGCCCGCGGGAACTTTGCGAACCCTCACCGGCAACGACCTCGGCAATCAACCAGTGGGCAGCCGATTGGAAGTAAATCAACTCTTCGCCTTCACCGGCGGGTTGGCGAGCCAATCGCTCCGGGACGCCGAGCGAAGCATTCCGGCCCGGCTTCGGCATCGCGAACGGGCGGTAACGGCCGAGGACTATCGCAGCCTCACCGAGGCAACGCCGGGGGTCACCGTGGGGCGCGTCGAGCTATTACCGGGCTTCAAACCGCAGCAACGCTTTTCCGGCATTCCCGGCGTGGTGACGGTGATGGCCCTGCCCGGTCGCCCCCTCGCACCCGCGCCCAATCCCCGGGCGGATCGCCCCTTCCTCGAAGCGATTCACGCGTATCTGGATCCGCGCCGACCGATTGGCGTGGAGCTTTACGTAATCGGCTGCGAGTACGTGCCGCTGGCGGTCAGCGTGGGTGTCACGGTCGCGGCCGGTGCGGATCCCGACACCACGCTCCAGGCGATCAAGGATGCTTTGCGCCGGGTGCTTTGGCCGTTGCCCGGTGGCGGATTCGACCAGAATGGCTGGCCCTTGGGACGGGCCGTGAGCAATCGCGAGCTGGCGGTGGAAGTGGCCCGTGTCGCAGGAGTTTCGGAAGTGGCCGGGCTGAATCTCTTCCAACGCGACCCCGCCACGCGCGCGTGGCGGGCGATCGGAAATCCACGCGACCTCCGCGAACAGGATCTTCAGTTATTGGCGTGGCAGTTACCCGAACTGCTCGGCGTCGTCGTGGTCGCCGCCGATTCAGCGCCCCTCTCGGTTGCCGCCGAAATCAATCCCTTCGCCGACCCGAATGCCGTCGGCGTGCCCGTCGTGCCGGATCTTTGCTAAGCAGGCCATGGATTCCAACCGTCAACAATTCTGGCAACTCAGCGCCGCGCGCGATTGGGCCTTCCCGCCCAATCCTCCGGTGCCGCCGCCGTTGGAATACGACGCGGAGTGCCGCCGCCTGCGCCTACGGGATCGATCACCCTCGTCAGGTCTGGCCGGCGTCGTCGATGCTGCCCGCCGCGATCAATGGCGCAATGCCCCTGGTATGGCTCGCGATGCCTTTGGCACGGTTGCCTACGTGACCGCGAACGGGGTCTTCGCCAGCGGCGCCGTCCCGGGCGGTCAGGCGCCGATTCAATTGTTTCCGCTTTTGGCCGGAGACGTGGTAACAGATCTCGCATTGGGCTATGATGACGTCCTTTATATCGCGTTCCGACGGCTGGATAACGGCGGCAATATTCTGGGGGGCGGTGTCGGCATGCTGGATCGTCGACGTCGCTGGACTGGTCCGTTGGTGGTCGAGGTGGTCCTGACCGCCTACGCGCCCGAGCGATTGACCGCGGATCCGCAGGGGGGCGTGTGGGTTTTGGGAGATCGCGTCGTGGGCGGCGCCGCCAACGGCCGACAAATTGCGTACCTGAGGGGAATGCCGCTGCGGGACGGTCAGCCGGGAAGCTTTTCCGAACTCACGTTCCGGCCGGATCCGGAAAATCCCACACCGCCCGCGCTGCAATTGGATTTGCTGCAGCCGCAATTGGCTTTGGGCGAGGACCTCGTGGGTCTGGCCGCCAATACAGCCGGGGCCCTGGTCGCCTTCACGTGGTTAAATGGTGGCACCCGCATACATGAACGCTCGCCGGAGGGTCGCTGGAATCCGCCCCGGGAGTTACTCGAAGCCGGACCGGCGGTTAGTTTGACGTGGTTATCCGCGAACCGGCTCGGGGTTATTCCCGCGCCGCAAATTGTGGGTGGGCAGTTAAGCCTTCCGCGGGAAGTGCGGGCCTACGATCCCTCCGATCCCGGTCGGGCGTTGGCCCCGGTGGGCGGATTTTTGCCGTTGAGAAACCTGACCGCGAACAGCGTGGTGCGCCTGGTGAATTCACCCGGATTGCCCGCGCACTACGTCGTTTCCCCGGCTCCGACGGCGCTCGAGGCGCCGCTAATTTTACCCTTGTTACCGCTGTCCGTCGCGAGTTTTGAACGAAGCGGCAGCGTGGAGGGACGCGTATTGGATAGCCGGCTGGAAGGTGCGACGTGGCACCGAATTTATTTGGAGGGAATTTTCCCACCGGGATGCGGCGCCGTGCTGGAATTGGCCGCCGCCGATGATCCGTTCTTTGTGCCGGCCCCGGAGGATTGGCAACGCCATGAGTTTGGGCAGTTATCGAATTCCCGATCCGGTGCGCCCGAGACCTTGCCGGCCCGCGGAGTCTGGCTGCGGGAACCGTCCGAATTTCCGGCTCACGACGGACTCTTGGGGCGGGCGCCGGAGCGGGATCGGGCCGGCTTGTTCACCGCGCTGATCCAACGACCCGGCCGACGCGTCCGCGCGCTCCGAGGCCGCTTTTTGCGGACCCGCCTCACCTTGCAAGGCACCGGCCACACCACGCCGGAAATTGCCGCCGTCCGCTTTCACGGCGCGCGCTTTTCGTATCGGGACCATTATCTCGCTGAGTTATACCGGGAGACGTTGTTCGGCGACGACGCCGACCAGGTCGGAACCGCGACCGGTGCGGATTTTCTTGAACGCTTTCTGAGCCTTTTCGAAGGCGTGCTCACGCCGTGGGAAGATCGCGTGGCGAATGCCCATTTGTGGACGCATCCGGCAGCGACGCCGGCGGACGCCCTGGAATGGTTGGGCGCATGGATTGGCGTCGTATTCGAGCCCGCCTTTGATGAATCCCAACGACGGGCGTGGTTGGCCGCGGCCCCACGTTTGTTCCAGACCCGCGGAACGGTGGCGGGATTGCAATTGGCTTTGGAAATCGCCACCGGGGGGCGGCTGGAGCGGACGATGGCGGACGATCCCGAACCAGATCAGTTGCAGGAGTTCTTCACCCGCCGCGGACATCCGCCTCTGACGCAAATCGTCTCCGGCCGCGAAGTCACCGTGGCGCGCGGTGGCGGCGTGACCGGGGGGGAGATCCTGGTGTTGGAGGATTTCCGTTTGCGCCGGGTGGTGGCGACAATTTTGGGCGCAAATCTTTCCGCGGAACAGGATCCGCTGCTGCCCGGCTTGATTACCAGTGGCAACTCGCACGTGGGTGACACGTTGGTCCTGGGCGACGAAGCGAAAAAAGAGTTTCTCGCCCTGTTCCGCCAGGCCTTCAGCGAGCAATCCGCGACGCGCGTCCAGGAACAACGAGCCGCGCTGAACCTTTTTGATCGATTGGCCCATCGGGTCACGATCCTGGTCCATCAGGCGGTGGCGCCGGTCGATCAGGCGCTCATCCAGCGCATCGCCGAACGGGAAGTCCCGGCCCACGTGCAGGTCCGCGTCGCCCGCGCAAGCGAGGCGTTGATCCTTGGATTGTCCAGCCTGGTCGCGGTGGACACCTATCTCGGACTTCGATCACCGCGCGCGGCGGCCCGCGTGGGCCGGAGTCGATTAGGAGAAGGCGATTCGGTGCAAATCGTACCCAGCCTCGATCCACGTCAAGGTGGAGGGAGGTTGTCGTGAAGGTACGCGGCCTCGATTCCCACGAACGTTGCCGGCCGCAAGGCGCGCGGCGGAGCCTCCCGTCAGCGCGACACACCCGAATTTCTTCCTGTTCGAACGGGGGACAGTGGTTCTTCCAGAAGACGAACTGCCAACTTCAGCGCATGTCCGACGTAAAGATAGATCCATCGCGATCCTTTGATCCATTGCGATTATGCTTACCCAGGTTCTGTCGGGAAGCGGATCGAGACCTGGTTACGGGCTGCTGTACCCCTTTCGAGCAGGAGGAAATCGCTGCGCACGAGAGTCCTCGGCGGACGCCGTGCCGGTCAATTGCGTCATTTAAGGAGAACTGAGCTATGTCGACCCGTACCGATCCCTTGCGAACCACGGAGCGTTCCGATCGTTTGCACTACGCCACCGGCGAGATGTTGGGCGCCGATGATTTCCAGGCGGAACAAACCTATCATCGACGACAACAGGCTCTGGCCCTGCTCTATCTGCATGGCCGTGGGACCGTTGCCGGATTGACCGTCGGCGTGCTGCCGATTCCCGGAGCGGGAGGCGGCCCGGATGAAGTGGAGTTGTTCGTCGAACCCGGCCTGGCCATTGATGGCGCCGGAAGGCTGATCGAAGTACCGCGACGGGCCTCCCTGAGATTGCGGCGCTGGTATGAATTTATCGCGAGCATCGCGGCGGACAATGTTGCCGACGACGCCACGGATCTGCGCGCCGCCTTTCGTGCGGACCCCAACTTTGCGCCCTTGGGCGTGGTGGTGGCGGATGTCTTCCTGAGCTTTCACGCGTGTGATCGGGGTCTGACGCCGGCGTTTGCGAGCGGACCGTTTGATGCGCTCAATGCGACGCAGCCGTCGCGGGTCCGCGACGGCTATGATCTGACCTTGATCTTGCGCGATGGGGCGTTGGCGTTGCCCGATGCCTTCGATTATTACGCCGGCGTCGCCAGTGTGGCCGATGTTCGCGGGCGGATTGCTGGAGCCTATACGGCGTTGACCCCGCCCCGGGCCATCAATCCAGCCCAACCCATGAACGAAATCCCGGCCGGCTTCGATCCGACCGCGGTGTTGCTCGCACGCCTGAGGATTCCCGCCAACGCCGCAAATCCACCCGTCGCTCCAACTCCAAACTTTTCGCCCGCCCGCTGGGCCGTTCCGGCGAACAATCTTTCCAATGACGTCCGGCGCTGGGTCGTTCCACCGGCCGCGTTGATTCATTTTGCCCCCGTTGTTTAACCCCATTTATAGGAGGATCCCGTGCCCTTTAATAATCGAGGCTCCAATCGCGAACGCATCCAGTTCACCGTCAACCTGCCCAACGGCGGAACCGGACAGACCAATCCCACCAACTCCCAACGCGATGCGCTCATCCGGGCGAACGTCCTGCTGGTGGATCCGCGCCGGCAACGACCGAGTTGGTTCGATGGCCGCTTTTTGGCGGCGCGCGATCTCGCCAATGAACAAAATTACTTCCTCACGCGCCAGGCCGACCTCGGTCGCGCCGGCGGTTTCGGCGTCGTGGAAGGCCTGCGGGTCACGGAGATTGCCGGCCTCACCGTGAACAGTGAGCGCCTGCAGATCGAGGCGGGCCACGGCGTCACCGACACCGGCGAACTCGTCGTTCTCCGCGACGCCATCGTCATCGATCCCACCAATATTCCGGAAATCCAAACGCTCGATGCGTCCTTTGGTTTGCGCGCCATTCCCAACGAACCTGGTCGCACCCGCACCGGCATTTATGTTCTCGCGTTGCGGGCGGTGGAATGGACCGCGAATCCGATCTCCGCCTATCCCACCTCGTTGACGGGCCAACGCACGGTGGAGGATGGAGATGTTATCGAAGGCGTGGCCATCACATTGATTCCGTTTCCGGATACGGGTGAAGGCACCTGGACGCGGCGGCGGGCGCGTGCGGCCCGGACGATTTTCCTCGAAGGCGAGGCGGGCGGAGCCCTTTCCGGAACCCTGCCTCTCGCATTGGTGGCGCTGCGCGGAAACCTGGTTGAGTGGGTGGACCCATTCATGGTGCGACGCGATGCGGGGGCGGAACGGCCGGTGGGACAGGACTTCGGATTTGGCAACCGGGCGCTCCGCGAGGCGCACTTGGTGCAATATGATCGACATCTTTCGGAAGTGGTCACTGCGAATGCCGGCCAGCCGTTTGCGGCATCGCAATTTTTCGATGTTCTGCCGCCCGTGGGTCGCGTGCCGAGCAACACCTTCATCGGCAACGCGCTGTCGCAGCAATTCTTCCCGCCCGGTGTCGCCGTGGATCTTTCGTTCATTCCGGAGGACGAACTTCCGGCGATTATTGAGGAAAGTCTTTCCCTGCCCCCGCTCGATTTAACCCTCGCTGCGGACGCACTGGCGGGCACGGGCGTCGTCGTGGTGATCCCCCTCACGCGGGCGGCGTTTAATCTTCGCCGGGTTGAATTCGCGGGCGCCACGCGCCGATTGCGTTCGCCGCAGCTCATTTCGCAGGCCAAGGCCACACCCATCGATCTGTTGATCAATCGTTCCCAAACCTTCGCCCTCGCCAACCCACCCGTGGTGCCGGTGACGGATCCCGTGGAGATTCTTTGGAGAACCACCCTGACCAATGCCATCGCGGCCCAACCGGTATTCTGGTTTGTGCGTCGACGTCACCTGCCGGTCCTCGCCGTGCAGACTCCCGGAGTGGTGAATGCCTTCCACGCGCGCCGGGACAACCCCGGGGCCCTCCTTCGCACCGCCGAAAGCGATCCGATCGTCGCCCACCACCTCATGAGCCTGCGGGCCATGGAACGGCCCGAGATTGACGCCGTTACGCGCGGACTTAATCGCCGAGCGGTGGCGGAGAATCCCGCACTGCTCCGCTCCCTGCTGGAAGCCGCCACCACGGCGGCCAAAAAGGAGAAGTCGCCCGCCGCGGCGTTGGCCGTTCTGGCGCCTTTGGCCGATCCGAATTTTGGCCAGGGATTGGACCGCCTGGCGGCCGACGATATCGAGTTCGCCCGGGCGGTCCGGGATCTGCCTCCGGGCTCGCACAAGGAACTGCTGGAGATCGATCGCCTGGCGCGGACGAACCCGACCGCTCCGAGTCAGAAGGCCATAAAAAGTCTGAGTGCGCGCGTCGCCCGGGTTAAGCGCGCCGCGGCACCGCAACCCTAGTCGGCATCCACCTCCAGCGCCTTTCCTGCCATGAGAGTCTCCCCCATTGCCGCTCCACTGCCGAGCGAGCACGTGTCCGCCACATCACCGATCCTGCGGCCCGAGGTCGAGGCAGCGTGGCAACGACGGCTGAATTATTGGACCGGCCGCGCGTTGACGGTGGATGCCCTGGAGCAGGAGCAGGAGGAACGTGCCGCCCGGCTGGCGTGGCGCGGACGCCAGGTCTCCGCCGGCGTGGTGCGGGGATTGGAAGTCTCCCTCGAAGCAGGCGCGGAAACCGCGGCGCCTTCCCTGCTAAATCATTTTCTGCACGTGCTCCCGGGACACGCCTTTGCGCTCACCGGCGAAGATGTGGTCGTTCCCCGTCCCATGACCCTGGGGGCGCAGACGATTCCGGTCCGGCAACTGAATGTGAACGGTGAATGGGTGCCCTTGCGGCCCGATCCGCCCCCGGTCGGTGGCGTGCAAGCGCATCTCACGGAACTCGAACAGGCCTGGGGCGCGGATCCCATCGCGGCGAATCAGCCCTGGGCCGCAGTACTGGTGCTGGAACCCGTGACGTTGATCAACGTCGACCGTTCGACGGCCAACGATCCCTGCGAGATTGATCCCGAGAGCGACGCCTTTTCGGATCCCCGTATACTCGATGCCGCCCGCCTGCGCTGGTATTTGCTGCCCCCCGCCCTGCTGCCCGCCATCGACGCAGCAAATCCACCCTTCAATCTCGCCTGGCGCAATCGCGTCGCGACGGGGATTTTTGAACGCGAATTGGCCGCCCCGGCCACGCCCGCTCCGTGGCAGGCCGTAGGTGTGCCCATCGCTCTGCTGAGTTTCCGGCCCGGGACAAATCCGGGAACCTTTCTTCCGTACGTGGATCTGGCCGTCGTGACGCGCCCGGGTGGACGGCCCCGGGAACGACTCCGGCCGGGGCGCCTGCTCGGCGATCCCGCGCTTCCCGCCGTGGCGACACTCTGGCAGCAACGCTACGCCCAATTCGTCGAACACCTGAGCCAACTGCCCGCCGCGGTGGCCACGAATCCCAGCGTGCTCGCCCAACATTTCCGTTCCATCCCGCCGGCGGGAATTTTACCCAAGGCGGCTCTCGATATCCTGACCACACCCACACCGCCGACCCTTCTGGCCGACCGCGCCTCGCTCAGCCGGTTTTTCCCCACCGGCTGGCGGGTGGAAGCGGCACCGATTCCGATCGAGGATTTGGACGCGGCCTTGGGTGGCAGCACACCGCTGGCGCCGCTGGATCTCTCCGGCACCGGTGAAATCGTCCGCTTTCTCGTTCCGGTTCCCGAACGCGTTTACGAACCCGAATTGCTGGTCGTGGCCCAGCCGGATCCCCGGATTGAAGCGGAGCGGCGCCGACTCTTGGGAATCCGGCAGGATTGGCGGCAACGGCGGGATTGGGTGTTGGGACGCCGGAACGATTTGCATCGGATCATCGTCGGGCCCACGGCGCCCGCGTTGCCGCCGCCGGCCGATCCGCCGAACCAGGAAGTCGAGCCGGTCGAGACTGTGGCACGGGTGGGTTTGGAGACCGTGGCCTTCGATCCGGGCGTGCTGCCGCGGCAAGGATTCGACACGACCTTGCTCCCGCCCGCGGCCCGACCCGCGAATGTCGAATTGACCGTGAGTTTTCCGGCGAAGCCTTTGGGAACCGCCGCGTTCCTCTATGTCGAATTGCGCCCGGATTACGAATTTCCACCCGTCGAAGTGGTTATTCGTTGGCGGGCCGGCGCGGCCACCGGCGCGCGCGCTTTCGCCACGCCGCCGCCGCCCCTGCCCATCCGGCTCGGGGCCCAAGGCGAGGAGTTGGATACCCCCACGTGGCTACGCTACGCCGTCGCTCCAGTGGAATTGGGATTCACCAGCGCGCAATCCATCACCGGTTTTACCCTCGAGATTCATGGCGGTGCCGCGGCGGTGGCGCGGGCGGGTGTGATTCGCACGAGCAATCTCAATCTCGGCATCATCTGGTGGCGCGCTGGCGAACCCAATGTCCAAAGCACGCCCGGTCCCTGGGATCGGGTGAGTTTTGACCGTTTGGTCGCGCCCTTCGAGAGCCGGTACAAACCGGCGTTTGCCGAGGGCCCGGAATTTGAGGACCGACTCCACCAAATCGCCCTCGACGCCCGCCTCGGCGCGCCCATCGAAAGCCGCGGCTTGGAACCGCTCCGGCAGGAACTGGATACCCGGGCCGACAAGGCCGATGATTTAATCAGTCTAAGTTTCTACAAAACCCAGGCGCACATCCACCGGATTCGCCAGGTCATGCTGGGAGAGGATGCGGCCAACGATCTCCTGACCTCGCCGTCGTTGAACAACGTGGTAAAGGCGAAATCGAGCCGCATCTCCCAGGAACGTCTGACCCAGATTTTTCTCAACGCCGATCGGGTGGACCCACCGCATCCCGCGGCCGGCGGTCCGGGACCCGCGGCAGCAGGGCCGTTCGCGGCCCAGGCGGTATTTACCACGGGCACTCTGCGCACGTTGCCCACCGCGGCGCCCTTGGTTCAAACCTTTGCCCTAAATTCCAAACTGCAGGCCGCCGCAACCAAGGATGACATTCTCCAATCGGAGCCCGTCGTCGGACAAAATGCCCCGATCCGTTCCGTCACCATTGGCAAGCGGTTTGCTTCGGGCGTCGTGAATGATGCGTACAACAATGCCTTGGGCGGTCTGCGGGAAGTCACCGGATTGGTTCGGACCCTGGCGTTGAGCTACGCGGATTCCGAGGAATTTCCGCGCCCGGTCGTGGGTTCCGGAACCGTCACCAAGGACACCGATGTTTTCGGCTCGGTGAAGTTTCGGAACTTTGCCAGCGATGCCGCCGTGGCGCTGAATTTCCTGCCCATTTTCCCGGTGGATAATCCCGCCAAAATCCTGGCCAAAGCCCTGGAGATAACGGACGCGTCCGCCGCCATCCTCCGACGACTGGAATTCTACGTCGCCCAGTTGCGACAGTTGACGGGGCGGATTCAGGAAGCCATCGACGCCGCCCGCGCACAACGTGATGCGGCCGTGGGTCGACTCGCGACCATCGATGCGCGCCTGACGGAGGCACGTCACGACGTCGCCGTGGCCCGGGCCTTGCAGCAGGAGGATCGGGACACGGTTCGCGCCCTCAATTTGCGTCGCGACACCATCCTGCAGGAACACGTCAAATTCCTCGCCTATATACGTCCCCGCAATCTCGATCTGGCCGAACGTCTGACCCCGACCTGGGATCTGGACTCCGCAGTGGCCGCCGCACCGTTGCCCGAGTGCCTGCGCCGGCATGATGATCCGCCCGATCCCCTGGAAGCCTACCTGCGCTTGTTCCGGCACGCGCCCGCCCGATGGTTCACCGCGATTGGACCGCGCTTGCGGGAATTTGATACGCGTGAACGGTTACTGGAGGTATTGCAATATGCCCAGGCCTCCGCGCTGCGTTATGCCACGGAACAATCGACGTTCACGGCAGGTGCCGTCCCAACCGCGGTCCGGGCCATTTACCAGGGCGGCTCGGGGGCCTTGGGGCAACTACGCCAGCATGCCGCCACTTTGAATTTCGGCGCAATCCAGGTGAAATCGTGGTCCGGTCATGTCCGCGACGTGGAGGAACATGTCGCGCTTGGGGATATCATCGACGGCCGCCATGCCAACGGAAAACTCGCCGCCGACGCCGCCACGGAACTCGGGCAAATCCAACAGGTCGCCACCTGCCTCCATGCGGAATTCGCGTCCGTGCCACCGGCCGTCCGACTCGATTGGGTGGAACGTTACAGTGAATTCGACGCCGCGGGTTCCTTCCGGGATTTGACCCATCTGCCGGAATTTGGACGGCTGGAACGACACGCCCGACGTCGACTGCAAGCGTTTACCGATTGGCTGTTCAGCCGGGTCGCCGGGAATGAGAACGGTGCCGAGGCGCTGATCAATGACCTGGTCCGACTCTGCCTGCTACTGGCCAGTCATGCCCCGGTGGATCGCATTATCACCGGTCATTTGCCCCGATTGACTCCCGTCCGCATCGGCAATTTGATCCCCATCCGCGCCGTGGAACCCGCCCGAGTGCGGGTGGGCATGGATTTTCACGTGTGGCAGGATCAAACCCTCGTGGCCCGCGGCAAAGTGGTCGATCTGCACGACGGTGAAGTTTCCGCCAGCGTCGAGCATACCCTCGTATCGCAATTGCAAACCACCGTGCGGGTGCAGTTCATCCCCGCCGCCTTCCGGGTCGGCGGTTAGCCCTCTGCGCGATGCGACTTCCCTCCCGACACATCCGACGACTGCACTTGCGAGGCGAATCGTCCTCGGCGCTTCAGCGGATGACGCCGCGGGTGACCGATGCATTGAACACCGCGTCGCTACCCAGCGCCGAGGACAATCGCTTGGTGCTGATTCGGCGCTTGAACCTGGGACGCATCCCGGCGGATGTCTCCGCCTCCGGTGTGGCGTTGCGGGTTGAGGAAGCGTGTCGGCGGGCGTCTTTGACTGCGATTCCGTTTGAAGTGGCGGGACCATCCAGCACCGCCGTCGTCTTTGCCAATGCCACCGCGGCGATTCTCGCGCTGGCCCATCGCGTGGTGCGAAACCAGGCCGCGGCGGAATGGTTTTGGCGGGCAGCAATTCCCGAATGGCAACCGGGAGCAACGAGCAACGCTGCGTGGCGCTGTCTGTGGCACGCGGCCGCGCTCGCGGAGAATGCACCGATTGTCGGCGCACGACTCTTGGTGATCGCCGAAGGAGCCGGCGCTCACGCGGCCTGCCTCGCCGCCGTAAATGAGGCGGAAGCGGCGGTTCTCCTGGCGCGCTGTCAGTGGTCGGAAGTCCCGGATCGAATGCCGATCGATCAACGGCCCACCGGAATAACACCACGAGCGCGAAGCCGATGGCGCCAATGGGCGGATTGGGTCCCGGTCGCGGAGCGCCGGCGTCGCGCCTGGTTGGCGGCGTTGATCGTCACCGGCACAGATCCCAGCGCGGCTGCGGATCCGGATTTGCCGGCCCGAAGTCTGTGGGCTCTGGAGCAGAGCCCACGTTCATTCGTAAATCCGGTGGCCCGGCATCGGACCCAGGAACCCTTTGGCGAAGGGTCTCCGGTCCGGCCGCAAACGCCGGCATCGGAGGATTTGGCCGCCCGGGCAAATGCCGATTTGCCACGGACGCTGGATCGAACGGAGAACGTCGATGCCACGGCTGAGCCGGCGGAACTGCCGCCGGTCGACTCCTCCGTCACTCGCGAGACCACGATTGCCGGCGGCCTGCTTTTTGCCATTCGCATTCTCAACGAACTGGGGTTTCCAGAATTCCTCCGACGAAATCCCGACCTGGGCGAACCGGCCTTGGGAGCCCAGATCCTGCTACGCCTGGCCACGCGATTGCGAGTGCCGATTTCCGATCCGCTACGAGCCACTTGGGCGACTTCCGAAACCGCGGACTCGGCGGCCAGATTACCTGAACCGTGCGCGACGCCTTGGCCCTTCGACCTACCCCGAGTCACCGCGTCCTGTAGCGCGATTGCGCAACGGTTGCTTCGCGAAACGCCGCTTCGAACTGAGCCTGACGGGGTCGTGAACTTCTGGCTAGTCCTGATGCGTCGCTGGAGCCGGCGAGCCGCGCACATCGGTCTGGCATCGCTCGTCCGGCGTCGCGCCGACGTCCAGGTAACGGAGACTCACCTGGATGTTTTCTTCTCGCTGCGCGATCTGGACATAAGGATCCGCCGCGCCGGGCTGGATGTGGATCCCGGCTGGGTGCCGTGGCTGGGACGCGTCGTGCAGTTTCACTACGACTGATCTCTCCCCGATTTCCCCCATGAACCGCGCCTCTGTATTTCCGCCGCCGGATGCGAGTGTTGGCGTTGAGGATGAGCCGTTTTATACGCACGAGCCGCCCACGTTGCGGGAGTTGGCCCTGTCCGCGGTCGCCCATGCCGCCGGCGCCCTGGAAGTCGGCAGCCTCGGGCCGGAATCCCAACAATTGCACCGCTGGCGCGAAGCGGTGGGCACGGTGGATTCGTGGAGCCTTGTCCTGCAATCCGCCATCGATCGCCCCCATCCGGGTGATCAAATTTTCGGCACGGTTGGCCGGCAATTGCGCCTTTCGCCCATCGAGATTCTGGCGGTGGCCCTGGCGATGGGCGTGGAGAAGGATCTCTTGCTGGGCCGCCTGCTCGCCCGCCTGCAAGC
Organism: Verrucomicrobiota bacterium; assembly: GCA_947471985.1. GTDB lineage: Bacteria > Verrucomicrobiota > Verrucomicrobiia > Limisphaerales > UBA9464 > CANIZL01. The sequence continues at coordinate 11,654 of CANIZL010000043.1, read as the reverse complement.
GCCCATCGGAGGCGCCCGACCCACCGTCGGTTTGCTCCAATCGATCTTCGCCAACGATCCGGAAATTGCCCATCCCGACCGCCTCGTGGCGGACCTGGTGGACGGTCCCGCGGGCAAGTGCGGCCTGCTCGTCTGGGTCAACGAGGCCGCGCCGCTCCCGGAAAGAAGCCTGCTTTCGCCGCTCCCCATCGCCCTGGCTCTGAGCGGACAACCCAGCCAATGGCCCGGGATTCGCTTGGGCCGGGCGTCAGTGTTGGATACCCACTTTCGCCTGCCGCCGTCCATGAGCGCCCTCGCACTGGCGCACGCCCGGACGCTGGCCGCTCAAGCATCGGGCGGGTTGTTGATTCGCAGTGATTGTGATTTGGAAGCGCGAACGGCGGCCAACGAACTGGCCGAGGGCCTGGAACAAACCGCGGCGTTCATTGAAACGGATCGGATCACCGGCCTGGGTGTCTGGCTGACGCTGCGACGCCTGCTGCCGGTTTTCCCCTGCGAACTGGCGCCCGGCGAACGGCGTCGACTGGCCCCCTTGCCGGGATATACCGGCCCCTTGATCGCCCTGGCCGGGACCGACGGTTCGGTGGAATTCGAAAGATCCTCCCCGGTGGTGTGGACGTTGGGCATTCCGGGTGCAGCGGAACGGACGCAGCTTTGGCGCGAATCCCTGCAGAGCGATCCGACGGCGAGTGATGCGCCCCCGGACACGGATCCCGCCTCGGCCCAACTCTCGCAGGAACTAGGCGCTCAGCATCGCCACGGCGCGGGACGCATCGCGCAGCTGGGGGCGATGGCGCGGCGCGAGGCGTCTTTGCACTCGCGCACGACTCCGACGGCGGCCGACATCGCGGCCGCGGCGTGGTCCAATGATGGCTTGGAGACCTTGGCCGAGCCGATTCGCGTGGCGGTACCGGATGCCGCATTGGTGGTGCCCGATCCTTTGCGCCGGGAAATGCGCCTCTTGATCGAACGCTGTCGGGCCCGGGATCGACTGGCGGATCAACTCGGAGCCTCCGCGCAGGTTCGCTACCGGCCCGGAGTACGGGCGTTGTTTGTCGGCCCCAGCGGCTGCGGCAAGACGCTGGCGGCGGGTTGGCTGGCGACTCAACTGCAACTGCCGTTGTACCGGGTGGATCTGGCCAATGTGACCAGCAAATACATCGGCGAGACGGAGAAAAACCTTGCCCGACTCCTGGCGCGGGCGGAACAGGCGGAAGTCATTCTGCTCTTTGACGAAGCCGATTCACTTTTTGGAAAGCGCACGGAAATTCGCGACAGCAACGATCGTTTCGCCAACGCGCAGACCAATTATCTGTTGCAACGACTGGAGACGTACGAGGGGTTGGTGGTTTTGACGAGCAACAGCAAGGCCCGTTTTGATGCGGCCTTCGCCCGACGACTGGATGTGGTGTTGGAGTTTACCTTACCCACTCCCGAGGAACGACGGGCGCTGTGGCAGGCGCACCTGGGTGGCGAGGCGTCGGATCTGACGGTGGCGGAATTGAATCAATTGGCGGCGCAGTCGGATCTGGCGGGTGGTCACATTCGCAACGCGGTATTGACTGCGGCATTGCACGCCGGCCGATCCCGAAAAATCCGTCTCGCCGACTGTCTCGCCGGCCTGGCGAGTGAATACGGCAAAATTGGACGCCAGCTGCCCGGAGGGTGGCAGGTTCCTCCCACATAGGCCGTGAACGATGGGCCACTCCGCTTCCAGTACGGCTTCGTCCCACTCCGCCACCCCGACCCCCCGGCGACGGTCGGGTGATCGGGCCTCCAGCACGCCCACTGGAGCGCCGAACGCAGCGAGTGTCGAGTACCGTACAGGCGCCACCTCCGGAACCCCTCGCTTCGCTTCCACAACCCTCAGGAGCAGTGGCGTTGTACGCCCGCAGCCGAGGCCGATGATGTCGACGCCGGACGCGTCCAGGTCCTCCGCAGCCCCCCTGAATTACACCCCCGCCTTTTCCCTGGCGGCAGAACCCAATTGTTGTTTCGCGCCGGAGCTGAATCAAAGCGTGCCCGCTCGCCCTCCGCGGCGGCGGCCACCCAGGAAACCTTCGGAAGTTCCCAACTTTTTTCCCGATGCCAATTTGCCCCGAGCTCGACCGGGTCGAACCCGGCCCCCTGATGGCTCGCGAACCGGGGGAACCGCCCCTCCCGCGACGGCACCCGCAGCGGGATCCGCTACGGATGGCCGCGCAACTTCCGCGGCGGCCCGACCGGATCGACGCCCTTCGGCGGGCCGCGCCGAGGCTGTCTGTTCGGCTCCGGAAACGGACGCTTCAGGATTTGCGGGTGAAAACTCATCGATCGACTGGCGTACGTCGGCGGACCCCGGAGCGGCGCTCCAGTCCATTGCACGCCTTCCTGGCGATTCGTCTGCCCTGAATCCAGTGTCACCGGTTGCTCCGACTTCGACGTTGGACCCGGCGGCTTCCCCTGACCCAAATTCGGGTGTTCCCAACTCGAGCCCTTCCGCCGAACCCCCTTCGAGCAGTGCCCCAGGCGGCCCAACGGTCACCGGGCCGGCCGGCGCGCCTGGCACGGGGTCAAGCAACCCCCAAACAGGGCCCGGAGGATCACCCAGCCGGGAGGGCGGGAGCCGCCGGGAAAACGGGAACACTCCGGTCGAAATCTCCGCGGCAACGGTACCGAGCTTCGAAATGCCGTCCCTGGCCGAGGTTCATGCCAACGCGGCTGAACGGCATCGGCCCTCGGTCCCCACGTTCCGAACTCCCAGCCTGCCCATAGTTCCCAAACTGGATGCCCGGACTGAATCCGCGATCACCCGGGAGACGGGCATGCCCTCGGTCCGGCATTACACAAAAATTTCCGAACGACTGACCGACCTGGCCCATCACGCCGAACGGCGGCGGCAGAGCACCATCGATTCGGTGGAAACCTTGGTGGAAGAGGCACGATCCACGTTTGCCAGTGAGCAGGCCGTTCGGGAATCACTATTTGGCAGCCTTCGCCAGGCCACTTCCGCCGCGTGCCAGGCCGCCCGGGCAACGGTCGAAATGTCGGCCCGGATTTCCCTGGATGAAATTGAAGCGGATACTGTCGCGACCCGACGCAGTCTTTGGGGAACGGCGTCGGCATTAAAGCGTCAGGTCGTGGCGAATCATACCCGGGCGGGCCAGGATCTCACCCGCTTGACCGCGAGCGCGCAACGCCCGTTTGCCACGCTGATGGGCAGCGCACAGGGAGAGGTGAGTACCGGTGCCTCCACCAATGCCACCGCCCTGGTCACGGCCGGCACCACTCTGGCGACCCAACTCAATCGCGCCTCCGGTCCGGCGCGGGAGCAGGTAATCGTTGAATCCAAAGCCAAAGCCGCGCCGCCCTTGGCGCAACAAGCGGCCACGGATGTCGAGCAAGGGGGAGTTCAATTCTACGACGCGCTGGGAACTCAGATTCCCACTTTCAATCAGATCGTTGTCAATCTGCTGCAACCCCTGAGTCAGCACGTGCAGAATATCGGCGCCCACGGCGAGAATGCCGTTCAGCAGGCGGCGGTGTCGGCGGCGGGCCGGCTCCATTCCCAGCATCTCGAGGCCCGGGGCAACATCCAACGCATGCGGCAGCAGGCACTGGCCACCATCGATCACGAAGAAAAGAAGGCGCTTGCGGAATTGGAGCGGAGTAATCGACAGCTCGAGGCAGATATCCAGGTTGCCCACACTTCGGTGGCCGCGGCGGCCGATGCCGGTCTCGCCGCATTGTTGGGTTCGTACCAGCACGAGGTGGATCGACTCACCGATTCGTTCCGTCGTCCCGATGCATTCGTACGGTGGCAGCAATGGGAGCCCCTGGGCAAAACGGCGGCCACCCGGCTGGAGCAATTGCACGGGGATCATCGTCAGCAACTGGACGCCGCGGCGCACCGCTCCGTGGAGCAATTGCGCCAGGGATTTGCCCAGCGGTACGACGGGGCCCGGGGCCTGCAGACCAAGACCGGGACCGAGACCGAGAGTGGCGCCGCCAGTCAGGCCGAATCGCTGCGCGGCGCCTCGAAATCGTTCGCCAATGGACTGAAGTCGGTGATCGACAGTGTCATCAGCGCCGCTCAATCCTACGTGGCGCCGATCGCCAAAACCCTGGGCGCCTACCTGGCTCAGGTGAACACCGAACTCGGCACGTTGTATACCGAAACGGAAACGCAGGTATTCGGACAGGTGGACGAGTATGTCGCCGGTTTGGAACAGCAGGTAACGGATCTGCCCACAATCCTCGATCCCCAGTTGACCACGGCGGGAGAGGCGACGATCGAGGATCTGGATGATCGCTCCAATCGGGCCTTTCAGGCGATGCGCGGTGCTGGCACGAGCGAAGAGGGGCTGATGTCGGCACTGCGGGGCATCACGGCAACCCAAGGTTTATATCTCCGCGAAATCTTCTCCACCTATACGACGGCCGGCGAATCGCTGGAGGAATGGCTCGATGATGAACTTTCGGGCAGTGAGTACCAGGCAGCAACGGCGTATCTCTCAGGCGATACGGCCACCGGAGCGCGGTATGAACTGGATGCGTCGATGCACTGGTACGGTGACGACGAGTCACGGATCGAAAATGTCCTGCGCAGCCTTTCGCCGGAGGATCGGGCGGCGATGCAGAATCAGCCCGGCTGGGCCTCCACGCTGGCGGATCTGCGTTCGAATCTGGACGGCACGGATCTCCAGGTCACGGAGGCCTTGCTGGCCGGCAATCGGCACCGGGCGGACGCCTACCGCCTGCGTGATCGCATTAATGAAGCCCGTTACAGCGGGGATAACGATCAACTGCACACGCTCCTCAGCGGTATTCCGGCCGACGACCTCGCCCGGGTACAACAGGAATTTTCCCACATCCAGGGGGCCGTAAATCTGGATCAAGGGGAAACCATCGAACCGGAGCGCGCCGCGGATTTGTTTGTCTCCTTCGCGACCCGGCCGGTGGAGGTGATTCGCTCTGACGGTGATGGCGGCGCCCGGACCGAGACACTGGAAATCACCGGCGCCAACCGGGCCTTGGCGGAAGATCTGGCCCGGCACGGTGGGCAAAGTGCTCAAGCCCGGGTTTCCCGCCTCGCGGTCGAACTGCAACGCGATGGCGGTCCCAATCTTGAAAATCTCGAGACCGCGCTCAACGACCCCCGACTCCGCAGTCCGGATCCCCAAGAGGTGGCGCAGGCGCAGGCCGATCGGCAGATGCTCATGGAGCAATTCGCCTTTCGCTTCGGTGGCGACGCCGTCAACAACAGTGCCGGCGCGGCACCGTACGTGCAGGGGCGCATCCGCCAGGCATTTGGCGACAGCGAGCTCGGTCAACAATATGGACTGAGCCTCCTGCGCGATGGGCGACCCGATCCGGTGGTTTCCCTCCGCTACGCCGTCCAGGGAGCGGGTACCAATGAAGCCCTGATTCGTCGCAGTCTCCAAGGACTTTCCCGGGAGGAAATCGCCAATATCCGGACGCGGTATCGCGAGGAATATCAGGTCGAGCTGGATGACGATCTCGGGACCTTCGGGCACGGCGGGACCTTCACCGAGTTGTCCGGGGACGAGCGGCACGAAGTCGAGATCCTGCTCATGGGCACGCCCCGGAATGATCGCGAGCGGATGGAAGTCGCCCGCATGAATCGGGATTACCAGGCGAATGAGACCGGAGTCCTTGGGCGGGGATTGATGTCGGGTAGCATCGAAGATCGGGCGATGGGTCGGAACTACCGTCGCATGGAGGCGATGGTCGATTCTCTGGGGCCCGAGGCCTTTGATACGGACGGAAATTTCCGCGGCGATCAATCGCAGTTCCGCCAGGTCACGCGGCAGGTGAACTTCTCGGCCCAGAATTACGGGGCCCAGGTTGACCGAATGGCCAATTACGCCACCACGGCCATCGCCATTATCGGGGCCGTCGTAGCGGCCGTGTTGACCGGCGGGGCGGCGACACCCTTGCTCGCGGCGGCGATTGCCGCGGGCACCGGGCTGACGAGTATGGCCGCGAACTACGCCCTCAAAGGCGGTCGCTACGGCTGGGAACAAGCCGCCACCGATCTGGGCATGACGGCGGTTCAAGCCGGAACGGCCGGCTTTGGCGCCTATCTCGGGGGATTGTCGCGTGCCGGACAGCTGGCCGGAAATCCGCTGGTCGACGCCGCGTTGATCGGAGGTTCGACGAGCTTTCTTAATGCTGCGGGCCAGACGGCCTTGACCGACGGCACGTGGGATCGCGGGATCGGCGCCGGGTTCGGACGGATGGGAAGTCAGGGCTTTCGTGCCGGCTTGGGGGGGGCCGCCGGGGGCTTGGTTTCAGCGCGCTTCAATCTGAGTGGTGCGGGACAACGGCTCACCAATTCCACCGGCTTCCTGGCCCGTGGCGCCGGCACGGCCCTGGCCAGCGGTATGGGTGGCTTTGTCGGACATGGCGCCGAACTCGCCGTTGATCGGGCGACCGGCAAATACCATGGCGACATTGACGACGCCTTTTTTGAAATGGCCGAGGCCGGTGGGCAGGCCGGCATGCAAGGCTTCTTTGAAGGCATGGGGGAGGCGTTGCATGTGCGCCGATCCCTATCGCGGCTGACTGAATTGACCGAGCGCCTCCGGGCGACCACGGATCCCAACGAGCGCGCCCGTCTCCAAAAGCAGGCCGAGCATCTGGCCCGGCACCTCAACGGCGCCTTGGGATTGAGCGACGAAGGAACCGCGGCCGATGGACGACGGGCGTTTGCCGAGCGGGCCTTGCGCTCGAGTCGGGACGCTCAAGCGATCCTCAACGAGTTCATTCCGCCGCACGTGCGCACGCCGGCGGAGGCCCCGCCCAATCCCAACGCGCCGCCGCCTCACGGGACGGATCCACAGACCCACGCGCGGACCGCGGAAACCGAGACCACGCCCGCGCGGCCCACAGCCACGGAAAGCGAGACTCATCGACCACCGCCAACGGAATTGGAGCCGGGCACCAAACCACCCCGGGATTTGGACGAAGGTACGGCGGCCGCGGTGCGGGATTCCGATTTCCACGGGCAATCCACCAGTCCGGGATCCTCCGATGCGGCCACGAGCCGCACGCTCAAAGGCGCGGTGCGACGGTTGCTCGGCGCCGCCTCCGGTGAGTTTGGAAACGTCCATCTGGTGGACAGCTCCGACGCCACGCATCTGGTGGTAAAGGCCGCCAATGGTCAGGACGTGGCGGTGCATGTGCGACTGAGCGACACGCCGCTCCCGGCCGATTCCGACGGACTTTCGCCGGTGGCCAGTTTTACGCGGAATGCCACCACGGGGGAATATACCATTGTCATTTCCCCGGGAGCCCAGGCGCGCCACGTGGAGCGGGCCCTCGCTCACGAATTGGCGGAGATACGCTCCGGCCACGGCCGGGGATCCACGCCCGATGTTCTGGTCTCCGGCGGCCGGCCACCGCTTCCGGGTAGCGAGCCGCCCACGCTTTCGCCGCACGACGCCGGACGCTTGGCGGAATTGGGCGTCATCGCGCGACAACTGGAAACCGCCCGAACGCCTGCCGATCAAGCCCGGTTGCGGTCCGATGCCGATCAGCTTCTGCAGGATCTCGGTCTGGCGGGCGGAACCGAGGCCTCCGCGGCCCGTCGCGTTTTGGTCCACGCGGAATTGGGGAATAATCCGGCCGCCCAGGCTCTGCTCGTCGACACCCTATTGCCCCACACCGGCTCCGCAGCCGCACTGAGGGAAGTTGCCGAGCGTCGGGGCATCGCGCCGGGAGGCGGCAATGTCGACGAGCAGATGCAGCAGCTTCCGGGCGAACCGACCCTGGAGCGGCGACGCGGGGAATCGCGCCGGGTGGGCGATCGTTCGGAAGTTCATCCGCGGGTCCAGGATTCGCTGCGCGCCGAAGCGCGCGAGGAATTCGGTCGCATGATGCAGGAGGCCTTGCTGGATCCCAGCAAACACACTCCGGCCACGCAACGAACGTTGGAATATCTCACTCCGGATCAGGTCGAGCACGTGGTGGCCACCGGTCGGATGCCCGCGGGCTTCGAATTTCACCATTTGCTCACTGTCGCCGATTTCCCGGAATTGGCCCACCGCGGTGACGTGGGGGTGAGTTTGCCGAGCGAGGTTCACGATCAGGCCGGCCACGGGGGAAGTTCGCGCCGACCGGTGGAAGCAGGAACCTTCGTGGAACCTGAGGCCGAGGGCGCACCGCCCTTCCACGAGGATCCCGAGGCCCGGAAGGGCCATCGCCCCCGCCACGCGGAAATCGCCGACGGAGCACGCAGTACCGGCGACGTTGATCGCGATATCCTGATAGATCAGCAGGCCCAGTTGGAGCGGTTGAATCAAAACGCGCGTCGCTTGACGGAAGAGTTGCAGCGATTGACGGCCCGTGCGGCGGAGGCCAGTGGGCGTGGGGCGCCAAATCGGCGCCTGGAGGATCTGGTGGCTCAACGAGGACAACAGTTGGAGGTCCTCCAAAGGCAAATCGAAGTACAGCGAGCGGCCGTCGAAGCCGTCAGTCAGGCGATCGCCAACGGGGGCGAGCAGGGCACCGCGGCGGCGATTCCCGGTTCCCGATTTCGTGGCGACCTTCATCCGACGCCCCGGGCCGATGCCCTGCCCGAGGCGCACGCCGCCGCACGCCAACTGGCCGGGGAAAAGGGTTGGCTGGGGGATATTGCCCGGCTGCCGGATCCTGCGAATCCGAACCAACTCGTGGTGCGCGCGGCCAATGGGGGGCGGGAAGTTCCCGTCGAAATCCGGGTGGTCGATTCCCTGCCACCGGAAGACGGCCTGGTTCCGGTGGCGCGGTTCGATCAGGAAGGAGACCGATTCATCGTGCGGGTCAGTGCCCGGGCGCCCGAAGGCGCAGTGATCCGCGGTTTGGGCCACGAGCTGGGAGAAATCAGCCGCTTGCCGAAGTTGAATGAAGGAATTCCCGGCGCGGCGCCGCATGGGCCGGCCGCGCGGACCGATCTACCCGAAGCGGTGCTGCGCCCGCGAGGATTCGGATCCGAATCACTTCCCGCGCGGGCTCGACCGGAGCTCACGCCGCACGACCACGGCCGACTCACCGAATTGCGGGTCCTGGCCCATCAATTGGAAGCGGCCCAAGGGGATCCGGCCCGCGTGGCCGTCCTCCGCGATGAAGTTCACCGACTCCTGGCCAGCCTGGGGGTCATTGATGAAACAGCGCCAGCGCAGCGCCGCTTGAAGGAAGTCCAGCGGCACCTCGGCGAAGGCCCGGCGCGTACCTTGGTGGATACCGAGGCGGCGGCGGCACGGGACAATCCATTTCTGCGAATTCCCCCGACGGATGCCGTTGGGTATTTGGATCATCTACTGGATCGGCTAACCCATGCGCGGGCCATTGGCCGGGACGATTTGGTCCGGGCCACACTCGAGCTCGCCCGAGCCAGCGCGAAATTGCACGACGGCGGGAAGGTCCTTTTTGTTGGACTCGACGGCGCCGTGGATCAACACAACCGACCCACCGGGATCGCCTATCACGTGGGAGCCGTGGCCAACGTCGCTGCCGGCGGCGGCCGGAGAGCGAGTCTGCTTCTGGAACTGATGGAGTTCACGATCACGAACCGGGCCCGCCCCATCGACACCGATCCGGCCCGAATTGATCCGCAGCGCCTGGAAGCGGTGCGGCGGCGCCTCGGTGATCGGGCGCGGTTCCGCGACTGGGATGACTATGTCTCGGACTATTTCGACGGCGCCCGGTGGCGCGCAGAGCCGGCGCAGTTGGAAATGTTGTTCCGCCATTGGGCGGACGGCGAATACTTTACCCGGGGCAAGCGCAGCCAGGCAGTTTGGGGATCCCTGAATTCCGAGGCACGTGCGCCGGACGTTTCGGCTCCCCCGCAAATCCCCGAACCCGGGCGACCCACCTATCGGTTGTCAGCCCCGGACGACAATGCCTCCGTGGCGCGCCACTCGCCGGTGATCCAAACGGTGGACGGCCCAAAAACCTTCGACAGCATCGAAAGTCTGCAGATGGCCCGACGCGCCGCCCTCGACGAACGCGAGAGTTTGCAGGGACCTAACGGGCTCATTGCCAAGACCCAGGATCCCGACGTCCGGGAAAGGTTGCGCGCGCGCCTGCGCGACCTGCAGGGCCGCGACATTCCGCGTCTCACCGAGGCCCTCGGCGAGGCGGCGGCCCGGCGGTTTGCCCGCGAACGATTTGGCATGGCGGATCCCGATTTGGCCATGCCGCGAAAAGGCAATGATGTGCCGGACTTGATGTTCCGCGATCCAGCCACCGGGCGACTGGTTATTGTCGAAGCCAAGGGCGGCGAGGCCACGCTGGGAAATCGACTGAGCGCCGACGGCACTTTGTTGGTTCAGCAAGGGACTCAGGATTATCTCCGATCCCTCGCCGCTGCCATGAAACGACACCCGGAAACCCTCAGCCTCGGCCTCGAACTGGAAGCAGCTTTGGTGCATCCCGGCTCCATCGACTATTTCGTCATCCGCCAACCCGTGCCCACCGACTCCAATGACAGCCTGCCCCTGCCCAATATCGGCCGCTTTCCCTTGGATAAGTGAGGCGGCGTTTTTACAACTTCCATGAACATCATGCCTGGTACTGAAGGAACACCGCCCCCGCCCGGGATTGATTGGGAATTGGCCCACAGCCATGCGAATCGCCTGCGCGAATTGATCCACGCCCGGCCCCCTCAGGCCACCGACGGTACCGACCTGCTCAACGCGGAACTACAAGCAATCTCCGCTTTGCTGCACCTGCCCGGAAAGATCGACCAGATATTTTCGGCACTGAACCGGGGAGCACTCGCCGCCGCCGCGGCGGTGCTGGGACAAACCCGGCATCGCACCGGCGCGAAGGAGGAGGTGATCGCGGTCAGTTTCACCGCTCCGGCCATACGGCGCATTCCCATCGGCGAGGCACGGATGACGTGGCCAAATTGGGTGCAGGGCTTCGCTCTCGCGTTGCTCGCCCGGAATTCAGTGGCCTTGGAGGTATTAATTCACCCCGCATCCATCGAAGGCGTCGCCACCTCCTTTGAGCGCATCGATTCTTTTTGGCCCCATTTCTGCCGGCTTCTAGCCCGCCTGATCCGGCCTTCGGTCCCGGACAGCGGCACACCCGTCGCCGCCGCGCTCGATCAAGCGTTGTCCCAGGTGCGGATCATGGATCGGGACCGATTTGATCTACTGCTCATGTCGATTCCCCCACTGGTGGACGCCCTACGTCAGGGAGACACGGTTCGCGTTGGTCTCAGTCTGTCGCACGCCCTGGCACTGAACCGTCGATTTGGCGCATTGCCCGAGTACCGTCTGGATCCTGGTGCCCCGGCGCCACTCTTGGCGCTCGGACTTGCGGCCCTGGCCCACGATCGCGGGTGTCTCCCGGAAATTACCGTGGAGGCTCCCGAACGCCGGTTGGTGATGGGAGATTTTCCGAAGGAAACCTCGGCCGTGACTTTGTGTTTTCCGCTGCGCCGGATTCGATCACCGGCGGAAGCTCATTGGTTCCTGGATATACGGGGGATTCCTGCGGAACGGGGTCACGTCGTCGGAGTGGACCCCGAAGGCCGCCTACTCGCCGTCTACCAAGGCAAGGGTCCCCCGCCAGCTCCACGAATGGAGGCGCGTTTCGTATTACCCGAATTGGAACATGAGGGATCATCCGGCCCCATTGACGGGTCGCTTCCTCTGGCGTTG
>CANIZL010000042.1 GCA_947471985.1 Verrucomicrobiota bacterium | reverse complement strand
CTGCGCTTGCCCCTTAAATGTAGCGCGGCGTATACTTAATGTTTTCTAGGTTTGGCTGCGCGTTGGAGCCGGATGACTTCGGCCATGGCAGAGAGCCGGATATAGCCCTTCCAGAAGACCTCAAAACCCGGTGGACCATCACACTTACACCGGCGGTCTAGATAACCGCCCAATTGGGCAATGAGGATCAGTGCCGCTCCGAGGGAAAGCCGGGTGACGTTGGCGTTTTTTTTTCGAGCAGTTCCAGCGCCTCGCATTCGCAAGGATCAAAGACGACGTCAGCGGGCAGTTCCGGAACTTCGCGCCCCAACAGGGTCAGCAGCATGATGCGCCACGCGATCACCGCATCGATGGCGATCACGCGCAGGAGCGCCTCCGCGCTGTGGTTTTGATGGCCCAGGACGTTGCAGCCGGTCTTGAGCACGCGATGCCACTCCTCGATGCGCCAGCGCCGGCAGTACCACCGGAGGCATTTCAGCGCCTGTTTGACCGAACCCACCTCGATCGTGGTTAACAGGAGCCATTCCACCGGCGTGGCGCCGGCGGGAGGATTCTTTTCCAGTACGTAAATCGCCCAGAGCGTCAGCGGTTGAAGGTTACGGGTCCGGGTTGCCTGGGGGGCACTCAACGTCACCCGCTGATAGCGGATCTCCACCTGCGCTTGACGCGCGGCCAAGGCAACGCGTCCGGGATCGGAGGGCTTGGAGCGATGTTCCCGCTGTCGCGGCACCGGGATCGAAACTTCTTGGGCCAGGGGCGCGGCGGCCAGTTCTTCAAAGAGCTTGGCCTCGGTGGTCTCCAGGCAGCGATCGGTTTTGGCCCGGACCAACATCTCCGCCTTGCGACCGCTCTGGCGGCGGCGGAAGTCAAACAACTCGAACATGTCCGCCTCGCGGTCGGCCACGCTGACGACCTGGGTGTCGGGCAGCAGCGCGGCCACCTTCATCGCCTCGGTAAAGCCCTGGATCCAGCGATAGGATTCCTTCTGTTCAATCGGCCGATCCGGGTCTTTGCCCTGCGCCGTTTGGGGAGCATAGCCGTGCACCTGAAGCAGGCCCAAGGGCAGCCCGTCCGGGTTCAGGGCCAGCGAACTGTGCAGGCGCAACCCCTGGCTTTTGGCTCCGGTCTGGTTGGAGCCAATCTGACCCAGGCCCTCGCAGCGGATCCGGGTGGAGAGGTTCAAATCCGTGGTGTCCTGCACGACCAGTACCGTCCGCTCCTTTTTGCTACGACGAATGGTGTTCGTGCGGTGGCTCCCCAGTAAACTCGTGAGATTGAGTTCCGGACGTTCATTGTTCAGAAAGCGGTAGTAGGCTTTGAGGGGGTAACGCTGCCCGCCGACGGCTTGGGAATAGGATCCCTGCGGCTGGGTCGCCTGCGCCGAGGCAATTTCAACGAGCAGATGACTCAAGCGCTGGTCGCCCAGCTCGCAGTTCCCAAATTCCTGAGCGGCCCAGCCCGCCCCATCCAAACCGCACTCCACTGGCAGAGCCTCCACGGAGATGGGTTGCACCCCGATCCGATCCCGAAAATCATCCACCAACGCATACACATAGATATCCTTGAAGCTCTTGCCAGCTGCGTGTCCGCCATTTCTCCCGCGCCCCTTGGTCCGGCCCGCCGGGATCCAATTGGCGGCTTTGTAGCAGGCTCCATCATAGGCCGGCGTCTCCACAAAACTCTCCAGCAACCACGGACGCAGGCCGTAACGGCGTTCGAAATCCCCGCCGACCCGGCGGGCGCAAAGAGCCAGGACATACGAAGCCAGATTGGGGCAACGGACCGCGGGCCGGATCAGAAAGCGGTTCATATTCAGGACCCGCTGCAAATGCTCACGGCGCTGCTCCACGTTCCAGCCGATCCAATCATCGCGTCCCTCCATTTGCAGCGCCGCGCTGCCAAAACCCAGGCCCCCGAGCCAGCCGTGATCGGAGCCGAGCAAATAACGCAATTGACGTCCGACCAGACGGCATTGCTTCAAGGGATGCTCGCGGAGCATCAGTTCATTCCAGACCTGCAGGTGTTCCGGATCGCTGACCTCGATCAAGCGCAAGCCCCCGATGTCTTCGAGCCGAGTGGGCAGGTTCTTGGGAGCGGGCACGGGCTGGTTGAGTCGCGTCGGATTCCACGCCTGCCGGGCCCCGGTTGATGCAGGGAGGGTCCACAGGCCTTGCCGCTCACAATCGCGCAAGGCCTTACTGGTGGTTGCCATCTGCCAGTCGCCCTTGCCGTCCCGCAGATCCAGCCGGCGACAGACCTCCCGGGCCAGCACCCGACGGCTGAGCGTCGGCTCGCCGCGAAGGAGGCTCCGCACCCATTCCACAGTCTCAGCTTCGGCGAGTCGTTGCTTGATCGAACCGGAAATTACCATCCGCAGAAATTATAGGATCGCCGGTCCTTTGTCCCGCCTTTTCTTATGGGGCAAGCGCAGGGCTAGCGAGTACATCTGGCATTTCCGCCAGGCCGAAGGAGTGGACCTCTCCTTTGTGAAGGACTGGGCGGACCTGAACCACACGAACCTGGTGACCCCGCACATCAACCAGCTCGACATCGGATGGACGGAAAACGGGGAATGGTGCAACTACACGGTCCGGGTGGCCCGACCCGGCACCCACCGCATCAAGTGCCTGTACTCCTACCAAACGAACTCCGTGAGTTTCGACCTGAACGGCAAGCCCGCCGCGACCTGCCGACTCCCGGTGGCGACCACGGGCTACCACCAATGGAATTTCGGCGAAATCGGCACAATCACCTTCCCGGACCCCGGCCTCCAACTCCTGACCTTCCACTACGGCAAAGGCAACAACTTCGCGTATTTTGAGTTTGAGCCGGTGGCTTCAGGACTGCCAAATGGTCCTTCTAATAACAATTTAAACAAAGAGCAGTAACACCAAACCGAAATATTATTAACCCTGAAAATTAGAATGCTAAATTAATCATATTTCTCTAAACGATTTTGATATTGGAATTAAAATCACCCCCGAAGGGTTGACTCCATTCACCACTTCTCGTGCCAAACCGAAGCGAGATTGGAGGAACGGCGCCTTCCCGACCCTTACCTGCCCTCCCACGCTGACGGCGACAACCGCTCCGGGCGCGGTGAGCATTGAGAATCTTTTCCTGGGGACACCCATCACGGGCCATACCTGCGGCGAGGTGACCGTGACCAACGACGCCCCGGCGATCCTGTATCTCGGCACGAACGTCGTGACCTGGACCGCCACGGATTTTAAGGGGAAACAGGTCTCGTGCAGCCAATGGGTCATCATCGAAAAATCAACGCAACCCGTGCTTACGCTGCAGGCCCGATCGGAAACCAATCTGATTCTGCACGTCAGTGCCCCGCCCGATCAGCCGTGCACCGTGCAATCCTCCGATGGCCTGGGGCACTGGGTCGATCTGCGTTCCCTCCCCGGCGGTGAGCACGATTTCGCGCTGCCGCCGGAAGTGCTGACTGGCCGGCGCTACTTCAGGGTTTATAAGAAACCATGAGAAGATTCTCGCGCCGCGACCCGGCGCCGGCCTTTCGACAAATCAGCCGAATCGGCGCGACACTGCTGCAGTGTTGCCTGGCCATCGGCGCTGCGCTGACCGCCCACGCGTTCACGACCGCCGATGCCGATACGCTGCTACAGGCCCACTCGCAGGCGTTCTATCAGGAAAAGGACGGGCAGGCCTGGTTCAAGAAAACCACGGAAGGCGAAAAGGTCTCCTTCTGGATGCGCGCCGAGCAGATGGAGATGGTGCTGGACGCCTACGAACGCACGCGTCAACCCGCCCAGCTCACCCAATTCACCAACCTCTTTCACGGGTTCCTCGCCGACCACGGCACCACCTGGGAGCGCAACGAGTACAATGACGACATCCTCTGGATGGTCATCGCCTGCACCCGCGGACACCTGCTCACCGGCACGGTGGAATTTCGCGATGTGGCCCGGACAAACTTTGATCTCTGTCATGCCCGGGCGCTTTCCCCGGAGCTCGGCGGCGGCCTGTGGTGGCGGACGGATAACCGCTCCAAGAACGCCTGCGTAAACGGGCCGGGTGCGATTGCCGCTCATCTGTTAAGCCAAGCGACGGGCGATCCCGCGTACGCCCGGATTGCCACCAACCTGTTTCTCTGGGAACGGACCACGCTGTTTGACCCAAAAACCGGCCGCATTTCCGACGCCATCAATCGCGAGGGACACGTGAACCCCATGGCCCTGACCTACAACCAGGGCACCTTCATCGGGGCCGCGAATTATCTCGGCTATACGAATGAAGCCAGACAGGCCGCCCGGTTTACCATGAACCAGCTGTGTCGGGACGGACTCTTGCCGGCCTACGACGAAAACGGCGACGGCGGCGGATTCAACGGCATTGGCGTCCGCTGGATTGCCCGGTTCATGAAAGAACACCACGAAGAGGCGACTTTCGAACCGTGGCTGCAAAAGAACGCCAACGCCGCGTGGGCCGCCCGCCGCACCTCGGACAATCTATCGTGGTGCCGCTGGCCCCAACCGACCCCGGCGGACCGACGCTATTCCTGGGGCTGCAGCAGCGCCGTGGTGCTCCTGCAAGTGGTCCGCCCGGATCAATCCGACCCGGGCCGATAAAATCAAAAGGGGGTGTGGGCTTTTGCACCCACACCCCCGGAGGGATCTTTCGCCTGGCCCGGTGCCTTAGCGGAAGTTGGCCGTCACCGAAGTATCCTTGGTGATCGTAACGGTCGTCGGATTCGCCGTGCCAGTGACGGCACCCGACCAGCCGACCCAGGGTGAACCCGCGGCCGGCGCGGCCTTGAGCGTCACCACCGTGCCCGCCGGGAAGGACGTGCCGCTGGGCGTCGTCGTTACGGAACCTTTGCCGTTGGTCACCAGGGTCAGCTTGAAGCTCGTGGTGGTCGTGCCACCGCCGCCGCCGCCGCCGCCACCGGTCTTCACTGCCGAGCTAGTCTTGATGCTCACCGGAACGGTGGCCATGCCACCCTGAGAATTCCACACGGTCGCCTGCGTCGGGGCCACATCGAGGATCATGGAGCCTTTGAACACGCCCGCTTCAAACTGCATCGTTCCCAGGGGAGCCGCATCCGGGCTGCCGCCGTAGGTGAGCACCGCGTTCGTGAACGTCGTGGTCGCCGCCACCTTGAACATCTTGGTGTCGGTCAGGTAGTCGGCCTGGGTGATGACGACCGTCGGGATCGGATTGACGAACACCGTGGTGGTCAGGGTACCGCCGTTGTAGGCCGCCTTGAGGGAGACACCCTTGCGACCAGGTACCACCGAGGAGGTTCCCGCGACCGTGACAGTATAGGCGCCCTGCGGCACCGTGACCGTGGCCGGCACCTGCAGGGTGCCCACATCACCGCTCGTCAGGGTGATCGTGGCGCCATCGACGCCGCGGGGGAAGTTGTTCACGGAAACCGTTACGAAGACCGGCTGGCCACCGACCAGCTCCGGCGCGCTCAAACCGGCCAGCGCCACGACGGGCGCGGGGCTCAGCGAGACCGTGCCGGAAACCGACTTGCCATTTAGGCTCGCGGTGATCGCCACCTGTGTCGCCACGGAAACCGGGGCGGTGTTGATCGCAAAGCTCAGCGCCGAATACCCCTGCGGGAGGACCACGGTGGCGGGAACCGCCGCGAGGTTGGCGTCACCGCTCGTCAACGCCACCACCGCACCACCGGCCTGGGCCGGAATGCTGAGGTTGATGGCGCCGTAGGTGGAGAAACCACCTTCCACCGGATTGGCCGTCAAAGACGTGAGGTTCACCACCGGGACAATCGTCAGCGGCGCGGCGCTGCTGACCGTGCCATCCGTGGCGTACAACTTCAGACTGGAAGGACCCATCAAGGTGGCGCCACCCGCCGTCAGGGCGAAGGACACCGAACTTTCACCTTCCGGAATCTGCACCGCCGCGGGCGTCGGGAGGATCGCCGGAGCCGTGCTGAGGAAGCTGAGGTTGAGCCCACCCGCGGGAGCGGCCGCGCCCACCGCCACTGTGACCTGGACCGCATCGCCCGGGGCGACACTGGTCGGGGACACCGTAATGCTGGCCAGACCGACCGCCGGAGCGGCGCCCGGGGCAAACACCACAGCGACGGCACCGGTAGGAATGGAGAGACCGGACGAGTAGCCGTTATAGGCATAGCCGACGATATTGCCGTTGGCGTCAACGCCGGTGGCCACACCGTTGGTGATGCCCGCCGGCAGATACTGGTTCAGATCCACCACGCTCTCGGCCGTGCTGGACCACACCAACGCGTGCCGGCTGGAACCGTACGTGTTGGCCGCACCGATCCAGCCTTCACCCACCTGCTGCGTCGCCGTCAGGGACGTCACTTTCGAATCCGTGAAACCCGCGGGGTGCAGGTCGACCACGCTGGCGGCGTCGCCCGACCAGAGCAACGCGTGCTGGTGGGACGTGCCCAAGGCGATATAGCCCCAGCCGCCCTGTTGCGTACCCGAGGTGCAGGTGGCCGAAGATGCGTCATAACCCACCGGGTGCAGATCCACCGCACTCGCGGCCGTGCCGGCCCAGCGCACCGCGTGACTGGTGGTGGCATAACCCTGCCAATCACCATCCGGATACGCCACCGAAGAAACAAAACCCACTTCCTCGCCATTCCGGCAACCCAAGGCGCGGGAGTACGGATAAGTCCACGCGGGATGCAGGTCGACGGCGCTGGCGGCGCTGCCGTGCCACGACATCGCACGCGATCCCGTGATGAAATAGACCTGACTTTGGGCATAACCGACCTGTTCGCCGTTGTGCACGCCGAAGCAGTAGGAGAAATTGTAGCCACTCGGATTCAAATCCGCATAAGACGACGAGGATCCGTTCCAAACCAACGCGTGGATGCCGCCGAGCGTATTGTAGCCCCAACCACCCTGCTGGGTGTCGTCGGCGCACATGGCCATCGAGTAGTAGTAACCTGCCGGTTGAAGATCCACAGCGGTCAGCGCGTTGCCACTCAGAACCACGGCGTGCGAGTAGCCATCACTGGCCACGGCAGCACCGACCTGCTTGCCGCTCGACGTCCCAGCCAACCGTCCGGAAGGACTGCCGGCGGGCGTGAGGTCATTGGAGTGATAGCCTTGGGCGGATACCGCCAGGGTCGAGAGGGCAAGCGAGGCCGCGGTCACGGTGGCGGCGAGCAAACGCTGCCTGGCCCCGGCGCGAGCAACACTTCCGGCCCCACGAAGGGGGGACTCGGCGGACGGAAATATTCTTTGTTTCATGGGAACTGATTTCGCTGTGTGTACTTCTGTATCGAACTTGGTTCGCACTAGGAACCACCGATCTTCGATGGCTCCGGCGAACAACGACGCCAGCATCTCCATCGGGTCGTTCCGGGGCAAAATGTGAACCGTAACGGAGTTGTTACCTTTCCCGCTTTGGCCCGCCGGCATTTCGCCCGTCCGGAGGAGGCTCCAGCCGAAGTGTTCCCGTCTTCAATACGGGGCATCACCGTGCGAACGGATGCGGATAGAGACGCTCGTGCCGCGCGGATTATTTCACGAGGACCGCAGCGTTGGTAATTCCAAAGTGGAATTGCCAACCAGCAACTTGCCCGCAGGGCGCACGCACCTCAAACAAGCGACACCAGGCCGTCCTGGATCCTAAAAATATTCCGATTGCCAAAAACGAACGTGCTCAGGGAATCGAGCGGATTCGTCGCCGTAAATCGGTAGCCCGCTTCAACAACGGCAATCACAAGCTCCTCACGACTCAACTTTTGGCTCCCTTGCAGAGCGATGATCACCGCCTGCTTCAAACTCAGAGTCTGCCCGGACGACGGCCGATTTTGAATCACGCGCCGGACCGACGAAATCCGAACGTCACGCGGGCGGCCAGGGCGCTTGGACTCCCTGGCCTCGACCCGTTCCGCCGCCGCCAGCTGGCCGCCGGCCTCGCCGCCACCCAAGGCCTGATTGATCGCCTTTAAACGCGCCTCGAGCCGAGCCCTCTCTGCCACGAGGTTGGACCGAAGCACCGAAAACGCCTGAAGCCGATCATTCATCTTTGATCAAGCGTACCCGCTCGACACATCGGGACAAGACCGGGTACAGCGAGTGCGTCATTCTCCTTGCGCACCAGGAATGCCAATGCGCCGGCCCCGTCCATCGCGTCAAAAACGCACGCTGAATTGTCCGGCCATCAGATGACCCAGCTTGGATTCCTGACCGTACTCCTCCTGCAGGCTGTATTGCAGCTTGATCTGCGCATGGGCCGTGAATCGATAAACCACCGCGAAATCGGTACGCCAGACGTCCGAACCCCAGGCGGTCCGGCCGCCGGCGCCGTCGGGCACAGATCCAAAAAGCTCCTGATTCCACCGCACGGCGCCGAAAAGCTGGGGCGTAAACTTATATTTTGCCTCCAGATAATAGGCCATCGTATCGGCGGAACCCACCCGCGGCACCTCAAACCGAATCTCGTAAACCTCGGCCCAAAGCTGCCAGTGATGCCAGGCAAACCCCAGATCCTGTCCGAGCACATACTGATGATAATCGCCAATCCCCCGCCCCACCGGCAGGGTCGCACGCGCTTCGGGTCGGAGATAAACGCCTTCGCTGGCCGATACACCCAGATTCCACATCGCGTTGGGTCGGAACCCCATCCGCGTGCTCACGGTAGGATGATCGATTCCGTCCGCCGTGGCGTCCCAGGTTTCCGGTCGGGACGACAGACTGCTGTTCTTTACTTCAGCGGCATAATCAAACTTGCCCAGCCGGCCCGAAACTGAGGCGCCCGTCGCATAACTTGGCCCCCAAATGGCGGGAATGTATTCGTACTTGGATTCGATAACACCCTGGGTGAAATCCCGGATGGATTCCGGAGCCTCGGAATCGTAGATCGCCGTCGGATTCTCATACGGCAATGGGGCGGTGACGAAGGGATTCTCCCAGGACCAGTGCCGGGTATTCCAATTACCCACCACACTGGCGAAGCGGCCGGCTTGGCCGCTGAAACGGCCATCGTCCCACGGGGACACCCGCAATGCGTATTCATCCGGCCGGACCTCCAGGTTCGCGTCACTGGGATCAAATCCACGATCCAGGCGGGATTGCGCAAAAAGATAAATATGCGGGCCGATTTGCGCGTCCAGAAACAAGGTCAGCCGGGGATTGAAAAGCGAGTGGCCGCCGGAGTAGATCAGCCCCGGGGCCTCCGGAGTGAAATAGTACTGCTCCAAATCCAGTAAGCCGCTGAGGCGCGCCCGGATGTTGTCATTGCCGAGCGTAATCGTCAGGGCCTCGTCGAGGCGGTCCATGAATTCCTGCGCCGCCAGTTGCGGCAGCACGAATCCCAGAAGTCCGAGACCGATTATTCTGAAGGCTTTCATGTGAGTCCCGGCCCCGCCATCGACGCCGAATTGGCCAGACGAAACCAGACTTTGAATTCGGTCCAATCATCACCCGACCGAACCAGTCGCACATCCCCACCGTGAAGCCGCGCCAATTCACGGGCAAGATTCAACCCCAACCCGTGCCCCGGCACATTTTCCCCGGCGGTTCCGCGATGAAAGCGTTCAAAAATGTGTTCCTGCGCCGCCGGGTCGATGGACCGGCCGGTATTGCCAATCGCCAGCACCACCTCCCCGGCATCGGTGGTCGTGGCGACCCGAATGCGCCCGCCCGGTCGATTATATTTACGCGCATTTTCCAGCAGGTTCCGCACGATCAACGTCGTGTACCGCATTTCCCCGGCAATCAGCAGCGCCGCCGGCACATCGGGTTCCAAGTTCAAATCCACCGTTTCAGGGTGCGCCCCGAGATCATCCAGTTCCGCTTCAATCAGTCGCGAGAGATCCACCGGAGCGATGGCCAGGCGCAGGCGTCCGGCATCCATGCGGGACAGCAGCAGGAGGTCCTCGATGACCCCGGTCAGCCGGTAGGTCTGGTGAACGAGTTCGGAGATCTCCTCCCGGACTTCGACGGTGAGATTTTCCCGCGCCAGCAACTCCTCGAGCCCGGCCCGAAGCACGGTGACCGGGGTCTTGAGCTGATGCGAGGCATCGGACGAGAAACGAATGGAGCGTTGCAACTCCACATTGGTTTGTTCGAGCGCGGACTCGGCGCGTTCCCGGCCTTCCCGATTCACGGCCGAATCCACCGCCAGCTTTTCCACCGGGACCGACAGGCGGGCGGAGAAAAAATGGCTCGCGGCGAAACCGACCAAAATCATGATCGTGCCAGCGCCCACGATCTGCCATCGCAGAGCCCGCTGGCGCGCGAGGAGATCCACCAGCGAAAACAGGCACACTTCGTAGGCCGGTGAGTAGAGCGAGTCCGGATTGAGGCGATTGAAGAAAACCAGATGGGGCACGCCGTCGACGTCCAGCTTCAGCCGATTCTCCCCCGCGGTGGATCCCAAGATGGCCCGGGAGACTTCGATCCCCACCTGCTGCTGCACGGATTCCGGCAGGCTATCGAGGTGCAATCGACCCTCCACCCAAATGCCGCTCGTCATTCCATCGGAGGTCCGTCGACCGCCGAGGACCACGGGCCGGAAGCCCAAGGCGAGGGCCGCGATGGGTTCGTCGGTTTCCGTCGAGATGATCGGCACCGAAAGCACCTCGGTGACGGCCTGCGTATCGGGGCCGGTGTGGCGCACGAGATAGCCCAACTGCTGTTCACGCGGCACGCCGTGCAGTGCCAGGCGGGCCTCCTCGGCGGGGCTCAACTCACCGACCTCGGCGATGTTCGGGGGCGAAATCACTCCGCCCTTCAAGTCGAGGAAACGATAAAAATCCGCCTGCAGGGCGTGAGCGGCCGAGTCCATCGCGACCCGTCCTTCCAAGGTGATGTCCCGCAACTCGTCCTTGGCGCTCGGGTAAAGGAGATCGAGGGCGTTGTCCTCCAGTGCGGCATGGATGCGCGGTTTACGCACCAGCGCCCGACACCGTTCCACCAGCGCCGCCTGGCGGATCTCCTGCACATTGTGCAGCGCGGCCAGTTCGCTCTGAAACTGGGACTGAAGCTCCCGTGCGACCGCCGCGGCCAGATTGTGCTGGGCCACGTACAGACCCACCGCGGTGATCGTTGATACCACGACCATCATCGCCGCCAGCAATTGGAATCGAAATCCCGTGCGGCCGGCTCTGCGGGGCTCGGTCGGAGCGTTCAAGGGAAATTCACCTGCAGCGTGGCGTCCACTTTCACTTCCACCGGAAGTTCCAGGGTCGTTTTGCTGCTCAACCACGCCTTGAGTTTGAAACGTCCCGGCGGCAGGCCCGTGAGGCGAAAGCGTCCGTCGGTGTCCGTCGTCACGAAGTACGGCGTCTCCAGTACCAGGATCAATCCCCGCATGTGCTCATGGATGTCGCAGCGCAGTGTTACCATCCCCGGCACGTCAAACACCTGCGACGGAACCGGCTTTTCGTCGGGGCGATAGCGCCCCAGATCAAAACGTTTGGCCGGCGAATAGGAGAAGATGTTGTGGTAGGTGTCGTCCATGTTTGGGAACTCCACTTTCGTTCCCGTCTGCACCGGCAGCAGGGCCGGGGTAAAAAGCAGATCCTTTTGAACCATCTGCGCCACGGGCGTCGTGGTGGGTTTGGGAAACGGGCCTTCCAGGTACACCACGGCCACCGGCGGACTCGGCGCCACGACCCCGCCCTTGGTGACAATTTCATAGCGCTTGTTCACCACCGGGGTCGTGCGGGTCTTGGGCAGGACCACGTGCCCCTCGATCACCGACTCGGCACGCGCCGCCCCCGCCAAGGCGAGAATCACGCCGGCAATCCGCAAAAAATGGCGAAATCTCATTGGGTAAAATCTTTAGCAGGCCGGCCGGTCCCCGGAAAGCCCGTTCATCCAGCCGGACGCAGGGAATAACCGACGCTGCGGATGGTGTGGATCAGCGCATCGGCAAACCCGGCATCGACCTTCTTCCGCAGGCGGGTGATGAAGATCTCGACTGTCCGGGTATCGTATTCATGATCCCGCTGCCACACCCGTTCGCACAATTCGGTGCGCGAGAACACCCGTCCCGGCTCCTGCATCAAGACCTGAAGGACATCAAATTCCCGGGGCGAAAGTGCGATGAGCTTACCCTCGCGGGTGACCCGACGGTGCTGCAGGTCCATTTGCAGGTCCGCCACCTGCAACAGGTCGGAAGTGGGCGGGGCCGCCGCCCGGCGCCCCAGTGCCTCCACCCGGGCGACCAGCTCCTCCATGGAAAACGGCTTGGCCAAATAGTCATCCGCGCCCGCCTTCAACCCCTTGACGCGATGTTCCACTTCCCCGCGCGCCGTCAGGATCAGCACCCGGACCGGACATTTCGCCTCCCGCAAGCGCGCCAGAACCGAAAAGCCGTCCAGACCCGGCAGGTTGAGATCGAGAATGATCAGGTCGGGGGGATGCTCCAACGCGGCCTTCAGCCCCACGGCGCCATCGTGTTCCGTCGCCGCCTCGTGCCCATGCCGTACCAGTCCCCGCACCACGTGCCGGGCCAGCTGCGGCTCGTCTTCAATGACCAGGATCCGCATAAAGGAATCGCTGCGCCGCCTGCCCACAGGTCCTCGCCCCCCGTGCTGAAGGAAGCCAAAACCCGCTGGCTCCAGAAGGCGCATGCATAAAGGAACCTCTTAGCCATCCACCGGACTGCGTCAACGAGTCATTTGCCCGCCGCCGGACCCCGGCCCGGTGGAACGACGCCCGAATCCGCCGGCCTCAATCCTTCACGCACTTGAGATAGCCGTCCGGAGCCACCGTAAGCAGCAGCTTCTTTTCCAGCTCTGTATCGATGACAAAGCGATCCGTGGTGCGGAGGAATTCGTGCACGGCGGTCTTGGGACTATTGCCGGCGCGCCAAGGGCGGACACCCAGGAGTTCACTCGGCATATCCTCGATGACCGTATCAAATACCACCAGATAACTGCCCTTGGTGACCAGCGGCGCATAGGCCTGCAGCTCGCGCAGGACGTGTTCGTGCGTATGATTGGAATCCAGGGTCACGAGCACGGGCGCCTTGCCCCGCGCGAACGCGCGCACCTTCGCCAGCAAGGATTCATCGACCGAAGACCCCTCCAGCATGGTGATGCGGTGCGCCAGCGGATGCTTCTCGATCTCGACCCGATTGTGCGCCCGAATATCCACGTCGATCCCGAGGACCTGTCCGTCGCCCCCGAGCAATTGCAGCATCGACGAACTGAAGATCAACGAGCCGCCGTGCGCGATGCCGGTCTCGATGATGAGCTGGGGACGGACATCCCAGATGATCTCCTGCATGGCCAGAATGTCCTGGGGATACTGAATGATCGGACGACCGAGCCACTTGAAGTTGTAGGAGTAGTTGTAGCGACAACTGCCGAGGAATAGCTCACGAGCGTGTTGCTGGAGCTCGCGGTCGGCGCCCATTTGCGCGATTTTGGCCGGATCTTTTGGATCGTGATTCTGCATAGGCTTCAGGACCGGTCAGCGTGGCGGATTCGGACGGCCGTGCCAAAAACAACTTCGCCGGCAGGGATACGGGGATACGGGAATACGGGAACGCGAGCCCGGGCCGGGACCGGCTAAAATTCCGGGAATCCACCCCATCTCTTCCCTTGTCTAAATTCCGAGTCAGAGCTTTCTTTCCGGTTTGTGGCAGCGCTATCTCCAGTTTCGGATCCGGAAGAAGCCCTGAAATTTCTCAGCGGCTTTGAAGTGGACACAGCCATCCGCGGGGAAGCCTACGTCCGGCAGGCGCGGGTCCTTCGGCTGGAGGTCCGGGACCCCGGCGTCTATTACGTGACCCGCGTTCTGGGCAGCTCCCTTTACGAAGTCACCCTGATCCATAGCCGCCAGTCCGGCTGGACGGGACGTTGTTCCTGCATCGTCGGCGAGCGTTGCAAACATGTGTATGCGTCGTTGCGGGTGATCCTGACCCGGACCGGCGTCACCCAGCCCGTCCCGCTTCCCGTCGTCAAGCGTCCAGCCACCCCGGTCGCCACACCCACCGTGGCCACCTTGAGCAAAGCCAGCCAGCTCATAGCTCGGCATGCGGAGGAGGCCCTCACCGCGGAAAAGAGGAGCAAACCCGCCAAAGCAGCCGCACCCTACCGGTCCCCCTTGGTCGAAAAAATGGCGGAACTCCACGGCCGGGAATTGCAGTCGGACGAACTCGCGTATGCCAAAAAGGTCGGCAAGCTGTATCAAACGTTTCGCTATTCCCGCTACCTGAACGCCTGGGAATGCCAGAACCTCGGTTTGGATCTGGGCGATCTCCCGGCCGGGGACGGCGCTCATTGGGGCGATCACGTCCGCGACGAGATCCATTTCTGGCAACTGCTGGCCGCCGCGGCCCGGCGCGGCAAAAGCCGGATTCCGGAATTCATGACGGCGGTCTCGGACATCGAAGCCGTGGAGGCGCGCGTCGCCGTCTGGGAACGCACCAGCACCATCCAACGCTGGCGGCAAAAGGTGGGCCAGTTGGATCACGTGACCTGGGACGTGGGCGCCACCTCGACCAACACGACGCAGGAGATCGACCTCCGCCTGATTCTGGCACCGCGCAGCGCCGTGGTGGAAATCCGGGAACAGCTGGAAGGAAAGTTCAAAGCGCTCGGCGAACGCAAACTGGAGCAACTGGCGGAACGGCTGGCCGAAGGGGAATTGGTATTGCCGGCGGCCGCCGAAGGGGTGTGGAATTCCATCCGGCAGCGGCTGCTGAAATACGGCTCACTCCAACCGCTGGAGCTCAACGACGGCAGTACGCGCCGCTGGCTCGGCAGTCTCCTCCGGCCGACCACCCAAGCGGACCGGGTCCTCTCCTCGGGCGGCGTGCCCTGGATCCGGGAACCCCAACCCCTTCGGTGGGATCTCGATGTTCAGCCCGGTCTGGAGGCCATCCCCGGCGACCTCAATTACCGACTGCGCCTTCTGACCGCTGACGGGGCACCCCCGCCGCAATTGTGGGCCATTCTCGAAGGCCGCCCGTACTTGTATTTGTCGGAGTCGATCCTCTTCACCGGACCACCCTGGCCGCTCGACGTCCTGCCCCTGCAGTCCGAACATCTAATCCCCGGCTCAGTCGTCGAGTCCACTGCGGGGGTCCAATTACTGCATCGTCTCGGCGTGACCCTGCCGACCGACCTGTCCAACCGGATCGAACGGATTCCCGTGACGGTGAGTATCGCCGCCGAGATTCAGCCGCTGCACCCCCATAGTCCCACGGAGGATTGCGTGATCACGGTCCGTGCGACGTCCGCCGACCAGTCGCTGATGGAAATCTGGAACGGGCACACGTGGCTCAATGCGGCCCGATCCAATCCGTGGTCGGGTTCTCGCGCCGACACCACGGACCCGGTAACCGACCGTCGAACCATCCGGCTGTTGGATCGCTCGATCCAGGATCGCGTGCCGGGCTGGATGGCGCCCTTGGACGCCAAGACGGATGACATCAGCCGTCAGTTGCGGGTCCGGATCAACAAACAATTTCCTGAGAAGTTCGTCGCCTGGCTGCTCAGTCTGCCGCCCGAAGCCAACGTCAGTTTAAAAGGCGATCTGGCTTCGCTGGTGAAGGATCCCGTGGCGGGCTCCGTGCGGCTGGAGGCCACGGAGACCGACGTGGACTGGTTTGATCTCAACGTCATCCTGGACGTCAACGACACCTCCTTGTCGCAGGACGAAATCCAACTGCTCCTGGCGGCCAAAGGCGGGTATGTCCGACTGAAGGGCAAAGGCTGGACGCGGCTGAAGTTCAATTTCACCGAGGAAGACGACGAACGCCTCGCGCGACTCGGACTCAGTCCGCACGAGCTATCGAACGAACCGCAGCGCCTGCACGCGTTGCAATTGGCGGACGAATCGGCGCGCCGGTTCCTGCCCGCCGCGCAGGCGGAGAGCATTGAACGGCGCGCCGCCGAACTGAAAGCCCGCGTCACCCCGGAGATACCGGCCGGGGTGAAAGCGGACCTGCGCTCGTACCAGCGGGACGGTTTTCATTTCCTCGCCTACCTCGCCACCAACCGCTTCGGCGGAATCCTGGCCGATGACATGGGCTTGGGAAAAACGCTGCAAACATTGACCTGGCTGGTTTGGTTGCGCGCGGAAGCGGCCTTGGCGGACCCCAAAAAACCACATCCCGGCCCCACGCTGGTGGTCTGCCCCAAATCGGTGATGGACAACTGGCGGACGGAAACCGGTCGCTTCGCGCCGGATCTCCGGGTCCGCTCCTGGAGCGCCAGCGAGTTGACCGCACTGCCCAAGCGGGTGAACGACGCGGATATCCACGTCTTGAATTACAGCCAACTGCGGCAGATCGGCGAGCATCTGACGGGCATCCATTGGCTGGCGGTCATTCTGGATGAAGGGCAGTACATTAAAAATCCCACCTCGCAGACGGCCCAAATGGCCTGCGCGCTCAAGGCCCGTCACCGATTGGTCCTGTCCGGCACGCCGATCGAAAACAAACTGCTCGATCTCTGGAGTCTGATGGCGTTTGCCATGCCCGGGGTCCTGGGATCCCGCACTCGTTTTAATCAGCTCTACGACAGCAAAACCGACCCGCTGGCCCGCCGACGCCTCTCCGCCCGGGTCCGCCCCTTTCTGCTGCGCCGCACGAAGTCGCAAGTCGCGCAGGAACTGCCGGCCAGGATCGAGGAGGATCTCTACTGCGAACTCGAAGGCGAGCAGGAGATTCTGTATCGCGCCGAATTGAAACGCGCCCAGCAGATCCTGCTCAATATTGCCACCGACAAGCACCTCGCGGAGCAACGCTTCCACCTGCTCACCTCCCTGCTGCGACTGCGGCAAATCTGTTGTCATCCGGCCCTCCTCCTGGGTGCGGAATCCATCAACCTCCCCGCCCTGCCGGTCCTGCCGCCCGACGCCGAAGGCGAAGCCACGCCCCCCGCGGACGCACCCAAACAGCGCGGCCGCAAGAAACAGCTTCCCAACCCCGGACGACTGGTCCATGCGAACAGCGCCAAGCTCGAGTCGTTGATCGAAACCCTGGAGACCCTGATGGAGGAAGGGGCGAAGGTGCTCGTATTTTCGCAGTTCGTTGCGTTACTGGAATTGCTCCAGGCGCCGCTGAAGGAACGCGGCTGGAAATTCTTCCTCCTGACCGGTGCCACGGAGAACCGCGGGGAGATGGTGCAGCAATTTCAAACTTACTCGGGATCCGCGATTTTTCTCATCTCCCTCAAGGCGGGCGGCTCGGGCCTCAACCTCACCGCCGCCAGTTACGTCTTCCTGTTCGATCCCTGGTGGAATCCCGCGGTGGAAAACCAAGCCATCGACCGTACGCACCGGATTGGTCAAACCCAGCGAGTGGTCGCGTATCGACTCCTGATGAAGGATACGATTGAGGAGAAGATCCGGGCCTTGCAAAAGACCAAGAGTTCCCTCGCCGACGACGTCCTCGGCGAGGAGAAATTCTCCCAATCCCTGACCTTGTCCGATCTGAGATACCTGTTGGCGGGTTGAACCGTTGACCGCTGCCATGACTCCCCCCGTCACCCGAGCCGAACCGCCCGTCGTTTCCATTGGCATCCCCGTCTACAACGGCGGGAAAACCCTCGCTGCCGCCCTGGAATCAGTGCTCAACCAGGACTACCCGCATCTCGACATCCTCATTTCAGACAACGCCTCCACGGACGACACGCGGGCCATCTGCGAACGTTTTCAAGCCCGCGATTCCCGCATTCGTTACGTCCGACAAAAAGAGAATATCGGGGCCGCGCCCAATTTTCTCTACGTGCTGCAAAACGCACGCGGCCCCTACTTCATGTGGGCGGCGGCCGATGATGTGCGATCATCGAATTTCGTCACCGTAAATGCGGCTTTCCTCCACGAGCATCCCGAGTACGTGGCGTCGACGTCCCCGGTCCGCTTTGAAAACGGAGGGTTGGATCCGGTGGTCATGGGAGATGGCGGATTGGAACAAGAAACGCCCGAGGCACGCGTGCTCGCTTTCTTCACCCGCTGGCATGCGAACGGCAGGTTTTATTCACTTTTCCGTCGCGAAGCCCTCCTCTCGGCGCGGGCCTTTGGCGGACCGACGTTCCTGGCTTCGGACTGGGTGTTGATGCTGGAAATGGCGCGACTGGGAAAGTTCCGCCGCTCCACGGCCGGTTCCGTCGTCCTCGGAGTTCAGGGAGCGAGCCACGACCCTCACATCTTCCGAAAATTCCGCACCACGTGGGTCGAACACCTGGTGCCCCTGTGGCGTTTTGGCGGACGCACCTGGAAGTTGTCGCAGGATTTCTCGGCCCGAGCCCGCACCCGCATTGCGCTCATCATCCTGGAATTAAACCTGCGTTGCTGGGTGGAGCGTTTCCGCCGGCACTGGAAGAAGCCGGCCGCCTGAACCAGGCGTGCGGCGCGGTCAAACCGTCACCGGTGGTTGCTTCAGCAATTCCAGCAGCACGGTGCAGACGTGATCCACTTGCGCCTCGGTGAGATTCAAAGCCGAGGGCAGATTAAGGCCCCACGGGCTCACCCGGTACGCGTTCACGTTCCGTTCGCGCGCACCGATCGCCGGTGCGGTTTCCGCGTACGCCGGAATCGAACTCAGGGGATGAAAGAAGGGACGGCAATCGATGCCCACCCGCGCGAGCGCCTCCTGCAAGGGCTCCTTCCTCCAACCGAGTTCCGGCGCCAAAATCACGGTGATCATCCAATAACCACTCCGGGTGCCGGGTGCCTCGTGATTCAGCGTGATGCCCGGCACCGCCGCGAGCCGTGCCCGGTACCAATCAAAGATCTCGCGCTTACGGGTGATCAACTCGTCGATCCGTTCCAACTGCGCCAGACCGAGCGCCGCCTGCAGGGCGGTCATCTTGTACTTGAACCCGACCTCCGAGTTGAAAAAGAACTTATCCCCCGGCTTGCGACCATGATCCCGCAATTGCAGGACCCGGCGGTATAGATCCTCCCGATCCGTAACGAGCATACCGCCCTCGCCGGTGGTCAGCGTTTTGGATCCGTGAAAACTGAACACCCCGGTGTCCCCCATACTGCCGGCCCGCCGCCCATGAAACTCCGCCCCGATGGCCTCCGCGGCGTCCTCAATGACCGCCACCCCGTGACGCCGGGCGATCTCGCCAATGCGCTGGTAGTCCGCGACGTTCCCGTAGAGATCGACCGGTATGACCGCCCGGGTCCGGGGCGTGAGACAGGCGGCAAACGAATCCGGGCACAAACACCACGTCCCGGGATCGATATCCGCAAATACTGTGGTGGCTCCCGTGTAGGTAATGGGCGCCGCCGAAGCGATCCACGTGCACTCGGGCACAATGACTTCATCCCCCGGCCCGATACCCAGCGCGGCCAGGGACAAATGAATGGCTGAGGTGCACGACGGCAAGCTGACCGCGTAGCGCACGGAAAGGTAGTCGGCGAAGGCCTGCTCGAAACGTTGATTGTAGACTCCGGCGTCACCATACCACGCGGTCTTCACAGCGTCCGTGACGTAATCAATTTCGCGCTGGGTGATCCAGGGACCGGAGACCGGGATGGGAGAGGGCGTCTTCACAAGGGGAGAACCAATGGCAGCAAAAAATGGGTGAAGCACCAGGAACTCAACGGGCCGGATTGCCCCGCACCGTCGTGCCCGGCGGCACGTCGCGGGTCACCACTGCCCCCGCACCGATGACGGCGCCGCGACCGATACGCCGACGGGGCAGCACGACGGCCCCGGCGCCAATGAAGGCATGATCCTCGACCTGGACGCACCCGCACAATGTGGCACCGGGTGCTAGGTGAACCCCGTCTCCGAGCTCGCATTCGTGATCCACGTTGGCGAGGTGATTAATGATAACGGCGCGTCCGAGCCGGGCCCGGGCCGCAACGTTCGCTCCGGCCAGTATCTGCCCCCCCAAACCCACCTGCGCCGACGGCGAAACCTGGGCCCGCGGATGAATCGCCACGGGAATCTCCAATCCCAACTCCATCAAGCGGGCCTGCAATTCGAGGCGGACGCCTCCGTGGGTGCCCCCCACCGCCACCAATCCATACAACGGCCCGGACTGCTGATCGCGCCACACGCGAAAGGCATTCTCATCGGCAAATAGCGGCACCTGCGGATACGGCGAGACCAGGGCGGGATTGCGATCCACCAGCGCGACCAGACGATACCCCAGGCACGTCACCAGTTCCTCCAGCACCAGGCACTGTCCCGTTGCGCCCCAGAACACGATCGGTCGCGGTGAGTTTGCGGAATTCATCCGACGTGCCCTTCCGTTGGCAATTCAGCCCACAGGGGCAGAGTCGCATCCCGCGGGGAAAGCACCGTCGGGAGCAAGGGCCAACGAATGCCGACGTGCGGATCATTCCATCGCAATCCGCGGCTGAGTTCAGCCACGTAGCTGTCCCCCATCAAATAGGACACCTCGGACTCGGCTTCCACGCATTGAAATCCGTGGGCGAATCCGGCCGGCACATAGAGCTGATCGCGCCCGTCCGCCGTGAGTTCGAACGCCTCCCAGCGGCCGCACGTCGGTGAAGCGGGGCGGACGTCCACAAGTACATCCCAAATCGCCCCACGCACGCAGCGGATCAATTTCACTTCCGGTCTCGGTTCAGCCTGCCAGTGGAGTCCACGGATCGAACCGCGCCGATGAGTCCGCGTGAGATTGGCCTGGGGCCAGCGGGTATTGAGTCCGTGGGCGGCAAATTCCGCCTCACAAAACGTTCGGGCGAGAAAACCCCGCTCGTCTTCGCGGGGTTCCAGCTCAATCCGCCAGAGCCCGTTCAGTGTGGTCGGGTGGAATTTCATGACGCAGACAGCAGAGGATGAATCATGCGATCCGGCCAAGGCAACCGGTTCGAATTCGGGCTGGAGCCGCCCCGAATCACAGAACGCGCACCTCCGGGACGGGCACGATGAATTTCCCACCCGCCATCCGATACGCCTGCTGTTGCCGCAAAATCTCCTCCGCAAAATTCCAGGTGAGCAACACGGCATAGTCCGGCCGTCGTTGCGCCAATTCTTCCGCCGCCACAATCGGCAAATGGGCCCCCGGCGTCAGCCGCCCCTGTTTGGCCGTACTCCGATCCGCCACAAAATCCAGCGTCTCCGACCCCAGCCCGTAGAAATTCAACAGGGTGCTGCCCTTGGCGGAGGCTCCATACGCGGCAATCGATTTGCCCGCCGCCTTCAGCGATCGCAGCAAATCCAGCAGATCACCGCGGATGCGTTGCACACGGTCGGCGAAGTCCGCGTAATATTTCGGTGAATTAACGCCCTTGGCCTGCTCTTCCTGCAACAGCGCCGCCACGGAGGCAGTCACCGGATGGGCCCCCACTCGACCCGCTGACAACCGCAGCGATCCCCCGTGGATCGGCAATCGGCGCACCGCGAAAATCTCCAATCCATGCCGGGCAAACAACGGCAACAAGGCGGTGAGCGTGAAGTAAAAGACGTGCTCGTGATAAATGGTGTCGAACTCCACATGCTCGATCAGATCGCAGGCATACGGGAATTCCAGAACGATCCGTCCGTCGGGCTTCAGCAAGCGGGCCAGGCCGCCCACGAAATCATTCGGATCCGGGGCGTGCGCGAAAACGTTGTTGCCGAGAATCAGATCGGCCGGGCGGCCCTGCGCGACCAATTCATCCGCGAGTTCACTGCCAAAAAAGCGGCTGATCGTTTCCACCCCCTGTCGCCGGGCCACTTCCGCAATGTTTCGCGCCGGCTCGATCCCGAGACAGGGAATGCCGGCCGCGACAAAATTGCGCAGCAGATAGCCGTCGTTGCTGGCGACCTCGACGACGTGGCTGCCAGCGCCCAACGAGAACTCCTGAATGTATCCCGTCACCGCTTCAGCCGCGTGCCGGAGCATCGCATCGCTGAAGGACGAGAAATAAAGGTATTCGGAAAACAGCGTTACGGGCGGGACGATATCCGTGATCTGCACCAGCCAGCACGCCTCGCATAAAGCCAGACGCAGCGGAAATCGTGGCTCCGCGCGGCCCAGGTCCGCCGGGGCCAGGAGATTGTTGGCCAGCGGTTGATTTCCGAGATCCAGAATGAGCCGGCCGCGCGCCGCGCCACAGGAACGACAGGTTAATGGATGCACGTTCATCGGCTGCCTTTCTCCTGCGCCCACGGCAAACCCGCCAGCGCGGCATCCCGAACGAAGGCCTCGATCTGCCGCAGGGAAAGCGTCCGCATGGCCCGCGGCCCTCGCTGATAAAATTGCTGATACCACGCCGCGGTCCGCCGCACCGTTTCCGCAAAGCCCCAAGTGGGTTGCCAGCCCAGCTGTGCCGCGGCGAGATCCGTCGCCAGGTGCAATCGACCCGCTTCATGCGGCGCCCAGGGATCGGAGGCATCCACCCAGCGGCCCGGCCAATGCTCCAGCAAGGCTTCAACCAAGGACTGAACGTCGCGGTTATCGCGGATCAAGGGACCAAAATTCAGGGAGCCAGCGACCCGTGCTTTTGCCCCCGGCGCGCTCAAAGAAGCCCCGTACCAAAGGTACCCGCTCAGGCAATCCAGCACGTGCTGCCAGGGACGCGTGGATTGGGGATTGCGGACCCGAATGGCTTCCCCGGCCGCCAGCGAGCGAATGCAGTCTGGCACCAGGCGATCCGCAGCAAAATCCCCACCGCCAATGACATTTCCGCCCCGGGCCGTCACCACAGCACCCAGTCGCGGATCCGGCTCGAAGAACGACTTCCGCCAGGCGGCAACCAGCACTTCGCAGGCCGCCTTACTGGCCGAATAGACATCATGGCCGCCCAGCGGATCCGTCTCGCGGTAGCCGTGAACCCAGTCCTGATTCAGGTAACATTTGTCGGTGGTCACCACGACCACGTGGCAGGGCCATCCGAGCTGCCGGACGGCCTCCAACAAATTCACGGTCCCGAGCACGTTGGTCTGCACGGTTTCCACCGGAGCCACGTAAGAGCGGCGGACCAGTGGCTGGGCGGCCAGATGGAAAATGAACTCAGGACGAATCCGCCCCACGGCCGCCTGGACCGCAGCGGCATCGCCCATATCTGCCGTGACTTCCTGTTGGAATGTCCCGGGTTGGATCAGTGAATGAAGATTAGGCCCCGCAGGTGCCGGCAGCGCCAGCCCGTGGACTTCCGCGCCCAATTCGCGCAGCCAAAGCGACAGCCATCCGCCCTTGAAGCCGGTGTGGCCGGTCACCAGCACCCGTTTGCCCAGGTAAGCCCCGCCAAAAATACCGTGCGAATCCTTCACCGGATATTACCGCCCCAACCACGGTTGGTCCGCGGCGGATCGCTGCATTGATGTTTTCACTGTCGTCCGACGGTAGGAAAGCAGCTGACCCAAGCAAGGAATCGGCGGAAGACGTGGGTTACCGCCCGCAACTCGCCCGGCCTGCCCCAGCTCTGGCGCCCCTGCGGGGTGTGGTCCCGCGGTTGCCTCAGATACAGCGCCACCTATTTCGCCAACAACCACGCGATCCCCGCGGCGCGATCGGCCGCCAGCGGGATGACCGATCCCAGGCCGGCGGTCTCAATCACCTTCGCCACCGACGGGATCGCGTTGCACAAAACCATCCGCCCACCCCGGCGTTGCTGGGCCTTGGCGGCCGTGAGGAACGTGCGGATGCCAATGGACGCCAGAAACTCCACCCCGCTCAGATCCACCAGGACCAGGCCCCGCGCCGAAGCCGCGTGACTGCTGAATTTCAAATCAATGGCGGCACTTCCCGCCAGATCCAGTCGTCCCTGGAGCCCCACGCAGCGGATGCCGTCTTCCAGTTCTTCAATCGTAAGATTCATGGCCAAGTCTCGCGGGCCACCGTTCAATGTCCGGTCGCCGTTCAAGAGCTTCACATATGGCAGGATCCGGCCGGCGCCAAAACGGTTTTGGTTACGTTTAGAAGACTTGCCCATCACGCCGGTACATGGAATAGGTGAAGGCCTAGGATTCGATTCCGTCGTGTCATCTCAACCGTTCATCACCAATGAGGAGCTCCTCACGCTGCTGCGTGAGAACATTCATGACCTGATCGCCATCATCGATAGTCAGCGTCGGCGGGTCTGGTTCAATGACGCGTACAGCTTGACTCTGGGGTTTGCCCGGGCCGAGCTGGAGTCCGGGGATTCCACCTCCACGTTGCATCCCGACGACATCCAGAATGTCCGCGATCGTTTCGAGGAGGCACTGGCCACCGGCACCGGCAAACGCCTGGAATACCGCATGCGCCACAAGGACGGCTCCTGGGTGTGGCTGGAGTCCCGGAGCCGCGTGATCCACGACGTTCCCGGCGCCGGTACGTGCGTCGTCCTGGTGGCCCGCGACATCACCCAACGGAAGGAACGCGAGGCCGAACAACAGGCGCATCAACTGCGCCTGCAGGCCCAGAAGAACGCCCTCGTGGAACTCAACCACGCCGCGGAGTTGCATCAGGACGACGTGTCGATCTTGACGGGTAAGGTCACCGCCGTGGCGCGAACCACCCTCAACTGTCAGGAAGTTTCCGTCTGGTGGGTCGAGGGTCCCCTGCTCCGGCACCAAGGCAGCACGCGCGCCGATGCCCCCTGGGAAACCCAGTCCCACAGCGTTGAGTTTAATGCGGCCCGGTGGATCGCCATGAACCAGCGGTCGGTCCTCGCGGTCGCGCGCGCGGAAGAGGATCCCCTCGCGGGCCGGTGGCCAACCGGAACCGCATCCAATGCCACGTTGCAAATCACGCTGCACCGGGCCGGCGTTGCCGTTGGGCTGATGGTCTGCACCGCCAGCCAAGCGGTGCGTCACTGGCATCCGGATGAAGAATCCTTCGCCGACTCCCTCGGGGCCGTCCTGATGCAGAATCTGGAGGCCCGCGAACGCCGACTCGCCTTCACCGCGCTGGAAAAAAGCCAGCGGCAACTGGCGGCGGAACTGGCGGAGGCCGCCGCCTATGTTCAGGCCCTGCTCCCCGAGAAACACGAGGTGCTGCCTCACGCCGATTGGGTTTTCATCCCGTCCACCCAGCTCGGGGGCGATGCCTTCGGGTATCACTGGATCGATCCCGATCATTTTGCGATCTACCTGCTGGATGTCTGCGGCCACGGCGTCGGCGCGGCGCTGCTCTCCATCTCGGCCCTCAACGTTCTGCGCAGCAGTTCCCTGCCCGGCATTGATTTCCGCGCACCGGCGGAAGTGATGGGGAGCTTGAACCGGATCTTCGACATGGATCGGCAAAACCAGATGTATTTCACCCTCTGGTACGGGGTCTGGAACCGTCAGACCCGCCAATTGCGGTGCTCCTGCGGTGGTCATCCGCCGGGACTGCTTTATTCGTCCGATGGTTCCGCGCTCCCGCTTCGCCTGGGTAAATCCGAGCTCGTCGTCGGCGCCATGCCCGAAGTGAAGTACTCCGAGGTCAGCACCTACATCCCCGAGGGCGCCACCCTCCTGATCATCAGCGATGGCGTTTACGAGATCACGCGACCGGACGGCACCATCTGGACAGTGGATGAATTCGCCCAATCCGCCCACCAGGACGGGGTCGCCACGGGCAACTCGCTGGACCCGTTGGTGACTTCCGCCCGCAAAGTGCGCGGCGACGACAGCCTGGAGGACGATTTTTCCCTGGTCCGCGTGCGGTTCTAAACCTCAGGGTTTCATCGGCTTCGGGACTTCGGCCGCCAGCTTCAGCAGCTCGTTGATCAAAATCTCGCCGGTCTCCTCACCCAGACTGGTGCGCGAAACGTACTCGTACCGCTTGAAGCTCTGCCAGTCGACGCGGGTCAGCATGTAGCCAAAGCCGTCGTTGGTCAGACCGAACAGAAGATTGGGTTGGCCGCGCAACTTGCGCTTCAGGTAAAAGCCGATGTTGGGCAGGGCCTCCCCGGGAATGGTGGCGATCTGCGCCGGGCCCAGATTCACGAGATTGATCGTGGTGGACACCCGGCCGTCGTCCGCCGCGGTGTACCCCAGCGGACTCCCCTTCAAAATCGCGCGCATCAACGGTGAATCGACCGGAAATTGCACGGTGCGGGCAAACACCTGCAGCGACGGATCCGCCAGCACCGGAGCGGAGGCGAGTACCCGCAACGCTTCGTCGGCCAACAGGCGGCCGATTCGCTGGCATTCCTCCCAGGAATTCGCTTCACCCCGATTGTCGGGCAGCCGGTTATCAGCGGTCACCATCCCGCCCTGCGCGGAATTCATAAAGATTCCCGTGCCCGCCCCCTTCTCGGCCAACCGATCATACAAGGGCCCGATCAAATCCGGTGAACAGATGCCGCGATCCGAGCCCAACACTTCGGGATGAATGGCGTAGTTGACCAGCGTGGCCAACGGCGCTCCGCCGGGCCGCACCAGTTGCAACACATTGACCCGCGGATCATACAGCTCGGGCGCGTAATAATTGTAGGCGATCCGACCGCGGGCTTCACCGGAAGCCATCCGCAGCCCCGCCGGTTCCAAATGCTCCACCGCTTCCCGGATGGCCGCGGCCGTCTCGCCGACCACGTGCTCCAGGTATTTCAAGTCCGCCCCCGTCCCACCCTTGCCGTCGGGAAATCCATAGCAATCCGGGGCACTGTGCGTGTGGGTGGCGCCGATGAGAATGTTGGTCCCCGGCACGGTCGGAACGAGCGCCCGGATGCGATCACCGAGCACCTTGGGAAAGCCGAGAAAATCCACACTGACGAAGGCGACCCGCTGGCTCCCCTGTTCCAACACCAGCGCCCGCACCGTCAATTCACCGCGCTTTTCGCGGGTGGCATGACCCGGCCCGACGCCGCCGGAAACCGGCAGCAACGGATCCGGCGTCACCGTGCGCGTGGCCACGCCCGCACGAAACGCGCCCAGGGCGGGAAGGGTCAGCAACCAGCCGAGGCTGAGCCAGAGGGAGAATTTCATGAAACGCAATTAGCGCCCGCGCGCCCCGCATGGCCAGCCTGAATTGCCGTCGCTGACCGCGATCCGCGGCCTTCAATCGCGTCGGAGATAAAAGTCGGCGCAATTCCGGCCCCAGAATCCCTCCGCGTCCTCCGGCGAAAGTCCGCGAAAATAATCCCGCACCGTCGCCTCCACGGTCTCGTAGCTCCCCGCCAACAAACACACCGGCCAGTCCGTGCCAAACATCAGGCGCCGCGGACCAAACGCATCGACCAGGACATCCAGATACGGGCGCAAATCCGTCGGCTGCCAGGCGCCGTGATCCGCCTCGGTAATCAGCCCCGAAATCTTGCAGCAGACATTGTCATGCCGCGCCAGCTCCTGGATTTCCTCCCGCCAGGGACTCAACACACCCGCCTTGATCAAGGGCTTGGCTCCGTGATCGAGCACGAAGGGCTGCTCCGGAATACGCCGCACCAGCTCCACCGCGGCCGCCAACTGACGCGGATAGACCAAGAGATCATAGGTGAACTCCACCTGCCGGAGAGCTTCAATCCCCCGCACAAAGGCCGGCCGCAGCATAAACCGGTCTTCCGGCTCGTCCTGAACCACGTGCCGCACCCCCACCAAGCGGGGATTCCGCGACAGCGACGCGAGTTGCGCGGCGATGTCGTCCGCCTGCAAATCCACCCAGCCCACCACGCCGACGATCCGCGGATCCGCCTCGGCCAGTTCCAACAACCACCGCGTCTCCGCCAGGGATTGACGCGCTTGCACCGCGATGGAGCCATCAAAACCCAACGGTCGTTGCAAGGCCGCCAAATCCTCCGGCAACCAGTCGCGTTGCAGGGCCGAGCCGGCGGGAATCCACGGATATTCCGCGGCGGAGTACCGCCAGAAATGCTGGTGCGCGTCGAGTTTCATTTTTGCGATCGGAATTGGTCGCCCCAAGAAAGCAGGCCCGGTGGAGCCGCAAACAGAAATTGCCGAGGGAAATCCAATTTCGCCCCCAGCGCCGTCATTCCCAACGCGGCGTCTTCTGCAGGAGGTGACGGACAAAAAAATCCTGCCGCCGCCGGCTGCCGTACGGGGTTTCGCCCGCGCCGTGATTCACACCCGTCATCACCAGCAGTTCAAAATCCTTGTCCGCCTTCTCCAGGGCGTTCACCACCTGCATCGTTGACGCCGGATCCACGTTGGTATCGACTTCCCCCACAATCAGCAGCAGATGGCCGCGCAACCTGTGGGCGTCGGCCACGTTCGAGCTGCGCACATAACTCTCATCCACCGGCCAGCCCAGCCATTGCTCGTTCCACCAGATTTTATCCATGCGATTGTCGTGGCAGCCGCAATCCGCCACTGCGGCCTGATAAAAATCCGCGTGATCCAGCAGCGCCCGCAGCGCGTTCTGCCCACCCGCACTGCCGCCGTAGATGCCCACCCGCCCGAGATCCATCCAGGGACGCGTCCGCGCCGCCGCCTGAATCCAGCCGATGCGATCCACGAAGCCGGCGTCCGCCAAATTCTTGTAACTGTAATCTTGAACGGCCTTCGAGCGTTGACTGGTACCCAGGCCATCCACCTGCACGACAATGAAGCCCAATTCCGCCAACTGATGCGCCCGGAGCAGCCGACCGAATTCCTTCGGCACATACGCCGCCTGGGGTCCGGCGTAAACCTCCTCCAGCACCGGATACTTTTTCGCGGGATCCAAATTCGAGGGACGCACAATGATCCCAAAGATCTCCGTTTGCCCATCCCGCGCCCGGGCGGAAAAACGTTCCGGCATCGTCCAACCCGCCGCCACCAAGGCCGACGCATCGGCCCGCTCCAATTCGCCGACGCGACTCCCATCCGCGCTGCGCCGCAGTTCAATCACCGGCGGTTGATCCACGCGCGACCACGTGTCGATAAACCAGCGGCGGTCCGGCGAGAACTCCGCCTGATGCTGGCCGTCCCCCTCGGTCAGAATCACCAATCCAGAGCCATCAAAATTCACCCGGCACAGATGCAATTGGTAGGGATCCTGCCCGGGGCGGATTCCCCCCGCATAGAACCAGATCTGCCGTTCCGTGACATCCACGTGCTCCACCCGGCGCACCACCCACTCGCCGCGCGTGATCTGATTCTTCACGCGGCCGGTCGTCGCGTCGTAGAGATACAGATGACACCACCCGTCGCGCTCGCTCATCCACAGCAGTTCCCCGGTGGCGTCCAACCACTGGCGCCAGGTCTTGGCCGTCCAATCCACAAAGGTCTTCGCCGTCTCGTCCACCACCACCCGCACCGCTCCGGTCTGGCCATCGATCGCCAGCAGGCGGTACACCTGATGGCCCCGCTGATTGTAGGGCACCCGAAACTCCCGCCCGTCCGGACTCCAGGCGACTTCCAGATCGCCGTCTTCCGTGAACGGGTTGGGATACCACGTTTCGTCGATGGTCACCTCCGACTTGGCGGCCAGGGTGAACAAAACCAGGCGTGGTTTCGGCAGGGCGTCGCCGGGTTTGTAATATCGATGCACGTGCAGTTTCGGCTGCAGCTGGTCCCGGGGCGCGGCCTCGACAAACTGCACGAGATGCTCCGTCGCCGGCACGACCCGACGGGCCACCAGCCGGGAGGAATCGGGCGACCAGTTGAAATCCGCCGCGTAAACGTCGTTGGTGCCCCGGTCCGGACTGCGAAACCACAACGCGCCCGAAGCCGCCGTGGACCAAACCTCCAGTCGATCCGCCACGACCTTGGCCTGCCAGCGACCATCCGGGGAGATTCCCGGGAGCGGTTTCGCGGCGGGTTCCTGCTTCGGCGCCGGCGCGGTTTCCCGACGACTCAAGAGATCCGCCGAAATTATCGCCCGCGGGCGGTCCTCCGTCGCTTCCCAGATACCCAACGGAGTTCCCACGCGATCCGTGACGAGCCAAAGATGCCCGGCGTAAGTGTGCTGCGCCCGATCCGTCCCCGGCCGGAGCCGGCCATAACTGCGGCGCTGACCCTCTTCGTCCAGCCAGTACAGTTCCACTTCCTCGGCGCCTTGATTGACGAAGGTGACCTCGACGCTGTCCCCGGTGCGCCGTGATCGCTGCGGTCCGGCATCGGGCGCCCGAAAACCGGAGGCGCCCGGCGGGGTGGCGAGGGGTTTCAGCACGTCGGATTCCGGGTCATAGCTCCACTCCCGGCCGTCGCAACGCAGGGTCAACACGCGGCCATCAAACTGCGCCACTTCCAAGCGCGCGTCCGCCGGCACCTTCGCGTCCTGCGCCCGGAGGGCCGCCCGAGCCCGCACCGGGTCCAACAACGGCTTCCGAACCCCGGACACCGCATCGATCCACACGTACTCATACTGTTTGGGGGCGGTTTCGATCTGGTACCAGAACTGGGATTGGTGGGTCAGCCAGTTGGGGCGGATGCGTTGCCGAAACACTTTCCCCTCCGTGCGGGCCGCCAGGCTGTTGGCCCGTTCGTAATCGGCTTGGGAACCCTGGCCGAACGCCGCCATCGCCACGACCCAGCCGAGGCCAAAAGCCGCCCAATTCCGCCCCAAATTCCCCTTCCGCGGTTGTCCCGTACGCATGCGGCGGAGCATCGTCGGCGGGACCCGCAGGGAAAGTCCCAGACGACCCTTCCCGGCCCATTTTCCGGTCCTGAACGGGGTATTTCCGACCGCGCAACCCAAAAACCGCGCTCGCCGGCCAGGACAATGGACCACTGGATTTTGGCAAAATCCCGCAAGCGCACCGTCCGATGGGTATTACTGTCTGCGGCGTAACGATGACCATAAATCATCCAGTTGTAGCGGCACGGAAGTCGGTGGGCGCGTTCACGCTCATCGAACTCTTGGTCGTGGTGGCGATCATCGGGGTGCTGGCCGGCCTGTTGCTGCCCGGTCTCG
Organism: Verrucomicrobiota bacterium; assembly: GCA_947471985.1. Taxonomy (GTDB): domain Bacteria; phylum Verrucomicrobiota; class Verrucomicrobiia; order Limisphaerales; family UBA9464; genus CANIZL01. Next base: position 22,109 of record CANIZL010000042.1, on the reverse strand, counting down.
CCAAGGCCAAGAATCAGGCCCGCAAGATCAACGAACTGTCCTCGTCCAAACAGGTGGTCCTCGCGTGGCACCTGTATGCCGACGATCACGCCGGGGCGGTTCTGCCAGGCTATCGTTACGGCTACGAGGCCCATGATTTCCAAGGGCATGACATCGAACATCCGGTCAATGCCCGTTATCCGTGGCGCCTGGCGCCGTATCTGGGCAACAGTTTCGACATCCTGTACGCCAACGAAAACCGGCGCCTGCTGGAACTGTTCCGGCAACAAGCCAACCCGGAACTCGGCACCTACGCCGCCAGCGTTTTCCCCTCGCTGGGCATCAATTCGGTGTTCGTCGGTGGCGATGACGTCGAATTGCCGCCCGTGCCCAAGGCGGTCGAAAAGTTCGGCTCGTTCTGCGTGCTGAAGCTCCACGAGATCCAACGTCCGGCCGGTCTCATGACCTTCGTCTCGGCGCGGGGCGCGTTTGATGGCACCGGAGCCCCGGCGGGTTTCGACGGCCGCACGGTCGCGGGATATTACAAGGTGCTGCCGCCCTATTTGATCGGACGCCGTTGGGCGGTGGATTGGCGGGAAAGCGATGGTGCGGATGCTTGGGGTCACGTCTCTCCCCGGTACCAAAGCAAGTCCATCGCCGCCCATGCGGACGGCCATTCCGAGGTCCTCGGCCTCCGGGAACTGCAAGACATGCAACGTTGGGCTGATCCCGCGGATCGCCCCGACTGGACGCTGTCCGCCCGGCCCTGAGCTGAAGTTGACCCGGCCCTGAGCCTGGGTTCACCAACCCGTCTGCCGGAGCGCGGAAGCTACCGGATCCACTTCAGCTTCGCGCAGAAGATGAAGTACAGCACCGGCAGCAACACCAGCGTCAGGACCGTGGCCAGCAGCAGCCCAAAGATGTGAACCGCTGTCAGCGGCCGCCAGAGTTCGCCCCCGGTCAGCGCCAGCGGAATCAGTCCACCGACCGTCGCCAGCACGGTGACCAAAACCGCCCGGAGCCGAACCAATCCCGCCTGCACCAGCGCCGCCTTCAATTCCATGCCGTCGGCCCGCGCCTCCTCGATGAAATCGGACAGCACAATGATGTGACTGACGATCACCCCGGCCAAGCTGACGATGCCCAGCGAGGCCATGAAGCCCAGCGACGCACCCGTGATGGCCAGTCCGAGGAAGGCCCCGATGAGCCCCAAAGGCACCGTCAACATGACGACGAGGGATTTGGTGACAGAGCTGAACTGCAGAACCATCGCGAGGGCAATCAGCGCGAGGGAGATCTTCATGACGTAGCCCATCTCATCCTGGCTTTGCTTCAATTCCCGCGCCTCCCCCGCGTATTCCAGTTTGTATCCGGGCGGTAACTCGAGTTGATCCAACGTCGGACGGGCCCGCGCCAACACCTTCGAAGGCAATTCACCCAGGGTTGAATACGCCTTCACCGTGACGGTCCGAAGTTTGTTGAAGTGCGCAATCATGGCGTACTCCGGCTGCACCTTCACGCTGGCGAAACTGTCGAGCGGCGCCAGGCTGCCGCGCACGGAGCGGACATACAGCGTGCGGATCTTTTCCGCCTCATTCCGCTCTTCAATGCGCAATCGGACGACCACCGGTATCAAGTGATCGCCCTCCCGCAGTTCCGTGACCTTCAGTCCGGAAAAGGCCGCTTGCGCCAAACGGCCGATTTGCACGTTGTTAATCGCCAGCGTATTCGCCCGTTCCTGATCGATGTCGATCTGCAACGACGGCGTCCGGCGGCCGAGGTCGTCATGAACCTGGTACCCGCCGCTCGCGCGCAGGGACTGTGCCACCGCATCGGCCTGCCGCCGCAGGTAATCGAGATCCCCGCCGGTGAGCCGGATCTGGATGGGCGCCTCGACCGCCGGACCCTGTTCCAATTGCTTCACCACGCAGCGCGCCCCGGCGATCTCCCGGTCCAGCGCCGTCCGCAACTGCCGGACCAGGGGCGGGACATCCTCGGCGCGTCGGGTGTTGACGATAATCTGAGCGAAATGACTCACCGGCTGCCGCGGCACGACGTTGTAATAAAACCGGGGGGCGCTGCCGCCCGAAAACACCGCCGCACTCGCCACCGATTCCTGGGCCTGCAACAAACGCACCACCTGCTGGCACACGCCCCGGGTCTGCACCAGGGAGGCGGATTCCGGCAACTCCACATCAATCAGCAATTGGTTTCGCTCCGCCGGCGGGAAAAACTGCTGGCCGAAAAATGTCGTCAATCCAAAGCTCGCCACTAGCAGGCTGTAGGCGATGAATACCGTCCACAGCGGCCGATCCAGCGCCGCGTGCAGCAACTTTTGATAGCGGGGAAGTGCGGCGATCAGCAGATGATCGATGGGCCGAAACAGAATGAACGACCGCACTTCGCCGCCCGCTTCCAGCCCCTTTTGTCCGCGCAGCAAATAGTACGAGAGCAGCGGAACGAAGGTCATCGAAACGATGCGCGACGAAATCAGTGCCAGCGTCACCACCGTCGGCAGGGCCACGATGAAGGCGCCCTTGTCCCCGGGCAGCAACACCAGCGGCAGAAACGCCACAATGTTGATGATCGTGCCAAACAAAATCGCGTGGCGCAGCTTGTGCGGACCGAGCCACGCCGCCACGCCGCGCGGCTGTCCATGCGCCAACTCCCGGTTGATCCCGTCACACGCCACCACCGGATCATCCACCAACATGCCCAGCGCGATGATCAGCGCGGCGATGGAAATCTGGTGCAACGGCACGCCGGCCAGCGCCATGCCGCCGAAGGTCAGCGAGACCGTCAGGGGGATGGCCGCCGCCACCACCAGCGCGGAACGCCAGTCCATCAACAGCAGCGCCACCAGCACCACCACAACCACGGCCTCAATGAAACACCGCATGAAATGATGGATCCGCACCGCCACCGCCTCCGGTTGATCCGACAAGGTCAGGATTTCCATCCCTTCCGGCAATCGTGCCCGGGCCTGCGACAGCACCGCTTCCACGGATTCATTGAACCGGCCAATGATGTGGCCTTGTTTCATTTCCACGGCGAGCAGAACCGACCGGGCCGCCAGCAACGGGCCGCGTTCCCCGTGCCGATGCAGCACTTCGACGCTGTAGGAAATGGGATTCTGATAACCGCGCCGCACTTCAAACAGATCCCGGAGATAAACCGGGGCGCCATTGGGACGCGTCATGCCGACAATCGTTCCCAGCAGTTCATCTTCGTTGTGAAATTCCCCGGATAACTGCACCGGAAAATTCTGTCCCTCCGTCCGAAACGTGCCCCCGGGGATGATCGCATTCCGGGAAGCAATGGCGCTGAGCACCTCGTCGGCGCTGAAGTTGAAGCCGTTGAGCACGGGTATGGAAAAGAGCAGTTCGACCGCCTCGCTGACGTTGCCGATTTTGCGGACGCGTCCCACGCTGCCCACCTGCTTCAACTCGTCCTCCAGCATCTCCGCGCTCTTCTCCAGATCCCGATAACTGTACCGCGGCAGCACCCCTGCCCGGAGGGATGGCAGCGGATCTTCGTCGCCCAACAACACCACCGGCGCGCCGAAATCCGGGTGCCGCTCGGCCTCCGTTCCGCCCAATTCACGACTGAAACGCGCCACGAATTGACGTAATTGCTCGCGATCCGCCCCGGTCTGGAAATCGGCCAGGATGAAGGAACGCCCCTGAAACGTCTTGATGTCGCTGCCGAGTTTTTCCCGCAGCATCGTGGATTCGAATTTCTCCCGCACGACCGCCCGATAACTGTCGGCAATCGTGGGTGGATAGAACGCAAAGGCCGCCGCCCGTCCACGCGAGCCGGTTTCGCGCCGCAGTTCCGCCAGCCGCGTCCGGATCAAATTGGCGCGGGCGAGGGTTTCCGCCTCGCTGCCCGGCGGGCTGGTCAACGCAAACAGCAGCGTGGTCGTGTTCCCGAAATCGGTGTCGAGGCTGGGGGTTCCGCAACCCTCGGGTAGGACTACTTCGCGCAGTTTGGCCCGCAGCTTGTCCCATTCCTGCTCCACGCGGGCGGCGCGATCCGGCCGTTGCTTGACGGTGATGACCGAGACGCCCGGACGGGATTGCGAGGTGATTTCCTCGATGGATTCCAGCTCATCGATTTTCTCCTCCAGCTTTTTGGTGACGAGTTGTTCGAGCTTGAGGGCACTCGCCCCGGGGAACGGCGTGACCAGCATCGCCACGCGCACCGGAATGGTGGGATCCTCCTGCTGCGGCAGGCTGCGATAGGAGATCCAGCCCCACACCAAAACCGCCAGCAGAGCCATCCAGCCCACCTCGCGGTGAATTACAAAATACTGGGCCAGACCGCCGCGGCGCGGGAGGGAATCAGGGGAGGACGACATGTGGTGTGCCGTTAGTATTTCTCCGCCAACCGGGCATCGACCGGCGCGCCGTCATAAAGCGTGCCAGCCCCCACCGTGACCACTTTGTCGCCCGGCTGGATCCCCGCCGACACGACGATGGAACTGCGAAGGATATCGTCCGTCTTGACCGGCCGCTCGCGCGCAGTACCGGCGGCATCCACGACGAACACCGCCAACTGATTCGTCGCACCGCCGCGGGCGGACGTGACGAGCGCTGACAACGGCACGAGCACGGAATCGGCGGCAAACGCGACGCTTTCTCCCGGAGCCACGGAGGCCGTCATGCCGGAGCGCAGCCGGCCCTGCGGATTCGCCACTTTAATGACCACGCGAAACAAACGCGCGCCTTCCTTCGCCGCCGCCCCCACCTCCGACACCCGACCGATAAACGACGACGCTTCCAACGCAGAGATTTTGACCGGAATTTCCTGCCCGACGCGAATCTGCCCGACCAAGCGATCCGGCACGCCCAGCTCGATCGACATCTGTCGGAGGTCGGCCACCTTGAGCACGGGTTTTCCGACCGCGACCGTTTCCCCCGCGCTGGCAAAGCGGGTGAGGATCGTCCCGGGATACGCCGCCCGCAGGACGGAATCCTTCAAGGCCTGTTCGGCCTGAGCGAGGGCGGCATCCGCCGAGTCTCGCCGGGCGGAACTGGCATCCAGTTCCTGCTGGGAAACGGCACCGTCTTTCCGCAACGTGACGGCGCGTTCGTAATCCTTTCCGGCGAGCTCAGCCTTGGCGCGAGCGGATTTCGCCGCGCTGACAAAATCCTCCTGCCGTAGTCGGGCGAGCAATTCCCCACCGGCAAATCCGACCCCTTCCTGCCAGTCCTGTCGTTCGCCGTCCCGACCGATCAACTCCAGCACGCCGCTCACCTTGAAGCCCAGTTCGGTTTCCACATCACCCCGCACCAAGGCGATGTATTCGGAGCGCGACTGTACGTTCGCCCCACGCATCGCCTCCGCTTCGACGTAACGCACCACCAGTTTCTGAACCGGCGGCGGACTGGCGGGACGACAACCGACGAATCCGCCCAGCAGGACGGGGAGAACCCAGGACAGAAATTTCATCACGAGACACGGCGAAGCGCCACCCGGTGTCCGCCCAAATGCGGTCGTGAGGGCACTGGCTCCACCCGCCGGAACTTCAACCCGGAGCGCCCCTCCACAAGCCCCCAATTCCCGCCCACCGCTTCCCCCCCGGCAGATGAACGCGCCCGAGAGGTTCCCTGTATCCGGACGCGCCGCCACCCAGTCTCTCAGTGTGGAAGCGACGGATCCGGCGGGCTCGTCCGGACAACCGCTTCGCCCGGTAACCGCCAGTTAACTTTCCCCGTGACTCTTTCGCGAAAACGTTTCGCCTTCGGTGTTCCCCTGCTCGCCACGCTGCTGGTGCTGCTCCTCGGCTGGTGGAGCAATCGCGCGGTCAAGCGGACCTTGGACGCCAGCCTGCAGGCCGAACTCGAGTCCGGACTTAACGCGAGCGTCACCGCCCTCGAAATCTGGATCAACACCCAGATCCGCCTGGCCAGCGTCCTCGCCGACGATCCCGCCCTGCACGCCGCCGTCACCAATTTGCTGACCGAACCAGGCGCCGGCACCCGCAATCGGCGGCTACAGGAAAACTCCCCCGCGGCGGCGGACTTCCGCCGGTTGCTGGATGAACGAATCCGCTCCTCCGGCTTCGGCGTCGTCCAATTGCTCAGCACCAACCTGGAAATCCTCGCCACCTCCAGTCGCGGCCGACTCCGACTGGGCTCGCGGGTCGAAACCGAACACGCCGCCCAAGTCCAGGAAGTGCTCGAAACCGGACGTCCCGTCCTGGTCACTCCCTTCAAGGCAGGCTTCCGACGGCCGCCCGGGCTGCCCCCAGGCCCCGGGGCGGGCCCAGGCGGCGAGGGCCCACGACGGCGCCCGACGGAAGGTCGACCCGAGGACCGGGCCGATCGTCCCGGGCGGGGATCCGATTCACGGCCGGAGCGCCCTGGAGGACCGCGACGGCCGGACTTCAATCTCATGGAGGTCCTGGTGCCCATTCGCGATACCTCGCAGAAGGTCCTCGCCGTCGCCGCGTTTGTGCTCCGGCCCGATGAGGAATTCACCAAGGTGCTCTCCGTCGCCCGCCGGGGCGACTCCGGCGAAACGCTCGCCTTCGATCCGGCCGGCCGGTTGATTTCCGAAAGCCGGTTCAACGAGCAACTCATCCGGCTGGGCCGCCTGACCAATCAACCCGGCACGGGCTCGGCCTTAAACTTGGAATTGACCGACCCGGGCATCGATCTGACCGCGGGAGCTTCACCCGGCACCGCTGCCTCGGCGACTTCGCTCACCCCCATGGTGGCCCGGGCGGTGGCGGGCGATTCCGGCGTCAGTGTTATTCCGGAGCGGGATTATCGCGGCGTGCCCGTGGTGGGCGCCTGGCGCTGGCTGCCGGACCGCAATTTCGGCGTGGCCACGAAACTGGATGCGACCGAGGCCTTTCGACCGCTGTATGTCCTGCGATCCATCTTCATTGTTCTCGTCCTGCTCATCGCGCTGGTCACGGGCGCGACCCTGGTGACCACGTATTGGAGCCTCGTATGGCGCGGTCGATTTGACGCTGCCCGACTGAAGGCGCTGCAACTGGGCCAATACACCCTGCAGGAGAAAATCGGCTCCGGCGGCATGGGCGTCGTTTACCGGGCCCGCCACGCCCTACTCCGTCGGGAGACCGCCATCAAACTGCTGCTTCCCGAACACGCCGATGCCCGATTGATCCAGCAGTTCGAACGCGAAGTCCAGCTCACGTGCGGACTGAGCCATCCCAACACCATTCAAATCTACGATTACGGCCACACCGCCGACGGAATTTTCTACTACGTGATGGAATTGCTGCGGGGCCTCACCCTGCAGGAATTGGTCGAACGGTTTGGCGCCCAGCCCGAGGAGCGGGTGATTCACCTGCTGACCCAGATTTGCGGCTCCTTGCAGGAAGCGCACGCGGCGGGACTGATCCACCGCGACATCAAACCGGGCAATCTCGTCCTGTGCGAACGCGGCGGCCGGGCCGACACGCTCAAGGTGCTGGACTTCGGCCTGGTTCGCCGCTTCCGCGAGCCCACGGTCCCGCCGGGCACAAACACCGACTTCCATGTCGAAGGCACTCCCCTCTACATGGCGCCGGAAACCATCCACCACCCCGATGCGGGTGATCCGCGGAGCGATCTCTACGCGGTGGGCGCCGTGGCTTACGTGCTGCTCACCGGGCATCCGGTGTTTGCCGGCGAAACCACCGCGGCCATTTTGGAACAACACCGGACCGCCACGCCCCGGCCGCTGCGGGAGCTGGTGAACCCGCCGCCGAGCGCAGCCCTTGAGGCCCTGGTGCTGAGCTGCCTGGAAAAGGATCCCGCCCGCCGCCCGCAATCCGCGGAAGAACTCCTCCGCGCCCTGCACCTTTGTCCCCACGCCAGCGATTGGACCCTCGCCCGCCGCACGGCTTGGTGGAGTCGTTACGTCGGAACGGCCCAGCCCGCCTCGACGACCTCCACGCCGATATCCCCGAACACGCTCAAAATCGACGTCGGTTCGCGACTGATTTGAGCCCCCCGGCAGACTCGGGGGGCTCAAAGCGGGCAGGAGTGGGGCCGGCGAATTACGCCTTGGCGTAAACCTCCGCACCCTTTTCCACGAACTCCCGGGACTTCGCCGCCATGCCGGCTTCAATCGCCGCCGCCTCGGCCAGACCCTGTTCCGCCGCGTACTTGCGGACGTCCTCGGTGATCTTCATCGAGCAGAAATGCGGGCCGCACATGGAGCAGAAGTGGGCGCTCTTCGCGCCTTCCTGCGGGAGCGTTTCGTCGTGGTATTCCCGCGCTGTCACGGGATCCAAACTCAGATTGAACTGATCCTCCCACCGGAACTCGAACCGCGCTTTGCTCAGCGCATTGTCGCGGTATTGAGCGCCCGGGTGTCCTTTCGCCAGATCCGCCGCATGCGCCGCGATCTTGTAGGCGATGACCCCGTCCTTCACGTCCTTCTTGTTCGGCAGGCCGAGATGCTCCTTCGGCGTCACGTAGCACAGCATCGCGCAGCCGTACCAGCCGATCATCGCCGCACCGATGCCGCTGGTCAGGTGATCGTAACCCGGCGCGATGTCCGTGGTCAGCGGTCCCAGGGTGTAAAACGGCGCCTCGTGACACCATTCCAACTGCTTGGCCATGTTCTCCTCGATCATGTGCATCGGCACATGTCCCGGCCCTTCGTTCATGACCTGAACGCCGTGCTTCCACGCGCGCTCGGTGAGTTCGCCCTGCACCTTCAATTCCCCGAATTGCGCGGCGTCATTCGCGTCCGCCAACGAACCGGGCCGCAGCCCGTCGCCAATGCTGAAGCTCACATCGTAGGCCGCCATGATCTCGCAGATGTCGTCCCAATGCGTGTACAGGAAGCTCTCCTTATGGTGCGCCAGGCACCATTTCGCCATGATGCTGCCGCCGCGCGAGACAATGCCGGTCATGCGCCGCGCCGTCATCGGAATGAAGCGCAAGAGCACGCCCGCATGGATGGTGAAGTAATCCACGCCCTGCTCGGCCTGCTCGATGAGCGTATCGCGGAAAATTTCCCAGGTTAGATCCTCGGCGCGACCGCCGACTTTTTCCAGGGCCTGATAAATCGGCACCGTGCCGATGGGCACCGGCGAATTGCGGAGAATCCATTCCCGCGTCGCGTGGATGTTCTTGCCCGTCGAAAGATCCATCACCGTGTCCGCGCCCCATTTCGTGGCCCAGCGCATCTTCTCCACTTCTTCCTCAATGCTCGATGCCACGGCGCTGTTGCCGATGTTGGCATTGATCTTCACCAGGAAATTCCGACCGATGATCATCGGTTCGGCCTCGGGGTGATTGATGTTCGCCGGGATGATGGCCCGACCGGCCGCTACTTCACTCCGGACGAATTCGGCGGTGATTTCCCCGGGAATGCGCTGCGGAAAGCGGCGGAAAACGCCGGGCAGGTAATCCATGGTGTCCGCCCCGAGCGCGGCAATCTGCGAGGAACCCGCGTGCTGTTTGTCGAGGTCGCTGCGATTGAGATCGGCGCTGAGGTCAGCGATCTGAGCCGCCCGCTGGGCGCGGCCCAGGTTTTCCCGGAGCGCAATGAATTCCATCTCCGCCGTGATGATCCCCTGCCGTGCGTACCACAGCTGGGTGACCGGATGCCCCGCACTGGCGCGCAGCGGACGGCGACGCGCTCCCTTCAGTCCCGGAAATTCCACCAATCGATTCTTCTCCGCCTGGCTCGCGTATTCGGCGTGTTGCCGGGACAGGTAGCCGTTGTCCTGGGGTTTGACCTCCCGGCCGTCGTACGCCTCCACATCGGCGCGGGCCGCGATCCACGGGGCGCGCACCGACGGCAGACCTTCTTCCACGCTGCCGCAATAATGCGGATCACCCCAGGGACCGGAACAATCGTACACGCGCACCGGATCATTGGGTTCCAGCCGACCGTCGAAGGACTTCGTCGGCGACAGGGCGATCTCCCGCAGGGGCACCCGGACGTCGGGGTGGATCCGGCCCGACACATAGACACGCGTGCTGCCGGGCAGCGGCTGGCTGCTGTGCGGCTCGAAGAATTCAGGCTTGGCAATCATGGCGGAAAGTAGTCAGTAAACAGATTTCAGTTTTAACGCAGACACGCAGACCCCGAACGGACCGGACGACCGGAACCGGAACGGAATGAGGGGGAAGGGAGTTTTCCTTCGCCGGCATTATCCGGACAGGTTCAACGGGTCATCCGCGTTGGCGGAACTCTCAGCCGGCCCAACCGGCTCCCCGAACGAGCCAAAGATGGAGGCACCCAGCCCGGTGACAAGTCCGGTCGTCGACCGGAAATCACCCCAGTCCACCCCGGCGCGATCGGTCATTTGAGTTTCTTTCCCACGCCCGGGTTGACCAGAGGCCGTCCACGGGTCAATCCTGCGGCGCATGAGTTCACAGGTTCCGGCCGATCTGAAATACGCCAAATCTCACGAGTGGGTGCGCATCAATGGAGATACCGCCACCGTCGGCATCACCGATCACGCCCAGCATGAGCTGACGGACGTGGTTTTTGTGGAACTCCCCGCCGTGGGACGGGTCGTGAAGGCCGGCGAAGCCTGTGCCGTGGTCGAATCCGTCAAAACCGCCAGCGACATTTACTCGCCCGTGAGCGGCACCATCACCGCCGTCAATGCGGCCGTCGTGGACGATCCTTCGCAGGTAAACTCCGCGCCCTACGGCAACGGATGGTTTTACCAGCTCAAACTGAGTCAACCCACCGAGGCGACCAGCCTCCTGACCCCGGCGGATTACTCCACCCAGATCGGCGCCTAACCCTTTCCCGGCACCGACTTCCGCCCGGCCCGCCCGGCGGTAGTCCGCGGTGCCAGCTCCCGGTCGCCGGCCTCCCGGTGGGGCCGCACCTGCGAATTTTCGTCAATTCGTCTGGGGTCTTGGCATTTTGTCCGCTAGCGTAGTCGGATGCGAAATGAGCAACGGAAAGTCTCGGTAGCATTGGGTTCCCGATCTTACGAGGTCATCATCGGGACCGGTTTGCTGGCCTCGCTGGGACAGCGATGCAAGGCCCTCGACGTTGGCAAGAAGTGCGTGGTACTCACCGACACCCACGTCGGCCCACGGTACGCGGACAAAGCCGCCGCCGCCCTCAAGGCTGCGGGGTTTGAACCCAGCATCATGATGGTTCCCGCCGGTGAGGCGGCGAAATCCCTGAAGGTCGTAGCCCGCTGCTACGATGGTTTCGCGAAACAACGGCTGGAGCGGAAATCCCTCGTCGTCGCCCTCGGCGGCGGTTGCGTCGGGGATCTCGCCGGATTCGTCGCCGCCACCTACCTGCGCGGTCTGCCCTTCGTTCAAGTCCCCACCACCCTCCTTTCCCAGGTCGACAGCTCCGTCGGGGGCAAGACCGGCATCAACATCGCCGCCGGCAAGAATCTCGTCGGTGCCTTCCACCAACCCCGTCTGGTGCTGTGCGATGTCGAAGCCCTGAAGACGCTGGCGGATCGCGAATACCGCGCCGGCGTCGCCGAGATCATCAAGTACGGCATCATCAAGGATCCCGCCCTGTTCAAGAAGCTCGAGAAATCCCTGCCCAAGATCCTGGCGCGCGACACGGCGGAACTTCTGTCCGTCGTCACCCGCTGCTGCGAGATCAAGGCCGAGATCGTCACGGCGGACGAGACGGAAAACGGCGAACGGGCCAGCCTCAACTTCGGCCACACCCTCGGCCACGCGATCGAAAACACCGCCGGCTACGGTCGTTACCTGCATGGTGAGGCCATCAGCGTCGGCCAGGTCGCGGCCGCCTATTTGTCCGCCAAGTTCACCGGCCTGCCCGACACCGAGGTGGAACGGATTCGCCAGCTGTTCCTCCTGGCCGGTCTGCCGGTCACGTACAAGACCAAACCGGAAACGCGCGGCCGTTTGTTCACCGCCATGCAGCACGACAAAAAGGTCAGTGCCGGCGAGATCAAGTTCGTGCTCGCCAAGAAGCTGGGCGAGGTCGTCTGGGGCCACAAAGTGGTCGATGCCGACATCCACGGGGCCCTCGACTTCATCTCCGGCTGACCGGACCGGCAGCGGCAACCCCGCAGCCGTCTGAGCATGTTGGTCAACGACGATACCATCAAGGTCGCCGGCCGGGTGCAGGAAATCCTGCCCGGGCCGGTTTTTCGCATTGAGCTGGCCAACGGCTATCGCCTCTTCGGGCATCTCCCGGGGCGGCAAAAAGCCCGCGCCGCCGAATTGAGCGTCGGTTCGGAAGTTCAGTTGGAATTGTCCGCCTACGATCTTTCGCGCGGCCGCATTGCCTTGCCGGCGGTTGTTTCCGGCTGACGCGGCCATGCACACCTCCGACGTCGACGCCCCTCCGGACTTCCTGTCCCCGGGCCTCCGTCGCGACGCGCGCGCCGGATCGTCGCCGGTCTCGATCGAGCTTCGCCCCCCGAGCGCGTGAGCACCGCTGGATCGGAATTCCGCCAGACGGCCCTTTGGCGCCTGGTGTCCACGGTGTCCTCCATCGTCACCTCACTGATCTCCTACCGCCTGTACAACGATTACCTGGGCAAGTCGTTGTACGGCCTGCTGATGCCGGTCGTCCTCGTCGTGGGCATGTTGCCGCAATTCGACGGCGGCTACCGACTGGCCATCAACCGCCGGTTGCTGGTCGGCGGCTTGGGGGCAGACCGGCGCCAGTTGGTGGATTTTGCGCAGGCGCTCTATTCCTGGGGCGCGCTCGCTGCCGGTGGACTCGGCATCCTCTTGTTGACCCTGTACAGCTGGGCACCGGAGGCCCGGGAGGCCGATCAACCCTGGAGCTTTTACCTTTCCCTCGGCCTCATGGGGGCCATGGCGGTTCTGAGCAGCTCCCAGACCCAATTGCTGGTCGGCCTCGGCCGCCAGCGACACCTCTTCGCCCTTAACGCCCTGGGCGCCTGGTTGTATGTGGGCACCCTGTGGTTGCTGTTTCGTTCCGGGCAGGTCCAATGGGCCTTTCCCATCGCGCAATTCGCCTTTCTGTCCGTGCCCACCGCACTGGCGTGGTGGCTCGCGCGGGTGGAGCTGCCCGGGGTCCGACTACTGGATTTCCATTGGAACCCGGAGTTCACCCAACTGTTCCGCCAGCTCTGGCGCGATGCGGCGCCGGCGTTCGTCTGTCAGTTGGTCATGCTGTTTCTGTACGCCGCCGATTTTCTCCTGGCCCCGCATCTCCTGACCAACGCGGCGGCTTCCGAAATCACCCTCGCCGCGAATCTGTTCACCATTATCCGGCGCTTTTTGCAGTCGGCCGATGAATCCATCTGGCCCCGGCTGGCGGCCGCGGACGTCGGCGCGACCCGCACCTCGTCCGCCCTCGTCCGCATCAATGCCGTGGTCTACGGCGTGGTGATGACCGTCGCCGCGGTGACCCTGCATCAGTTTGTCGGGGCCTACACCCCGAATCTCCAGCCCGCCGCCATCGTGCTGTGGCTGTTTGCGCTGCGGTATCTGTTCACGGGCCTGGCTTCGCAACCGGCGTACTATCTCTACGGGCACGGAAAGTTCAGCGAAATCGCCCGCCATCTCGGACTGGAATTTGTCGTGGCCGTCGTCCTGAGCTTCGTGTTGGCCCCGCGTTTCGGGGCCGCGGGGGTCGCGGGGGCCTTTACCTTGGCCACACTCTTCGGCGTCGCCGGTCCCCTGCCCTGGGCGTATGCGAAGGCCGCCGGCGTGCGGCCCGGTGCGCATTTCCTGGCGGTCGGGGGCCGCGCCGTGGCCGCCGTCGCCGTGGCCGGGGCCAGCTCCCTCTTTCTGATGCAATGGGCCCGGAGTTGGCCCGCCACCATGGCCGTGGGCGCGGCCGCCACCGTTTTCTCCCTGGGCCTCTTCACCGCGTGGGCCGCCTGGCGCGCTTCCCGCGAGGGCAGGGTTGACGTCCGCGCTCTGGCTTCCCACTTCTGACGATATCGCATGTCCGTCACTGCTTCTGCCTCCGCTCCCGTCATCGGACCCCGCTGCTTTCTCTGCGGGGGCACGGACGTCCAGGTGAAGGACCGGCTGACCCCGCGGGAACTGGAACTGATCTGGTTCCATCTCGGCGTGAAGTTCAGCGCGGCCGCCACGGCGGTCTTCGACGGCATTTCCGCGCTGGAACTCCAGCAGTGCCGGGCGTGCGGCTTCCGCTTTTTCCATCCTTCCCTCCCCGGGAACGGCGCGTTTTACGCGGATCTCCAGCGGCAATACCGCGAGTATTATCCGCAAACCTGCCCGGCATTCGCCCGCACGTTGGCCGTCGCCCGCCGCGAAAAAATCCGTGAGATCATGGATCTGGGATGCGGCGCCGGATATTTTCTCGACGCCGCCCGCACCGAGGGATTGACCACCCACGGTCTGGATCTGAACCCCGATGCCGCGGCGGATTGCTGCGCCCGGGGCCACGCTGTGCAGTGCTGCACCGCGGAAGCCTATGCGGCCGGGCGCCCCGGACGAAGCTTCGCGCTGGTCACCGCGTTTGAAGTCATGGAGCACGTTCCGGATCCCAAAGCCTTCTTCCAGGAAGCCGCCGCCCTGGTGGCACCGGGCGGGTACCTGGCCCTCGCCGTGCCCAACGACGCCGGCGTCCACGGTTGGTGCTCCCTCGAGCCCCACCAATGGCCACCGCATCACCTCACCCGCTGGCGCGCCCAGGACCTGCGCCGACTGGGCGAACTCCACGGACTCGAAACCGTCTCCGTCGAGGGCGATCTGCTCCGGGGCAGCGCGCTGCGTTTCTATCTGAAGCTCCAGCGGGAACTCGAATTCGTGCTGGGCCGGCGCAAGAGCCAGCCCGGCAGCTTCGGGCCGCAGGTGCTCACCTTCCTGTATCGGGCGCTGTTCCTCCGTCACTGGGTACAGAAAGGCATCAGCCTCCACGCCCTCTACCGCAAACCCTCCTGACCCCACCACCACCCGTGCCCACGCTCAGCGAGACGCTGCACAACGAAGCCTATGTGGCCAGCCGGCTGCAGCCCCGTTGGCGCGATGAACATTGCCTGATCCTGCAGGACATCCTCGGGATGGTCCGCCCCTTCGCCGCGGAGGTGCAGGGTTCGTTGTTTGATTACGGGAGTGGCGGCGGGCCGTATCGGTCGCTGTTCCGGGGCATCACCCGGTACGTCCGCGCCGACATCACCCCGGGGCCCAATGTCGACTGCCGACTGCTGCCCAATGGTCTGACCGAAGAGCCCGCGGATCACTACGACGCCATCCTGTCGACCCAGGTCCTGGAACACGTCCCCGATCCCGCGGCTTATCTGCGGGAATGCTGGCGAATTCTGCGGCCGGGTGGACGTCTCCTGCTCACCACGCACGGGATGTTTGAAGAGCACGGATGTCCGTACGATTTCCATCGTTGGACGGCGGTGGGTCTCGAAAATGCCACACAAGCAGCGGGCTTTATGATCGAGCGGAGCACCAAGTTGACGACCGGTCCGCGCGGATCCCTGCAGATCTGGCATTACCTGATTGGCGGACTGCGGGCGCCGGGCCAGCCGTTCTGGAAAGCACTTTTCGCCGTGATCCGTCGGCTCCATTTCTGGACGGGTGTACCGGTGCTGAATGCCCTGGCCGCAGCCTTCGCCGCGGACGGTGTGGTGGACGCCCGGCATCCGGCGGCCATCTACGTGGGCGTCGGGGTGGTGGCCCGAAAGCCGGCCCCGGGAGTTTCTGGCCCCGGGCCGCGCAGTTCCTAATCTGCGGGCATGACTGCTCTCTTGCGTCCGGATGGACGCGCGGCCGATGCGTTACGGCCCCTCCGCTTTCAGCACGGCATCGCGCCGCATGCCACCGGCTCCACGCTCATCGAGTGGGGCAACACCCGCGTCATCTGCGCCGTCACCGTCGAGGAAAGCGTGCCCAAATGGATGCAGGTGAAAAAAGTACCCGGCGGCTGGATCACCGCGGAATACTCGATGCTGCCCTATTCCACGTTGGATCGCAAAGCCCGCGACATCAGCAAACTCAAGCAGGACGGTCGATCCGTGGAAATCCAGCGGCTCATCGGGCGTTCGCTGCGCGCCGTTCTCGACTTGGAGGCGCTCGGTCCGCGCACCTTGTGGGTGGATTGCGATGTGTTGCAGGCGGACGGCGGAACGCGGACGGCCTCGATCACCGGTGCGTACGTCGCGCTGGCGTTGGCCATGAAGAAGCTTCAGGCCACTGGCAAGATCACCACCAGTCCGGTCCAACCCATCGCCGCCGTCAGTCTCGGGGTCGTGGGCGGCCGACCGGTGCTGGATTTGAATTACGAAGAAGATGCCGCCGCTTCGGTGGATATGAATCTCGTGATGAACGGTGCAGGTGAATTTATTGAACTTCAGGCCAGCGGCGAGGAAGCCACGTTCAGCGGCACGCAGCTGGAGGAAATGCTCCGCCTGGGCCGGTCCGGCATCACCGAACTGCTGCGGCGCCAACAGGAGGCCCTCGCGTGAGTGGTACCCAACTTTTTCTGTGCCGGCACGCGGAGGTCGAGGAACGCTACCATCGCAAGTTCGGCGGCAGCCGGATCGATATGGGCCTCAGTCCCACCGGCCACGATCAGGCGGAACGTCTGGCGGAATGGCTCAGCCGCCGCGAAATCGACGCCGCCTACTTCAGCCCGATGCAGCGGGTGCAGCTCACCGCCGCCCCGTGGCGCGCCCGATGCGATTGCCCCGGCGTCACCCTGCCCGATCTGCGCGAAGTGGATTTTGGTACCTGGACCGGACTGAGCTGGCACGAGGTGCAGGAGCATTTCAGCGTGAGCGCCTTTGACTGGTTGCACCAGTTCACCGCCGGCTTCCCCGAAGGCGAGGACGCCGAGGTTTTCACCGGTCGACTCCGCGGCTGTCTGGATCGCATCCTCGCCGAGCAACGGGGTCGTCGGGTGGCCGTGTTCTGCCACGGCGGCGTCATCCGCGGACTGCTGTCCGTGCTGCTCAATTTGCCGCTGACCCGGTTCGAATCGTTCGAAGTGGACTACGCCAGCTGCACCTGGGTCACTGTCGGCGAGGTGCAATCCGGCCGCGGCCGCAACGAAGTGCAACTGCTGAACTTCACCCCGTGGCGCGATCTATGAAAGCCGTCCTCCGACAAGTGGCCCTGCACACCAACGCCCTGGCCGAAGAGGCCGTGACGGAGTTGCTGGAGCGCGAACTCAATCAATCCCCCAGCACCTACCACGACGTCCGCACCGGGGCCATCACCGTCAGCGTTTACGCCTCCCTGACGGATCCCGCCGTGACCGGAGTGAAACGCCAACTCCGCGCCGCGCTCGCCCAATTGCGCGCGGATGGCGTCGACCCGTCGCCCGCCCGGGTGCAGGTCCGCCGGGTGCGAGCGCAGGATTGGAGCGAATCCTGGAAGCGGCATTTCAAACCCATCGACCTCGGCCGCACGTTGCTGGTGAAGCCCACCTGGTCCACGCGCAAGCCGCGGGTGGGACAGCAGGTCGTGGTGCTGGATCCCGGCATGAGCTTTGGCACAGGCCAGCACGCCACCACGCATTTCTGCCTCGAACAACTCGTGGCCTGTCGTCGCGCGGGAACCGCCCAGTCCATGTTGGACGCCGGCACCGGCAGCGGCATCCTCGCCATCGCGGCCGCGAAACTCGGCTATCATCCGGTTCAGGCGTTTGATTTCGATCCCGATTGCGTGCGCATCACCGGAGAAAACGCGGTCCTGAACGGCGTCGAAACCCTCGTGCGCCCCGTCCTCGCCGACGTCACCAAACTACCCCGGCGCAGCGCCGAAAAGCACGACGTCATTTGTGCGAACCTGATCTACGACCTGCTGATTTCCGAACGGGACCGATTGCTCGCGCGGCTGGCTCCCACGGGCCAAATCATCCTCGCCGGCATTCTGGCGACGCAATTCCCCGCCGTGCAGGCCGCCTATGAAGCCGCGGGTTTGAAGCTCGTGGCCGCGCGCACCCGCAAGGAGTGGCGCTCCGGTCGTTTCAGTCGTTAAAGCGCGGTTCGTTCATCCGGCCCGGCCAATCCTCTTGGCGGGCAGATCCGATCCGGGGCATGCTGGGTTCATGAACTGGCTGCCCTGGGCTCTCTTCTCCGCCGTTTTCGCCGCCGTTACCGCCGTGCTGGCCAAGCTGGGCGTGACCGGAGTGAATTCCGGCGTCGCCACGGCTGTGCGCACGACCGTGGTGCTCGGCTTTACGTGGCTGCTGGCAATTCCCGGGCTGAGCGAATCACCGCTGGGTTCGCTGTCGCGCCGCACGTGGATCTTCCTCACGCTGTCGGGGCTCGCCACCGGCGCTTCCTGGATCTGCTACTTTCGCGCCCTGCAATTGGGCAAGGCGTCCCAGGTGGCCCCCGTCGACAAACTGAGCGTGGTGCTGGTCCTCGCGCTGGCCGCGATGTTCCTCGGCGAAAAACTCACCGCCCGGGAATACGCCGGCGCCGGGCTCATCGCCGCCGGCACCCTGCTGATGGCTTTCAAGTAATCCGCCGCGCGTTCGGCCGGTGCTACCCGCACCGGCCGCACTTCAGTTCGTGGTCAGGAATTTCAGCAGCTCGATCTGCTCCCGTTCGTTCAGCGCATTCAGCAGACCTTCGGGCATCAGCGATTTATCACTGAGTTCGCGCTTCGCGATCTCGGATTTCGGAATCGTCCGTTGCTCCGTCGGCGTGCGCAAGGTCACCGATCCCGCTGTCTCCGCCACCACCAGACCCGCGTGCACCTCGCCCTGGCGCGTCTCAATCGTGGTCATCTGAAAATCCGTCCCGATCACCAGGTTCGGATCGATGATGTTCTCCACGAAATACCGGCTGCCGTTGCGACCCGCACCGGTCAGTTCGGGTCCCAGCCGGGTGCCGTCCCGACCATGCACGTGGCACTGCGCGCAGAGTTTGACGAAGTGCTCCCGGCCCGCACGGGCATCGAAGGCCCACAACGGGGCTTCGTCGAAGCTCTTCAGCAGTGTCGCAATCTGACGGGCCTGTTCCGCCGGACTGGTCGTGATCCGTCCCAACACGGTCGCCACGCGACGATCGACGTCCGGATTCTTCAACTGCGTCAGCTGCCGAACGTGCAATGCATTCAGGCGATCCCGCGGCAGTGCTCCCCGGGCCACGGCATCCAGCAGTGCCACGGCAAACGAACCGCGCGTGGTGAGCGTGTTCAAAACCGCGCCCTGTTCCACCGGAGCAAGCGCGCCGAAATTCTGTACCAATGCGGCGGAAACGTCGGGGGTATCAAAGCGCGAAAGCAGGGGAATGGTCCGCGCCGCGTAGGCCGGTTCGGTCAGCAATTGAATGAACGCGGGCAGGGCCTGCGAATCCTGCGCCCGCGCCAGCACTTCAAAGGCGTGCGAGCGGGCATCCGCCGCCGCCGTGCGATCCCGCAGGGTGGAGCGCAGTTTCGGCAGCATCGATTCATCCCCCAAAACCGCGCCCAATCGCTCCGCCGCGCGGACGATTTCCGGGTCGACGCTGGCCAAAAGCGTCGGTGCAACCTTCTTCCAATTCGCCGGCATGGGCACCTTGGCCCGGCCCTGCACCGCCAGATTCGCCCCCGCGAGCAGACGACGACGACGCGCATCATCCGCCTGGCCCAGCAGTCCGACGACGCGATTCAATCCGTCGCCGTCCATCGTCCCGGAAAACCAGTAGATCCAATCCGCCAGCCGGGGAATCCGGGTCGCCTCCGCCACCCCGAACGCCCGATTCCACTCCGCGGTTCCCGCGCCCTTTTGCAGACGCTGGGCGAGTCCCTGCCAGAGCAGCAGCGGCAGATTGCGATCGTCCCGATCCTCCCCCTTCCGGGCGAGGGCGGCGACCAATTGCCAGGCCGTCGCCGCCGGTACCCGCGGCAGGGCGGAAGCCAGATAACGGCGAACCACCGGCGAAGGATCCTGGGCCGCCAGCCGCACAAATTCGCGCAACACGGCGGGAGCCGGCGTCCCCGTCTCCGCCGCCAGTTGCACGCCCCAGCCGCGCACGTGTTCATCGCGATCCCGCAGGACCTGCCGCAGCACGTCAGGAGTGACGCCCCCGAGGGCGTGCAGGCTCCACAACGCGCGCAGGCGGACCGTGACATCCGGGTCCTGCAACGCCGTCGTCCGCAACGCCGCCGCGGTGGCCGGTGAGGGCACCCCCGCCCCCGCCTGCGCCCGCTCCTGCAGAAGCCGCCGGGCCGTTCGCGAGTACCAGTGATTCCGATGCCGCTGCAACGTCGCCAATTCCGCGTCCGACAGCCGCCCCAGATCCACCTTCACCGGCTTCCAATCGGCCTGCCACTGCATGCGATACACCCGGCCGTTCGAACGTTCCCACCGCTCCGCATTCGGATTGTGACAGTGCTGCTGATCGTACCAGTCGATGATGTAGACGGCCCCGTCCGGCCCGTATTGGAGATCGATGGCCACGTATTTGGGATCACTGCAGAACAACTGATCCCGACCGGCGTGCACCGTGTTGTACCCGGACGCCTCCGGCAGGTTGATCTGCTGGTTGATCTGATGCCCATGCAGATTGTGGGTGAACAGGTGGCCCCGATATTCCGCGGGCCAGTTGTCCCCCAGATAAATCATCGTGCCCACGTGGGAATGCCCCCCGTAGATGGCATCGCTCCCCGCGACTCCCGCCCCACCCGCGCCGTGATCGTACCGGGCGGAAGCGAGCAGATAATTGCGGAACTCCGGGAATTCTCGGGGCGGTTCGGCCAGGATGAACGGCGCGTAATTCGCGTTCGCCTGATTCCAAAAGTGACCGTTTTGCAGGACGTGGGTGGTGCCCCCGCGTCCCCAGTAACTGCGGCAATGCGTCATGAACAACTCGCCCCGGTCATCGAAATCCAGCCCCCACGGATTGCTGCCGCCGTGCGCGAAGACTTCGAACTCATGCCGCACCGGATGATAACGCCACACCCCGGCCCGCAGCTCCGTGCGGGCGGAATCGGCGGCACCCGGTCGACCGATCTTGGCGTAATTGAACACCCCCTGGATCCCGTACAACCAGCCATCCGGACCCCAGAGAAAACTGTTCAGACACTCGTGTGTGTCCTGATACCCGAACCCATCCAGCAAAACCTCCGGCGGACCATCAGGCCGATCATCGTGATTGCGATCCGGAAGGAACAACAACTGCGGCGCCGCGCCGACCCACACGCCGCCGAACCCCAGATCAAACCCGCTCACCAAATTCAAACCCTCCGCGAACACCGTGCGGGTCTCGAAGCGCCCATCGCCATCGCGATCCTCCAGGATGATCAACCGATCCATCCCCTGCCCCTCGGGCCGTTTGCTGGGATAACTGAATGCCTCGGCGATCCACAGACGCCCCCGTTCATCGAACGCGAAGGCCACGGGCTGTTCCACCTCCGGCTCCGCCGCCACCAAATCGACGCGAAAACCCTGTGGCACATACATCTGGCGAAGGGTCTCCGCCGGACCGACCGCCGCGGCGGCCCCGACGGAATTGGGCACGAGATGCTGCAACACCGGACTGCTTTGGAGGCGGGAGACCTGAGGCAACGGGCTTTCCGCCCGCGCCCCGGCCACCAGCAAACTCCAACCGACCCAGGTCGGCGCAAAAAACCGCCCGAACGGCAACGAAGAGGACATGCCCGCAATCTCCGAACCCTCCGGACCGAGTCAAAAGGGATACAACCTCGCCCACCCGGCATTCACACCTCAGCCCCTGCACCCGCGGCGCGCCCAAGGACCAGAAACCGAAATGTTCCCCGAATCAGTAGCACCGCCTCGACATGACGCATGATCCGCTCAACGCACCGAGAGATTCTTCGGTACGATAGGCCGTCGGTGTCATTACGTGTGCAACGGAACTTCGTCCCAAGCCTCCTGGCTCAAGAGCCATTCCAAGGCTCGACGGCGCTCTAACACAACGTAAGGCTTCAAATTCCCCGGCAACCGTTCCCGCCTGAGTTCGGATTGCCGGATTGCCCAATGAAGGCAATACGCCAGATCACAAACGACGACGACTTCCGCCACCGAACGTGGGTTCACTCTATTGCGAAACTCCGCGCTGGCTTCGCTCGCCTTAAGGTTTGGGAGCATTGTCACAAAACGTTTATCACAATCCTTGGCGAAGTCTAGTTCTACTTTGTTATGATTAAATTTGCGCGCAAGTAATTTTGGCGCAGATTGTTGAAGGCTAAGGGACGGCACAACCACCCACTCTCAGCGCGCCGGGCCGAGCGATGAAAGCGGCCAAAAAAATAGATATGAAAAGCGGAAGCTCCATG
>CANIZL010000041.1 GCA_947471985.1 Verrucomicrobiota bacterium | reverse complement strand
TGCCGGCTTTGGCAGCATGTCTTCCAGAAATGCCCATTGAGCATCCGTAAGGTCGGTCGCGAAAATCGATTTTTTCATCGCCCCGACAGCCGCTGCCGCGGAAAGTTGACCAACTCAACTTCAGGCTCATGTCAAACATAAACGCGCGATTTGCTCGGCATTTTAACGATTTTAACCCACCATTCTCAAGCAATGAGTTTTCAGATGGGCTCTGAGACAACCGGGGCGAGCGACGATGAGGAAACCAAATACGCGGCCCCAGGAGAGGCAGGGTCAACCCGTTCGGACCTGGGTTTGAGTTAATGTACGGCCACCGTATCCCGGCGAGCGCATCTTGGCCCACCGCGGCTACGGGGACGCCTGCCCTCCAAACCCACCTGTCACGACGACAAACGGCTCCTCCATCCCAATACAGAACAACGCTGAGACGACTCAAGGCGCGGGTTTCGTGGCAATCACCGCGCGATAAAAGCGGTCCCCCTCGGTGGGCGTATTCGTTCGCACCCAGAGGGTTTCCATCACTTGGGTAAAGCCGCCGCCATCGTCCGCAAAGGCGGCATTCAGCTCCGGGGCCGACTGCAACTTGCAGTACAAGCCGCGCAAAGTTTCGAAGCGAAGTTCCTGAGCTCCGTTCTTCAGTTGCCGGATCGCCAGGTTCGGCGAGGTGGACGCCACCTCCCCGTTCCAGTATTTCCGCGCCAGCGCCCACGTTTGCCGTCCGCATTGCGCTCCGGCCACACGTCCGCCGAAATCGTCGATCGGCGGGTGAATGCCCCCCCAGATGCGCGACAGGCCCGCCTGATCCGCCGCGTCAAAGTAGGTGGCCCATTGGAGTTGGATATCCGTGCTGGGGCCTTTCTCAAAGGCCAAACCCGTGTTCGCCGGCGACGTGTAGGTCGCCATTCCGCCCGGAAAGTATTCGGATCCCGTAAAGGCGGCCAAAAGCTCCGCCGCGGACCGACTGAAGGAACTGTGCCCCGAAGTGTAGCCCGGGAAGGCCGGCGTCACGAAATTCTTCCGCTGGTACGGCACCCAGGAAATACCGTGCTTCCATTTAACGCCTTGGTACTGATTGGCCGGATCCCCGGGTTCACCCGGCCAGGTGAGCAGCGCAATTTGCCCCACTGTAAGTCCGGCGTGGCGGCCCGAAGCGATGGTCGCCGGCGTCACCAACTCGATGATATTGGGGATCAACGGCAGGCCGTTTTTGTGGTAGTGCGGCAGTGATGGATCCGACGATTGCCCCAAGCCCGCCAAATAGCGAACTGCGGTGATGGGCCGCCAGCCCAGATAGTAACGTTTTAATGACCAGGCACTACACGCGGCATCGTGCAACGCGGCGTTCAGACTGAAATAGCACTTCACGTCCCACTCCAGATCCGGAACCACCGGCCCGGTACCGCCAATCCGTTTAACCGTGGCGCCATGGTCGGCCACTGCGTTGGCCAGCGTATTCCAATGCCCGGGAGGGGTTTCCGAATTCGGGCCGTCCGCCCAAAACTCCGCCAATACCCGCACAAAATCGCCCCGTTTGACCACATTGGGCTCGTAGGGCAGTCCCGTCGCCGGATTCAATGCATGTCCGTGGCCGTCATTGGTGCCCAAGGAATTATTGCCAAAGGATCCCGGCGAGATGTCCATCGTCACACCATCATCCGGGGTCAATTCGCTGCTGTGCCGGATGACCTCCACCACATTGCTGCGAAACGCGGCACTGGCCTTGCTGTCGTTTTCGTAAAAATACGGCGGCGGACCCGGGTCGATCCACGGCTTGGTGGCGTCCACGCGGGTCAGGGCAAACGGGCGTACCCCCAGCCATTGCGCGCCGAGATAGGGCTGAACCGGTCCGGTGGGGAATCCGTTTTGATCGAAGCCGTTGACGATCTGCAATCGCTGCCACTGGTTCACATCCACCACCGTGCGCCCCGTTCCGTCATCAATTCCGGCAATCGCCACAGCCAAGGGCGGATTCAGATAAAAGTATCCGCCCTGCGACAATGGGTAGTCCGGATAGGGCGACGTCGGAGTTCCTTCCGTCTGCCGGGCTCCATCGTTGATGAACCAGGCGGACACCTGATCGTAGATGGTGTTGCCAACCCCCGCCGGCGTGCTGGTATCCCGCGATTGATTGCTGGTGCTGTAGCCCAGCGCTTCCATCTGGGCATCGTCCGCCGCCAACGTGGTCGTCGCCGTCTTGGAAAACACATGACGCTCCCGCAGGATCCGATACGCGGCATAGCTGATGGCTTCCCGGCGGGCCGCGGCGACATCGACCGCCGGGTGCTTGTCGCGATAGACGTACCCCACGGAGGAATTGGTGTCATACGCCGCCCACGCGTCGTACATGCAGACCGACAGACTGAAAAGGTTGCGGGCTTGGGCGGGTGGATGCGGCGTGTCCACCCGGATGGACGCCAGGGCCCGTTCATTCCAGACCCGCGCGATGCTGGCCGCGCCGGCCCGGGCCGAACCGCCCACGAGCAACGCGACGATCAATGCGCGGCGCCCGGCACGCTTCATGGCTTTGGCCGTCCGGGTATCCACCGCGGAGTTCAGGGTCGCCAAAAAAGTTTCCGTCCTCATAAAGAATCAACTGACTCGACTAGAACTACGTCACGTTGCAGCGCAAGCCGGGAACTGCCCAGTAAAAAGCGGTGAATGGCGGAAATCGCGGGGTGGACTGGCCGGGGTAACCTTTTGCCGGGCTCAATCGTCTGCTCCCCCATGAATCAGTTGGATCTCACACCTTTGCCGGAAGCCCGATGGAACCACGCCGCGGCGGCCCATCTGTTGAATCGGGCGGGCTGGGGAGGCACTCCCGGCGAAATCGAGCGCCTGCACTCGCAGGGGTTGCCCGGTGCCGTTCGGCAGTTGCTCGATTTCACCGCCGCCCCCGTGGCCTTCACCGAACCCGACTGGGCGCGGCCCGACCCCGACCGTGCGACCAAGCTGGCCGCGCTCCGGCAGGCAACGGAGGAACAGCGGCAAAAAATGCGACGGGAAGTCCAACAGGAGAACCACCGACACCTGCTGGAGTTACAACAGATCTGGCTGCGACGGATGACGGCCGAAGGCGCGCCCTTGCAGGAGAAATTGACGTTATTCTGGCACGGCCACTTCGCCACCAGCGCCCAAAAAGTTCGCAGTGCGCGGCTTATGTACCGGCAGAACCAGCTCTTCCGGGAACACGCCGCCGGCCACTGGCCGGCCTTGCTGGCCGCCGTCACGCAGGATCCCGCCATGCTCCTGTATCTCGACCAGGCCGAATCCAAACCCGGCCACCCCAACGAGAACTATGCCCGGGAACTCCTCGAGCTCTTCACCCTGGGCGAGGGCAACTACACCGAGTCCGATGTCACCGAGGCGGCCCGGGCACTGACCGGATTGACTTACGATCGATTGCGGCAGGAGCCCGTCCATCGGCCACGCCTTCGCGATCCGCGGCCCAAGCACCTCTTGGGCGAGACGGGAGATTTCGACGAACACGGATTAATTCGTCTCATCACGCGCCAGCCCGCAGCGGCGGCGTTCATCGCCGGCAAGCTGTGGAGTTTCTTCGCCGGAACGGAACCGTCGGATGAGGAGTCCTCGGCCCTCGCCGCCGAACTTCGGCGCCACGATCTGCAGTTTGCCCCGTTTCTGAAAACCATTTTCCACAGCGTCGCCTTCTACGAACCCGCCCGGTGTCGCCGGCAGATCAAATCCCCCGTGCAATTGCTGGTCGGGGCCTGCCGGCAGTTGGAACGGGATCTGCCCCCCGCGCCCCTCACCCACAATTCCCTCCGCTTGCTCGGCCAGGAGTTGTTCAATCCCCCCAATGTCAAAGGCTGGGATGGCGGGATCGCCTGGATCAACACCAGCACCCTGCTCACACGGCACAATCTCGCCCTGCTGCTCACGACCGGCGAGAATCCCCTGCCCCGGATTCAACGCGGCACAAAACCGGCCGGCTCGACGCGCGCACGCGCCTTGGCTATCGGGGCCGCCCCCGTTGAGCGGTTGTTTGGCGACGAAGATCGGAAGTCCCCGGAAGCCCTCGTGGCCGCGGTGGAGCGCCGCCTTTTTCAATCCCGCCTGCCCGAGAAGGATCGCTCGGCATTGCTGCGCTTTCTGGAATCGCAGGAGACGCACGGGCCCAAGCAACTGCGGGGCTTGCTTCGGCTGGCCATGTGCACGTCCGAATACCAGCTCACGTGAACCTAACCCACGCTTCACCATCCCACACTTCCCACCTGTCCCATGCAATCCCGACGTTCTTTTCTACGAACCTCCGCCGTCGGCGGTTCCTTCGCCGCCACCGTGCCTGGTTTCCTAGCCGGCACTTTTCAATCTCTGTCCGCCGAGGCCGAGGCCCGCTCGGCGACGCAGGCCAAAACCGGCCGGGACACGCCCATCCTGGTGGTCCTGCAGCTGGCGGGGGGCAATGACGGACTCAACACCGTGGTGCCGTTTGCGAACGATGAATATCACCGGGCCCGGCCACACCTGGGTCTCGCCGCCGCGGACGTCCTCAAACTCAATGATCAATTCGGCCTCCATCCGGCGTTGCGGGGATTTCAGGTCCTGCAGGACCAGGGCCGACTGGCGGTGGTTCACGGCGTAGGCTACCCGAACCCCAACCGCTCCCATTTCCGCTCCACCGAAATCTGGGCCACCGCCAGCGACAGCCAGAAGGTCGAACGCCACGGCTGGCTGGGTCGCTATTTTGATCACGCGTGTTCCGGTCAGGATCCGACGGTGGGCGTCGCCCTCGGTCGCACCCGGCCCCAGGCCTTTGCGGCTCAAAAGCCCAGCGGAATCAGTCTGGAGAACCCCCAAGCGTACCAGTATGTCGAGCCCGACGAGGGCAAGATGAGCGACGGCGGAAGCGGTCGCCCGTTCTATCGGCAGATGAACGCGGAGGTCGGCCCCTCCGGCGGCACCATTCAAAACCTCGGTTCCGGGCACCTGACGGTGGACGATCCCCGCGCGTTCCTCGAACGAACCGCCTTCACCGCGCAAACCAGCAGCGACACGATCCAACGCCTGGCCGCCAAGGTGAAAAACGAGGTCTCCTATCCCGCCAACGCCCTCGCGGCCAACCTGAAATTGGTGGCCCAACTGATCGCCGGGGGTCTGCCCACGCGGGTCTTCTATCTCAGCCACGGCGGCTACGACACCCACACGCATCAACTCGGCGCGCACGCCCGCCTACTGAGGGAACTCGGCGACGCCCTGGCCGCCTTCGTGGCCGACCTCAACGCCCTGGGCCAATTGGATCGGGTGGCCGTGTTGACCTTCTCGGAATTCGGACGGCGCGTGGCGGAAAATCAATCGGGCGGCACGGATCACGGAGCAGGCGCGCCCGTGTTCCTCCTGGGCGGGAAGATTCGTCCCGGATTCCATGGCCCGGCACCGAGTCTGGCGCCCGCCGATCTCCTGAACGGCGATGTGCGTCACCACACGGATTTCCGCGCCATTTATGCCGATTTGCTCGAGCACTGGCTCGGCACACCCAGCACACCCATTTTGGGCCGGACCTTTCCGCCGCTCCGCTTGGTGGGTTAATCGATGGGCGCCGGCCCGGGGACCCGGGCCCGCGACTTTTGATTCCTTTGGCCCCGGAAACTGCTTCCTTGGCGGGCGATTGAGCTTCACCAAAAAACGCCCTGGTCCTCGCCCTGCCGCATGAAACCCGTGCGGGCCCTGCTCCTCTATCTCGCCGTGGTATTGCTCGGTGCGGCGCTGGTGTCGCCCTGGGTGTGGCACGGCGTTCAGGCGATCGGGCCCGATTCATCCCTCGCCCACCAACCGTTCCACCGGTACGTAAACCGCTGCCTGCTGGGACTCGCCCTGGCCGGGCTGTGGCCGCTGCTCCGGGCGCTGCGAGCGAACTCGTGGCGATCCATCGGCGCCGATCAGCCCACCGCTCACGTACGCGATTGGCTCCGGGGTATCGGCTACGGTTGGGGATCCCTGGGACTGGCCGCACTGATAACCGTACTGGCGGGTGCCCGGATCTGGAATCCGGCCGCGGCAGCCCCGCTCTGGTTCCGCCATCTGGGCACCGCCTTGGGCTCGGCCCTGCTGGTCAGCGTGCTGGAGGAACTGCTGTTTCGTGGTGCGGTGTATTCCGCGCTGCGTCGGGCCGGTTCCTTCGCGTGGGCGGCGGCCTTGAGCAGCGGCCTCTACGCGTTCGTTCATTTCTTCCAGCGCCCACCCAGCCCCACCGTCATCACCGCCACCTCGGGATTCACCACGCTGGGGCGGATGTTGGCGGGATTCATGGACGTGCGGGAATTGATCCCCGGCTGGCTGACGTTGACCCTCGCCGGCTGGTTGTTGGCCCAGGCCCGCGAACGCACGGGCCACATTTGGTTCGGCGTCGGCCTCCATGCCGGCTGGATCTTTTGGCTCAAGGCGTACGGTTTTGCCACCACTGCCACCGGAGTGGCGGTGGCCGGGTCTTTCTGGGGTTCCAGTCGACTTTATGATGGCTGGCTCGCGCTTTTGGTCCTCGCGGGCGTTGGCGTCATCCTGCACCGCCGCCGCCCCACGTCCGCGCACCATGAACACCGCTAACCGGCCGAGCTGGTGGGAAAGTGTCCTGGGTCTGGTGTTCCCTCCGGTCTGCCAAATCTGCCACGATGAACGCGCCACGGCCGCCGAGGGCTACGTGGGAAGCGAATGTCGTCGCCGCATCCGCTACATCCGTGCGCCCTACTGTCAACGCTGTGGTCTGCCGTTCGCCGGCGGGGTGACGCAGGAGTTTGAATGCTCCAACTGTCGCGAACTGACCCTCCATTTCACGTCGTCCCGCGCCGTGGCCGAAGCGAAGGGCCCGATCCTGGAAGCCATTCATCAGTTCAAGTATCAGCGTGCCCTGTGGTTTCGGCCGTTTCTTACGGAACTGCTCCTGCAGGAGGCCCTGCCCGCTCTCCGCGCCGCCAGCGCCCCGTGGCATGGGATCGTCCCCGTACCCCTGCATCCCGTGAAGCAGCGGGAACGGGAATTCAATCAAGCCCAATTGCTGGCGGAACCCCTCGCCGAATCGCTGCAGATTCCACTGCGAAACGACCTGGTCGAACGCATCACCCCCACGGAATCCCAAACCACCCTGAGTCGGGCGGAACGTTCCGAAAACGTCCAGCGCGCCTTCGACCGACGGCCCGGGGTGCAACTTCAGAACCAACGGCTCATCGTCCTCGATGATGTGTTCACCACCGGGGCGACGACCAATGGAGTGGCCCGAGTGCTGCGCGAGGCCGGCGCGGCCGAGGTGGTGGTGTGGGCCGTGGCGCGCGGCATTTGAATTTGATCCCGGGACTCGCTCGCGGCGGAAGGCCGGGCCCGGTTGAGCCCACTCACTTGAGCCTTCCAAGCCGCGGATTTGCCCGCCACTGTTCCTCGCTTTTGACATGGCCAAGACCTCTGCAAAATCAAATCGCCCGTCTGCGACTGCCGCCTCCGCAACGCCCGCGCCCGCACCCGCATCGTCCCCCGTCTCCCGCAGCGGGCGCTTCGGCACCGGCCCCGCGGCGGATGTCGCCGCGTTCTCCGAATCGATCAGCTTCGATTGGCAACTTTGGCGCCACGACATCCGGGGATCGCTGGCCCACGCCGCCATGCTGAAAAAGATCGGCATCCTGACGGCGGCGGAATTGCAAGCCATCCAAACGGGCTTCGCGGAAATCACCGCGGACGTGGAGGCCGGAAGATTCGTCTGGAATCCGCAATTGGAGGACGTCCACATGAACCTGGAGGCGGAATTAACCCGTCGGGTCCCCGCCGGGGCGAAACTCCACACCGCCCGTTCGCGCAATGATCAGGTGGCCTTGGATGTGCGCCTATGGCTGCGGGACGAAATGGACGTGCTGGCCGGGGAACTCCGCGCGCTGCAGGCGGCTCTGGTCCGCCTGGGGGCGCGCAATGAAACGGTCCTGATCCCCGGCTACACCCATCTGCAACGCGCGCAGCCGGTCTATTTTGCGCACCACCTGCTCGCGTATGTGGAGATGCTGCAGCGCGACGCCGGACGCCTGCAGGACGCCCGCCAGCGGCTGAATGTCTGCCCGCTCGGCTCCGGCGCGCTGGCCGGCAGCACCCTGCCCTTGGATCGGGAATTCGTGGCGCTCCAGCTTGGTTTTGTCGACGAACGCGGACGCCCCCGAGTCACCCAAAACTCCATGGACGGCGTGAGCGATCGCGATTTCATGGTGGAATTCTGTGCCGTGGCCGCTTTGATGGCCGTGCACCTGAGCCGCTTGAGCGAGGACATCATCCTGTGGTTCAGCAGCGAGTTCAGCTTCATCCGCATCGGCGATGCCTACACCACGGGATCGTCGTTGATGCCGCAGAAGAAAAATCCGGATATCGCCGAACTCACGCGAGGCAAAACCGGTCGGGTGGTGGGCAATCTCATGTCCCTGCTCACCCTCCTGAAAGGCCTGCCCATGACCTACAATCGGGATCTGCAGGAGGACAAGGAGCGGTTGTTCGACACCACCCATACGATCCGGGCCTGCGTGCGATTGACCGGGGCCATGCTGGATCAGACCGAGGTGAACACGGCCACCTGTGCCGCCGCCGCCCGCGATCCCCAACTTCTGGCCACCGATCTGGCGGACTATCTGGTACGTCGCGGCCTGCCGTTTCGACAGGCCCATCACGTGGTGGGCGCCGTCGTCGCCCGGGCGGAAAAACTGGGGCGGCCGCTCAACGAACTCTCCGTCGCCGAGTATCAGAGTGTTTCCGCCGAATTTGGCGCTGACGTTCTGTCGACGTTTGACCTGGAGCGCGCGATGGCCCGCCGCAGCATCACCGGCGCGCCCGGCACCCGCGAGGTGCGCAAACAACTCGCCCGCTGGCAGAAGCTCCTAGCGTAGGCCACCGCGCCCGGAAACCAAGCCGCCCCGGCAATCCCCGCGGGCGGCGTCCCTCGATCCAACGCTTCAGAGGCTCCGCCGAACCTGCTGAACTCCAGCGCACATCGCCGTGAGTTTCTTGCGGGCCGCCCAGCGTGCGGTCTGGCTCAGTCCACAGTCCGGCGCGAATACCAACCGATCCGCCGGCGCGTATTCCAGGCAGCGACGCACCCGGCGGGCAATCTCATCGGGGGTTTCGATGTAATACGATTTCACGTCGACAATCCCCACCGCCACATCCATCCGCCGGGACACCTCGGCGATAAGCTCCAATTCCGCGAATTCACGGCTGGCCATTTCCACGTGCAGTTCGTCGCACTTCAGGTCCAGAAATCCCGGAAACATCGGCGCCAATTGCCGGGGCCCCACGGCCCGCGCCTTGTAATTCCCGAAACAGAGATGCATGCACACCCGGGTACGCCCGATCACCGATTCGATCGTCCGATTATAGATATCCACCAGGCGCCGCACATCCTCCCGATAGGCGTAACAGCTCATGCTGGGTTCATCGACACTGATCTCCCGGCAGCCCGCCGCCACCAAGGCCTCCACCTCGCGGCGCACCAGGGGCAGGAGGGCTTCCGTCAGGGCCCATCGATCCGGATACCCGAGCGCCGCATTGGGCAGCAATCGACCGGACATCGTGTACGGCCCAGGCACCGACATCTTAAGGGTCACCGGATGATCCGGCGCACCGGGCACCGATTCCGCGACTTTTTGCAGTCGTTGAAATTCCGCCACCGCCCCGAGGCCGCGACTCGCGCGCAGTTCCCCGGTCACCGCGTGTTTCCCCCGCTGATCATGCGCCGGCGGCCCGAAACGCCGGGGACTTGCCGCCTCCAACGCGATGCCCTCGATGAATCCGTAAAAGCTCAGATTGAAATCCAACCGGGTTTGTTCGCCATCGGTGATGACATCGAGCCCGGCGGCCCGCTGGTCGGCCACGGCCACCGTGACGGCATCGTGTTGCAGTTCCGCGAGATCATCGGGGCCAAACTGATCCAAATGCGCGGCACTTAATTCCAACCAACTCGGGAAGGGATAGCTGCCAATGACGGACGTGCGGAGCGGACAGGATTTCATAGGCGGAAAGAATCAAAGCGGCCCTGACGGCCACGGCTGGGAATTGAGGCGGACGGAAATTGTCGGTTCATACACCAAGGTTTTCGTAAAGCCGGGCCAGGCGGCGGGCGTGTTCGTCATAGGCGGCTTCAAACAACGCGGTCGCCCGTTCGCGGCCGACCAGAACTCCGGCCGACAGGACCGTGGGCGGTTGACCGGCTGCGGTCAGTCGCGCGGCCACTTCGGCCTTGATCGAATTGACCAGCAAACACCCGCCCACCGTGGAACCGGGAGCCACAGGTGTCGCCAATCCCGGAACCGTGACCATCGCGTCACCAATCGGCGCGCCGGTATCCAACACGACGTCGGCAAAATCCGTCAGCTTGCGGCCATCCGCGCGCTGACTCGTCGAGGCGGCACTATGGGCCAGCGACACGATCGCCACCACCCGCACGCCGCGTCGACGGAATTCCTCGGCCATTTCGATGGGCACCACGTTGCACCCGCTGGAGCTCACCACCAGGGCGGAGTCGAGTGGCGAGAGGTCGAAGTTGCGCAGAATTCGCGCCGCCAGACCGGGTACATTCTCCAGGAACATCGCCTGCCGCTGCCCGTTGGCCCCCACCACGAGATTGTGGAAGGATAACGACAATTCCACGATGGGATTGAAACCAGGGAAGGAACCATACCGGGGCCACATCTCCTCCACGAGGATCCGCGAATGGCCGGAGCCAAAAAGGTGCACCATCCTTCCCGCCAGAATCGACGCGGCGAACAGGTCGGCGACGGTCCGAATGGCCGCCTCCTGGGCAGCCACCCGATCCACCAAGCCACGACATTTCTCCAAATAGGCAGCAGTCACGGAGAGGACATAGCGTATGGGTTTCGGTTCCGCGAGATCCAGCTGGGGGCGGCCGGGGTCACCGCAGCGTTCGGGCCACGCGCGACGCGGCAGCTCGGTTCTCCACCCCGAGTTTGCGGAGCAGGTTTTCCACATGTTTTTCCACCGTCCGCCGGAACGACTCCAAAATCAGCGCGATCTCCGCGTTACTCTTTCCGGCGCTCCACCCGCGCAAGGTCTCAGCTTCCCGCCGGGTGATTGCCAGGGTTGCGCAAGCCTTCCGGGGTCCGCCGGTACGGCAACGCAACTCCGAACGACGACAGCCCGCCCGCCTCCGCCCAATTAGCGCACTTCCATCCCCGGCAGGATAAAGGGGTTGGGCGACCGGGTCGCGATCCCATTTGCCCGTTTCCGACGCCGACATTTCATCCCAAACCAACCCGAGGTTTCAAAGCACACCATCCACCACCAAAATCGACGCTGACGCACGCAAGGTCCGGCAACTTCCGACGCATTCCGGCCGAGTCGAGAACCTTGGAAGCAGGATTGTTTTACCGTCGCCCTTGAGGTTACTTGCGGTGATCAATGCACGCTGTCGAAATGATTACGGAACTGGAGGATCCCCGCCTGATTCCCTTCCGCAACATGAAGGCCCAGGACGACGACGCGGGCCATGAAATTTTCATCGCGGAGGATCCCAAGGTCGTCCGACGCTTTCTCGCCTCCCCCCACGAGGTCACCGCCATTGTCGTCTCACCCCGCTGGCGGCCGGAATTCGAAGCGCTTATCGCGTCCCGCACCTCTCCGCTGACTCTGCTGGTGGTCGACCAGCGGATTCTGGAAATGATTACGGGCTACAAAATGTATCAGGGCGTCATGGCTCTGGGCCGGATCCCTCCCTCGATTTCCGAAGCGGAATTGTTGAATCCTCCGAACCGGCCGGACCGCGGCCAGCATCGGCTCCTGCTGGTGGCGGACGGACTGACCAACGCCGAAAATGTCGGCACCCTGATTCGCAATGCGATCGCCCTTGGCGTCGACACCTTCGTCAGCGGCGAAAACAGTGCCCATCCCTACCTGCGCCGTTCGGTGCGCGCCTCCATGGGCAATATCTTCCGGCTCCCCTATTTTCGCAGCACCAACCTCCTCGACACGATCCTGCAGCTGCAGGCGAACGGAATTCCCTGTCTGGCAGCCGTCCCCCGTCCCAGCGCACCCACGCTCTGGGAAACCAGCTTCGTTCGGGACGTCGCCGTGGTCATCGGCGCCGAAGGCCCCGGGCTCCGCCCGGAAGTGATCGCGGCCTGCGCCGCCAGCGTCTCCATCCCCATGCAATCCGGGGTGGACTCCCTCAATGTGGGCAGCGCTGCCGCAGTGCTGCTGGCAGAGTCCGTACGGCAACGCTGGCTGGCCACGGCTCCTCACTGAATCCAGGAAACCCATCCACGACGCCACCTCTGCATGCCCCACCCGTCCGCCACCGCCTTAACCCCTCGGGCGTGCCCGGTCTGCGATTCGACGGATTCGTCGCCGGTCCTAACCAAGGGAGCGATGACGCTGACCCGCTGCATCGGGTGCAGAATGGTCTTTCAAAATCCGCTGCTGCCGGAATTCCGCACGGGCGACTACTACGAGGGCGACGGCGCGCAATTCTACCTTTCGCCCGACAAACTGCGCAGCGATCACGCGCCGGTTCGTTACGAACGCGAAGTGCGCCTGCTGCGCCGGTACTGTGCCGGCGGGCGGATCCTGGATGTCGGGTGCGGCACCGGCGGTTTTCTTCACCAACTCCGGCAGCGCTACGGCGCGGCCTACACTCCGGTGGGCAACGACATCGCCGGAGCGGCGGTCGATCACGCCGAAAGTCTGGGACTCCAAATCCACCGCGGATCGCTGGCGGAACTGGCCGCCGAGCCGCCGTTTGATGTCCTCACCTTCTGGGCCGTGATGGAACATCTGCCCAATCCCCAGGCCTTTGTGCAGGAGGCGTCGCGGCTCCTGCGTCCCGGGGGGATCTTCCTCGCTCTGACCCCCAATTATCGCTCCCTCGCCGTGCGTCTCCTGGGCGGTCGCTACCGCTACATCCTGCCGCAGCACGTCAATTACTTCACCCGCGAAACCCTGGAAGCCGTGCTGACCCGGTCCGGTCATTTCCGCACGGTGGGGATTCATTCCACCCACTTTAATCCGCTGGTGATCGCCCGGGATTTCCGAGGACATGGGGCGCTCGTCCCGGACACCCAACGGGCGCAACTGCTCGCACGCACGAATGCCTGGAAACAGGACGCCCGCTTGAAGCCGCTCCGTTGGATCTACAGCCTGCTCGAGCGCGCCCTCGGACGATTCCAGCTGGCCGACAACGTGGTGGTGGCCGTTCAGCGAATTTGAATCCGTCGCCGTCCGCCCGGCCCCGGCCGACGATGGCTAGTTCAATCGGATGGCCCGCTGCAGCTGGATCGGCGGCACCAGGAGCTGATTGGTAAAAGGCTGCTGATGGATCTTCCGTACCACCTCCAACCCCTTCACCACCCGACCGAAGGCGGCAAATCCCTGACCGTCCGGGTTGCGTCGTCCGCCAAAATCCAATTCCGGCTCATCCGCCAGACAGAAAAAGAAACTGTCCTGCGCCGTATCGGGATCGGAACGGGCCATGGACAGCGTGCCCAATTGATGGCGCACGCCCGTGTCACGGGTCCGCTCCAGGGCAATGGCCGGAAGAAATTCATTGGTCCGGGCCGGATTCGCTTCCGCCTGGAGCACTTGAATGCGTACGGCATTCGTTGGCTGATTATCTGCGCGGACCGCCCGAAAAAATCGACCGTCCGCGTAGAGCCCAGCGTGCACGTAGTAGAGAAAATTGCTCACCGTTACGGGCGCACGCGTCGCTTCCAGTTCCACCTCGACGTCCCCGAGGGCCGTCTGGAGCAGAACCCGCGGGTGTTCGGGAACGGGTTCGGGACGCCAACGAAACGTCGGTAATTTCCCGCCCGGCAGGTCCGTCAGATGCCGTCGTTCCGCCGACGGTCGCAGCAGCGGGCGATGATACCGCCAGGCGCCCTCCCCGAAAACCTCCCGGCACAGCGCCGCCACTCCGGGATCGTACTTCACGAGCTCCCGGCGGGTATTCACCTGGTTGTGCAACGCGTCGTTTTCCCGATTGTCATCGAACCAGCTCTGCGACGCCTCGGCCCAATACTCGTGCCGATTGGAGGCCGCGTAGGTACCCCGCCACAATCCTCGGTTGGTCGCACTTTGATGGGCCGACTGCAGACGCCTATCGAAGGTTGGATCCACGGTACTCAATCCCATTTCGTGGATGGCATGGGCGAACTCATGGATGCCGATGTTTTCGGTCGGGTAAGGATCCCCCGGAAAGGCCAGCAGATTCTCCTCCGCGTAACTCACCGCCGGCGCATCCGGCGTCGCCCCCAGCCCGCGCGCACGGCGATCCCAGTACACTTTGGGCGTCAATCCGGCATGCTCGGGAATGTCGGTGGTGTATTCATTCCAGGCCATCACGGCCAATCGCGTGTGATTGGATGCCATGGCGTGGAGCACGTCGGGGCGCGCCGCCATCAGATGTTCCACCAGCCACGCCGCCTCGCGCAGCGCGTCATCGGACACCTTGGCCGAGCCCACCACCGGCAGGCCGCCGACCAGCAGGTGCTTCTGATAAAAGGGAGCCAGCGCAAACGTCCGCCGGAGGAACTCGGGAATCGGTCGCACCGCCGCCGGCCGGGAGCGAGCCGTGAGACAACCCGCCAAACAGATCAGCAACATCATCCATCCGTGCCGAACGGGCCGCGGGATCAGCGTCACACGCTGCGCGGCCGCAAAGAAAGCGGTGTGCCCTCCGTCGGAACGTGGCGTCATGTCAAAATGCGAACGCGGTCCGGATCGTAGGGTGCCCGCAGATGAAGTCGGGCGGGAACGCGCCGGCCATTCACCCCCACCTCATATCGACCCGCCTTCAGGAATTCCGGGGTTACACCGCCCGCATGATTGATGTACCCCATGCCAATCCCGCCACCCACCGTGTGACCGTAGGAGCCCGAAGTGGTGTAGCCAACTGGCTGGCCCTCGCGATAAATCAGTTCACTACCCCAGAGCACGGGCTCCGGATCCTCCAGAACGAAAATGCCCAACCGCCGCTTCAAGCCCGCGGCCTGAAGTCGCTGGAGCGCCGCCCGGCCCAGGAATTCCTTGCGGCCATCCACCGCGAACCCCAACCCGGCCTCCCACGGCGAATCGTCGGGCGACAATTCCGCACCCCAGGCTCGATAGCCCTTTTCCAGGCGCAGCGAATTGATGGCGTAATGGCCGGCATGGGTGAGGCCGAATTCCCCTCCCTGGGCCTGCAGCGTGTCATAGACCCGCGTCATCTGCTCCATCGGTACATGCAGTTCCCAACCCAATTCACCGACATACGTCAGACGAATCGCCAGCACCGTCGCCGGCCCCACGGAAATCGCGCGCGCCGTACCGAAGGGGAACGCTTCGTTGGTGAGATCGGCATCCGAGCAGGCGGAAAGCAGCCGTCGGGCCAGCGGTCCCATCAGTCCCAGCACACCCGTGCCGGAGGTTACATCCACCAGTTCCGCGTGTTCGCCCCGATGAATGTGGGTGCGAATCCAATCGGCGTCCCGCACCGGCTGGGCCGTGCCGGTGATCATCAGGAATTGATCCAAGGCTTGCCGGACGACGGTCAGGTCGCTCTCAAATCCACCGCGTTCATTGAACATCCCGGTGTAGACGGTCCGGCCGACGGGTACGTCGACATTATTGCCACAGAGACGTTGCAACACCGTGACGGCATCCCGGCCCTTGAGCTGAAGTTTGGCGAAGCCGCTTTGGTCGAAGAGCGCCACCCGTTCGCGCGCCGCCCGATGTTCCGCGGCGTGGTTGGCAAACCAGTTCTGCCGGCCGAAGCCATATTCCGCCCGCGGAACGGCCGCAAAGCCAGGCTCGGAGCGGGCAAACCAATTGGGCCGTTCCCAGCCATTCTTGACGCCAAAACAGGCACCCGCCGACGCCAGACGCTCATGCAACGCCGTTTGCCGCAGCCCGCGGCCCGTTTCCAGTTCCCGATTGGGCCAGGCCATTTGATAGTGCAGCCCCAGCACCTCCGCGGAGCGATCCTGGAGAAAGGAGCGGTTGTTGGCCCAGGGACCAAACCGCCGGATATCCACCGTCCATAAATCAATGCTGGGCTGACCTTCCTGCATCCATTCTGCGAGATACCTCCCGGCACCGCCCGCACTGGCAATCCCCACCGAATTAAAGCCGGCCGCCACGAAGAGACGCTTCAATTCGGGCGCTTCGCCGAGGATGAAATTATTGTCGGGCGTAAAACTCTCCGGGCCGTTGACGAACCGGGCAAATCGCGCCGATTCGAGGGCCGGAATTCGATGTTTTCCGTTGGCCAGGGGTTCGCGGAGTTTTTCCCAGTCCGGATCCAGCAATTGAAACGAAAACGGATCGGGGATGCGTCCCACGTTCCAGGGTTTCGAATGCGCCTGGAATGCCCCCAGCATGACCCCGTCGCCTTCGCCCCGGAAATAGATGCAGAGGTCCGGGTCCCGCCCCACCGGCAACGCATCGAAGGCACCGGGGATCGGTTCGGTCACGACATAATGATGTTCGACGGGATATAGCGGAATCGTCACGCCGCAGCGCAGTCCCAGCTCCCGCGTCCACATGCCCCCGGCCAGCACGACGTAATCGGCCTCGATCTCAACGGGTGGCGCGTCGTCGCCGCGGCGGCGTGCCCGTACACCGGTCGCCCGTCCGTCCCGGTGCAACACTTCCAGCGTCTGCACCAGCTCAAAAATCCGGGCGCCCCGCTTCTGGGCCCCGATGGCCAGAGCCCGGGTCACCTCCTGCGGGATCAATTTGCCGTCGTGCGGCAGCCACGCCGCACCCTGAACATCATCAACCCGCAGGAGCGGCCATTTGGACTGCGCCGCCTCGGGACTGATGATCTGCACCTCGACGCCAAACCACTCCGCCATGGCCGCCGTACGATGCAATTGCACCATCCGTTCCGCGGAGCGGCCCACGATCAGGCTGCCCACCTGCTGCCAGCCCACGGGATGTCCGGTCTCCTGTTCCAATCGGGCGTACAGTTCCGCACTGTACTTGTTGATCTTGGTCATGGAGTTGGTCGTCCGCAGACGCCCAATCAAACCCGCGGCATGCCAGGTGGTGCCGCCCGCGAGTTGGTTCTGTTCGAGGACCACGACATCCTGCCACCCGAGCAAAGTCAGATGATAGGCGATGCTGCATCCGACAATTCCGCCGCCCACGACCACGACCCGGGCGGCCCGCGGCAACGCTGTTTCGTGACTCAACATGCCCCAACGCTACGGAGGCCACCGGCGTCAGGCAATTGAGGATGAACCGCCGAGCACATTCGCCGACCGCCCATCCCGACCCGTGGCGGGGCTCAGCCATCAACGCCGCGTCTGCAGAAAGGCAATCAGATCCCGCAAGTCCTGTGGCGTCTTGCCCTGCTCCAACCCCTCGGGCATGAGGGAACGGCCCGAGCTCTCCAGTTTCGCCAGCCGCTTGCGGGGCAGGCTGACCAGGTGTTCGTCGGCCTGAACCAGCGTGA
The DNA here is from genome assembly GCA_947471985.1 of Verrucomicrobiota bacterium. Taxonomy (GTDB): domain Bacteria; phylum Verrucomicrobiota; class Verrucomicrobiia; order Limisphaerales; family UBA9464; genus CANIZL01. The sequence goes on along the minus strand of CANIZL010000041.1, from coordinate 35,920 downwards.
CCGTGGCCGAATCCTGCGAGAGCAGCAATCCGGTCTGGGTTTCCCCATCGAGGGTCTCCGCCACATACGCAACGAATCCAGGATTCACCGCCATGTTCGGATCCAAAATATTCGCCAGGAGATCCTCCACACTGCGGTGAACCACCGCGTTGAGATCCGGACCCACATTATGTCCGGCGCCCGCAGCCCGATGGCATTTGGCGCAGTCGGCGGTGAAGATCGTCCGCCCCCGGGCGGCATCCCCGGTGGCCGGCAGGCGGGCCAGCCATTCGCTCACGACCTTTGAGCGATTCGCGTATTCTCCATCGCCCACCAATTTTCTGACGCGCTCGCGAAGCTCCGCAGGGCCGTCATTCAGCAGGCGACGACGTTGCTCCAGATCCAGACTTAATTCCCCCAGCGTCACCCCACCGGACTCCAACGCCTGGACGAGGGCCGCATGCCATGCCCGGCGACTCAGCAAGAGACGCAGGACCGATGTGCGGACCGTCGGGGCCAACGAACGCCACCGGCCCATGAGCTCCACTCCGAGGGAATCCACCGGGGTGCGCTGCAATTCCACCAGCGCAGCGGCTTGCAGCTCGGACGGTTCGGTTCCGGACAGACACGACAACAGCGCCCGCCGGCCCGTCGGTTCGGGGTCAAAGCCCAGCAACGCCGCATGACTGAGCCGCAGCGCCAGTGGAACTTCGGAATTGGTGGCTCCAGTCCGCGCCGCCGGCAGTGCTGCCAGCAGTGCGGGTGCGTCGGGCAGGCCCGCCAGACGACTCAACCGCCAGAGCAAGGGCAGCCGGGATTCCGGCGCGCGGCTGGCCAGCGCCAGCAAGGCCGCACTCCCGGCCGGCGACGGTCGCGGCTGGCCACCGCTCCGCTCCAACCCGGCCAGAAGTCCCTCCAGAATCGTCGATCGCACCGTCTCGCCCACGCCCAGGCTCAGGCGTTTCAGCACATTTTCAAAATCCACCGGCCGGGCCTCCGCCCGGGCACCGATGAGCGTGCTGACATCCCGATAAACTTCGATCAGTGCCCCCGCCTGGGTCATGGCCGCACCCCGATCCCGCAACAACGCGTTGAGGACCGTACCCAAATCGGAAGGTGCGACAGACGCCAGCACCGCGGTTCGCACCCGGGGGTCCCCGCCTTGATACCGCAGCACCAGCCCAAGCGGACCAATGGCCCGTTCCCCCGTACCCACTCCGGCGGTCAGGATGGCCTGGTAACGAACCCGGGGCCATGGATCCGACAGCATTAACAGCACCGCGGGCACCAGGCTGGGAGTGGTCGCCAACACCGGCTCCGCCAGGAGCAGGGCATTTTCCCGGACGCCGGGATGACCGTCCTGCAGGGCATTCAGCATTTCCCCGCTGTTGAGCACGCCCAATCCCCGCAGCGTCCAAAGAGCATGCAGTCGCGCCAGCGGGCGCGGATCCCGCGTCAGGAGGCGCAGGGCCACCACGGCATCCATCGCACGCCGCTCCAGAAGCAGGCGCTGCGCGGTACACCGCCACCATTGATCCTCATGCGCCAGCAGCGGCACCAGATCCACATTCTTCCACGACCGCAGATCCACCTTCGTCCACGGCATCCCACCCGTCAGCGTCAGTCGATAAATGCGTCCCCGATCCGATCCCGCCCGCGCATCCTGCCGCGAACGCATCGCCTCCGGGATGTAGTCCGGATGCTCAATGACCGTCCGTTGCATCGCGAGCAGATACAGTGCGCCGTCCGGCCCCGTTTCCAGACCGACCGGGCGAAAATCCGGATCGCGGGACGCGAGAAATTCCCGGTCCAGTTCATTCGTGCCGCGGGACGCCTGAAATCCCAGTCCGGTTTCATGAATGGTGTCCCGATGCACCAGATTGCCCACCACATCACAGACGAATACCGACCCATAGAAGGCCGCCGGCCATTTCCCGGAACCCACATATCCCATCCCCCCCGCCGCACTGAAATGACCCGCTTGTTCCGGATGGTTCGGCCGCGTGCGGGCTTCACTGATCGGAAAAATCCGGCTCATTTCCTCATGATCGGAAATGCTCACTGTAAGCCCCTCCACCGGCAGAGCGGGATAACGTTCCGCATAGCGCCGCGGCAGATAACAGTGCTGGATGTGATTGATGTTATAGGTCGTGAACGCACGACCGTAATCGTCAAACACCAAACCAAAGCCCCCGCTGGAACGGGTGGTCAGTTCGAAAGTCCCCGTGTCCGGCTGAAAGGCAAAATCATGGCCGCGCAGATCCACCGGACCCCGCTCCAGATCCTCCCCACGCCAGCGGGGTGACGACACCACTCCGTTATTGCCCCCGTTGGCACCATAAATGCGCCCATCGAGATGAAACCGCAGTCCATTGACCAGCGAGTCACTCACCCCCAGATGAAACCCCTTGAGCACCACCTCCCGAACATCGGCTTTCCCATCATTGTCGGTGTCCTTGAGGAAGAGAAGCTCCGGCGCGGCCGCCACCAGGAGCCCCCCCCGCCAAGGTGTGACGCTGGTGACGTAGCTGAGCTTGTCAGCAAACAACGTCGAGCGATCCGGCAGGCCATCGCCATCCGTATCCTCCAGCAATCGGATCGTGGAATTCACCGCCCCCCCCGGTCCGGCACCCTTCGGATAATCACGGCACTCCGCGACATAGGCCCGGCCCGCCTCATCGAAACACAGCGCCACGGGGTCGACCACATCGGGTTCCGCCGCCCATCGGGTCATGACGACCTGGGGATCGAGGACGAACTGGCTGGCATCGAAAGGCGGGGCCACCGCGCCATCGACACCCAGCGAAGCGCCCAACCACAGCGCCATCGGAGCGCACTGAAGCGATCGCCACCGAAAGGATCGAACAGGACAGAATTGCATGAAATTACCTTGGACCGGGACGGCAGATGTAACGGCTCAGGCCTCCGCGCCCAATTCGAGCCACAGGGGACGCAAATCCGGATCCTGAAGTGCCATGGCGCGCACCTCGGTCCGCTTGGGCCCGCTCAGGATCAGACATTCCTGGATCAGGGTCCGGGCCTCATCGACCCGGCCGGTCTGGGCGCAATAGCAGGCGAGGTCATAGGGCACTTCAAAAGCGTGCGGGAACTTCTCCCGCAGCGGCTGCAATTGGGAGTAGGCTTCACCCGAACGGCCGAGCCAGTGCAGCGCATGGGACCGGTACAGCCAGCCCCATTTGTCACCCGGGGCCTGATGGGTAATCTGCTCGGCCGTATCCAGCGCCTCCGAGAATCGCCGCAGGGGCCGCAGGATGCTGAAGCGTACCTTGAGAATCTCCGGGTGCTCCCGTAGGACGGCCGGCAGATCCGCCAATTCCCCCAAACCTTCCGCGGGCAGACCCAGTTCCATCCACCCAGCCACCGCCCGCAGGCGCAGTTGCACCGACGGATCTTTTAAGGCTGTCACACTGGCGTCCACGGCACGATTCTGGCAGGTGCGCGTCCGAAGGAAAGGTTCAGCCGCAAAAGGCGATCCCTACCGGCGCCACCAACTCTTCTTGCCTCCGTCCGACACGACTTCGCCCGTCGAGGTGTTCACGGATGCCTGCGGCGCAAACTGCCGGATCAGGAGCTGTGACCGGGCCGCGGTGAGGGCCAGGATGAATTCGTCATAACTGGCATGGCGCTGGGCGGGATCCTTGGCCATCGCCCGGCTGAAGGCTTCACTCGTATCGGCACTGACTCCCGGCAGCACCTCATGCGCCGGCCGCAAGGGCGTGGAGATCTGGGCCGCCACCACCTCCTCCACCGTCGGCGCTTCAAAGGGAACGTGCCCCGTCAACGCGTGGTACAGGGTTCCCGCCAGGGAATAGAGGTCGGCCTTGAAGGTGTCGCCTTCCCGGCGCACACGTTCGGGAGCGATATAATAGGGCGTCCCGAATATGGGCGCGTAAAGATCGGTGTCGGCATCGGCTTTTCGCGACAGCCCAAAATCCACCAGCTTGGGCTCTCCGTCGGAATTGAAGAGGATATTTCCAGGTTTGATATCCAAGTGCAGCAAACCGTGTTTCAACGCGGTCTGCAAAGCACCTGCCAGCTTGATGCCGATATCCAGCACATCCAGTTCCGTCACTCTTCCCTGCTTTTCAATCCAGGAATCCAGACAGCCGGAATCGGCCAGTTCCATCACCAGATACCGATCCTGATCATGCTCATCGAAGGTGTAGATGTGAATGATGTTGGTGTGGTTCAACTGTGCGCAAGCCCGGGCCTCGATCGCAAAATTCTCCACCGCCGCCGGATCCTGCGCGAATTCATGCTTCATCAATTTCACCGCCACTTCCCGCGATAACATCGTGTCCCAGGCCCGAAACACGGTCCCCATCCCGCCCGACGCAATGACGGATCGCAATTCGAATTGGCGCAACGTCGCCGGCATCATCACGGACCGCTGACATTTCGTACACGGCACCTCCTGCAGTGGCGCCAGATCCCCCGGCAAAAATACCCGCGCCTGGCAGTGCGGGCAGGAAACCATCTTCATGGACTTACGTTCGGCTGACATGTTGTAAAAGCAGCCAAACCTACTGGTGAACGGCCAATCGACAAGGCCGGAACCGGATGAATGGGCCCAAGAGGGGATCCGGTTGGATCGACGTAAAGGCTCAACGCCCGCGACGGAAGTGTTCGCGTTCCCTCCGGTTGTGCGCCTTCACATCCACGGCAAGGTCGCCCAACTCCGCCTCCACCTGCGCAATGAAGTTCGCGCAACTCGCAAACCACGCGCCGAACGCCATGACCGTGTCCCGCTCCGCATGATCGTCGGTCACGACCAGCGCATGGCCGTAGTCCTTCAACCGATACGCCACGCGCTCAATGAGATCATCCGCCGTCTTGCCTGCGGGACTGTAAATCACCTCCACCTGACGCGAACTCGCCGCCCGTGGGGTGCCGACGGGGGCCCCCTGACCGTCAAAAAAAATGGTCAGGGGCGTGCCCACCGCATCGCGGTAGTGGGTTAGTTTGGTGATCAGAGCTTCCCGGGCCGCCGCCGAATGCGGCGGCCGCCCCGCACACACCGCCGGCCAGCGATGCAACAGGCTAAACCCATCAACCAGGATACGAACAAGTGGCATGAGTGACGACCAGGCTGGGCTCAGCCATGGACCCGGTCGACGCTGGAGCGCGCGCCGATCGAGTCCCGACTCGGAAGTTCAAACCAGCCCCGAGTCATATCCGTCCCTCGGTTCACTGAACCCGAACGCGCCAGTAACCTTCCGCCGACAAAGCGCCAGTTTCAATCACTATAGGCGAACCCGTTCCCGCCCGAACCGAACCCTGAACCACCCAGTCACCGGTCGACAGATTGGCCCGTCTCTCCACCGTGTAGCTACGCCCGGAAACGGTGTCGAACTCGAAGACCGGCACGCCCGAGTCATTCCGGCCCGCCCGCAGGACCACCGGCGTGATCACCGTCTCCTGATCGTCGTCAACCAGGGTGATCACCGGCGCCAGCGCTGGAAGGGCAATACCCGGCGGCGCTACCAGGGCCACGGTCAACTGTTCGTTGCCTTCGACCGCGACATCGCCAATAACGCTGATCGCGATATAATTTGTGCGCTGGCCGGCTTCAAAAAACAGCACCCCGTTCGCCGCCACAAAATCAAGGCCCGCCGTCGCCGTCCCGCCCACCAAACTGTAAGAAACCTCCAGGTGGCCGGTCGCGGTTGCTTCTAGAATCACGGGCAACAGGACGGTGTTGGTCCCGGAATTCCCTTCGGGAATGCTCAGGTTTTCCACGAACAAATGCGCCGGGTCATCATTCCGCACCGTCACCAGAGGCATCTCCACCAGAGGCGTGATTTCCGGAGGCAGCGACAAGGTGAGTTCAAAGTTCTCGTCACCTTCGAGGACCGTATCCCCGATCACCTGCACTTCGATCTGATTGGTCCGCTGCCCCGCCGCGAAGACCAGAGTTCCGCTGGCCGCTACAAAATCCAGCCCGGCCGACGCCGTGCGGGCGGTCGTCACATAACCGACGTGCAGTTCAACTTCGGCGGCCGCCGAAAGAATCACGGGCACCGAAACCGTGTGTGTTCCTGCGTTGCCCTCGATTGTCGCCACATTAGCCGTCAGAACTTCCACCCGGTCATCATTGGTGATCGTAACCAAGGCAAACGGATGGGTCGACGCCAGTGCCCCCGAATCCCATACCAGACGGAATTGTTCGGCTCCTTCCACCGCAGTATCCGCCACCACGATGGGCACCTCCGCCGTCGACGTGCCCTGGGGGAAATGGACCGTGAAGTTGGTTCCCGTGACGTCATCCAGGGAGGCCGTCAGCAAATCGAGGTGAAGGGTAAAATCCATATCCGTCGCGGCGGGCCCGCTCAGATGCAGCTTCAGCGGCTGCCCATCATCGGCCACCGAGACGTCATCCAACACCAGGGCGTTGATGACGTCCGGGTTCCACGTCAGGACCACCGAGTTGTTCGACAAGTCCGGGTCCGAAAAATCCGATTCCACCCGCAGGGTGACCGATTGCGGCCCGAATCCGTTGATAACGAAGGAAACCTGCACCACCGCCGTGGACTCAATGACACCCAGCGGAAGCACCCAGTTGTTGGTGGAGCTCGCCGGACTCACCGCACCCAAGCCGTCGGTGTACTCGGCGATCAGTCGCGTATTCGTAGCACTCCACGCGCCGTACTTCGCCAGGTTCACCTGCGCCGACACCACGGTACCCACCGGTTGGTTGGGCACGGCCAATCCGGCCCCGATGCGGACATCCACCCCGGGATTCGGCGGTGCGAGGAAGATGCCCCCATGCAAGCCCTGGACCAAGGCGCCCAAAAATCCACCGGATACCAATTGCGGCGGTTCCGAAGTCACGAGCATCGCCTTCCAGGTGACCGCCCGCCGGTAGCTGTCGTAGGAGCGGATCTCAAAGTTCGGCCCCACCGGTGCCGCGCCATAGCCAAGGCCAAATACGAACAGGTCGGTCAACGCGCCGGTTGGCAGAACCGCCAACGTCTCCACATCCAACGCTGCGTCGGGTGAGTGAAAGAGCAGACCAGCCGAAAAGCCCAGTCGCGTGCCCTCTTTACCCAGCGCGTCCAGATTCTGAGTTTCTTCCAGCCCCGCAGGCGTCACCTGCAATTCCCGCAATTGGGTTCCCAAAGCGATGTAGTAGCGATTGAACGAGGAGGTTCCCCGATACGGCGCACCCACTGCCGCCAATCCATTCGTATAGCTCAACCCGCTGGCCACGCCGTTCTTGTAGTGGATGGCCGTCGGCTGCCCCTCGGCATCCGGCCCGAACGCCATAATTACGTCCGGCTGGAAAGGCGCCGTCACGATGACTCCGTGCCCATCCGCCAAGGAAAGCGGTACCGGGAAGCGCAAATCGAAGGTCCCCGACGTCAGCGACAACCGCCCCACATCCCCGCCTTGAAGAATGGCCCAGATATGCTGACCATCTTCCGCCGGGGTAAAGCCACTCGCGAACTCCGGAAACCGGATGGCGTCGTGGGGCGCCAGCGAAAACGGGGACAGAAACACGACGGTGCGACCACTCCAGGCAATCCACTCATTTCGGGCGCTGGACCATTCGACGTGCGAAAAGGGCACCGCAAAGTTCGGCGCCGTCGCATTCCCGCCCGGAGGTTCCGCATAAACAAAGCGTTCGTCCCCCGACTCAGACGGGTCGTTCAAATCATCAAAGGCCCGCACGTTGACCGGCCAGACCCCGGGGCCGGTGGCCCGAAGGTGCACGGTTACTGCCACACTTTCGCCCGGGGCCAGCTGGGCGGCGACGCCATTGACCACCACATCGGTGCAACAAGCGGCGTCCAGCGTGCCGACACTCGAGGAAAGCACCTCCAGTCCCGCGAACCGGCTCAGCTGCAGACCGATGGTTCCCAGCGTGGAAGTCCCCTGATTGGTCACGGTGCACACCGCGTCCCATTCAGCGGCCGGCTGAACCGTCGACGGAGCCGCCACGATGACGGCCAACTCGGACGGACTCAGGCTCTGCACAATCGGCAGGCTCCCAATACCGGTACGGGAATCTCCCCCCGAGTGCTGTCCGGCCAAAAGCGGGCCAAACAATCCCAAAAAAAGACCCCCCATCAGGGCTGCCGCCCGAAAATAACGCGAGTGCATGAGGGCGTAACCTCAACAAAAGCAGCCGGGTTGCAACCGGAAACTACTGGGTAAATGTATGGTGATAAATTGTATGGTGGTCTCTCCCAAATCCGCCATTCGCCCCACTCACCCGCCAATGCCCGGGCCAGCAGTAAAAAAGGGCGGCCCGAAGGCCGCCCTTTGCTGAACTGATTAGCCTAGGTTCGCCTTTTCAGTCAAAAGCGTGACCGGAGCAGCACAACACATTGCGCAGCTTGTGCCGCACCAGTTCCTTCACACCCTTCCGCGCCGGGCCCAGATACTTCCGCGGATCGAATTCCTTGGGCTTCGTGAAAAGCACCTCGCGGATGGCCGCCGTCATCGCCAACCGCAAATCGGTGTCGATGTTGACCTTGGTGCAGCCCGTCCGGCGCGCCACTTCAATGTCCGACTCCGGCACACCGGCCGTGTCTTCGCCCATCGCGCCGCCGTTGGCGTTGATCTTCTGGATCAAATCCTTCGGCACCGAAGAGGCACCGTGAAGCACCAGGGGATAATCACCGAGTCCGGCATCCATCAACGCCTTCTTGATGTCCTTGAGGCGCTGGAGGTCCAAGTGCTGTTCGCCCTTGAACTTGTAGGCGCCGTGGCTGTTGCCGATGGCCACCGCCAGCGAATCACAGCCCGAATCCTTCACAAATTTCACGGCCTCTTCCGGATGCGTGTAGTGACCGCCCACGGAATAGTTCCCGCCCTCTTCGCCGTCATCAAACTGCGCTCCCACCAAGTGTCCCAGCTCGGACTCCACCACGCAGTTATGCTTGTGGGCGTATTCGACCACCTTGCGGGTGATCTCCACGTTCTTGTCGAAGGGCTCGTGCGACGCATCAATCATCACGGAGGTGAATCCCTCGTCGATGCATTGCTTGCACAATTCAAACGTATCGCCGTGATCGAGATGCACAGCGATCGGGATGGTGGAGAGCTTCACCGCGGAGTCGATGAGACCCTTGAGGTACACCGGGTGGGCGTAATCCCGGGCGCCGCGGGAAATCTGCAGCATAACCGGAGCCTTTTCCTCCTCGCAGGCCTCGATGATGGCCTGGAGCAGCTCCATGTTATTCACGTTGAAAGCGCCGAGGGCGTATTTGCCCTTGAGGGCCTTGGCGAACAGGTCGCGCGTATGTGTCAGTGGCATAGACGTAAAATGCAAATTCGTCCGACCAATTGCAGTCGAACAAGCCCGGAGGCTAGCAGGCCCAACTCGCCCCGGGCAAAATGCTTTTTTTGGGGTTTGTGGGCCGGGAGGACGACCGTTTGCCGCCCGATAAAACCCGGGAAACGCCCGCATCGATGGCATCCCGAAACCCGGGGCGGGCAGCCATAAATCTTTTTCACGCCCATCCCGAACCCGCTCCGGCCCTCGGTCGGGGTCGGCTACCGGGCATCGGCATGCGTTACGGGACGGTCCGCAAAAGGATCCCCTTCCCCACGTCGCCGTTGAAACGGGACGCTCTCGGCGATCGCCAGGACCAGCTCACTGAAGCGGTAATCCGCCCGCGCCAGCCGTTGCTGCAACTGTTGCAGCGTGGGACGATCATACCATTCCAATCCCCGGCCCAGCGCATAGGTCAGCAGCTTCTCCGAAAGCGTTCGGGCAAAGTCCGGACCGTGCGCCTTGGCCAGCAAATTCCGCAGATCCGTGTGGTCCCGAAAACTCTCACCAGTGTGCAGGGTGTCGGCGGAATCGATGGGATTCTCCCCGTCCTTCTCCCGGAAGCGTCCGATGGCATCGAAGTGTTCCAACGCAAACCCGATGGGGTCCATGCGCGAATGGCAGGAGGCGCAGACGGCATTGGCGCGGTGCTCCTCCAAGCGCTGCCGCAGGGTTCCCTTCAGATTGCGTTCCCCCAACTCCGGAACGTTCGGCGGCGGGGGCGGCGGCGGCATGCCCAGCAAATTATCCAATACCCACTTGCCGCGTTTGACCGGCGAGGTCCGGGTGGGATTGGACGAAAACGTCAAAAAACTGGCGTGGGTCATCACCCCGCCCCGGGGGGTGCCGGTCAGGGATACCTGCCGGAATTCCCCGCCCTTGATTTCCGGGCGCCCATAGTGGCGCGCCAAACGCTCGTTGAGAAAGGTGTAGTCCGCCGTCAGGAATTCCGTCACCGGCCGATCCTGCCGGATGATGTGATCAAACAGCAGGGTGGTCTCCGTGCGCATGGAACTCCGCAGATACTCGTCAAAGTCCGGAAATTTCACCTTGTCCGGCGAGACCAGATCCAGCAGGCGTAACTGCAGCCATTGCCCGGCGAAATTGTCCGTAAGCGCCCGGCTTTTCGGATCCCGCAACAAACGTCGGACCTGAGCCGGCAGTTCCCGGCGCAACTGACCGCGCGCGGCCAGGGTCGTCAGCTCCTCGTCCGGGAGGGAACTCCAGAGAAAATACGACAGCCGCGCGGCCAAAGCGTATTCATTGATGGGATGGATGGCCCGGGGATTGTCGGGCTCGGCCTGCAACTCGCCCCGAAACAAGAAATGCGGCGACACCAGGACCGCCGTCAGGGCGTGCCGAATCGCCGCCACGTAGGGCTGTTCCGCCCGCGCCACCCGGTACAGCTGAACCAGCCGCTCCACTTCGTCGGGCGTCACCGGCCGGCGAAAGGCCCGCGCCGCAAACCGCTCCAACACGGCCGCGGCCTGTTCAGGGGCGTTGGTCAGGCTGCCACTGTCGGCGGACACCCCGAATAGCCACTGCTGAAATTCCGTCGGCGGCGGCGGCGCTTCCGTGAAGGGGCCGATGATCCGGACCGAGTTGATGCACAAATCGCGATCAAACCGGTTGGTCACGGAAATCATCCGGCCGCTCGGACGGGTTTCCTGTTTGACCTCTTCCTGTCCAAAATCATTGAGAAACGCCACGCGGAACCGGTGACTGCCCGCGGGCAGCGGCACCCGAAACTCATAATCCCGCGGATTCTCTGACTTCGCCGCCACCTCGTTCGTCACCAGCAGGTCCGGGCCGATCCCCAAGGCCATCTTTACCCGCTCCTTGGAGATCCGCTCGGGCACCTGCTTGCCAAAGGCCCGCACCTGCAGCAGGAATTCGCCCGGCTGTTTGACCGGAAAATCAACATAAACTTCACCTTCCTTGTCGAGCAAGGCGTAGAGCTCCCCCTCGTGGCTGTGCCCCTGAATCTCCGCCGGTCCAAAATAACGGTTCTGCGGCCGGGCCGGGCCGGACGGTAAAGCCGCCTCCGTCACCAGTTGCGCCGCCCGCAGGTACTTCTCAAACAGAATGGGCGGCAACGACAAGACATCCCCGATGTTGTCGAAACCATAGCCAACATCGTCCTGCGGAAACTCATCCGCCGGTTTGAACTCCACGCCCAGCAGGTCGCGCACGGTGTTGTTATATTCGGTGCGATTGAGCCGGCGGACCGTCACGCGTCCGGGGTCCGGGTTCTTCGGATCCAGCGGGTACAGGACGTGATCCAGCCATGCCAACACCTTTTGGCGCTGGGGCGCGTCCGGCTGCTTTTTCTTGGGCGGGGGCATGGCCCCACTCTTCACGTTATCCAACACCCGTTCCCAAACGATCCGCTGATTGAAGACCTGGGTGGAATTGGTAAACCCATCAAAGTTTACGCCTCCCTTGTCCGCGCCATCGGCATGGCAGTCGCCACAGTATTGCTGCAGCCAAGGACGGATCTCGGTGTGGAACTGCGGGTTCGCCGCCGCCAGACGGGCCGGCAGATCAATGCCTGACGCTGCCATCGACGCCGGACGCAAACGCCGGACCGCAAAAAGCACCGCCGTGGCCGCACCCACGGCCAACAAGGCCAAAATCAACCAGGAACGTCGCATGATTCAATCTGTCACCGACGCCATATCGGCGAGGGATATTGAACCAAAGTGTCGACAAAGCGGCGGCGCGCCACTCTGTGGCGGAAGTTTTTTGGCCGCGCCGGCGGCAAGTCCTTGCGTAACCCGATTGAATCTGGGACCAATACCGGCGTCATGAATCCCCGTATGAACCTCGATCCGCTCCCGGCTTCGCGCCGTGAATTCCTGCGCCGCTCCACCGCGGCTTCGGCCGTGGCCCTCGCCGCCCCGGCCATCCTCATCCGCGAAAAGGCCTTTGCCGCCAATACCGACACGATCAAGATCGGTCTCGTCGGTTGTGGCGGCCGCGGCACTGGCGCGGCGGGCGATGCCATGAACGCGGATCCCAACCTGATCCTGACCGCCGTCGGCGACGCGTTTCCTGATCAGGCGGAAAAGTCCCTGAAGGGCCTGCGGGAACAATTCAATGAACGGGTCGCGGTAACGCCCGAAAAGACCTTCACGGGCCTGGATGCCTACAAGAAGGTCATCGATTCCGGCGTGGACGTGGTACTGCTGGCCTCGCCTCCCGGATTCCGCCCCTTCCACCTCCGCTACGCGGTGGAAGCCGGCAAGAACATCTTCTGCGAAAAACCCATGGCGACCGACGGTCCCATGCTCCGCCACGTCATGGAGTCGGTGCGCATTTCCAAGGAAAAGAAGCTCAACATCGTGTCCGGATTCTGCTGGCGCTACGATCTGCCCCGGCAGGCGTTCTATCGCCAGATCCATGATGGGGCCCTGGGCGAGGTCTCGGCCGTTTACGGCACTTATCTCACCGGTCCGGTGAAATCCCTCAACGGGAAGAAGCCGGCCAACATGACCGACCTCGAGTGGCAGATGCGCAACTGGATGAACTACACCTGGCTCTCCGGCGACGGCATCGTGGAACAGTGCATCCATACCGTCGACAAGGTAAAATGGGCCTTCAAGGACGTGCCGCCGGTCAAGTGCACCGCCAACGGTGGACGCAACCATCCGAACTACGACGGGAACATCTTCGACCACATGACCGTCGTCTATGAATGGGCCAATGGCGCCCGCGGCGTGGTGGCCCAGCGCCAGGAACCCGGCTGTTTCAATGACAATTCCGATTACGTGATCGGCACCACCGGCAAGGGCTGGTCGGGTTGGAACGATCCGTACATCAAGTCCGGCGACCAGATGAAGTGGAAGTACCGCGGCGACAAACCGCAGATGTACGTCTACGAGCACCAACAGTTGTACAAGGCCGTCCGCGGCGGCGAGTGGCACAACGATGGAGACTGGATGGCCAGCAGCACGTTGATGGGCATCATGGGCCGCCTGGCCGCCTACACGGGCGCCGAGGTGACCTGGGAACAGGCCTTGAACTCGCAGCAGAGCCTGGTGCCGCAGAAATTCGACTGGAACATGGACCTCCCCGTTGCGCCGATCTCCCGGCCCGGTGTTTCCAAGCTCATCTAAGCGAAGAATCCTCCTAAAAACACCCCACGGTTACTCCACGCCACATGACACGCCGCTCGTTTCTCGCCGCCTCCGCCAGCACGACCCTGCTGGCGGCCGCCGCGCCGTCGACCTTCGCCGCCGCCGCCTCCGGGCCGCGCAAGCTGCGCAAGGGCATCATGTGGGGTACCGTGGGGGTTAAGGGCTCCGTACTGGAAAAAATGCAGGCGGTGAAGGCCGCCGGTTTCGACGGAGTGGAGCCCATGGGCGGCATGGACGTCGAAGAAATGCAGCGCGCGCTCAAGGAGACCGGTATGCAGGCGGGATCCGTCTGCTGCCACACCCACTGGGCCAAACCGCTGTCCGATCCCAATCCCGCCACCCGGGCCGCCGGCCTCGCCGGCCTGGAACAGTCCCTGCGCGATGCCAAAGCGTACGGCGCCCCCTCCGTCCTGCTCGTCCCGGCGGTGGTCAACGACAAGATTTCCTACGACGACGCCTGGAATCGTTCGATCGCCGAAATCCGCAAAGCCGTGCCGCTGGCGAAATCCCTCGGCGTCCGCATCAGCATCGAAAACGTCTGGAACAACTTCCTCCTCAGCCCCATGGAAGCCGCCCGGTACGTCGACGAATTCAAGTCCCCTTTCGTCCGCTGGCACTTCGATGTCGGCAATATCATCCACTACGGCTGGCCCGAACAGTGGGTCCGCATCCTCGGCCCCCGCATCCAAACCCTGCACATCAAGGAGTACAGCCGGGCCAAGTCGGACAAACAGGGCAAGTGGGCGGGCTTCGATGCCGAGTTCCTCACCGGCGACAACCATTGGCCCGCCGTCATGAAGGCCCTGGATGACATCCATTTTTCGGGTTGGGCGATCGCCGAACAGGGTGGCGCCGGATCCCCGGAGGGTCTGGTCAAGCTGAGCCGCGAGATGGACCGCATCTTCGCCGGGGAAGGCGCCTAGTCCCCGACATTGCTGGGCGCCGAAACTCTCGACGGCCCAAACAACTCACCCGGAACGTGTCACGACACCTCCGGGTGTTTTTTTGCCGCACCTCACCCGAAGGTCGCACCCTCCCCCCCTTTTTTACGCAGCACAGGCCCGGTTCGCGCCATTGCTAACAAAGTTATTCACAAACCGAAACCCCAACCGCTTGTGGTTTTGCGAATAAGTCACCCCAACCGGTAGCGTCTTTGATCTTGCAAGCGGCAGCCAAAAGGGCACTAATGGCGGCAGTATGTTCCTCAAGAACCTCACGGTGCTCGGGTTTAAGAGTTTTGCCGACAAGACGTCGCTGAATTTCCAGCCCGGCGTGACCGCCATTGTCGGCCCCAACGGGTGCGGCAAGTCCAATGTGTCGGACGCCATTCGATGGGTTTTGGGGGAACAATCGGCCAAGGCCCTCCGCGGCGGCGAAATGGCGGACGTCATCTTTAACGGGACCGACACGCGCAAACCCCTCGGCATGGCGGAAGTCAGCCTGACGCTGGGGGATGTGGACACCGAGCAGCTCAAGGCGGCCGGCATCCCGGTCGAGTTCAACGAGGTGACCCTCACCCGCCGGGTCTTCCGCGATGGCGGCTCCGAATATTTCCTCAACAAAACCAGCTGTCGGCTGCGCGATATCCAACAACTCTTTGCCGGCACCGGCATGGGCAAGACGAGCTACTCGATCATGGCCCAGGGGAACATCACCCAAATCCTTTCCAGCCGGCCCGACGACCGGCGTCTGGTGTTCGAGGAGGCGGCCGGCATCACCCGGTTCAAGCAGCAAAAGCGGGAGGCCCTTCGCAAACTCGAGGCCACGGAACAAAATCTCCTCCGCGTCCAGGACCTCATCCGCGAGGTGAAACGCCAGATCGGCTCGCTCCAGCGCCAGGCCGGCAAGGCCCGCCGTTTCAAGGCGCTGCAGGCCGAACTCCAGCACCTCGATACTCAGCTGGCCCGGCACCAGTTCGATCGCCTCCAGGAGGAAATCGTCGCGCGTCAGGAGGGCGCGGAAAAATCCAAGCTCGAAATCGAAGTCGGCCAGGAGACCGTCCTCCGGCTCGAAGACGAGGTATTGCAACTCCGGACGCAGTTGTCGGAACTCGACCAGAACATTTCGACCCGCCAGCAGCACGGCCTCGAACTGAAGGCCGAGGTCGAGCGCAACGAAGCCAAGATCGCCTTCAATCGGGAGCGTCTGGCTGAGCTGGCCGAACAGAATTCCCGGGCGAATCAGGACATTACCCAGTCCGAGGAACGGTGCAGCATCGCCCAAATCGAACTGGAGTCCCTCCTTGAACGGCTGGCGGTCAGTGAGCAACAGGTCGAACAATTGCGGGTCATCCAGAGCGAGAAGCGCGAGCACCTCAGCGGCCTCGAAAGCCAACTGGCCCGCAAGCAGGACGAATTGCGCCGGGCCCAAAGCGATGCCTTCGCTGTCGCCCAAGGCCTCAGCCGGGTGCGCAACGACATCAATCAGCTGGCCCTCCAAATGCAGGGCAACGTCGTGCGGTTGGAGAAGCTGAATTCCGAGAAGGTCCAGTTCGAGGAGGAACAGCTGCGCGTCGAGGGCCTCGTCGCCGAATTCACCCAGCAGGTCGAAAACGAACGGATGCAGGTGCAGACGTCGCGCCTGACTTTGGAGGAGCGCCAGTTGCGACTGCGCGCCATCCAGGGGGAGATCAATCAGGCCCAGCAGGGACTCGACGCCGTCCTGCGGCAACAGGCGGAGAAGCGCAGTCGCCTGCAGTTGCTCGAGCAATTGGATTCCCAGCACGAGGGCTTTGGCGCCGGGGCTCTGGCCGCTCTCAAACAGAGCCAGGAGGTCCTCGGCTCCCTCGCCGACCGCATCCGGGTGCCCGACCAGCATGTGTCGGCCGTGGAAGCCGCCCTGGGACAGCAATTGCAGTTGGTGCTCACCGAACAGCCGGAGGCGGCGACGGGGATTCTCGCAGATCTTGCCACGAACAAAAAGGGCCGCGCCAGCCTCGCCGCGCTGCAGCTCGCGACCTCCGGCTATCAGGGCGCACCGGATCTTACCGCCGCGGCGGCCCACGGCGTTCCCGCCCTCTCCGTGGTGACGTGCGATGACGCCACCCTGCCCCTGATCACCGCCCTGCTGGGCCAGACGGTGATCGTTCCGGACCTGGCGACCGCCACCGCGGCGTATCGGGCCTCTGGCGGATTGTACGATTTCGTGACGCCCGGCGGCGAAATCCTGACCCGCGCCGGCATCTTCACGGGCGGTTCCCAGCAGGGGTCCGGCAAGGCCCCCGCCAGCATCCTCGGCCGGAAAAATCAGATCGCCGAGCTGCAGGCGGAAATCACCATCCTCGCCGTCCGCGTCGATGAAGCCAGCCGGTCCAAAGGCGCCTTGCTCTCCGAACAAACGGCGCTCCAGGCCAGCCTTGAGGAAGCCCGGACGGAACTGCGCCAGCAGGAGGTCGCCGTGGCCACCCGGCAGGGCGAATTCAACGCCCTGCAGAATTCCCGCCGCAGCCTGGGACAACGCCTGGAACAGGTCGATCGGGACCTGGCCGCCCTGGCCACCCAGGAATCCGCCAGCAGCCAGAAACGGGATGCCCTGTCCGCGCAGGTCGCCGAATTGGAAGCCCGCGAACAGGCCTCCGGCGCGCTCGTCGCGGAATACACGGAAGCCGTGGAGGGATTGCGCACCCAGCGCGATGCCGCCACCCAGGAACTTAACGACGCCAAGGTCCAGCTGGCCACCGAGGAACAACTCTTCGCGTCCCACGGCCGGCAGCGCTCGCCCCTGGAAGTACGCATCCGGGAACTTACCGCGTTGGTCGCCCGGTTGAATCAGGAACTCGGCTCATTCGGCGAACGCCGCGACAACTTCGAAGCCGGCATCGCCCAGAGCCGGCGGCAGGCGGAACAGTTGCAGGGCGAACGCGAAACCCTCGCCACCCAGATCGCCCAGCTCATGGAAGACAAGAAATTCCAGGAAGGCGAAATCCACGCACGCGAAGACCAATTGCGCGAACGCCGGGCCCAGGTCACGGCCCTGCAGGCCCGCCGCAGTCAGCTCGAAGTCGAACTGGCCCAGAAAACCATGGCCGTCCAAAACCTGCGCGAGCGGATCCAGACCAAATACCAGGTCACCCTCGACGAGGTCCGCAGCGAAGCCATCCAGGTCACCTTCGCCGACGACGGCACACCGAAGATCGAAACCGTGACCGGCGACGACCTCGCCGCCGCCGGGTTGAGCACCGACTGGGACGCCATCGCCCGCCAGGTCACCGAACTGCAGGGCAAAGTGGATGACATCGGCCCCGTGAACCTGGTGGCCATCGAGGAATACGAAGAGACGGAGCAACGCTCGGATTTCCTGAACCGGCAGTACGACGACCTCGTCCAGGCCAAGACCGAACTCAGCGAAGTGATCAATCGGATCAATACCGAAACCAAGACGATGTTCGTCGAAACCTTCGAGAAGATCCGGGCGAATTTCCAGGTCATGTTCACTGAGATGTTCGGCGGAGGTAAGGCGGATCTCAAACTGGTGGACGATGGCGACGTGTTGGAGTCCGGCATCGATATCATGGCGCGCCCGCCCGGCAAACAACTGCAGAGCATCAGCCTGCTGTCCGGTGGCGAACAGACCATGACCGCCGTGGCCCTCCTGTTCTCGATCTATCAGGTCAAGCCGTCGCCGTTCTGCGTGCTCGACGAGCTGGACGCGCCGCTGGATGAATCGAACATCAACCGGTTCCTCAAGGTGCTGCGCCGCTTTTTGGAGCACAGCCAGTTCGTGGTGATCACCCACAACAAACGCACCATCGCGATGGCCGACGTGCTGTACGGCGTCACGATGCAGGAGCAGGGCGTGAGCCGGATTGTCAGCGTCAAATTCGCCAAGGCCGAAGGCGCGCCCGAGCGGGCGACCGAAGTTCCCAGCATCGCCGACACGGTCCGGGGCACCGCCCTGGAAGGCTCCGTCGCCGAGGCGGACAGCGATGTGGTCATGGCCAAATAGTCCGGGAGGCAGGTCCGACGGCCGGTTACGCCCCGTTTTTCAACCAGGAAAACGGGGTTTTCCGTCCTCAGATTCCGCTGCTAAAGCAAAGGGACAATGAACGATCCGCTTGCCCGTCAACGGGCCATGGTGGCCCAGCATCCGGAAAACGAGCTGGCCCGATTCAGTCTGGGCAAGGCACTCTACGACCGCGGTGATTGGGCCGGGGCCCGTGAGCACCTGCAGGTTGCCCTGTCGAAACGGGCGGATTGGATGGTGGTGCAGATTTTGCTGGGGAAAATCGAGTTACAGACCGGGAATCGGGAAGGCGCGCGCGCGGCCTTTCTCGCCGCCCGCCAATTGGCCATCGACCAGCACCATGAAGGCCCGCTGGCCGAGCTGGACGAGTTACTTTCCGGTTAAATTTCAGGATTGCCAGAACGGCAATTCCACCGCAGGCTGAGAGCAGTTCCACACGTTTGAGCGTTCGAGAAATCATGAATACCTGTCTACCCGTCCGTGCTCGTCGCGGATTCACGCTGATTGAGCTGCTGGTGGTAATTGCCATCATAGCGATTCTCGCCGGCATGCTGCTGCCCGCGCTGTCGCGGGCCAAGTCCAAAGCGACAGGCATCTCCTGCCTCAATAATGAAAAGCAGATGATGATCGCCACCTTGAGCTATGCGACGGATTTCAATGATATGTGGGTCCTCAACGGTGAAGGTGATACCGCCTTGAATCTGAACGCGGTGCCCGCCAATCGGCAGGCCACGGTGTGGTCCGAAGGACGCGACGGCAACAACCTGGTGGACGCGGCCAGCGCGGCGATTCTCGTCGATCCCCGCGTGTCCCTGCTCGGACCTTACCTGCTGGCCAAAGGCAGCTTTAAGTGCCCGGCTGACAAAGTGAGGTTGGTCGCCGGAGTCAAAGTCTATCTGCCCCGCAATTACGGTCTGAACTCGTTTATCGGCTGGAACGGCGCCGCCTACAGCGGTCAGGGCGATCCGGGCAGCGCATATTCGATCTTCAAGAAGACGAGCTCGGTGGGCGCAGCCTCCGATATTTTCACCTTTGCCGAGATCCATCCTGAAAGCGTCTGCCGGCCCTTTTTCGGGGTGAACATGACCGAGTCGTTCATGTATCATGTCCCGGCCAATTACCACGGCACCTCGGCCAATTTTGCCTTTACCGACGGGCACGCGGAAATCGCGAAGTTCAAGCAAATCGACTACGCCCGTACCACGATCGCCCACGATCACCACGGTATTTCGGACGCCAAATTCAAGCAGGACCATGCGTGGATCAAAAACCACGCCTCCGAAAACAAGAGCAACGGTAGCCGCTTCTCTCTTTGAGATCGGGAAGCGGACGCCCAGCCTAAGGGGGCGACCATGTTGAAGGATCAATCGTCAGTGAAAAGCAGCCGCTGTCCTCGGACGGCGGCTTTCACTTTGGTTGAACTTCTGGTGGTCCTGGCGGTGATCAGTCTTTTGGCGTCCTTACTGATTCCGGCTTTTTCCCGGGCGCGCGAGGCCGGGCGGGCCTCTGTCTGTCGCAGCAATCTCCGGCAACTGACCCTCGCCCTGCAGGTCTATGCCCCGGATTACCGCGACACCCTGCCGTGGCCGGGAGGCGTAAATCGCAATTTCGAGCCGGATTGGGTTTGGGGCGGACAGACCCTGGATCAAATCGCCCTCTCCTCAGCTTGGAAAAGTACCAACTTTGGCTTCCACCCCGAATCCGGCTCGCTCTTCCCCTACCTCTCCGGGCAGCCCCGCCAGCATTTTGATCGCCGCGTCACCACCCCCCGCCCCGTCTACCGGTGTCCCAGTTCCGGCAAACTCGGTGCAGCCTTGCGCGTGAACTATAGCCTGAATGGCTGGTTCGATCCCGGGCTTAAAGGCGTGGGCCCTGAAGGCGTCCAACTGAGCCGGGTCCTGCGTCCTTCTGCCAAAGTCGCCTTCGTTAACGAGGATCCCCGGACCATGCGCAATCCCGCCTTTCATCCCGGTGGCACCGCCGCCACCGGCCTGTTCGTGCTGCACAACGGCAAGGTCATCTTCTCCTTCCTCGATGGCCATCTGGAAAATTTCCGCGACCGTCAGGTGCGTGCGGCTCAGCTCAGCCCGTTGGCGGACGAACTGTTCTCCAGTTACCGCTGATCCGGGCCGCATCTTACCGCCGCCGCCCACCGGAGACCACGGTCCAACTCTCCATCTGTCGCACCCGCCGTCCGCTTCATGAAAGCCCTCACCGATTGCCGGCTCTACACCTTTATCGACGCCGCGTACCTGAACGGCCGCCCCGTGGCGGAGCTGACCCGACAGTTGTGCGATGGCGGCGCCGATCTCGTTCAGATTCGCGCCAAAGGCGTCCCCCTGGAGGACGTCCGGCGACTGATCGACGACGTCCTGCCAGTCACCCGGGCCGCCGGAGTCTGGTGCGTCCTCAATGATCACGCCGAACTGGGTCGGGCTGCGGGCGTGCCCTGTGTGCACCTCGGTCAGGAGGATTTTTTTGAGGAGCGTAAACTCTCCGAGGCGGCTGCCCTGTGGTCGGCCCCGGCGGCCTCCACCATGGATCCCGCCCCTGCCCTGGGCCTCAGCAGCCACGCTCCCGATCAGGCCCTCCGCGCCGTGGCAGCTGGGGCGGACTATGTGGCGGTCGGTCCCGTGTTCCCCACCGGAACGAAGCCGGGACGCGCCGCCGTCACGTTGGACTATGTCCGTTGGGCCGCCGCCAACCTCAACGTGCCCTGGTTTGCCATTGGCGGCATCCACCTCCTGAACCTCGATGCCGTGCTGGCGGCCGGCGCCCGACGCATCTGCGTGGTCTCGGCCATTCTTCAGGCACCGGATGTCGCCCAGGCCACCCGCGAGTTCCGTCGACGTCTGTAAAATCAGCGAGGGTCACCGTCGCTCGCGCAAGTTTGCACAAACTAGCGCTTTCCCATTCACACCGGCCGGATAATCGCCAGATTCCCCCCATGCTTTCTCCCTCCGCCCCGCTCCGCATCCGGGTCGCCCTTCGGTGCCTTTCCGTGGTCGCCGCCGCGGCGATGCAATCGCTCGCCGCCGATGCCGCGCTGGAATTCAAAAACGGTGATCGGGTGTTGTTCCTCGGGGACACCTTTTTCGAACGGGAAGTCGATTACGGCTACCTCGAGTTGGACCTCACGCTCGCCCAACCGGATCGCGCCCTGACGTTTCGCAACCTCTCGTGGGCCGGCGACACTCCGATGGGCCGGGCCCGGGCCAGCTTTGATTGGAACAAGCCCGAGACCGATTGGCTTAATCACGTAAAGGAGCAGGTGTCCTTGGTGAAACCCACGGTGGCCTTCCTCAGCTACGGCACCACGGCCGCTCTCGAACTCGCGGCCACGCCGGCCGGTGCGGCGGACGCCAAAGCCGCGAAATTTACTGCGGATCTGGTCCGCCTGATGGATGCCGTAAACGCGGTGAGCGGTACCCCGGTCCGCTTTGTCGTGGTGGGACCACCGCTGCGGGAGCGTTCCCAGCCCGGCGATTCCAACGGTTTGTCCGCCACCGGATTCCCCGAAGATGCCGCCGTTCGGGCCACCGATGCCGCGCTTCGCCAGTTGGCGGCCGATCGCCATCTGGCGTTCGTTTCCCTGCTGCAGGCGCATCCGGTACTGAGCGGCAATACTGCCACCCCCGGCACCGTGGACGGCTTCGCCCCGAACGCCCACGGCCACGCCCAACTCGCCAATCAGATCGTGCAACAACTGGGCCTCAAGTTGCCCAGTCCCGCCGTCGGCGAGGCGCCCGCCTCGCCTCTGCTCAACGCCATTCGCGCCAAAAACGAACTCTTCTTCCATCGCTGGCGCCCGGCCAACTCCACCTATCTGTTCGGTTTCCGCAAACACGAACAGGGACGCAATGCCGTGGAGATTCCCCGGTTCGACCCCTTGGTCGCTGAATGGGATACCCGCATCGCCGGGCTCCGCGATCCGCAGCGGCTCGATCCTGCGGCCGTTCAGGCCGTCAACGATCACATAATCGCGTTGAAGCGCCCCACGCCGGCCCCCCGCAATCCCCAACCGATTCCCACCTTCGAAATCAGTCCGGATTTGGAGGTGACGCTGTGGGCCGAAAACCCACTGCTGCACAAACCCATTCAGATGAATTGGGATCCCCGCGGCCGCTTGTGGGTCGCGTCGTCCGAGCTGTATCCCATGATCCAACCGGGACAGCCCGCCTATGATACCGTGGTTGTCTTGGAGGACACGGATGGCGACGGGAAGGCGGATCGTCACACCGTCTTTGCCGACGACTTGGTGGTACCCACCGGGGTGGTCCCCGATGGACGCGGCGGCTGCTATGTCGCCGCCAGCCATCAGTTGCTGCACTTCGCGGATCGCGATGGCGATGGAAAGGCCGATACCAAAACCATCGTCCTCTCATCCTTCGGCACCGAGGACACGCATCACAATCTCCACACGCTGCGCTGGGGCTACGACGGCCACCTGTACTTCAATCAATCGATCTACACCCATACGCACATCGAAACGCCGCATGGCGTTCGCCGGTTGAACAGCGCCGGCATCTGGCGTTTTGATCCCGACACCTTTGAACTGGAAATCTTCACCAAGGGTGGATGCAACCCGTGGGGACATCATTGGGATCAATACGGCAATTCCTTCTTCACCGATGGCGCCGGCGGCAAGGGGCTGTACCACGCGATGGAAGGCGGCACCTATTTCACCTATGCGGACATGCGCCGCGAGGGCGATAGCATCAGCCCCGGAAATTATCCCAAGTTTGCCAGTCTGGAGATCATCCATTCCCCCGCTTTTCCCGCCGATTGGGAGGGGACCGCGGTCACCTGTGACTTCCGCGCGCATCGCCTCGTGCGTTTCGCGGTGAATGAATCCGGCTCGAGCTTTCAGACCAAGGAACTGCCCGACCTGCTGCGTTCGACCAACGTGACGTTTCGCCCGATTGACGTGCGGCTCGGACCCGACGGGGCCTTGTACGTGGCGGACTGGAGCAATCCCATCATTCAGCACGGCGAGGTCGATTTCCGCGATCCCCGCCGGGACAAGGAGCACGGCCGCATTTGGCGCATCACCGGCAAGGCCGGCAATCGCGGAACCCGACTGGCGCCCGACCTGACGGTGAAATCCACCCGGGACCTGCTCGACCTGACCCTGAGCCACAATGCCTGGGAACAGGAGCAGGCCCGGGTCGTCCTGCGTCAGCGCGGCGAAGCCAAGGTGCTTCCCGAGATCACCGGCTGGCTGGCCCGGCAAACCGATCCCCGCGCCCGTTTGGAAGCCCTGTGGCTCAACGAAGCTTACGGACGCCCGGCGGCCGATCTGCTCAATCAACTGGTCAGTGCCCCGGACAGTCGCCTGCGCACGGCAGCCGCGCGCCAACTGAGTCGCTGACGGAGACCGCGCCGGAATCGGCGCACCGCCGACATCGCTATTTCGCGGTGTCGGCGGGATGCAGGAAGGAGTCGAGGTTGACCGAGCCTTCCTTCATCGCCCGAAAACTGCGCGAACCACCGCCGGCCACGGCGCCGTAGATGCGGCTCTCCACTTTGTAGGCCGCCACCCGGGTCTCCTGCATGCCGATCAATTTGCGCACCACCGTGAAATTCTTCAGGTGCACCGTAATGTTCTGGGTCGTGGTGCCGAGCCGGGGGACGGTAACGGCCTCGCTGGACAAGCCCTGCCCCACGTAAGTGCCGTTCAGGTACAGCTTGTGGGCCGCCCCCGTGATGCTGATGTCATTGGGTGTGGCATTCTGCAAGCGCACAGTCACCACCGCCTCCGTCTCCCACAGTGTCGCATTGCCGCCGGCCAGGGTGACCAGGCTGACATCAAAAGACTCCGGATCCGGTGGGGTCACACATCCCGACACCAATACCGCAGCCGTGGCCAAGGACAGGCACCCATGAGTCAGTCGTTTCATGACGGAGAGGATCTAGGCCCCGGACGAAAGTACCACAAGGCACCCCGTGTAACGGAAAGCACGACCCCGGGTTAGAAGGGGCAAATTCGGCGTCCTTTCCGAAATCCCCCGTTTGAAATGGGGTGTGCCAGTGACACCGACGCAGGGGCCGCCGCATCAACTTCGGCAGGAGCAACCCAACCGAACCCAGCAAAAAAAGGGGGCTGCGGCGCCCAAGTAAATGGACCATCCCCAGCCCCTCATTGCGGCCAACAATCGCCGCCGATCAACCGCGGCTCGCGCCCCTATTTCCCGTTAAAATTCAAACCCTCCAGACCAGGGGGCAATCCGATCGGCGCTCCGGGATTGTCCGGGGCCCCCTCCGACTTCTTATCGGCAAACAGATCGCCCCGATTCTTGAGCAACGGATCGATCGACCATTTGCTGACCAGATACGTCCACTTCGAATAACCCTGCTCGGCCTTCAATTTCTCGTCCAGCTTGACGAGCTTGTCCTTGAATTCCTGATCGAGCTTGGTCTTGTCCTCCGGCTTCTCATCCTTGCCGGGGGTGCGTTCCCGGGGGAACTCCGCCTTAACCGTCAATTGCAGCGGAATGCTGGCATTGGCACCCTGCTCCTTGCCCAGCTTGAATTCATAAACAAAGCCAGCGGTCGTCCGCACGGTGGCCGTGGTGGGCTTGTCCAGCCCCAGTGCCGCCAGGTCCGGTGCGATCACCACATCATCAAACGCCGGCGATCCGAGCAGCGTGCCGTACTGCGCCGCCTTGCTGGTTTCCAGCTTCTCCTCGCCTTTTGCGTCCACCAACTCCCACGCCGAAAACTCATTGGTCCGGGTCAGTTGAAAGCTGTTGGTCGCCTCAGCCTTGATCACGATGACGTTGAGCACCGGCGGCTCCACTTTGAAGAAGTCCTTCGACAACCAATCCTCCGATTTGGCCTCACTGCCCCCGAGCGCGTCGTTGACCAGCGCGGCCGTCTTGGCATCGCCGCCGACCATGACATATCGGCCCACCGGAAAGCCGCCGCCGCCCCCGAAGGGCGAATTATCCTGGCCTTCGCGCATGACCTTCTTGCCCAGCAAGACCGACTTCAGCGGCTTGCCGTCGGCGCCCAATAGTTCCACCAGCACACCCGGGCCCTTATCGGGCGGCACCAGATCGAGGGCCGACAGCCGCGATGGACCAACATTGAGCGGCTTGGTGACCTTGAGGTCGGACAGCTTGCGGACCATCTCGGTGATGGTGGTGTAATTGGCCGGGTAACCGCCGCGCTCCTTCACGACCCATTTGTCGCCGCTGAAGGCAACGTTCACGGCATTTGTGCCGGAGACGACGCGCAGGGCGGTCACGCTATTGACGTCGAAGTTGCCGAGCAATTTCTCGCCCATGCCCACCCGGGCCTTTTCCGAAACCTGTGCGCCACGATTGCGCACGTACCAACCCAGTCCGCCCAACACGGCGGCGGCGACGACGAGTGTTCCCAGTTGTTTACCCTTCATGATGCTATGATCGATCGCTTTTGGAGTGACGGGTTTACTTGGCCGCCTGCTTGGAACGGCGGCTCATGGCGAAGGCGATGCCTGCGACGGTGACGAGCGCGGGCATCAATCCGATGTTGATCCACTTGTAGCGGTTCTCCATGGAATCGATGTCCTTGTTCAAATCCCGGCGCACGCGACGCAGGTCCTTGTTCGCCTTCACCTGCATTTCCTGAACCTTCTTCAATTCCGTGGCCGCTTCCGGTGCCAGAATGAACTTCTGGTTGCCTTCCTTCTTGCTCTGGATGGCGGAGATCTTGTTTTGCGCATCCTCCACCTGCTTTTGGAATCCGGAAATCTCCGCCTGGAACCGTTTGTTGGCGGCGGCCTGCATCTCCTGCACCACCGTGAACGGACGCCGCACCGACGCCCGGCTGCGGGAACCAATCAGGTTCGCATCGCCCGCCATCTGCTCGACCACGTTCTGCATCATGGGCAGGTTGCCGTTGAACGGCACCGCCACCCGGAACATGCGGTCGATCTGCACGCAGAATTGATCAAAAATGAAGTCGGCATCGGCGAACAGGAACACCGTGTTCTCCGCCTTGCCTTCCTTGAGCCCGGTCGCCGCCGCCGCATTGGTCTCGCCGGGTTTGCCGTCCGGGAACGCTGACTTGAACTTGCCGGTCAAGCGCACCGCCAGATTGTAGGACACGCCACTGGGCGCAAAGTCATCCATCGTCTTCGCCCCGTTCATGTCCGCCGTCAGCCCGTCCACCATCTGCGCGTCAGTCGTGGTCTTCAGGATCGTCTCCATCTTCAGCCCGTCCGCCGGCTTGCCCGTGAAGGCGCCCACAAAGGGCATCAACAAATTGTCCGTCTGGGAGAACAACGCGTCATCCGCATTGATGCCCTTTTTGTTCAGCCACATATAGGCCGGCGCCCACTGCGGTCCGCGACCGAAGTTCAACTGCCGGGTAAACTCCCGGTCGGCCACGATCTTGGTCGTATCCATTTCCAGCCCCCAGGCTTTGAGCAGCTTCGGCATCGTCGAGGCCGCCCCGAAATTGATGCCCATCTGGTTGTTGGCGCCCCGCGTATCCGCCCGGCAATTCGGATCGAGCAGCGCAATCAGCCGGCCGCCCCGCAGCACAAACTGATCCACCGCATACTGGGCCTTTTCGGAGATATCCTTCGGGTGAATCACGAGCAGCACCTTGATCTTCTCGTCGATGCTGTCGACATCCATGCCCACCGATTCCACGTCAAAATCCCGTTTCAATTCCGACACGACCACCCAAGGCTCGCTTTGCTGAGGCCGCCCCCCCATCTGCATGGCCATCGGGTTCATGCCACCGGTGACCGGAAGCGAGGACATCACCCCGATGACCGGCTTGTTGGTCTGCATGACCTGGGAGATCGCCCGGGCCAGATTGTATTCCAGCAGCCGGTCGGTGTCGGGCGTGATGGCGGGCAGCACGGCCTTGGCCGGGTCCAGATTCACCGCCACGCCGAGGTAATAACCGCCACCGTTCTGCGGATTCTGGATCGGCTCAATGCCGTCCAGTTTGGCGGCGTCTTCCGTTTCCGAATCCGGCTCCGGATCCAGCTTCTTCACCACGATGCGGCCGCCGGACCGGGCCTTGAATTCATTGAGCAGATCCTCGGTGTTGCGGGCCAGCGGCTCCACAAAGGACGGCAGCTTGTTGGCCTTGCCGGATACGTAGAAGTTGACCGTGATGTCGGTATCGAGGCCACGCACCTTTTCCAAAATGCGCACCGTGCCTTCCGACAGCGTATGCAGCCGGTCGGCGGTAAAATCAGAACGGAGGCGCAGCGGGCTGACGATCAAATTCGCGCCCAGCAGGGCCACGAGCACCAGGCCCACGCCCAGGGTGCTATAAAGCAGGGTCTTCGACGGATTCATGGTCGGGAGATAGGAAGGAAATTAAAGGGAGTTTCAGGCGCCGCGCACACCGCGGAGCACCACGCTCGTCGTGAAGAGGCAGAAGCCGGTCACCGAGCCGAAATACAACAGGTCGCGGAAGTCCACCACACCGCGCTTGAAGGCATCGAAGTGATACCACGTGCTCAGGCTCCGCAGCAGGCTCACAAACGTGTCGCCCAGTGTGTCCTGGATCAGATTCGTCACCGGCTCAAACCCGCAGAGGATCAGCCCGAAGCACACCACCAAGGCCATGATCAAACTGATGATCTGATTACGCGTCATGGCCGAGGTCAGCTCGGTGACGGCGAGGAAGGAGCCCGCCAACAGCGCACTGCCGATGTAGCCGGAAATGATGGAACCGTAATCCGGGGAACCCAGGCGACCGACCGTGATGACGATGGGGAAGGTCAGAACCAAGGCCAGCACGAGGAACAACCAGCTCGCCAGGAACTTGCCCACGATCGCATGCCACGGCGCAATCGGCATGGTGAGGAGGAGCTCCAGGGTGTTCTGGCGGCGTTCTTCCGCCCACAGGCGCATACCAACCGCCGGCACGAGCAGCAGGTACACCCACGGATGCCAGTAGAAGAAGGATTCCGAAAGCGACGCCTGGCCGCGTTCAAAGAAGCCGCCCAGCGAAAACGTCAGGAAACCGAGCAGCAGCAGGAATATGACCAGAAAGACGTAGGCCACCGGCGAGGCAAACAGCCCCGACAATTCACGCTTGGTCACCGTCCAGATATTACGAAAGGATTCACTCATGGGTCGATTCTCAAATTTTGATTCAGGGGCGTCCGGCATCGGCAACAACTCGCGCCACCGGACAACCAGGGTCAGCTCTTCTTGGTGTCGGCCGTCGTGATGGCCCGGAAAACGTCGTCCAGGCGGCCCTCTTCCGTGTGCAGTTCCTCAACCTTCCACCGCTCCGTCAGCGCCAGATCTCCAATGGCGCGACCGAGTTCGAGGCCGACGTTCTTGTCGCGCGGCAGAATCCGGGCGGTAACCACGGAGCCGTCCGCCCCCAGCGAGACTTCGCCCGCGAGCGACAGGCCCGAAAGTTTGCCGCGGACCGCTTCCGCTGCCGCACCCGTCAGCCGCAGCGTGACCGATCCCGCGTTCCTGGCCCGCAACTTCAATTGCTCGGGTGTGCCGTTTGCCACCACCACGCCGCGATCAATGATGATCGCCCGGGAGCAGCACGCCTCGACCTCTTCGAGGATGTGGGTCGAGAAAATAATCGCCTTGGTCTGCCCCATCCGCTTGATGAGCTGGCGCACCTCGTGCTTTTGGTTGGGATCGAGACCGTCGGTCGGCTCGTCGAGGACCAGCACCTCGGGATCATGAATCAACGCCTGGGCCAGGCAGGTCCGGTGCTTGTAGCCTTTGGAAAGTGTATCAACGGATTGATGCAACACGTTTTCCAGGAAGCACAAACCGGCCACCCGTTGGATGGCGTCGTTGCGGGCCGAGCCGGAGAGTCCGCGCAATTCCGCACAGAAACTCAGGAAACCCCGGACGGTCATGTCCGAGTAGCTCGGGGCACTTTCCGGCAGGTAACCCACCAGTTTCTTGGCCGCGATCGGATCCTCCGTCACCTCGCGCCCCCCAATGCTCACCTTTCCGGAAGTAGGTGGCATGTAGCCGGTCAGCATGCGCATGGTGGTTGATTTACCAGCGCCATTGGGCCCCAGAAAACCAAGCACTTCGCCCTTTTGCACCGTGAAGGAAACGCCGTTGACGGCCCGTTTCGTTCCGAATTCTTTTACCAGATTCTCTACAGTTATCATGACTGATCACCACCGGGGCGGGGGCTGACACGAAACCATAAGCACTCGCTCCCACCGAACTTGAGCGAACTGCCGTTAGCCACCGCCACCCGTCGTTCAATGAAGTTCGAACATTAGACAGGTTTTTGGGTGGGCGTTCAAAAAAATTTCAAATTCCGGTCCCGGCCAGCCGTGGCGGCAAAAGGGCTCCCAAAGTGCCCCCCCCCGCGAACGATCAAATTCGCGGCGCAAAATTGCTTGGGGCTCACCCCCCACCGGCCACAACGACCGGCTCGACCGGCTCAATGTGCACCAGGACATCCGCCGCTGCGGGATTGGCCGCCCGGATCGCATCCTTGACCGCATGCGCAATCACATGGCCTTCCCGCACCGTCAACGTCGCCGCCACCCCGATGTGGATGTCGACGTAAAACTCCACCCCCATTTTGCGCAGGCGGCACTTCTCCACTTCGACCACCCCCGGCACCGTGCCGGCAATCTGCCGAACACTGGTTTCGAGTTCCTTCGGCGGCGCCGTGTCCATGATTTCCAGCAGTGCCGGCTTCAGCAACTGCCACCCATTGAAGCCGATGATGCCGCAGGTAAACAACGCTGCCCAATCATCCGCGGGTTCCCAACCCGGACCGCCGATCAGGGCAATGGAAATACCGATGAACGCGCCACCCGAGGTGATGGCGTCCGAGCGGTGATGCCAGGCGTCCGTCTTCACCGCACTGCTGCCGAGGCTCTCCGCCGCCCGGGCCACCCGCCGAAAGAGCGTCTCCTTGACGACAATGACCACCACCAACACCCCGAGGGTGAACGGTGCCGGGGAATGGTGCGGGGTAATGATCTCGCGCACGCTTTCTACGGCCAGTCCGATCGCCGCCAGAATGACCGCAAACGCCACGATGGCCGCCGCCAGGGGCTCCGCCTTGCCATGACCGTAGGGATGCTCGTCGTCGGGCGGCTCCGACGCGACCTTGAGTCCGAACCAAATGGCGAGCGAGCCGAAGATGTCGAGGGTCGATTCGATCCCATCCGCAATCAGCGCATAGCAATGTCCCACGATGCCGGCGGCGATCTTAACCAACGCGAGCAGAAAATTGACCGCCACCCCGAGCAGAGCCAGTCGCGCGCCCGAACGATAGCCCTGCATGCGCCGGGCAGCAGCCCCGGCGGTATCGTTGAGCGGTTTCGTTGGATCGAGCACGGCCCGGCAGCCTAGGCACGCATCGACGAAAGTCATGCTCATTGTACCACCGCTGCTGAAGGCGTCAGCTCATCCGAACAATCCGGATAAATCACCGCGCCGGAGTGCGCCTACTCCCGCTTCCACCAAAGGGTCGCGGACACCCGATAGAACAGCTTGCCTTCCCCGACGCAAATCGCAGGCTTGCCGCCGCCATGCCCGTGTTTATCCCACCCCATGGGAGCCCCTGCTTTTTGCCTGCGCACTGTCCTCGGAAGCCTCACTGCCTTCCGTTACGTCCATCCGCGGCCAACCACTCCGCCGGTCGATTTCCGCCGTGCCCTCGCCCATGACCCCTTCTCCGCCGAATATTGCCGGGGCCGGGTGCCTGGACTGGCTCGCCAGCAACGAGTTCTCCGCTGGAGTTCGCCAGCCCGCGAGCCGCCACGTACTCATCGGAGTGCTGAACGGCGAGGGCATCGGACCGGAGGTGGTTCAGGCCTCACTGGAGGTGCTTCAGGCCACAGCGACAGTTCACGGTTTCACCCTGGGACTAGAGTATGGCGGCGAGATCGGACGCTTGGCGGAGAAGCGGGGACAACCCCCACTGCCCGCGGACGTCGTGGCCTTTGCCTCCCGGATTTTTTCCCGGGGCGGCGCCCTGCTCAATGGCCCGGGCGGCGGGCGCTATGTCTACGACTTACGCGCCCAGTTCGATCTCTTCTGCAAACTCAATCCCATCGTCGTCCCCGCGGAGTTCGCCGGTGCCGGCCGCATGCGCGATGGACACACGGCGGAAGTCGATCTCCTCATCGTGAGGGAAGGGGCATCGGGTCTCTATCAGGGCCAGGCCGTGTCGACCCACGATCCGAAGGGAGAACGCCGTCGCGACCACACCTTTGGCTATTCCGAGACGGAGGTCCGCCGCGTGGTGACGGTCGCCGCCCGCCTGGCGCAACAACGACGAAACAAGCTTACTGTGGTGTACAAGGAAGCCGGGGTGCCCGGCATCAGTGAACTTTGGCGCGACTGCGCCCAGGACATCGCCGCCGCCCACGCCGTGGGCTGTGAATTCCTCGACATCGATTACGCGGGCTATCGACTCCTCCAGCAACCGCGCGACTTCGATGTGATCGTAGCCCCGAATTTGTTTGGCGACATCTTGTCCGATCTCGGCGGCGTTTTACTGGGGTCCCGGGCCCTGACTTTCGGTGGCAGTTTTTCCGCCGCCGGCCACGCGGTCTATCAAACCAACCACGGTGCCGCCTACGATCTGGCCGGCACGGATCGGGCCAATCCTCTGGGCCAGATCTATTCCGCGGCACTGATGCTCCGGGAAAGCTTCGGTCTCATCGACGCGGCCGAAGCGATCCACGCCGCCGTCCGGGCGGTCTGGCGCGCGGGCTGGCGCACAGCGGATCTCCCCGAGGGCAACCACCCGATCGTTGGCACCCGGCAATTAGGCCAATTGGTGGCCGAGGCCGTCCGGGCGCCGGCCGCAGCTTAAGAAGCGTGTGAAGCCGATCCTGTTGCTCATCGACCTCCAGCAGGACTACCTGCGTGCGCCCGGCATCGAGCCCGCCGCCGGCTTCCTCATCGAACGCTGCGCGGCGCTTCTGCGCGCCTGTCGTCAGCGCCAGATTCCGGTGGTGCATGTTTGGACCACGGTGGATCGCCGTCCCGACACCCGCATGCCCCACTGGGTGCACGCCGGGAAATGGCGGTGCGTCCGCGAAACCCCCGGACACCAACCGCCCCCGGAACTTCAACCCACCGCGTCGGAACCAATCGCACACAAACGCTTTTTCAGCGCGTTTGGCGCGCCAACTCTGGCGGCGATCCTCCGGGAATCCGGTGCCGACACGCTCTGGCTGGCGGGCGTCCACTTGCACGCCTGCCTGCGGGCCACGGCCCTGGACGCGTATCAGCACGGCTTTCAGGTCACGATCGTCGACGACGCCGTCGGGAGCGATGACCCCGTGCACGCCGCCATCACCCGGCGCTACCTGGCGTCGCGCGGCGCCCGTTTTTGTTCCGTCGCGGAACTCCTCGCGACTTCCCCCCCTACGCACACGGTCACTCCCGTTTTGTCGAAAGAAAGCCCGGTAATCCGCCGTCAATCCCCGGCCCACTCCACCCGGGAGTTAACGCCAATTCCCATCGCCCGGGCGTCCGAAGTGGCCGCGGCGGTCGAGCGCGCCCGACAGGCCTGTCCCGACTGGGCGGCCCGGTCTCCCGTTGCCCGCGCGGAGGCGTTGGCTCGGTTGGCGGAAGGAATGGCCAACGATCCGTCCTGGGCGTCGGCGATCGCCGAGGAAACGGGGAAACCCATCCGGTTCGCCCGCGAAGAAGCGGCCATCGCAGTCGCGCAAGTGCACGCCCTGGTGCGACGGCTCCGCGAGGAACCCGCGGACGCCCCCGCCCCACACTCGAACCATCCCTATGTTCGTCGCCGTCCGCTGGGGGTGGTGGCGTTGGTGACGCCGTGGAACAACCCACTTTTCCTGCCGCTGGGAAAACTCGGCGCCGCCGTGGCGCACGGAAACACCGTCGTCTGGAAACCCGCCCCAGCTGGATCCGACATCGCCGCGCAACTTCTGCAACATTGGGACGCTGCCGGATTCCCCATGGGCGTGCTGAATCTGCTGACCGGTGATCGGGCGACGGCGGAGGCCCTGCTCTCCCATCCCGGCATCGATGCGGTTTCCCTGACGGGTTCCCTGTCGGCGGGCTACGCGGCGCAGGAGATCTGTGCGCGGCGACACATCCCGTTGCAGGCGGAACTGGGTGGCAACAATGGGGCGGTGGTCTGGTCGGACGCCGACCTGCCTCGCGCCGCCGCACTCATCGCCGAAGGGGCTTTCGCCCAGGCCGGACAACGCTGCACGGCGAATCGCCGCGCCATCGTGGATCGCACCTGCCTGCCGGAATTCCTTCAGTTGCTCTCGGCGGCCACTGCCCGCCTGCCCCTCGGCGATCCGCTGGATCCCCAAACCATCATCGGCCCGCTGATTTCCGCAGCCCACCGGAACCGAATCCGAGCCACGCTCGACCGAGCCCGCACGCGCCCGGAAATCTCCTTCGTCTCGCCGACACCGCCGGCCGCAGCCACGCCGGAGGTCGGCGCTTATTTGCCACCCACCGTGGTGGTCTGCGAGCACCCAGACGATGAGTTGGTACAGGAAGAACTCTTCGGGCCCGTTCTGGTCATTCAACCAGCGGACACCTGGGCGCACGCACTGGAGCTTTGTAACGGCGTCCGCCAAGGCTTGGTGGCCGCAGTTTTCACCACAAACGCCGAACGCCAGCAGGCGTTCCTCACCACCGCTCAGGCCGGCATCCTAAAGGTAAATCAATCCACCGCCGGCGCCGCCGTTGATCTACCGTTTGGGGGTTGGAAAGCCTCCGGTCTCGGACCGCCCGAACACGGTGAGGCGGATCGGGAATTCTACACCCGCATTCAAACGGTCTATCCATGACCGCTCCGGGAATCCCCGAATTTGGCGAGCCGAACGTAACACCGCCACCCGCCCCGGCGTGGGCTTCCATCGGTCACCTCTTTCAGCAACAAGCGCATCATTATCCTGAGTCGCTCGCTTTTCTCACCGATTCTGAATCCATCACCTACGGCGCACTGAATCGCGCCGCCAACCGGATCGCCCACGCACTTCGTGCCCGCTGGCCCGATCCCGGCCAACGATTCGGCCTGCTGCTGCCGTTGGGCGTCGCGCAGCTGACGGGTTTCCTCGGGGTGCTGAAAGCGGGGCATGCGGTCGTTGGATTGGATCCCCTGGCCCCGCTCGCCAACCTCCGGGACACCCTCACAGCCATCGAGCCGGTGGCCGTCCTCACCGGGCCCGCCCCCGCCGCCACACTCGCTGGAATTCTGCCGCCGGGAGTGGACTGCTGGATCGCGCCCTGGACCGATGCCGATTTTTCCGCTGCGGATCCGGGGTGGGAAGTTTCCGCCGAGGCACTCGCTTGTTTGATGTTCACGTCGGGTTCGACCGGGCAACCCAAAGGCGTCCAGCGCACCCATCGTAATTTGATCTGGAGTGTCGACGCGCTCACCGGCGATCAATCCTTGCGGCCGACGGATCGCCTGTGTTTTCTCGCCGCACCGTCCACGGCCAACGGAATCGCCAACCTCCTGCGGGCGCTTTTACGGGGAGCCACGATTCTGGGATACGATCTCCGCGAGCGGGGCCTGGCACCCTTGGCCGACCACTTGTTCCAGCAACGCGCCACCGTCTTCACCGCGCCCTCCTCGATTTTCCGTCACTTCCTCCAATCCCTCCCCCTGGACCGAAGCTTCCCCGAGATCCGCCTGATCCGCGTCACCAGCGAACCGCTTCACAGCCGGGATTTGCCTCGTTTTCGATCAGCCTTTCCCCGCGGCGATTTGTATAACGTCATCTCCAGCACCGAGACCGGAAATTACGCCCTGCACCGGGTCGATGCCTCGGACGTGGAGGGCATGGGACCGGTACCGATCGGACGCCCCTTGCCCGGCGTCGATTTGCGGCTGGTGAATGCCGAAGGGCGCGAGGTGGGTGCCGGCGAGCCGGGCGAGATCACCATCGCCAGCCCCGCCGTGGCCCCGGGATACTGGCGTCAGCCGGAACTCACCGCTCAGGCATTCCGAGTGGATCCAGCTTCCAACGAACCCCGTTATCATACCGGAGATCACGCGATTCGGCGCGCCGATGGCGTTTTGGAGTTCAGCGGGCGGCAGGATTTGCGGGTGAAAATCCGCGGCTTGGGCGTGGACCTCACCGCCGTGGAAGCGGCGTTGGAAAAGCACCCGACGATTCGGGAAGCCGCGGTGACCACCCGGCTGGATCGGCATCAGGAACTGGAATTGCTCGCCTTGGTCGTGCCCCGGGAGGTCGAACCGCGGGATCCTAACGAAATCCGCCGATATCTGACGGAGCACTTTCCCGGGCCCATGGTCCCGTCGATTTTTCGGACCGTCGACCGCCTTCCCCGAACGGCCAGCGGCAAACTGGATCGTTCGGCCCTGGCAACTTGGGGCGAAGTTGCGCTGGCAGCGGCTCCCGAGGTCCCCGCCCGCCCGCTTCCGGCCACCGAATCGGCCGCCCGGGTGGCGCGGATCTGGGAGGAAATCCTCGGGAAGGCGGCAGGCCCGGGCAGCGACAATTTTTACGCGGCGGGGGGACATTCGCTTTCCGCCATGCGCCTGCTGGCCCGGATGCAGCAGGATTTCGGTATCACGCTCTCGGTACGCCAATTCC
>CANIZL010000040.1 GCA_947471985.1 Verrucomicrobiota bacterium | reverse complement strand
CATCCGGGCTTCGGTGGAGGCCCGTCAGGGGGATGTGTCGGCCTTCATGAAGGAGTTCAAGCAAAGCTTTAGCCGGTGGTACAACGAGCGGAACGACCGCTTCGGTACCCTGTGGGCCGAACGCTTTACGAGTCTTCTGGTGGAGGATTCCCGGACGTCGGTGCAGACGTTGGCGGCGTACATTGATCTGAATCCCGTCCGGGCGGGATTGGTCTCCGATCCGAAGGACTACCGGCACTGCGGCTACGCCGCCGCGCTGGTGGGCAACAGCATGATCCGGGCGGGATTGATGAGCTTCCTGGAACCCGAGGACTGGCCGGCGGCAGCGGCCGCCTACCGGCGCCTGCTCTTCGTAACGGCAGGATCCGCCAACGCGAGCGACAAACAGGTGTTGGATCCGGACGCGATCCGCGCCGAACTGGCGCGTGGGGGCGAGTTGGGCGGGGGGCAAGTGCTGCGCCTGCGGATACGGCATTTCAGCGATGGGGTAGTCCTGGGTTCGCGGGAATTCGTGGATCAGCAGTTCATGCGGTTTCGGGATCGCTTCAGCCCGAAGCGGAAGGATGGGGCCCGGCCCATTCGGGGCGTTCCACTCCCAGGAATCAGCGTCCTACGCGACCTGCGCGTCGACGCCATCGGCTGACGCCTCAAAAAACGATCCTTCATCCAGCCGAACCGGCGAAATCCCTGCGCCGGAAGGGGAGAACTCTGTCGATCGCCGGTCACCTCGGGCCGCCCGGTGCCTCACGAAGACCAAGAGTGAGCAGAGCACCGGCCAAAACAGCCATCCCGGGCCAATTTCACCGCCCAGAGTTCACGCCGTCGGAGGCCGCTGCGCAAGATACTGAGGCTGGCTCCCTATCCGGCGAAGATAGCGAACCTGGCACGATCTCTACCTTGGGCGAATAGGGAGGTTGGTACCGGTTTCGGGAGTGGACGTGGGGCAAAAATCCTCCACCCGCCGGCCGAGGGAGAGAGCGGCATCCTCTGCCGCTGTTACGTGACGGGAAACATTGCGCTCGTTCTGCCAATACCGCGGCCGAATGTAGCCGCTTCCGCACTGCCAGAGCGATGCGTGCAGGCACAGAGCTTGCCCTTCTCCATGGAGCCGATCTGGCTCGGTTCCGACAGAAGTTGTTCTCTGGATGAGGATGTCAGTCAATTTCCCTAGCCTGCTCGATGCTCTCTATCAAAAAGGGGAAATCCAACGACTCGAAGATTTTTGTTTCGCACCCTTGCGGCCGGATCCGGATCCGCCCGGCTATCGAACCGGCACCCATCACTCGGTTCAGCGGGCGGCCCGGACGCATTTCCCTCGCCAGTCGCAACGGGATCGCCGAGCCTGCCTTCCATGCCGGATCCACAGGCGGACGGACGCAATTCCGATCCCCCCGGCACCTGTCCACTCGATGAAACACGTTCAGCAAGCCAAACTCGCCTGGGTCGAACAACGTTCGCCCCGGGGACGCTTCCAGATCTTTCGCCGACACATCTCCGAGGCCCTCGGCGCGCCGCGCGATGCCGGCGTCGCCGGCGGCGGACACCCCTTCGATGTCGAGCTTTCCCGCCTGCCGCCCGGGGCCACCAACTTCCCGTTCCACGCCCACGCCGCCCAGTGGGAACTCTATCTCGTGGTCAGCGGCTCCGGTGAACTGCGCGCTGGGGATACCCGCACCCCCGTCACCGCCGGCGATTCCTTCGTCTGTCCGCCCGGCGAACCACACCAGATCAAGAACACCGGCACCGAAGACCTGATCTATTATGTCATCGCCGACAATCCCCCCGCCGATGTCATCAACTATCCGGATTCGAACAAGTGGCTCGTGAAACCGCAGCGCAAAGTCTTCACCCTTCAGGAAACCAACTACTTCGCCGACGAGGAATAACTCCCGTTATCGCACGCCCCCATTTCCTCCATTTCCCTCATGCAATACGTCCTCATCATCCACGAAGTCGTCGATTACGAAGCTTGGAAAAAAGTCTTTGATGCCGCCGCCACCATTCGACGCGAGGCCGGCGAGCGATCCTACCAGGTGCTCAAGTATCAGAACGAACCCCGGCGGATCGTTCACTTTTCCGCGTGGACGTCCATCGACGACGCGAAGCGCTTTTTCGAATCCCCGAAGTTGGTGCAGATCCGCAAGGAGGCGGGCGTCCGGG
Organism: Verrucomicrobiota bacterium; assembly: GCA_947471985.1. Lineage (GTDB taxonomy): Bacteria > Verrucomicrobiota > Verrucomicrobiia > Limisphaerales > UBA9464 > CANIZL01. The sequence goes on along the minus strand of CANIZL010000040.1, from coordinate 52,312 downwards.
CACCGGATTTCATCTATCTGGATCAGCTCGAAGCCGGGACCTTGTAGGCGGCTGAAACCACCCCCCGGCACACCGGGCTCCCGTCGAAACTGCTGCGCGTCCCCGCGACGGTTCAGCGCGCGCCCGGACCGTCCGCCCCCAGGTCACGCAAAACTTCATAGGGCGGCTCGTACGCGTTCACCCCCTCTTCGCGCGACGTGAAGAAGTTGAACAGATAAACCCCGTCCGCTCCGGACTGCCGCAGGTGCTCGGCCGCGAAGCGATATTCCGCGGCCGAAAGATTCCTCCTCCCGCCCCCCTTCGTGCATTCGATGCCCCCGTAAACCGGCACCGAGGGAATCGCCCGTTTCCACACGTCGATCGGCAAATCCCCGCGTTCGTGCAAAAACTCGGAGACGGTGACAAAATCCACCCAACCTTTCCGCGCCCACCCGGGGACATCGCAGCCCAGTTGGCGGGCCGTCTCCGGCGTCGGCGGCGTGCGTCCGTAGTTCGACGGCACGCGCACCGATAACAACAACCGGCGCCGGCGCTCCCGCCCCACGTCATCAAGCATCCCGCGGACCCGCTTCACAAGGGAGTCCATCCGGGCGACGCGTTCCTCCGTGGTCCCGTCCTTGAAGAACTTCGGGAACCGATTGAAATCCAGTTCAATGCCGTCGCAGTCGTAGCGGCGCACGGCTTCCTCGATCAGCCGCGCGGTGTAATCCCGCACTTCGTCGCGGCCGAAATCCATCGCGTCGCGCCCCTGATACTGCGCACCGCCCAGACGCCAATCCGGATGATCCAATTTGAACTGCGTCCGCAGAAAATCGTTTCCGTGATCATCGTTCATCCGGAAGCTCAACAGGGCTTCGCGTCCGTGTCGGCGCGCTTCCGCCAACAGAATGGCGTACGGATCGCGCCCCGCCGCAAAGAACGCCTGCAGGTTCTGAAAGCGCTGCTGCTCCGAGGCGGGCCACTGCGCACGCTCCTCCAGCGTCGACAGCGTTCCCCGCAGCGTGCCCACCTTGGTGGGATAATACATCACCTGCGCATTGACGCAGACAAGCACCGTATCCACGCGACTGCCCCGGTACGCCACCTCCTCGATCAGGTGCTTTACATCGGCCACGGTCACCGCCACCGGCCCATGTCCACCGGCCTTCGTGGTGAGACACGAATCGCCATCGAAGTTGTAAAGCACCCGGCGCACGCGAACGGCGGAAGCCGTCTTCGTGGCGACCGCGGTCCGGTCGATGCGGGCGGGCGGCAGCGGCAGCGGCCCGGCCCACGTTGGAACGAACGCCGTCCACAGCAGTGCGCCCGCGGCGATCCACGCACCCAACGTAAACGTCCCCGGACACGATGGACGGACGCACGTCGACATTTTCCAGCGCGGCAGGAGCATGGCCGGAAACCTTCACCACAACACCCACTCAACGCAACCAGCCCATGGGGATGAGCAATTCCCGGAACCGCCCGCACTCAGGGCGTCGTGCCAAGGACAACGCGGCCACCCGCCCTGAACCACCCCAAACCGCCGCCCGATCGGAAAATATTATGTATCCCTATTGACATAGTAGATGTTTAAACTAACCAAGAGCGCGTTGCAGCGATCCGGGCGTTCCCAAAAAGCGTTCGGTTCCGGTCAGCAACGATTTTATGACACTTTCCAGAGTTGAATTGGCAGCGCATTTCGGAAACGGTGGCGACTTTTCGCCGCTGTCCGAGGGGGCTTTCTTTTTGCACCAATTATCTATCAACTTGATCGTTTTTAAGTGGATTAAATCCACCCAACCCGCCCTCCGCGGCGACCTCCCCGGAGTCCGACTCAACCCTCGATCAGGGGTGCTCCTCGGAAATTGAAACGTGTCCTCCGCTCTCCGCCCCTCCTGCCTCATGAAGTTTTCCGTCCCCCGCCCACCCCGATCGCTGCTGCTCTCTCCCATTCTGGGGGGAGCCCTCTGGCTCGGGACACCCGGCGTGGCCCCGGTCGCCTCCGCGGCCGCCCCCGCCCCCGGCACGTCCCTTCCGGCGGTCGCCGCCGAGCGCTGGGTGACCGCTGCCGAACTCGCCGCCTCCGAGGCCCGATTCAGTGCACTGACCAATCAACTGGCGATCGCCCAGCAGGCGCAGCAGGAAATCACCCGGAAGTTGCAGGCCCAATTGGCGCAACTTGAACGGCAGGCCGCCGCCCCGGACGAGCAAACCCGGAAACTCCTCGCGCGCATCACCGAACTGGAAACCAAACTCAGCGCCCTCGAACACGGTCGTGTGCTGCCCGAGATCACGCTCCCCGCGGAAGCCGGTCCGACCGTTCAGGAACTCGATCAAAAGATCCGCATCACGGAACGGAAGCTGGAACTTGCGGAAGCGGCCACCGCCACCGCCGCCGAGACCCGCGCCCAAAACGCCCCCCGGATTTCCCTCAGCCAAAACGGCTTCGCCTTCAGTTCCGCCGATACAAATTTCGTCCTGCGGATCCGCGGATTGCTGCAATTGGATTCGCGCACGTTCTTCGGGGATAACGCGCTCTCGCAGGGCAATGACGGCTTCTTCCTCCGCCGCGCCCGGCCGATCATCGAAGGCACCTTGTTCCGCGACCTCGACTATCAATTCGTTCCCGAGTTCGGCGGCAACAGCATCAACATCGTCGACGCCAATCTGAACTACCGACTGCTGCCCGGGCTGCAGGTGCGGGCCGGCAAATTCAAGGGACCCGTCGGCCTCGAACAACTGCTGTCCGACGCCACCCTGCCCTTCAACGAACGTTCGCTCGCGTCGGATCTCGTCCCCCAGCGAAATCTGGGAGTCCAGCTGTGGGGCACTTTGGCCGACGAAAGGGTCAGCTACGCCGCGGGCGTGTTCAACGCCGCGGGCGATGGTCAAAATTCCGGCAACAACAGCTTCAGCGATGATCCGGAGTTCGCCGGTCGGATCTTTTTACAGCCGTTCAAGCAAACATCCTGGACCGCGCTGAAGGGCTTCGGCTTGGGCGTCGGTGGCAGCTTCAGTCAGGTCAGTTCCAACGCCCTGGCCCTGCCGTCCTCCACGGGCGGATCCGCCCCCGGTTACAGCACCCCCGGTCCCCAGCAGTTCTTTGCCTACAACCCGGTGGTCGGTCCGGTCGTGGCCGAGGGCAACCACTGGCGCCTTTCGCCGCAGGCCTCCTACACCTACGGGCCCTTTGGTCTGCTCGGCGAATATGTAATCTCCGACCAGGGCGTCTTGAACAGCACCACGCTGCGCGCCGCCGACCTGCAGCACACGGCCTGGCAGGTGTCTGGTCAATGGGTGCTCACCGGCGAACCGGCATCCTTCACCGGCCTCACCCCGCGCCGCCCGTTCCGCCTGCGCGACGGCGGACCCGGGGCGTGGCAATTGGTGGGGCGTTTCGGCCGATTGGATCTCGACGACAAGACCTTTCCCAGTTTTGCCAACGCCCAGGCTTCGGCCAGTTCCGCCACGTCGTGGTCCGTGGGGTTGAATTGGTGGTTGAATCAAAACCTGCGCGTCCTCACCAGCTTCACGCACACCACCTTTGACGGCGGCGGCGCTGCGGCCAATCCGGCGAATCCTCTTACGCTCATCGCCCCCGCAACCGTCACCGCCCAGGACGAAAATGTCCTGTCCACCCGGGTTCAGTTGTCGTTCTGAAACCTCCTCCACCCATGCGACTCTCCAGCTTCCCTTTCCAATTCAACGCCCACCCGACCCCGGGAGGCTTCAACACAACCAAAGTTCATCCCGCGACTGACCGGTTCACCGGAGGTCTGACCACGGGAAACTTGGGACCGCGTCGGCAGTCACTCGCCGGCTGAGTCTCACCACCCCTCACGCAGTTACCACTGTTGGATCTCCTCATGAAAAACTCTTCAAACCTCCGCCTCATTCCCGGCCTGGCCGGTGCGGTCGGTGGGTTTGCCTTGTTCACCGGGGCGCTGCACGCCGCGCCCTTCCTCTATGGTTCAGGCAACCTGCTCCTGGCTTTTCGCCAGACCGGCAACGCTTCGGACTACGTGGTGAACCTCGGCAGCGCCACCAACTTCACCGCGCTGCCTCCCGGCACGACCTTCACCTTCCCCAACAACTCACCCAGCCAGCTCACCAACGCGTTCCCCAGCGTAAACGGTCTCCAGTGGTCCGTGGCCGGAGCGAATCGTCCCCCCGGCGACGCCAGCTTCCCGCTCCAGACCATCTGGGTCACGGCGCCCCGTCTCAATCCCGCCGTTCAGAGCCCCGCCTGGTTGCGCAAGGGCACGTTCGTTCAGGGAACCGCGGCGAGTCAGATCGATGCCCTCGGCGTCAACGCCGCCTCCTCCAGCAGCAGCCAGCCCGCCGGCCCCGGCAATACCGCGACGGGCGTCGTTATTCCCGTGAACACCGACTTCACCCTGGGCCCGGTCCTCGGCGATAACAGCGACTACGCCGGCACGTTCCAGGGAAGTGTCGAAAACCGCACCGCCGACGATTTCGACGGTGATGCCACCAACGTGTCCCGCTCCGATCTGTATGAACTGCTGCCGGGCACCTCGGCGGGCGGTACGCTGAATACGGCCGGTCGTTTCCTCGGCTATTTTGAACTCAAGCCCGATGGCACGCTGACCTTCCACACCGTGAGCAATGTGGTGCCCTCACCCGGCATCACGGGCATTCAGCGGACGGGCGACACCACCACCGTTTCCTTCACCACGGTGAACGGCGCCCGGTATCAACTGCGCGCCACCGATGCGCTGGGATCCAGCGCCCCCGTCACCACCTGGTCCGCCGGAGCCATCCTCACCGGCAACGGCACCGTGCAAAGTCTGCAGGATACCAGCACGAGCGCCGCGCGGTTCTTCGCCATCCAAGTCCTGCCGTAAAAATCCGTCCCCCTCCGTTCCTCAAACCGTCCGTTTCGAAATCTCAACTTTGCTTCTTCTGCTCCTGATATGAAAACGTTCAATCTCGTCCTCCGCTCTCTGGCGGGCGCCGTGCTCGCCGCCACCTCGGTTTCCGCCCAGGTCGAAATCAACATCTCTGGTGCCGTCGCCTTCCGCGACACCTCCTACCGCGCCATCCGCAGCATCTATGGTGCGAACCTCACCTCCCAGAATCCCGCCGATGGCCCCACCACCTCAGGCCAGCTCAAAGTCACTTGGACCGGCACCATCCCCGCCCTCTACGGCAATCAAACGGTGACCATCCGGTCCTTCTACAACGGCGCCAACGCCGGCATTCAGGACCTGACCCAAAACCGCAACGTCAACTTCCTCAGCTCACCCAACGCCGGGGACACCAACACGGTCAACCTCCCCTCGGACGTGGCCTACTCATCCGTTTTCCAGCGGTCGACCGCCTTCACCACGCCCACACTCGAGGACGTGCGTTTCGGGGTGACGCCGGTGTTCTTCGTGAAGAGTTCCTCCGCCCCTGCCGGTCTGACCAACATCACCGTCCAACAATTCCGCACGCTCGCGGCGAATGGCGCCGTTCCGGGCTGGTTCCTCACCGGCAACACCAATGACACCGCGCTCGTCTACTACGTCAGCCGCGATCCCAGTGCCGGACAGCGCACCATCGTGCAGAAGGAAAACGGCTTCACCGGCAGTCCCATTTTTTATAACTGGGACACCGCCGGCTCGAAGTTCGTCATCGATCCCACCGGCCGCAGCTCCACGCAAATCCGCGACCTGCTGAACGTCTCCGGTCCCGCCATCAGTTACCTCACCGGCGTCGACGCCATCAACGTCAACGGCGGGGCGAATATTCTGGCGTTCAATGGCAACCGCGCGTTCGTAGGCCCGTACTCCAAGGTGGCCAACGATCATACCCCGGTGATCCAGGGACAATACTCCCAGTGGGGCTATGAACATTTGTTCACCCGCACGACGGCGTCCCCCAACGTGAAGGCCTTCCGCGACCGCCTGCTTGCGGCGATTGACGTCGATCTGCAAACCTCCGCGTTCTCCATCCCGCTCAGCAAGGTGCACGTGGAGCGCACCTCCGAAGGCGGCCCGGTCTCCCCGACGGAATAACGACGCTCTCCACAGGGCCCGCCGGCGCGGACTTTCCCGCGCCGGCGGGCCACCCACCAAGCCCACCCCTTCGCCAAGTTCGTCCTTCGTCCCCGTGATTCCCGTCGCCGTTCGCCCTCACTCGCCGGTCTGCCCGGTGTCCCCGACTCCCCTCGGAGCCGGCGCACACCTGGCTATCCGATGCGATCGCCCGGGCCGCGCGGTGGGTGGGCTCCGGGTGCTGGGCGTCTGCTTGGGGCGGGCGTTCGCCCAGGCCGCGGAGCCAAGTCCCACTGCCGCCGCCGCGGCAACTCCGGCGACGATCCCCACCCACCGGGTGGAACGTTACGAGATTACGGGTGTGCGAGCGTTGGATCCGGCTGCGCTTGCCCAGGCGACGGCGATTGGGCTCGGCTCCGCCGTCACCCTGCCGCAGATCCGTCAGGCGCTGGTGAATCTCCAGCAGGCCTTCCGCGATCAGGGGCTGGGACCGGTGGCGCTCCAACTTCCCGCCCAAGCCTTGAATGACGGCGTCGTCCGGGTGCGGGCCACCGGGGCCGGTGATCCATCCAGCCAACCCAATTCGGCAAACCTCCCGGAATGGCAGGCGCCCAGTTACGAGATCCGGCGCTTCGAAATCCGCGGCAACTCCGTACTGACGGTGGCGGATCTGGAGCCCGTGCTCGCGTCGGCGCAGGGACCGGTGGTGCAACTGGAACAATTGCAAGCGGCCCTCAGCCGGCTGCAAACGCTCCATCGGGATCGCGGTTACCTCGGGGCATCCGTCGTCCTGCCGCAACAATTACTGGCCGATGGCACGGCGATCATCGTCGTGCGCGAAGGTCTTTCGCCCGAAGCCCGAATTGCTGCCCAGCGCATCACTCCGCCCCCCGTGCCCGTGGCGCCCAAGCCCGCGCCGGTCCCGACTTTCGCGGTGAACCAGTACGCCGTCACCGGGAACACGCTCCTGCGACCCGACTTCATCGAACAGGTCTTCACCAACGCCACCGGCCCCGCCGTCACATTGCCCCAAATTCAAAAGGCCCTCGGCGAACTTCAACTCGCCTATCGCGAGCGCGGCTTCGCCACCGTTTCGGTCAGCCTGCCCCCGCAACAATTGACCAATGCCGTTGTGCAGGTGCAGGTCACGGAAGGGCAACTCGTCGACATCCAGCTGGCCGGCAATCAACACTTCAGCTCCAACAACGTCCGCCGTTCGCTGCCGAGTCTCCGCACCAACATCCTGCTGAACAGCCAGGTCTTACAACGCGAACTCGACCTGGCCAACCAGAACCGCGACCGCCAGATCTTCCCCACGTTGGGCCCCGGTCCGGAGCCCGGCACCAGCGCCTTGACCCTGCGGGTGAAGGATCGCTTGCCGCTGCACGGCCGTCTCGAGGTCAATAATTACGCAACTCCCGGCACCCCCGAATGGCGCATCAATGGCTCCGCCCAGTACAACAATCTGTGGCAGCGGGAACATCAGGCGGGGCTATCCTACGGGTTCAGTCCGGAAGCGTACAAAACGCCCGGGGCCGTCACCGACCGATTTTTCAATCGCCCGTTGATCGCCAACTACGGCGCCTATTACCGACTGCCGTTCGGCACCGCCCGCTCCGTCGAGGAACAAATCGCCAGCTCCACGCGCTTCGGTTACGACGAAGCCACGCGGCAATTCCGCCTGCCACCGGCCGGTTCGCGGCCCGATTTTTCCCTCTTCGCCAGCGCCTCCTCCAGCGACACGGGCATCCAGCTCAGCCCCGCGCGGATCGTCTCGCAAACGCCCCTGTTGACCATCGTGTCGCGCGATTCCGGTCAGAACATCTCCCTCAACGAGGGCGTCGGCGCCCGGCTCAGCGTGCCCCTGGCGTTGACCGAGACCAATCGTTGGAACTTCTCCGGGGGCTTCGATTGGAAGCGGTATTTCCTGGAGAGTTTCAACACCAACAATTTCATCATCACCACCGTGGTGACGAACCTCCAGGGTTCGCAGACCATCGAGAGTGTTGTCGCGTCGCCCCGACCGTCCCGGCATCACGAGGTGCAATACCTGCCGCTCAGTCTGTCCGCGGATTATTCGTCGAGTGATCGTTGGGGAAGCCAGTCCGCGAGCCTGAGTTTGGGCGGAAATTTTGTGGGCGAATCCGCCGATTTCGCCGCCGCCGGTTACAGCACCAACGCCCACGCCACCTACGGCAAGGCGACGCTGGCGTTCTCCCGGGAACAGAAATTGCCGGGGAACGCGTCCGCCCTGTTGCGCGCCACCGGCCAGGCCGCCACCGGCGCGCTCATCTCCAATGAACAGTTCTCCGTGGGCGGATTGAACAGTGTGCGAGGCTATTTTGAAGGCGACCAATTCGGCGACGCCGGGTGGTTCACCAGCGCGGAACTGCGCACGCCGTATTGGACGAGTCAGGTGCCGTTTGGCGCCGCGGCCGTGCCCGTGTGGCTGCGGGCGTCCATCTTCATCGACTACGGCGAACGCTATCTGCTCGAAGCCCCCGCCGGCGTCGACGACCGGTTGGCTCTCTGGGGCGCCGGCTTTGGTGTGTCCGCCAACGTCAACAACCGCGTGGATCTCCGCATCACCGTGGGCTGGCCGCTGCTGGATACACCCAACCGCGGCGGTCGCGATCCCCGCGCCTATTTCTCCCTGGGAGGACAGTTCTGATGAACCCGCCACTCGCTCCTTCTTCCCGTTCCACCGTCCTGTTTCTGGGCGGTTGCCTGGGGCTGGCTCCCATCGCGACCCCGCCGACGCAGGCCAATCCCCTCGGCCTCAGTGTCCAAAGCGGCACCGCCAGCGCCACCGTCAATGGTCCGCAGCTCAGCATCCTGACGTCGCCCAATGCGGTGTTGAACTGGCAGTCCTTTAATATCGCCCCGAGCGAAATCACCCGCTTCATCCAGCCCTCGGCGACCTCCGTGGTCTGGAACCAGATTCATGATGCCAACCCCTCCCAGATCTTTGGCCACCTGACCGCCAACGGCACCGTTGTACTGGTCAACGCGGCGGGCTTCTATTTTGGTCCGCAGGCTTTCGTCAGCGCCGCGGGACTCGTGATTTCCACCGCGCCCGCCACGCCCACGGAGTCGGGCGGCGGACAATTCTGGCAGTTCAATGGCGCCCCACCGCAGGCCGGCATCATCAACTACGGTCAACTCCAGGCCGAACGCGGTGGCTCCCTGTTCCTCATCGGAGCCCACCTCGAAAATCACGGCACCCTGCAGGCACCCGAGGGCTCCGTCGGGTTGCTCGCGGGTCAGGAAGTTTCGCTGAGTTCCCGTCCCGATGGACGTGGACTCAGCGCCCAGGTGACCCTGCCCCAGGGATCCGTCGACAACACCGGCCGGCTCATCGCCGACGCCGGCACCATCGCCCTGCATGCCAACGTCGTGAATCAGGACGGCCTCGTGCAGGCCAATTCCGTGCGCGAACACAATGGCGTCATCGAACTCGTCGCGTCCGGCGCAGTGAATCTCGGTCCGGGTTCCGTGCTGTCCGCCGCGGGCGATGCCGCCCGCCCCAGCGACGCCGGCCGCATCACCCTCAAGTCCGCGGATACCTTCTCCGACACGCCCACCTCGCGGATCCAGATCCCCGGCGGGGCGTCGGGCGGGGCCGGCGGTTTCGTCGAAATCTCTGCGCCAAACACACCGGCGATTCATTCGCAGATCGACGGCCATGCCCAGGCCGGCAGCGTGGGCGGCCAATTGTTGATCGACCCGCAGGACATCGTGATCGGTAGCTCCGGGAATAGTAACGCCGGTTCCGGACAGGTCGGCGCCGGGGATCCACCGGCAGGCACCCTGAATCTGGATGTGGGTTCCGCCTTCGTCGGCTTTTCGAAAATCACTCTCCAAGCCACCCGCAATATCACCGTGGCCGCCGGAACCCTTTGGGATTTGGAGTCCAGCACCGGCATCAACGCGCCCGGCAGTCAGCTCACGTTGGAAGCGGGCAACAATCTCACCATCGCCAACGGCGCCAATCTGGTCGCCGGCGAAAACTGGTCGGTGACGCTCGCGGCCGGCCGCGATTTCGCCGGCGGATCAGGCGCCCTGAAATCCGGCGTGGGCAACCTCGCCTTCGGTGGCACCGGGTCGCTGCAGGCTCAAAACGGCCACGTCCAGCTGCGCGCCGGCAATAATGTCACCGTCGCCAGCGGACATGTTCGGACCGTCGGCGGCGGCGCGATCGACGTTGAGGCACTGGCCGGCAACCTCAACACCGGCACCCAGAACAACGGATTCCGCTTCCTCCCGTCCGGCTACACGGTCGATGCCGATCTGGGCGGCATCAGCACGGCACAAGGCGGCAACGTTTCGCTCAAGGCCGGCCAGGATATCATCAGCCTTCTACCGTTATCGGGCGGGACGCAAAATGACGCGGGCAGCGGCGCATTTGGGGAAGCTCCCGGCAACGTCAGCGTCACTGCCGGCCGCGATGTCAGTGGCCATTTCGTCGTCCGCAATGGCGCTGGCACTGTCACGGCCGGTCGCGACGCCGGCACCGCGGCCCGCCTGCTCGCCTTGAGCGTGGTAAAAGGCGGTTGGACCGTAAACGCCACCCACGACGTGCTGCTGCAGGAAGTCCGCAATCCCAACGGTTTGTTCAACAACCTCGGCTCCAGCGTTTCCCTCAATCGGTTCCGCTTCGATTACTCCGCCGACGCCTACACCCGCCTCTTTGCCGGCAATTCCGTCCAGTTGCGCGGCACCGCCCTGCCGCGTTTCAACGACACCTTCGCGCAGGGCATGCCCCCCATCTATCCCGGCACATTGGAGATCACTGCCGGCGCCGGCGGCGTTCTCCTGGGCAATGACGTGCTGCTCTTTCCCTCGCCGCTGGGAAATCTCAGCATTCGGACGACCGACGGCGGTTCGCTGATCGGAACCAAGGCCGGCGATCTCGCGCAGTTGATCGTCTCCGACAGCGGCAAAACCCAGTACCGGAGCTTCGGCGACTTCGGCGTGGCCGATCACGCCGCCGTGCCCCTTCATTTGGAGGACACCACCGCGGTGAATCTCCAGCTCGCGGGCGACCTGAAAAACGTGCTGCTCGGCGTGCCGAAACGGGCCGAGATCCGCGTGGACGGCAATCTGGTGAACAGCCGTTTCGACGGACAAAACCTGCGCAACGAAGACGTCACCCGGATCCACGTGGGCGGTGATATCCTCAACCGGAACGAGTTCACCAGCATCCCGCTCGCGACCGCGCCGGATTTCAGCGCCTTCCAACAGGGACTCATTTTTCCGCCGCTCAGCGGGGCGTTGGGCGGATTGGAAAACCGATTCTCCTACACTGCAACCACCGGGACACTGACCTTCCAGGGCCGCATGACGGGGGATGAACTGCAGTTGCTCTTGAACACCCCGGTGCGGGTCTTCGATGCCAACGGCCAGCCCGTGGTGCTGCCCAATGGCGACCCCGCCACGCGCCTCGTGGCCACGCTCAGTCCCGACGTGGCGAAACAATTGTATCTCGCCAGCCAGGATGTCCCGCTGAATTCCGACACCGGCTACCGCCTCGGCGGCGGCGGCGCCTTCGAAATCCAGGCCCAAAACCTCGACCTCGGGGCGACCGTCGGCATCGTGTCGCAAGGCCCCCGGGGCAACAGCGCCTTGGCCAAATACTTCACGCACGGGGCCGATATCCGCGTCGATCTGGGCGGCAACCTGGACATGTTCTCCACGAAAATCGCCTCCCTCAACGGCGGCGACATCTCCGTGGTGGCCGGCGGCAGCGTCCACGTGGGCTCGGCGACTTTCCAGGCCAATGACGCGAATGCCCGCGGCATCTTCACCGTGGATCCCAGCGACGTCACCGTCATCGCCCGTGGCGATATCGACGTGAACGGTTCGCGCATCGCCGGGTATGACGGCGGCAAGGTTACCGTGCGTTCCCTGGAGGGAAATGTCGACGCGGGCACGGGCGGTTCCGGCGCCGCCACCGTCGAAAAGATTCACGTGGATCCGTTAACGCACGAGATCCGCACCTACTCGCCCACCATTCCCGGCAGCGGCATCCTGGCGACCACGTTTCCGCCGTCGTTGGACGCCCAATTCCCCGCTTCGCAAAACCCCGTGGGCAACATCCTCGTCGAGACCCCGCGCGGTAACATCATCGCCAGTGCCGGCGGCGTCGTCCAAATACCGCTCAATGGCGTGGGCTCCAGCGCCGGCACCGTCACACTCCGCGCCGGAACCCAGGATGCCGACGGCCACGTCATTTATGCCGGCAACATCGACGCCCGCGGCTCGGGGGTCATTGGCAGTACGGTGAAGCTCGAAGCCACCGGCGACATTCAGGGCCTCGTCTTTGCCCGCGAAAACATCAGCCTCAGCGCGCAACAAAACGTGAACGTCACCGCCCTCGCTCAGGGTAGCGTGAGCGTGGGCGCCGGCGGCAGTGTCTCCGGCACCATCATCGGCGTCAGCAGCGTGAATGCGAGCGGCGCCTCCGTGGACGCCGCGCTGCTTTCGCAAAACGTCAGCACCAGCGGCAACGTCTCCTCCAGCTCCGTGGGCTTCGCCCAGGGCAACGCCGCCGCCGGGGCCAGCCAGGGATTGCAGGGCGACGACACCGCCAAAACCAGCGCGGCCAAAACCACCCGGGAAGAAACCGAGGATCCCAAACGCCGCGTCGCCGCCGGTCCCAAACTCACCCGCTACACCGGTCGCGTAACCGTCATCCTGCCCCCGAAAAACACGCCTTGATCTCCCTTTCCATGACCCCGTCTACCTTGCCTCCCCTGCTCGCCTCCGGCGCCCTCCAGTTTGCCTTCGAAAAGTCCACTGTGGAGGGCAAGATCACCATCGGCACCCTGGTCATTGTCTCGCTTTTCAGTTGGACCGTGATCCTCACCAAGGCGCGCCAGCTCTGGATCGCCCGCCGCGAGGCCAAACGCTTTTTTGCCTCCTACCGCGCCACCCGGGATCCCCTCGAACTCGCTCGAAAACCGGAGGACTTCGACGGCGCCCCCGCCTACGAACTCTATGTCGCCGGGGCGGATGAATTGGAATACCACCTCAAAAATCACGCCGTCGAAATCAAGGGCCAGCAACGGGTCAGCACGGCGTCCTTCGATTCCGTCAAAGTCGCGCTCGAACGCACCGCGAGTCAGCAGGCGCTCAGCCTGGAAAAGGGCATGATCGTGCTCTCCACCGCCGTCGCCGGCGGCCCCTTCATCGGTCTGCTCGGCACCGTCTGGGGCGTGATGGAGACCTTCTCCGGCATCGCCAAGGCCAACTCCGCCAGCCTCACCACGATGGCCCCCGGCGTGGCCGGCGCCCTCATCGCCACCGTCATCGGACTGCTCGTCGCCATCCCGGCCATGTTCGCCTACAATTTCATGGTCACCAGCATCCGCGCCATCACCCAGGAACTCGACGCGTTTGCCACCGAATTCGCCACGTCCATCGAACACACCTACGTGGACAACCGGCCGCTCGGTGAGGAGATCAATGAGGCCAATCGCGGGCTCGCCGTACAATTGACCGAAGCCAATCGCGCGCTGGGTGATCGCATCGTCGGCGCCTTGCAGGACTTTAACCCGGCCGCCAGTGCCGGGTCGCGCTAGGAGGCCGCATGAAGAAGTGCTCCCAGTCCCATCATCATTCGCTCACCGAGCTGAATATCACGCCCCTGCTCGATCTCGCCTTCGTCCTGCTCGTCATCTTCATCATCACCACCACCCCGGTCGTCAATGACCTCGACCTGAACCTCCCCACCGCCGCCTCCCGGCCCAAGGATCCGCCCCGCAAGGCCAACTACGTCACCGTCGATGGCGCCGGTAAACTCTTCCTCAACAAACAGGAGGTGGATGTCGCCGCCCTGCAATCGGGACTCATCCAACTCCGCACCGACGATCCGGATCTCAGCGTCATCGTGCGCGGCGATGCCCGGACCAAATACGACCGCATCGTCAGCGTCCTCGACGTCCTCCAGCAGGCCAATGTCGTCAAGGTGGACCTGGCCACCGAAGCGCTGAAACCCGGCGAACACTGAGCCCCATCATGGCCATCCAGCGTAAACGAAAAAACTCCGCACGACTCAACCTCGTTGTTTCGTTTGTTTTTCATGCGGCGATCATCGCCGCACTGGCCTTCCTCGCCGCGCGTGAGGGTTACCTCGGGAAGCAACTCAAGACCATCGCCATCACCATGGCGCCCAAGGAAAAACCGCCGGAAAAACCCAAGGAGGAGAAACCACCCGAACCCAAGCCGGAACCGGCACGCCCGCCCGCCGAGGTGCCCCCACCGCCCACCGTCGCCACCGCGCCGCCCGCTGCCACTGTGGCTCCGGCCGCGGCCCCGCCGCCGGTCGGTTTGCCTGCCTTCGCTTTTACCGACGGCGCCAAGGCCGTGGAATCCACGTCCGATCCCGTCGCCCTCTATCGCGGTTTTGTCGAGTTCACCCTTCGCTCCAAATGGACTCGACCCGAGGGTATCGCCGATGAGTCCTTTGTCGCCGAGATCGAACTGACCGTCGATCCCCAAGGAAAGTTAACCCGCACCGATTGGAAAAGCGGATCAGGTAACGCCGTCTGGGACGAATCCGTTCGCCGGGTCCTGACCGCCACCCAGCGCTTCAGCCGGCCGCCGCCCAAGAGTTTCCCGCCGCAATTCCTCGTCCGCTTCGACGTCGTCGCCGAGGCCGACAACCGATTGGCCCTGCCATGAAAAAGGTCTCCCAATCCCACCACAACTCCCTGAACGAGCTGAACATCACCCCGTTGCTCGACCTCGCGTTCGTGCTCCTGGTCATCTTCATCATCACCACGCCACAGCTGGTCAATGATCTCGAACTGAACCTGCCGTCCGCCAAAATCCCCCCAACTCAACCCAAGGACGCCCTGCGCCCCAACCAGTTGATCGTGGCCGCCACTGGCGCCGTAACCCTCAATGGTCAGCCGCGCACTCTCCCCGAACTCCACGACAGCCTGGCGGGATTGAAGGCCGCCAATCCGGACCTCGCCCTCGTGATCAAAGGCGCGGGAAATGCCGACTATCAGCACGTCATCCGCGTGCTCGATATCGTCCAGCAACTGGGGATAACCAAGATGGGGTTGGCCACCGAAACCGCGCCCTGACGCCCCTCCATTTCGTCCGCACTTCAACCTCAAACCAGCCCCCACCATGCCCGGAATCTACGACAACATCACTGAAACCATCGGCAACACTCCGCTGGTCCGCCTCCATCGCACCGCCGCCAAACACGGCGTCGTCGCCGATCTGCTGTTGAAGCTCGAATTCTTCAACCCGCTGTCCTCGGTCAAGGACCGCATCGGTCTGGCCATGATCGATGACGCCCTCGCGTCCGGCCGCATCACGAACGAGACAATTCTGATCGAGCCCACCAGCGGCAACACCGGCATCGCCCTCGCCTTCGTCGCCGCCGCGCGGGGACTGACGTTGATCCTCACCATGCCCGAGACCATGAGTCTCGAACGCCGCAAATTGCTTAAAATTCTGGGGGCGAAACTCGTCCTCACCGAGGGTGCCCGCGGCATGAAGGGTGCCATTGCCAAGGCCGAGGAACTCCACGCCCGCATTCCCAACAGCCTCATCCTCCAGCAGTTCTCCAATCCCGCCAACCCCACCGCGCATCGCCGCACCACGGCTGAGGAAATCTGGCGCGACACTCAGGGAAAAGTGGACTTCGTCGTCGCCGGCGTCGGCACCGGCGGCACCATCACCGGCGTCGCCGAGGTGATCAAAGCCCGCAACCCCAACTTCCGCGCCATCGCCGTCGAACCGGCCAAATCACCCGTCATCTCCGGCGGCCTGCCTGGTCCCCACAAACTGCAGGGCATCGGCGCCGGCTTCATTCCGGACAACCTGAACCGCGCCGTCGTGGATGAGGTCATCACGGTGAGCGAGGACGACGCCGGTCCGATCTCGAAGGAGATCAATCGCCTCGATGGCATCCCGGTGGGCATTTCCAGCGGGGCCATCGCGTGGGCCGCCATCCAGGTGGGTCGACGCCCCGAAAATCAGGGCAAGACCATCGTCGCCATCATTCCGTCCAGTTGTGAACGTTATCTCTCGTCGTGGCTGTTCGCCGATATCAGCCCCGAGAGCGACGTTGTTTGAATCGCGACTCGTCCCGCGTCCACCCACCCTCCGGGTGCCGCCGCGAATTACACCGGCGGCACCGTGGTCGCCTCGAGACGCTCCAGAAACGATTCCAGGTCCGTCACCAAATCCGGCAGCGCCGGCCATTCGCCGAGCAAAATATCGTTGGCATGCGCCAGGGCATTCCGTAGCGCGCCGACCTGTTGAAAAAACGCCGCCAACGCCGCCTTGGAGGTAAAGCCGCTCTGCGCAAAAAGCGCGGGGTCCTTCATCAATATCGCCGCCTTGTCGCCCAGTTGCAGGCAATCCAGCAGGTCGTTCTCCTCCCGTCGCTGCCGCCGTTCCGCGAAGATCCGCCGCGCTCCCGCCACTCGCTCACCGGTCAGATGCGCGCTCCAATCGTCCGAAGGATACCGCTCCCGCACGACGCGCAGCAGCTGCATTTCCAGGAGCGAAACCAGGCCGAACAACCACAGCCGGACCGGCGCCTTCTGCAGATCGCCGCGCGTGACAATGCCGCCCACATGCCCGAGCACGGTGATGAAAACGTGCCGCCGCTCCCGTAGCGCCGCCAACGCACCCAGTAACGGTTCGCTGTCCGGCAGCACATCGGTCGCAGCAAAAGCGCGTCGATGTTGCCCCGTGTTCCCGGCGACGAGATCCGTCCGCACCGCGTACCCGGCCACCACTCCGTTCACCCGGACCCCGACGACGTCATAGCCGCGCTCGGACATGAACGCGCCCACCTCCGGCGCCGGTTGACTGGCATCGAAGGAACCCAGGGGTTCGGCGATATCCCGCAGGGTGATCGTCCGCACGAACAAACGCCGGAGATCGCCCAGGGAGGATTTGAGCTGTTTCATGAAAACGCCGCAGGATGCGGCACGTCCGGGCGTTGAGCGAAACTATGAACTGCGGTGCCTCACGGTTCACGCACCGGAACCAGACCGCCGCCGGGAGGGCACCGGCTCCTCCCGCCCCGCGGAGGCAAAACGAATGCGCTCATGACGTTCGATCTGCACCACGCGCGAATTGTGAATCGTGATTTCCACGGAGCCGAATTCCAGCTCCGCCAGCGACGTGGCGATGGCTTGGGCGATTTCCGGAGAAAGGATTCCCGCGGTGCGGGAGGCGGGGGACTGGACCGGCAGATCCAGTTTTTGCGAGGTGACAGGCTCAGGGCTGCTCATGCGAAAGTGGAGGAAGGGGAACGTGAATTCGGGACGTTGGAAATATCGCGGGGACGGATTCGGGGAGGTGCTGGGCGCTCAAATGTTCTGCGCAATGGCCTGCAGATAACGGAACTCCGTCAGCAGGCTCGCGAGGGCCGCACTGAGCGCCTCCACCTGACGATGCACGGGCGCTCGTCGCGGACTCACCAGGGTCACTTCAAAGGGCGGCCGCACCAAGCCCGGCACCGCTTGGAGGATGCCCGGATAGCCTTGGTGAATGATGCCATCCCGGGCCGGAAGCCCGCGGATCTGTGTCTCCCGATTCCGGGGCACGTAGCGCGACGCCGCGAGGAGCGCCGGTTCCAGCAAACTTTCCGAAAGCACGCTCCCCTGAACGAAGCCATGAATGCCGGACGAATCCGCCGCGCTGCGCAGCGTGATCAGTCCGTGAAAACCCTGCATCCAGATCTCCGACTCCAGAAAGCGCACCTCCGGTTGGGTCGATTCCCGCCAGAATTCCCGATTGAGATCCCGCCCCGTACGAGCGTTGGGCGTGTTGTCCTCGTAACCAGTGGGATTACACACCGGGTAAAGGAAGAGGGCAAATCCCTGCGCCGGATCCGCCTGTCGCTCCAAGGCCTGAAGAAAATGCCCCAACGCCAGGGCTCCCTCGGGTTCGTCCCCATTCAACGTCGCAAAAATGCCCACCCGGAGGATTTCCCCGCCGCCTTTGGGGCCCACATAGAGGTAGCGAGGCAGGGCGTAATGGGCGCCCCCGCTGGCGAAGGAACCCAGCGACTTGCTCAGCAGATGGGCCGAGTGTTCCGCCACAAATTCAAGCGGCGCCAGCAGCCGCGTCACCGAGCGACGGGGCGTCGACACCACCGGCACTTCGCGGTCCAAAACCGGTGCAGAAAGCAAGGAAACACTCATAAAGGATGCAGGAAAATGGAACTCAGGTCGGACACTCAGTTCCGCGAAACTGATTTATTTATCTACTTTGTCAATAGACGTTAAGGTTTTAATCTCATCACGGACCTGAACCCGTACCGTAAGACTTGGGAACCAAGCATTTAACCGGCCGGTTTTGAGATCGAAAGCGATCCACTTGCCGCTCATACCGACGGCGGTATGCCCCAACAGGAGGGAACGGGGCGGGTTTTTTCTGGGTATTCTCCCGGTATCGGCTAGACGTTGGCAGCATGCTGTCGCAAAAGGCCAAATACGGGATCCGCGCCTTGATGTACTTGTGTCAAAAAGGCGAAGGCAAACCCGTGCTGATCCGCGAGATCGCGGAAAACGAGCACCTGCCCAAGAAGTTCCTCGAGGTCATTCTGTTGGAACTCAAAAGCGCCGGCATCCTGCACAGTCGCCCCGGTCGCGGCGGCGGCTACACGTTAAACCGCGCGCCGAAAACCATCACCGTCGGTCGGGTCCTGCGGCTCATCGATGGCCCGCTGGCGCTGATCCCCTGCGTCAGCCAGACGGCCTACGCGCCGTGCAAGGATTGCCCGGACGAGAAAATCTGCGGCATCCGCGCCGTCATGAAACAGGTCCGCGACGCCACGTCGAAAGTGCTCGATGAAACCACCCTCGCCGACTTGATCGAACATCAGGATCGACTTTCCCGCTCCAACTCCGCCCTCGATTTCACGATCTGACCGTCCCGAATCCCTTTGGGATGGACCACGTACCGCCCCGAATCCCAACAGGATTCCCTCCTCCAGCCCAGGGTTGCCGGTAACCAGCTACCCTGGGTCACTCGCCGCAACACCTCTTCAACTCGGAAAAGGTTGCATCATCCCCCCTCATCCCCCGTCTTGCTGCCAAAGATGCGATCCAAATCGCGCATTCCGTGGAGGACGCGAATCACTTCGATACCCCCCGGCAGTGCCCGGTAGAAAATGAGGTAGCGCTCAAAGTTCGGAATCGCCCAGGAACGCAACTCGCCCACTTCGGCGTGCGGAAATCGCCGAACGCGCCCCATCGTCGGCGCACTGGCCAGGGTTGAAAACGCCTTCTCCGCGCATTCCAGAAACCGGGTGGCAACCGGCGCACCCGCCTCGACGGCCAAGTACACGGCGTGACGGCGAAGATCTTGGTAGGCGGGTGACCGTTTTTCGATCCGCCCGGCGCTCATGAGCGTTTCTTCGCGGCCAAAGCGGCGACTTCCGCGTGAAGTTCCTTCCAATCGCCTTTCGTCATCGGGGTCGCCGGGCCACTCCGGACCGACGCCAGCAAGGCATCCTGCAATTCCTCAAAGGTCGCCACGGTGCCGCGTTGGGTGGACAAATCCCGCTGCTCTAGCATCCGGAGACCCTCCCGCACCAGTTCGCTCGCCGACTGGTAATCGCCGGTCTTCAACTTATCCTCGACAAACTTCTCCCATTTGGGGCCCAAAGATACGTTCATGGCTAAAACTGACCGTGGCCCCAGACTACCATGGGTAACAACCAATGCGCAATCATTGTTATCCCAGACACCCGGCTACTCACGTCAAAAAACCGCCCCCCCGCCGGGAGCCAACCCCAAAAATTTCCGTGTAAGGTTTCACCCCGCGCCGCGACCCATCGCTGAATGATTGTCATTATCAGCGGAACCAACCGGCCCGGCAGTAACACGCTCAAAGTGGCCCACCAGCTGGCCGCAAACTACCAAACGCTGGGCGTCGAAACGCAATTGCTCAATCTGGCGGAACTGCCACCGGAGGTCTTCCTGCCCGCCGCCTACGCCGAAAAGCCCCCAGGCTTCGCGCGGTTCAGCGAGGCCATTCTCGCCGCCGATGGCCTGGTCGTAGTGACGCCCGAATACAACGGCGGCCTGCCGGGTGTCTTGAAGTATTTCATCGACCTCCTGCCGTTCCCCGAAAGTTTTGTCCATCGCCCGGTGTGCTTCGTCGGCCTGGCCGCCGGAATCTGGGGTGCCTTGCGACCAGTCGAGCAGTTGCAAGCCATCTTCGGCTATCGCAACGCGTATATCTTTCCCGAACGCGTCTTCCTGCCCGGCATCGGCAGTCTGCTGAACGAGGCCGGACAATTCGCCAACCCGGAAATCAGTCAGCGTCTCAGCAAACAGGCGGCGGGGTTCGTCGGTTTCGTGGAAGCACTCCACGGAAAGAAACTGCGTCCATGATCGCCGGAGTTTTGCTGCTCCTGCTGGGAATCTATTTGGCCGCCGGTCTTCTCTTCGCGGTTCCGTTCATTGCCGTTGGCGTCCAAACCATCGATCCCGCCGCCGCACGCGGCTCCTGGGGCTTCCGCCTGCTCACCCTCCCCGGCTCCGTCGTGTTCTGGCCCCTGCTGCTGCAGCGTTGGCGAACGGGAACCTCCGTTCCGCCGCCGGAAGTCAGCGCCCATCGACGGGCCGCCCAAAGGCACACCGCCGCATGATCCACTCCTTGCGCCAACGGCATCGCCGCCTCTTTGCGACGCTGGGATTGCTTTTGCCGCTGGCGTTTGCCGGTGGCGTCGCCGCCCGAAAAACCGTGCCGAAAATGTCGGCTCTGCCGCCCGAATTGGTCACCGCCCCCCGGACCGCCACCACCCGGATTTGGGAACGAACGGATCTCTTTACGAACGCCCCCATCGCCATTCGTGTGCGCCTGCTGCGCGAGACCGCGGCACCCGGGTCCTACGCGGTGGCGCTCTCCGCCCCGGAGGATTTCCTCCAACCCGACGTCCTCGTCTATTGGGTCGCGGACCCCAAAGACCTTACCGGCGCCCTGCCCGCCAACGCGCAACTACTCGGCACCCTCGGTTCCGATGCCCTCATCCTGCCCGGCAGTCCGGTCGCGCAAACCGGCACCCTCCTGCTCTACCGCCTCGCCGATTATCAAATCGCGGCCCGGTCCGGCCCCCTGGAAATCCCCCCCTCCAATACTCCATGAGCGCCCAGTACACCGCCGTTCAATGGAACCGACAGAAGAAGCTCTATGATCTGGTTTTGATCGGCACCGTGGCGGCATTTCTGATCACGTTTGCCGCCGCCACCAAGATCGCCTTCCCCCTAGTCACCGATGAAATCCTGCTGATCCGCGCGCTGGGCAGCGCCGCGTTTCTCCTGCTCCATCTCATTTTGGGCATCGGTCCGTTGTGCCGCTTGCGTCCTCAATTCCTGCCTCTGCTCTACAATCGCCGTCATGCCGGCGTCACCTGCTTTTTCCTGGCCCTCCTGCATGGCGCGCTCGTTGTCGCGACGTATCACGCGGGCAGCGATACGAATCCTTTGGTCAGCATCTTCGTTTCCAGCCCCTTGAGCCCTTCCGTGGCGGGCGTGCCCTTCCAGCCGTTCGGATTCTTCGCGCTGGTCATCCTCTTTCTGCTGGCGGCGACCAGCCACGACTTCTGGCTCGCGAACCTCAGCGCGCCGGTGTGGAAGGCGCTCCACATGTCGGTCTATTTCGCCTACGCACTCCTCGTCCTGCACGTCACGTTCGGCGTGCTGCAAGGCGAGGCGAGCTGGGCCTATGTCGGAACCATGGCCGCCGGCCTGTTCATCGTCCTCGGCCTGCATCTCCTCGCCGCCCACCGGGAAAAGGCGCTCGATTCCGCCCCGTCGGGAGTCCCAAGTCCAAAAACTTCGGTCGAATCCGACGGTTTCCTCGATGCCTGCGCGGTCGCCGACATCCCCGAACACCGGGCCCGAATCATCTGCCTTTCCGGCGAGCGCGTGGCCATCTTCAAGTACGCCGGCAAAATCTCTGCGGTCTCCAATGTTTGCCAGCATCAAAACGGGCCGCTCGGCGAGGGGAAAATTATCGACGGTTGCGTCACCTGTCCCTGGCATGGTTATCAATACCACCCCGATACCGGGGCCTCACCGCCGCCCTTCACCGAAAAAGTCCCGACCTTCAACGTGCGCGTGCGGGGCGGTCGCGTGCTGGTTCACTCACAACCCAATCCCGCCGGAATCCGGGTGGAACCCGCTTTGATCGACTCATGAAGGACGACTTCTACATCGGCTGGGAAACCCAGGCATCACCACGCCATCGCAAATTGATGCGCGCCGTCGCCCTCGTTCTCTTCGTGCTGGGCATCACCAGCGCGCTGGCACTCGCGCTGCCACAAAAACTGATCGGCTCCAGCGTCTTCGAGTGGGGCACCGTCAAAACGTTTTCGGGCGTGTTGAAAGTGCAGCCGTACCCGCATTTGCTGGTGCTCCGGCCGGGTGCGGTGAGTACTCAACCGAGCTTTTCCACGTACTATCTCGTCGCGCCCTTCAAGTTCGGTCTCGACCGTGAAAAGCTTGCGTCGCTCGATGGCAAATCCGTTTCCCTCCAAGGCACGCTGATCTATCGCGGCGATCAAACCATGGTCGAAGCCGTGCCCGATTCCATCCGGGCAGACGAGCAGCCAGCCACGGCGATCGTTGGCCCGGAATCCATCCCGCTCGGGCGCCAAACGCTCCTCGGTGAAATCGTGGACAGTAAATGTTTTCTCGGCGTGATGAATCCCGGTCAGCTCCTGCCGCATCGGGCGTGTGCCATTCGCTGCATCAGTGGCGGGATTCCCCCGATCTTACTGGTTCGGTCCACCAAGGGCGCAGCCCTCCATTTGCTGCTCGTGGGCGCCGATGGACGGCCAGTGAATCAGCAGGTGTTGGACCTCGTCGCCGAACCCGTGCAGATCACCGGCGAAGTCGTACGGCAAGGCGGGCTTTTGATCCTGCGGGCGGATCCCAAAGATATTCTTCGAACGCCCTGAAATTCCCCTTCGCGCTCGCCCGTCGGGGCACTCCCCGCGCCGCACGGCCTTCCTCACGAGCGACCCATCCTGATTGCCTGCAAGGCGCTCACCACCGCTCCGAACGGAAGCATGATGGGCGTCAGCAGTAGGGTCAGTATCGCAAAACCCATTTTACCCGCTCGACCGGATTGGCCCGGCAGGTTCCGAAACGACGGCCCCCGCAAGGAGAAAGGTCCAAACCAGAGCTTCCCAAACGTCTGCCACGCCTGCGTGTAGCGTGCGCCAAATGTCTTCGTTTCCGCCGCCCCTCCGGTGAACGGCTGGAGGTCGAAATCGTGATAAGCCGTCGTAAGCCGGCCGATGTCTTCGTAGGTTTCGCTCCCGGGCTTGAACGTAACGGTTTCCGGGAATTGCAGTTCGCGCATCGCGGACTCCGTGAGCAGGAGGTATTGCCCGGCGGGCACGGAATTCTTCAGCAACCGATGCACGATGATGACATCCACGCCCGCGAGTTCTTCGAAATGCAGAACCCGGTGGAACAAGGCTTCGCCGCTGTGCACAATGATCTTAAGTGCCAATTTCTCAATGTGCGAACACGCCTGACAGGTGCAGTGATTGGATTGGCTCAACTCCTGGAGGCGCTTTTGAAAGAGGTAAAAAAACGTGAGCAAACTGCGGCTGATTTCCGCCCGCATGGACATCCATTGCAACGCATCCGGCGATTTCCGGCAGAAGAGAAACACGGCATCGCCCTCCAACTTGGCGATCTCCAGGGGCAACGCGATCTCGCGAACGATGGCGTGAATAAGTTCAGTGATGATGACCTGACCGTGCGCGAGCGTTTTCGCATTCGCGGTCATGTAACGCGTGTAACCCCCGATGTCCGCGATGATCAGCAGCACGGACTCGGGTCGATGGTCAGAACGAGGATCCACGCGCCTTTGTCGCACCCGCGAGAGATTCCTTACCAACTTTCGTCACGGTTCGCCAATCACCAACGGATCGCGAAGCGGCCAATAGTCGCAAACCATCCCTTTCCCCAATCCCAGCGAGATTAAATCAACCAGCCCGGGGTTGCCCGTGGCGGGCTACCCCGGGTTACGGATGCGCCAAAATTCCCAACCCCGACGGGGTTGCATCGGAACGTCCGAACCGGTGCGTTTCAAACAACCACACTGGGCCGTCCCGCTCCCCTACCCTTACGCGCCCGCAATCCATCGCCTTCCTTCCTATCTCGCGGCCCAACGCTTCGCCCACGCCGCCGGCAACTCCGACTTTCGTCGGAGCAAAATACCGGCCGGAACTCCGACCATCGTCCGATACCGCCCGGGTATCCGACAGTTAAGTCTGCAGAGCGAAAGCTGATCACGACGGCTCGGAGATATAATTAAATTCGGACAATGAAAAATTCTTGGTTCATCTCGCGCTCCACCGCACTCGCGCTGGCCGCCTGTTTCACCACCACGGTCGCCCTCGCCCAGGGCAGCCTCACCCCGCCGGCGGGTCCGCCCGCCCCGACGATGAAATCGCTCGACCAGGTTGAGGCGCGGACACCCGTGAATACCCTCCCAGGGGATGCGACCGCCGTCCACATCATTACTCTGCCCGGCAGCTACTACCTCACCGGGTCGATCACCGGGAACACCAGCAAGGCTGGCATCCGCATCGAAGCGGTGAATGTGACCCTCGACCTCAACGGATACACGATCGAAGCCGCCGTCGGTTCTACCGACGGGATCAACAGCAATGCTCCCGGTGGCGCGCTGGTGATCCGCAATGGGATGATTCGGGGCTACACGAAAGGCATCAAAATCAGCTCTTCCACGCAGTTCCACCTGCAGGACCTTCAGGTATTTGGCTCACTGACCGCTGGCCTGGATGTCGATGGGAAAGGAACCATGGAGCGCGTCAGCGTGATGAACAGCACGGTCAACGGCATTCTTGCGTCGGCGACGTCGCGGGTACAGATCCGCGACTGCCGGGTGGATGGCGTTAGCAACTGTACCGCAGGCATCTCGGCAGCTCTGGGAGATATCAAGGGCTGTTCCGTCAGCACTCTCACCGGGGGCCATCCTATTGGGATCTCTTGCACATCCGGTACGGTGGATTCGTGCACCGTCCGCGGGATCGACGGCACCTCAACCTCCGAGGGCACGATCGGCATCCACGCCGCCACCATTTCCCGCTGTAACGTAGCCGATATATCCAGCACGGGCCTGTCAGTCGGCATCACCGGAACGGGCATCAGCGGAAGTGGAACTGTGGCGGTGGACACCAAGATTTCCGACATCACCGCCGGCGGAAGCGCTATAGGCATCACCGTCGTCCATCGGGTGGAGAATTGCACGGTATCCACCATCAGCGGTGGTACTGTATCGGCCGCCGGTATAACTTATTGCGATGAAGTTCTCAACTCGCGGATCTCAGGAATTGCGCAGGACTCCAACAACACCATCGGCATCGATCTACCGTCGCATGGACGAGCTGTCGGAAACCGACTGACTGGCACCGGCAGCGCGGCTATCAGGGTCGCCGCCTTCGGCCTCGTGGAGAATAACCGCATTAGCGGGGGCAATACCGGCATCCTTACCGACGCTACTGTCCAAGGGGTCCGTATTGAAGGCAACCACCTCTCTCAACTCAGCACGGGCATTGTAGCTATGCACGTCACTTCCGTGGTGGTGCGCAATACCGCTGCCTCTACGAGCACCGAATTCACGGTCCATGCGGGTGTCACCGTCGTCGATTCCACGGCCATCGGTACGAATCCCTACGCCAACATCAAGCAGTAGTAATGCTCCAGTGTCCAGGAACCTCGCGCTCGCTCCCGGCGGCAACGGATCTCCACCTTTTATGAACCTTAAACTTTTGGGCCTGATCGCGGGACTCTCCCTCGCCAGCCCCACCCTGCAGGCGACGGCGCTGAATGGGAACGCCTACGGGGCCAATGTGGGCTGGGTTCCCACCCATTCCTCCGCCACCGTCCGATTGACCAGTGCCGGCGTGCGCGTGCTCTCCGGCTACCTGTACTCGGCCAACTGCGGCTGGATCAACCTGGGCAACGATGCCCCCGCTGATGGCACCCAATACGGCAATGCCACCGGGGCCGACTTCGGCGTCAATCGGCTGGTCGACGGTTCCCTGCGCGGCCTGGCGTGGTCGGCCAACCTCGGTTGGATCAACTTCGAAGCCACCGGCAATCCGCAATTGGATCTCGGCACCGGCCTGCTCAGTGGTTACGCCTGGTGCGCGAATACCGGCTGGTTGCGCCTCGACGGGTTGTCGATGGGCACGGTTCCCTTGGCCCCAAATCCTCTCGCGGATTCCTTCAGCCGGGCCTTGAATTCCGATCTCAAACTCACCCCGGCCCAGTTGCTGGAGAACGATACCGATCCGTCCGGCGCATCCCTGGTTCTCGTCTCGGTCCAGGATCCGCTGCCCGCCGGCGCCACGGTCACCGTGAGCGAGGGTTGGATTTTCTATACGGTTCCCGCCGGATTTAGCGGTACCGGCAGCTTCACTTATACCGTCATGAACCCGGACACCCTGACGGCCACCACCACCGTAACGGTGGATGTGGCCGCGAATCCCAATAAGGAGACCGCCAACCGCCTGGCCTTTGAAGTCCAGGCCGGCGGGGTGATCTATCTCAAATACGCGGGCATCCCCGGACGCTCCTATTTCATTCAGGCCACGGAGACGCTGAAATCGCCCGTCCTTTGGACAACGCTCGGTTCCAAAGTCGCCGGGCCCAACGGCGTGTTCGATTGGCTCGACCTCGACGCTCCCAATCACCCCCAGCAGTTCTACCGCACCGAAGCGCCCGCCAACCCCTGATCGAACCTATGAAACTCATTCCCCGTTCTCCGTTCCCCCTGGCGGCGGCCCTGCTGCTCGGCGCCCTCGCCCCCGCGCAAGCCGACCTCTTTGTCTTCACCCCGAACCTAGCGGTTCCCGATGGCCTGGCCTCCGGCGTGACGGATACTCAAAACGTCACCACCGCCTTCAACTTCCTTACCGACGTGAACGTGAGCCTGACGCTGTCGCCCACGGCCAATGGGGGCGGTGGGTATAATGGCGACCTCTACGTCAGCCTGGTGCATGAATCCGGTTTTTCGGTCCTGCTGAACCGCGTGGGACGGCGCACCGGATCCTCCTTCGGCTACGGCGACGTGGGCTTCAATCTCACCCTCGATGACAGTGCCCCCGCCGATGTTCACAGCTATCGTCTCATCTTAAACGGCGATCATACCACCCCCCTCACGAACCCGCTCGACGGCTCGTGGCAACCCGACGGTCGCACAGCGGATCCCTCCTTCGTCACGGACCTCAGTCCTCGCAGCGCCGGCTTGTCGAGCTTCAATGGGGTCAATCCCAATGGAGCGTGGTCGCTCTTTGTGGCGGACGTGCAAACGGGCGGGCTGCTCACTCTGGATAGCTGGTCGCTGAATCTCCTGGGCACCACGGTGGTCCCGGAAGTGAGCACCACGGCTCCCCTGCTCCTCGTCGGCGCGCTCCTCTTCCGCGTCTGGCAACGCCGCCAGAAGTAGCCCGTGGTGCCGCCGGCGGACCGGTCTCCAACCCGCCTCCGATCCGGAGTATTTTCCCTTATCCCAAAGGGATTAAATCCACCAGCCCGGGGTTGCCTGCGACAGGCTACCCCGGGCTACGCATTGGCAAATCCTCCCAACCTTGAAGGGGTTGAATTCGCTCACGAAAACCCGGGCCCTTCACCAGGCCAGCCCGCTCACTGCCGCGTGGCACTAAACAGCTTGAGGCCAAAGGCAATGAGGGCCGCACCAAACGCGCGCTCCAGCCACACGGTGACTCCCGAGTCCCGCAGGGACTGCGCCCCACGCAGTGCAAAATAGGCGTAGGAACTCAAAACCAAAACATCCACGGCAATGGTCACGACCAGCAGCACGACCAACTGCGGCAGCAGCGCGTGGTCCGGTTGAATGAATTGCGGCAGCAGCGCCGACATGAACAGCAGCGCCTTCGGGTTGGTCACCTGGATGGCCAAGCCCTGCAAAAGCAGGCTGCGTCCCCCGGGCGCAAGCACTGCCGTCGTCGCGTTTGGACGCGGACGAACCGTGGCGGCAAGGATGCGAATGCCGAGATACAGTAAATAAAGCGCACCAATGATCCGAATCACCAGGAACGCCATCGAGGCGGTCGCGAGCAACGCCGCCAATCCGGAGGCCACGCACCCAAAGAAAACGAAATGGCCCAACTGAATCCCGGCGATGCCCATCAAGGCCTGCCGAAAGCCGTATCGCGTGGCCAGAGTCATCGCGCACATCACCGCCGGACCCGGAGAAATCGCCACCAAAGCCCAAGTGGCCAGATAGAGCAGAAGGACATGGCGGTTCATAAATCCAAAATACGGAATCCAACTTATCTCAACGGGATTGAGTCCACCAGCCCCGGATAACCATCGATAGAGATCCCCAAATCTGACGCGGCTAATCCCAGACACCGGACAACTGTTTTTCCGACGTTCCCCCGGCATTTTCCCTTTTCCAAATCCCAACGGGATTGAATCCACCAGCCCGGGGTTGCCCGCGGCGGGCTACTCCGGGTTACGCATATACAAATCCTCCCAACCCTGAAGGGGTTTCATTCACCCGCCAAAACGCGTACCAACCGATGCCTACGGGTATCCACCCGCACCCCATGATCACGGCGCACGAATCGCCCCGCCCCCGTGGGCCGGAGCGGGGATTCGGCTTGCCTGTCGGCCCTTCTTTCACTTTCGTTAATTCCAATATTTTGAGCCACCCCCCTCACCCTATTTCGCTGCAATTGCAGGGGGTCGGATCCTATCTGCCGCCCCGGATCGTGGATTCCTCCGAGGTGGATCGGCGGACGGGCATGCCGAATGGGTGGACATTGCGGCACACCGGGGTGGCGCAGCGTCGACAGATCGACCGCCACACCACGGTGGAGATGGCGGCCGCAGCCCTGCGAAGCGCCTTCACCACCTGCCCGTGGCCGGATCCTTTCCCCGACCTGCTCCTCAACGCCGGCAGCACCCCGCAACAGCCGATCCCCTGCACCGCCGCGCTGGTCGCCCGGGAAATGGGTTGGCACGGAATCCCCTGCTTCGATGTGAACGCGACCTGCCTCGGATTCGTGGTGGCGCTGCAGGTGGCAGGCTCGCTGCTCGCGGCCGGCAATTACCGCCGGATCGCCATCGTCTGCTCGGAAATCGCATCCATCGGTCTGAATTGGAAACAACCGGAATCCGCGGGGCTGATGGGCGACGGCGCGGCCGCGGTGTTGATCGAAGCCGGAGTGGGCGATTCCGCGCTGCTCCAAACCTTGGTGGAAACCTGGCCGGAAGGCGCCGCGACCACGGAAGTTCGCGGCGGTGGCACCAAGCTCCCGCCGTTCCACCATCAGGCGGGCGAAAACACGGACGAGTATCTCTTCGACATGCAGGGCCCGGCCGTCTTTCGTCTGGCCGCGGCAAAAATGGAATCGTTTGTCGAACGCCTTGTCGGCTCCTCAAGTAGCCGCTGGGACGACGTCGATTGGGTCATCCCGCATCAAGCCAGCCTGCCGGCGATTCGTCATCTGCGACGCCGCCTGGGTATTCCCGCGGCGAAACTCGTGGAAACGATTCAACATCACGGCAACGTTGTTTCCGCCTCGATGCCGTTGGCGTTGCACGAACTGATCCGTTCGGGCCGGCTGCTTCGTGGGCAGTCGATATTGTTCCTCGGCACCTCGGCGGGATTATCGCTGGGCGGGGCGCGACTGCGTTATTGAGTGGGAGAATCCATGGTTTCGGCCCAGCGAATTCTCATCACCGGCGCAACCGGATTCCTGGGCGGTGCCGTGGCCCGGGAACTTCAGCGTCAGGGGTACCCCGTGCTGGCCACCGGACGCGACCTGCGCAAGGGTCAGGCATTGACCGACGCCGGAATCGCCTTCCAGCCCTGCGATCTGTCAGCCGATCCCGTCGCCTTGCGGCGTCTGACCGACGGCTGTGCGGCGGTGGTTCACGCCGCCGCACTCTCCGCCCCGTGGGGCCGCCGCGCCGCCTTCGTGGCAGCGAATGTGCAAGCCACCGAGAACGTTGTTCAGGCCTGCGAAAACTCGGGCGTCCGGCGCTTGGTGCACATTTCGTCGCCCAGTGTCCTCTTCGATTTCGCGGAGCAATCCGCTCTGAAGGAGGACGCCACCGGCCGCGCCCGGCCCGCCAACGACTACATCGCTACCAAACGCGCCGCGGAGCAACTCATCGCCGCGGCGGTGCGGCGGGGATTGAATGCGGTCGTCCTCCGACCGAAGGCGTTGTTCGGGCCCGGCGACACGACACTTCTGCCGCGGATGATCCGCGTAGCCCAGAACGGTGCTTTTCCCCTCTTCGGCGCGGGCGATCCCTTGCTGGATCTCACGTGGATCGGCGATGCCGTGCAAGCGGTGCTTGCCGCACTCCGAGCCCCGTCCCGGTGCCAGGGACGGGTGTACCACATTACGAGCGGGGATCCACAGCCCCGCAGTGTGGTGCTGCGCACGATTCTGGAAGCCTGCGGGCTGCCCGTTCGCTTTCGCCCGATTCCCATCGCCACGGCGATGACCCTTGCCGGTCTGTTGGAGTGCGTTTCCCGCGCGTTCACCCTCCGGCGCTGGGAGCCACCCCTCACCCGCTATACCGTCGGGGCCCTCGCCTACGGTCAAACGCTCGACATCTCGGCGGCGCGGACGGATCTATCCTATGCCCCGCAAACCGACGTGCTCGCGGCCTTGAAACGCTGTGGGGAATTGTGGCGTGCCTCCGTGCAGGCCGGAGGAAAAGGCGCATGAACACCACCTGGCGCTGGAGCGTGCTCTCGGATGGTTGGACCGAAGCTCACGAAGCGGTGGCGATCGCCGGCGGTTCGTGGCGGAAGAAGGTGCGCTTCCACGCCACGGCCGTGCTGCTGGAGCACGCGCGGCACGGTCGGGTGCTTTTCGACACGGGCTACTCCCCGCGCTTCTTCGCCGAAACCGCGCGCTGGCCCTACCGTGCCTATCGCCAGGTGACGCCCGTGACGCTGACCGAACCGCGGGGCATCCTCGGCGTGCTCGAACGCCGCGGCGTGCCGGCCGGGACAGTGCAACACATCATCGTCTCGCATTGGCACGCCGATCACGTCGGCGGCCTCCGCGATTATCCCCAGGCGCAATTGCACACGTGCCGGGCGGCGTGGGATTCCCTTCAGGGCCTCAGCCGGTTTGCCGCCTTGCTCCAGGCGGTCCTGCCGGGACTCATACCGGAGGACGCCGCGCGCCGTCTGCACTGGATTTCGGAAGGGACCGACGTCTTCGGCGATGGTTCACTCAC
The DNA here is from genome assembly GCA_947471985.1 of Verrucomicrobiota bacterium. Classification (GTDB taxonomy): domain Bacteria; phylum Verrucomicrobiota; class Verrucomicrobiia; order Limisphaerales; family UBA9464; genus CANIZL01. The sequence goes on along the minus strand of CANIZL010000040.1, from coordinate 21,063 downwards.
CGTTCTCGAACTGCCGGGACATGCCGTTGGACAAATCGGCGTGCGGTTCCTGGCCGAGGACGGACGGCCCGTGTTGCTGGCGGCCGACGCCTGTTGGTTGAGCGCGGCGTACCGGGAAAATCGCCTGCCGCATCCCGTGACGCGATTCCTGCATGACTGGCCCGCCTATCGCCGTTCGCTGGACCGGCTCCATCGCCTCCACCTGGCCGAGCCGGAACTGCGAATTATCCCCAGTCACTGCCCCGAGATCTACCCAGCAGATTCAAGTCCGCGAGGGGAATCATGACCGAACGTCTCTCCATTCTTTGGCACTACGTGCAGGCGCGTCGCCGTTTTACGCGGTGGAAGAATCGTGCCGCTCTGGAAACCTGGCAGGAGCAACAGGTGCAACGTCATCTGACCACCGTGGCAGAACGTTCCCCGTTTTTTCGCCAACGCGTGGCCGAGCACGATCAGTCCAGCTGGCGCGAGTGGCCGGTGCTGGGCAAGGCGGAAATGATGCGGCACTTCGACACGTGGAACACGGCGGGCGTGACGCTCGAAGCCGCGTGGGCGCTCGCAACCGCAGCGGAGCGAACCCGCGACTTCTCCGCCACGTTGTCGGGTATCACCGTCGGCCTCTCGTCGGGCACTTCGGGAAGTCGCGGCATTTTTCTCGCCAGCGGCGGCGAACGACGGCTTTGGGCGGGCACGCTCTTGGCGCGGACGTTGCGGGGCACGCTGCGACACTCGCATCGGGCGGCCTTGTTCCTCCGGGCGGACAGTCCGCTTTATCAAACGGTGAATTCCCGGCGATTTCAGTTCGCCTTTTTCGATCTGTATCAGCCGCTGAACGAGCATGGGCCGCGCCTCCAGGCGCTGCGTCCCACCGTCATCGCAGCCCCGCCGAGCGTGCTCGTTCACCTCGCCGCGCAGCCCGGAGCCGCAACGCTGCTCGCGCCGCCGGCCATTCTGCTCAGCGTCGCCGATGTGCTCGACGCGGCGGACCGCGAACGGATCGAGCAAGGTTTCAACCACCGCGTGGCTCAGATCTATCAAGCCACGGAGGGCTTCCTGGCCGCGACCTGCCCGTACGGACGACTGCACTGGAATGAGGACTCCCTCGTTGTGCAGAAGGAGTGGCTCGACCCGGCGCATACCCGCTATGCGCCCGTCATCACCGATTTCCGCCGCCTCACCCAACCCATCGTGCGGTATCGACTCGACGATGTGATTGTGGCGGACAACGCCCCGCCGTGTCCGTGCGGTTCCCTCTTCGGCACGCTCGGCGCAATCGAAGGGCGTTGCGACGAAGTGCTGCAACTGCCCGGCACGGAGACTGCCGCTCCGGTCCTGATTTTTCCCGATTTTGTCCGACGCGCCCTGGTGCTCGGTCTGCCGGCCGGCGTGAATTACTCCGTGGTCCAAACCGCGCCCTCGCACTGGGACGTTTCCTTCTCCGCCGACTGCGAATTGGAACCGGTCCGGCAGGAAGTCACCGAACTTTGCCGACAACTCGGGGCGCAAGCGCCCGCACTTCGGATCGTTCCGTGGGTGCCACCCGCTCCGTCGGCCAAACTCCGCCGCGTCCGCCGGCAATTAACGGAGTCATCGACGCCATGAGATTCCTGATCACCGGTGCGCGGGCGCCCGCCGCGTTGCAGTGGATGCGCATTTTGGGGCGCAGCGGACACGAAGTCATCCTGGCCGATTCCCTGTCCCACGCGGTCGCGTACCAGAGCAAGTGGGCCACGGCGCACGTCGTACTCCCGTCGCCCGCACGGCAATTCGCCTCCTTTGCCGCCGCGGCCAAAACGGCGATCACGCAGTATCAGCCGGAAGCCATCCTCTGCACCTGCGAGGAAATCTTCTACTGGGCGAAGGCCGCGGAACTCGATCCGGTTAGTTTTGCTCCTTATTTTCGGGCAAATCCGCCCTTCAAAGTGCTCCGCGTACTGCACCACAAAGGCGTGTTCGCCCGACTGGCCCGCTCTAGCGCGGCCGAAGCCGGTGTGCACGTCCCCACGACGCGCCACTTCGGTGCGCTGACCGATGCGCCCTGGGTCTGCAAGCCCGCCTACTCCCGCTTTGCCGTGATGACCCGACTCGGACTCAGCGCGGCGGATGCGCAGGCGCAACTCCGGCAACCCGGCTGGATCGCCCAACGACAAATTACCGGTCGCGAGTTCTGCACCTGGGCCTTCTTCGTCGCGGGCCGGGAGGTGTGCTCGGCCGCATATCAACCCCTCTACCGCGCCGGAACCGGAAGCGGGATCGGTTTGCGCACGGTCAAGGCCGGTCGGGCCGCCGATTTTGCCCGGGTGCTGGCCGATCGCCTCCGGTACACGGGCCAGCTCGCCTTTGATTGGATTGAAAACGAGGCCGGCTGCCACGTGCTCGAGTGCAATCCGCGCTCGACGTCGGGAATCCATTTTCTCGACCCGCACTCGAAGGAATTGGGCCGGTCAATCAGCGATGCCTTGCACGGACTTCGCCCCCCAGCAATTCCCGGCGCGGAAGAAGACCTGGCGGTGAAATGGGCGATGCTCCTGTTTGGTTCGCGGCGGATGCTGCGCCCGCAAGCCGGTGCGGCCGAGCGTGCGTTCTTCCGCCAGGCCCGCGACGTCGAGCGCGACCCGGACGATCCGAAGCCCGCAAAACCACTCACCCTCCTGCGCGCCTTTGCCGAAATCGTCGGGCGGGCCCTCCGGCTCCGGAGTAATTTGCTCCGGGCCAGTACCGCCGACATCGAATGGAATGGCCAACGCTTCTGGAAAAATCCTGAAGGGCGCGAACCCGCGATGAATGCCCGCGCCGCAACTTCCTGATCGCCCCACGAACTCCCCGTGAACGGATTTGAACCCGTGCCTTGGTCCGACGGCCTCCCCGGCGGCGGACCCGCCGAACGGACCTACGAGGAAGCCGTCGCCGCGTGGTCCGCCTGCTGGCAGGGCGCCGACGTGCCGCGGATGATCGCGAACCTGCACGATTGCCGGATCCTCGATCCGACCGCGCCGCAGGCGCCGCTGACCGAGACCCGCGCCGGCGTGATCCGGCAGGCGTGGATCTGTTCCCCGTGGACCGTCTTCGGGCCGTACGGCTACTCGGAGGCCTCGAAGATCCGTGCCTTCTGGCCGCGGCTCACCTCAAAGGGCGGCGCGGTCGCGTCGGCCGCTGTCCTGGGCCTGGCCCAGCCCGATCGCTGCCTTCAGGTCCGCAATTTTCTGTTCTCGACCCCCATTCACCCGATCCAGCTGAACGGCGCCGACCTCGCGCTCCAGATGCGAACGCTGGCCGAGGCCTCCGGCATTCCCGTGCTCTGCCGCGGACTCGCCCATAGCTGGCGCGAAGCCGAAATCCGCGACGCCCAGGCCCGCGGTTTAATCGCCATCCCCAACCGCGTGGTGTGGCTTTATGACGGCGCGCAGCCGGCGTTCCTGGAACGGCACAACACCCGCATGGATCTGGCCCTCGCGCGCCGGGCGGGACCGCTCCGACTCCGCGAACCCGCCGCCGTGGAACCCTGGGTTTGGGAGCGGCTCGCCGAGTTGTACGCGCAGCTCTATTTGCAAAAACACAACCGGCTGAATCCCGCCTACACCGCGGCCTTTATGAAAGCGGCCGCGCTCAGCGGCCTCCTCGAGTTCCTCGTGTTCCCTTCGCCCGGGGGCCAGGGCTTGGAGGCGTTTGTGGGTTTGTTTTCCGGCGCCCAGCAATCAACCTGTCCGCTCGTGGGCGTCGACATCCAGCAGCAAAAGCCGGCGGGCCTTTACCGAAAGTGCTGCGCGCTCTGTTTTGGACTCGCCGCCGCGCGCGCCCACCGCTTGAATTTTTCCTCCGGCGCCGGGCAATTCAAACGGTTGCGGGGCGGTGTCCCGAGCGTGGAGTACGCCCTCCTCGCGGTTCCTCAGGCCTCCCGCCTCAAACGAAAATTCTGGGCCACCCTCAGCCAGGGCGTCGAGCGCTGGGTCGTCCCGATGCTGTTAAAGGAGGGCCTATGAGTTTCCCCGCGCACTGGCGACCGAACCTGACGGGGCCCTGGCCGCTATTCACGGCCGCCGGCGAAACCCGCGCCGCGCACGAAGCCGGACCAGATCGCGATTGGACCTGGACGGCGCGGCTGGGTGCCCCGGTGGCCCTGCCCTCGGTGTGCCCGCATCGCGGCATGCCGCTCGCCGGATGCCGCGTGGAGGAGGGCGTGGCCCTCTGTCCCTATCACGGCTTGCGCGTCGCCGCGCTCCCCGGTGAACCCATGTTCCGCGCGTGCGGTTTCGATTGGGCGGGCCAGCCCAACGCCGCCATCGCCTTGCTCGCCGAGCAATCTCGGGAGCAGCCGTGGATGATGGAAGTCTTCCAGCTGCAGGGCCATTCCTCGGCCCCGCTGATCCTTTGTCTCGAAAACTTCCTCGATGCCACGCACACCGCCCACGTGCACCCGAAAATGGTGCGGCAGGCCGGACGCGAAAAATCGATCCAGGCCACGGGCCGCACAAAGAATTGGGGCTTCGAAATCGAGTATCAGGAAGCGGGCGTCCAAAGCGGCTGGCTGGGCCGCTTCGGCGAACCGCCACGATCCAAATCCTTCGGGCGCTATCTTCACCCGTTCGCCGCGCAGGTGGATTACGTCGGGCTCGATGGTAAATCCTATTTCCGCGCCACAGCCTTCATGCGACCCGATTCCCAAGGGACGAAGGTCCACGTGGTCGTGGAATCCCGCCTTTGGAGAATGGGCTTGGGACCGTTGCGCCCCCTCCATTGGCTCACCCGCGCGATGTTTTCCAAAGTCGTGCGACAGGACATCGACGCTCTGGATCGATCCTGGGCCGGCATTTCGGCGAAGGGCTGGGGGCCAACCGATCTGCACGTGCGCTCGCAGGATCTTGCCTGGCCGTGGCTGCACCGATGGCTGTACCAGGATCCACCGACACCGGACGAAACCCTCGCCAGCGAAGTCCTGGCCTGACGCGCGTCCGTCGGACCCACCGCTACCCTCCCTCGGACGTTCGTTCCGTCACCATGTCCGCCTCGCCGTGCCATCGATGGCCGACATCGCGCATGATCAACGCGTGATCGAAGGTCACGCTGCCCGCCGGAAACACCGACGCGTCCGCGAAAAAGGAAGACTCCACGTGATCGACCGCCAACGGACGCACCTCCCAACTCTTCGTCTGCAGCCGAATCCCATCGAGGCGGCAGCAATCGCGAGTGACGGAAAACCCAACACTGCCCGCCTCAAAGAAAGCGGACGACTCCGCCAGCGACGCAAAGCACGAGGACCCCGGCAAAGCCTCGCACGCGTGTCCCTGAAGCTTCACAGCAACCCGCCCGTCGCGGGAGCGCAGGGACAGGGAAATACGCGATCCTTCGTCAGTAACGGAGAAATCCGCCCGCTGCGCCTCGCCGGGAAACAGGCGTCCGCCGGCCCAATGATTTAGTGCCGAACCCGTGTCCCGCCGGGGAATGAACACACCCTCGCGAAGTTCGCCGGAAGCCTCGTTCCACACCACGGCGATACGATGCGCCGCGTTTTCGCTGGAGATCCCGCAAAACCGGGGCAGCCCGGTCGGCCGCATTTCCTCCAACCGGATCAGGCATATTCCCGCAATTGCGTACCCCCGATGCAACTTGGGTCGAAAAGGCCGCGGCAAGTACCGCGCCATCACGTCAGCCTCCACCCGGAAGTTAACGAGCAACCTCCGGCGAATCAGCCCCTGAATGACCGGCAGTCGCATGGTCCCACCCATAACGCCCGGACCCCCACCCCGCACGCCCAAGATTCCCGCGACTTCCCCGAATCTTCACGCCAAAGCCCCAACCGAAACACCCTCGGCGAGCCGCAAAAAACCGTGCGAAGACACCACACGATCAGCGCGCAATCCGACTCTCCGATCTCACAACGGCAATCGGTCATCCTTCAATTTCCGAGCGATGACATCGATGGACAGCGCCATCCGTTCATGCGCTCGGACAAATCTTGAGAGTAGTACCAAGACGTAAATCAAAACGCTAAAACCCAAAACCAAGTTAAATATCGCGATGAACAATTCCATACCTCAACTCTCTCCTGTGTGTCCTCCATTTACCGCGCACCGGCGCAAGTCCCGAGAACGCTGGCACGCGACGATCTGAACGCAATAGCGCCAGGTGGTTGCCACAAGCCCAGTGGCGACCGCAGGTTCCACCAAAGCCGCGTCACGGTTTCCTGAGAATGGCCAGCAGCAGCAGGACACTCAAGAGTATCCATCCCGGAATCGCCAGTCGCGAACGGCGGATCGTTCCGAGGCAAACCAGTGCGAGCGGGACAGCCACCGCTGCGCCGGCCACCCAGCAGGCCACCGCCCGCCCAACGATATGCACAGCTGGCGGTGTCGTGCTGCGGTCGATGACCACCTGCCCGCTATTCGGAATCACGATGCCCAGAAAAACCGCCGCCAAAAGCGCGGCCAAAACGCAGCGCCACCAAGGACGTCGGATATCCGGCGCCTCCTCGCCGCGAAGCTGGCGAATCAGCCGGCGAATTGCCTGCTCTTGGGACGCTTGGTAATCCGGCTCGCGCGCGCGAATGTCAGAGTCGTGAAAATAGAACATCAGGTGCTGGGGTAATTCGAACGGCAACTCCTGGGCGTGCGCTTCCAGCCACACCTGCACGTCACGACTGGCGTCCTCCCACGCCGCCAGATCAGCCGGTGCGGCCACGGGCAATTCCAGCAGACGTTCCAACCGCGCCGCCAATTCCCAGCCGGCCGGTGTCACCTGCGGAGTTGTTGCAGTGCGATTCACGGAAAATATCGGAGTACTTCAAACCAAGGGCGAACGCTCACCACGACCAGAATTGGCGATTCGCTCGCCCACCCCTCGTAGACGAAACTTCGCCCATTGCCAGCGTCTTCCGGTCCTTTGGTGGCGGCCATGGACGGCGGACAGCCGGGGGAAAGTAAGCTGGCGCAGCAGACAGGATTCGGGCCATCGTGACCTCATGACAAACAACACCGAGCTGCTGCAATCGCTGGGCGTGGCGTTGGGTCTGGGTTTGCTCGTGGGGATGCAACGGGAGTGGGAGCACAATCGCCTCGCCGGACTCCGCACCTTCGCCTTTGTAAGTTTGTTTGGTGCCTTGAGCGGTATGCTCGCCCAGGCCCATGGAGGCTGGGTCCTCGGTGCCGCGCTCGTCGCCTTCGCGGTCACCACGGTTCCAGCTTACATTGTGCAGCTCCGCGACAAGGAGGCCGACCCCGGCCTCACCACGGAAATCGCCTTGCTGGTCATGTTTGCCACCGGCGCGATCACGATGCTGGGCCATCAAATGGTTTCCGTCGTCGTTGCGGGGAGCGTCCTGGTTTTGCTGCAAGGGAAAAAGACCTTGCATCAAATGGTCCACAAAATCGGCGAAAACGACCTTCGCGAGATCGCCCGGCTGGTGTTGATCGGCCTCGTCATCCTGCCGTTGCTGCCCAACAAGTCCTACGGATATGGCGGGGTGCTGAACCCCTTTGCCATCTGGTTGATGGTCGTGCTGATCGTCGGCATCAACCTGGCCGCCTATCTGGCCAGTAAATTTCTGGGTCACTCACGTGGCGCAGCGGTCGCTGGCATCCTCGGCGGACTGGTCTCGAGCACGGCCACGACCGCCAGTGCATCACGACGCAGCCAGAACCAGCAAAGCCACGCCAAACCTCTGGCGGTGATCACCCTGATCTCCGCCGCGGTCGTTTTCGGGCGCGTCAGTGTCGAGGTCATGATTTTCGGACCGGAGGTCCTCGGGAAAATGTTGCCGCCGCTTTTGGCGATGATGGCTCTCACCGGAGCCATCGCGGGGGCCGCCTATCGTTTCTTGATGAAGTCGGAACTGCAACCTTCCGATGAACCCCCACCCTCCGAACTCAAGGGTGCGGTCATGTTTGGCCTTCTGTATGTGATCGTGCTCTTCGCTGTTTCCTACGCCAAGGAACGCTTCGGACACGCCGGTCTCTTCACCGTGGCGGCCATTTCGGGCCTCACCGACATGGATGCCATCACGCTGTCCACCACGAGCCTATCGAATTCCGGACAACTCGATCCCGCCACCGCTTGGCGGGTCATCCTGACGGGCGGTTTGGCGAATATCCTATTCAAAACCGGCCTCATCCTCAGCCTCGGCTCGCGGGCCTTTATCAAACCGGTGCTCATGGGCTTCGTTGCGACCTTCATCGCCGGCGCTGCCATTCTCGCATTTTGGCCCTGATGAATTTCGGTGTTACCACCCGAAATTTCCCACCATTGACTAAAATTACCGACCACCCATTAAATCTGGATACCGGGTAGGGCCTCAAACTGGGGTTGGCTGGTCGGAAGAAGCTTTCCGGTCATTCAGCACCACTGTCCCGGAAGATGTCCTCCGTGGAACTCCCGGCGAGCCGGGCCGCCGCCAGAACGTGTGCCGGGACATGCACGAGGAACATACCCACGGCGGCCTGAATCTCCTCCGATGTGAATCGCTCAGGAAAGAGATGCAGAGCGACCAGAAACGCCGCGTCCGCGCTCCAATCCGTGAGATGAAACGCGATCTGGTCGGCATGAAGAATCTGTTCGTCGGTCGCGGCCGGATCGGCCAGCGCCCCGGAGATCGCGGACGTGATTCCCGCCGGGAAAGTCCCCGCGTTCAGCCTACGTGCGCGATCACCCGCCAACTCCGTGAAAAGGGCCTCGACCTTCTCCCGGACTGATTCGTAGGGGTCTTTATTCATGGGCGAATCGAACGGTGGGACCCGGTAGAAAAGCGGCCTACCACACAGTGCGTAACGAAGGAAGGCGAGCGTCCCTGAGAGTGTTCACGTACCAGAGTTGCCTCAATCATCATCCACCCGAATACCACCTCAGACCTCGCCGATGAGACTCATGATGAAATGGCATTGCGAGCGGAGCCCCCGACAACGGACGATTCCTAATTTTTTCACACCTGGTTCGGCTTTGTGATTCGGCGATAAACATGGAAGGCAAGAACAGGTCCCAAACCCCAGTTCAGCATACCAAAGGCATACTGCGCCACGGATGGCCGGAAAAGTGCGCAGATTGGCAAGGCGATCAAACCGCTAATAACACTCCACCACGAACGAATGTAGAATGAATCGATGCGACTGGAGTCATTGGCACGGTAGAAAAGCCAGGCAGACGCCAAACCAATGAAAAAGGTAAAGGGAAGGAGGAGGAATCCGATAAACCAGGTGAGATTGCATCCTTGAAAGAAACTGTCGGGAATGAAAAGCAGTACCAAAAGACTGGCGGCAACGCTCAAAAAAACGTGTCCTTTCTCGACGCGGGTTGGGCCTGGACCGGAAAACCAATTCATAGGGAAATAGCGAAGGTCAGTGACGGAAAGCCAGCCCGACGTGGGCCCGCGCCTGCGGACGAACTGACCGTGGAGCTTGGCATTTTGGCTGCACTTTCAAAAGGGTCCGACAACCGCGGAGCTGCGAGGATCGCCTTTGAAAAAACGCCACATTCGCATTACCTCGCCGGCGTCCGTCAGCGCGTCAGCGATGGAATCCTGCTGTGGCACATCAATCTTCTGTGCGAGTCGTTCGGAAAAAGGGTGCATGGTCGAGGATTCGTTGGAAAGCCGTTCACCAGATCGGACGGCGCAGCGGAGTGCCCTTCGCTGTCGTTAGCAGGTCCATCCACGTTCTCATCAATTCAAAATAGGGGCGACGCGACTGCCGGCCCAATAGCCGCAGATCATGGTGGCTGTGAGAACGATGGCCGCAAAGACGACCACGCCGTAGAGCCGCCGCGTCAGAGTCCACGAAGCGGTGAAAGGGCCGACCAAGATGACTGTGGAGAGCATCAGGCTGCCGGCGGTCGTGAAGATCGTCGGCTACGTGAACGCACCGCGAACCTCGCCGACCGTGGCCGCCGTGGGAAACCCTCCCTCGTAAAAGCGCCCCTGGAGCCAAACTCCCAGCAACCCGCCGGCGGTCAGCAATAAACCAGTGAACGCCACCAGCACCCAAGCGGCTTTGTTTTGTCGGTTTTCATGCGCGCGTGCGAGTATCCGCCGGCAATCACGGCCACCTATCACCGCGCAGGAGCCGACGCAGACCGCTGCGCACGAACAATGGCATTCCGCGTGGTTGGTATACTAGTCATTTTGGTAAATCCAAGCCCTCCTTACGCTTTCCAATTGTGGGGGAGCCGCTGGGAGATTCGCCGACTCGAAGGTCAGCGGTACACATTGGAAACTCGCCGACTGGAAAGTCAGCGGTACGGCCCGGGCTGTGGGGGCAGGCTATTCCTTCAGCACGATCCGGTAGAATTTTCGCGGTGTGACTCCGGCAAGGGCGTCGTTCCAAACGACGGGGCCGGCTGTCAAATCCACCTCCGCCAGGGACTGCCAGGAGATTGGGGATTGGAGTTCCATGGCTCCTTGGATGATCACCGTGCGGCCGATAGCTCCGCCCAACTCGAACTGGACTCCCGTGGGTGCAATCCGAATCGCAATCGTGGGGAGTAGCATCGGTGGGGCCAGTCGGGCGAGGAAGCCGTCCGTGCCCGAATTGCCCGGGGCATAAGAGATCCCATCAAAAATCACACTGGAGACGAAGGCCCCGCCCACCACCACGGCGGCGTCCGCCCCCACCGCGAGGGCAAATCCGTCTTCGCTCCGGGTGTCGCCGGCTTGCTTGGCCCAGATCACGTGGCCGGTGGAATCCACCGCAACGACGAAGAGGTCGCGTTGGCCACCGGTCGTCAGCGTGACGCCGCCAAAGTCCGCTGTTTGCTCAAAACTTCCCGTGAGATAGACATTCCCCGCCGCGTCCGCCGCGAGACTGCGGGGCGTATCCATTCCGGGCCCGCCGAAATTCTCCGCCCAGACCACCTCCCCGGCGGGATTGAACTTGGCCAGAAACACGTCCTGGCCACCATGCGCCACTAGGGTCTGTTGATCGAAATTGCAGGATTGATCAAAATACCCGGACATAATGATATCGCCCTGCCCGTCCACCGCGAGATTGCGGGCCACGGCGACGCTGAAGGAGTTGAGTTGGCGCGCCCATTGCAGATTCCCGTTGGGGTCGTACTTGGCGAGGAATGTGTCGTGATCGAAGTGCGAATCGAGTTCAATCGTACCAAAGCGAATGCGAATCCACATCTCGCCCGCGATATAGACATTTCCCGCTGCGTCGGTCGCAATGGCGTTGCCATCGTGCGATCCACTCCATCCCGCAGTCCGAACCCAGAGCGGTTCACCGCGCGGATTGAACTTCGCCACAAAGACATCCGTTCCACCGACGTTTGTGGCCACCAAGCCGCCAAAGCGAAGCGTCGGAGAACTGAAGTCGCCGACGATCAACACATTGCCAGCGGCATCCACGGTCAGCGCCCGACTGAGGTCATCGCCGGTCCCACCCGCACTCCACGCCCATTGAAACTCCCCGGCGGCATCCAGTTTGGCGAGGAAGAGGTCGTTATAGCTGGGCGCGGGATTGGTCAGGGTCGTGGGACCAAAGGCGGCCGTCGGCGAGGAGAAATAGCCGGTGAGATAGACATTCCCCTGGTGATCCTCCGCCAGTCCAGTTGCGATGTCGCTCTTGGCGCCCCCCGCTTGAACGGCCCACAGCGGGGAGCCGCTGGGATCGTATTTGGCGAAGAAGATGTTTTGGGCGTTGGCCGGTGCCACGAGGGTCGTGTTTCCGATCACGTTCGTCTTCTGAAATCCTCCGGCCGCATAGACCTGTCCCGCACCGTCCACGGCCATGGCGGTCGTCGAATCTGATCCGTTGCCGCCAACGGTCCGCACCCAACCCCAGGCGGGGCCCGACGCGGGACGCGCGGGTGCCACCGTGACCACCGCGACCGCACTGGTCACGGCGCCATAGTTGTTGCTGATGACCACCGTGTAGTCACCGGCCGCATTGGTCAGGACGGAATTGAGATTCAGTCGGGCGGTGGCCGAGCCCAGCACGCGATTAAAATCGCCGAGGGCGACGCCGTTCTTCCGCCAGCGGTACGACACGGGCGGAGTTCCCGCGATGAGCACGTCGAGCTGCGCCACTGAACCCACGGAGGTGCTGACGCTCCGGGGCGCCTGTACAATGGCCGGTTTGATCGGCGTCGCCGGCGCAGCGCCCGGATCCAGGCGCGCGAGAAAGGCATCGCTGTTGCCCGCGGTCAGCAGCCAGCTGCTGTTCCACGCCGAGGGATCGGTGAATTGACCGGCGACATACAGACTCGGATTCGGCCCGCCGCTGGCGGCGATCACACTGCTATCGCCTCCCGCCTGCCGCACCCACAGGAGCTGGCCGTCGACTTCCCATTGGGAAACAAACAGGCGTTGCGCACCGCTGTTGGTGATCGCCGCGGTTCCCACGGTGGTGGAGGTATTATATCGACCGGATAAAAATATATTCGTATGTAATCCCGAACCAACCGGGGTGACACTGACGGCGATGCCGCCCGGCACGTCTTGATCGATCGTCGCGTTACCGATCTGCTGGACCCACCGCACGTTTCCGAGGCCATCGTAGCGGGCGAGGAAGGAATCCTGATCGTACAGGGAGGCCTTGCTGGTGAGTACATTGGTACCGACGCGCGCCGAGCCGGCGAAGAAGCCCGCCAACAGGACGCCCCCCTCCGGATCGACGGCGAGCGTGCCGTTGCCGTCGAAGCCGGTACCGCCGGCCTGGGTGACCCACTCCAGATTTCCCTCGGGCGAATACTGCGCGAGGAACAGGTCGGTCAACCCGCGGCTCGTGAGGCTCGCCTGACTGAAGGGCGCCGTGCCTTCAAAAACGCCGGTCACATAGGCATACCCGCCGGACGTGACCGCGAGGCCTTGACCGTAATCGTAGCCATTGCCCCCCGCTTTCCGGGCCCAGGCCAAATTTCCGTCCGGGTCATACTTGGCGATGACGATGTCCTCGTAGCCGGTCAGGCTGGTGGTGCCGAAATTCGCAAAGCGCGGCAGGCACGCGACGAGATAGATGTTTCCGCCGGCATCAGTTTGAATCGAGGCCGGGGAATTGGCGTCGCCGCCGGTGCTCGCGCCGCCGATTTGTCGCACCCAGATTCCTTTTCCCGCGGGAGTCAACTTGGCAAGGAACACGCTGTTATTGTCCCGGGCATATTGATTGGTGAGCACCAGTCCACCGAACTCGGCCCGGGCGGATCGGAATGCGCCCATGAAGATGGGATTGCCGTTGGGATCCACGGTGACCGCGGAGGCGTAATCCTCGTCGGGTCCACCGGCGCGGAGGACCCACGCCAAGTCTCCATTAGGCGCCCACTTGCCGAGATAGGCGTCGCGTTGTCCAGCGACGGTCAGCGTCTGCGAATCAAACGTCGCCGTGCTTTCGAACCAGCCCGCGGTATAAACTTCCCCCGCGGCGTTCAGGGCGATCCCCGTGCAACGTTCGGCGCCCTGCCCGCCCTGGCGTTTGGTCCACGACCACTCCTGGGCGCTGGCGCCGGACGGCCAGAGACCGAGCCCCGAGGCGAACAACGCCAGCCAGCGGCAGAAAGAAAGGGTACGCGTCTTCATGATGGAGGGTCTCCAAGTTTTGGAACCAACCGGTCAGTGACGATCCTTGAACGAGGATCCGAAATCCTTCCGTTCAGTGATCCCTGTGCGAACCGGACGCACTTACCAAGCGGGGCGGTGAGGGCCGTTGATTTCCGTCAGCCATTCCGCTCTCCGGATGGAAGATACCGCGTCGGTCGGCACCTGTATCAGCTGGATCTTGCCGGGAGTGACCCGTCCCTTGTCGGGCGGCGTGGCATCACGGTGCCGGGTAGGCGCACACCTTATCGCTCCCCGTTGGGGCGCTTTTCGCCTGGCACCACAATCCCAGCCCGCTGGGCTGCGCTTTGGGATTACGCACCGTTGACGCTTCAGAAGTGGACTCCACATGAACGCACCGTGAGTGCTTCAGAATGATGCCCGTCCCGCGACGAGCCCGCCATGCACCGTCAATTTCCCCCGCCCTTCAGTACTTCCTTCAGGGCGGGATCCAGCTTCAGCAGACCCGCCAACCAGACTTCGTGCAGGCGGGGGTGAATTTCCTGAAGGCGCCGCGACTGGACCACCAGATCGGTCGGCACGCTCACCTCGGTTCGCTGAAGGAACTCTTCCATCCAGGCCGCATCGACCGGGGGCACCCCGCTCCGCACCTGATCCCATTCGTCGGCGAGTCCTCGCACGGCAGCGATGAGGTCGTCGCGTTCGTACCGGGGTTTCGGGGAGGCTGGATCGATCGCCTTGATCGCGTCGGCAAAATACGAACGTGCGCGTTCATCCGATCCGGCGAGGGCCTCGCGCAAAGCGGGCAGTGCGGCCGCGGCGGAGGGGCCGAGTTCCCCCAATTGCAGCGCCGCCCGCCAGGAGGTGCCGGGACTGGCCAACCCCGCGACCAACTCCGGCACGCCCGCCGACGGCGCCTCCATGGCCGCTTGCAATGCGGACTCCACTTCCCGCTGATGCAGCAGTTGCTCAACCTCCGGGATTTCCGACCGCAATTGCGGGGCAATCGACGCCAGCGTTTCGAAGATCTCCTCCCGCAGCCACGTGGAGCGCACCAGCTCCGGCTGGTTCAGCATCTGGCGCAATCGGGGCCCCTGCTCCGTCGCCAACGGCCCCAGCTTCCGCAATCCGGAAAGCGCCGCCTGTTGAAGGGCGGTGCTCGAGCCAAACGGGTGTTCGAATCCCTCGATCAGAATGGCCGCCAACGCGGCGGACCGCTCGCTGTCCACCCACGCCAAGGCCGAGGCCGCGACGAAGCGATACGGGCCTTCGCGCTCCAACCACGGACGCAACTCGGTCGCCGTCGCCTGCGGCACTGTGCGGGCCGCCGATTCCCAGAACATCAGGCTGGTGGTGAGGGCCGGCGGATTTGCGGCCAAGGCGGCAGCCATGCCCGTCACGGTGTCTGCCCTTGCTCCGATGTGACGCAGCACCGTGGCGGCCTCCAACCAAAGAGTCTCCGCCTCAGGCGACTGGAGCACCGCCAGGAGTTCCGCTTCCGCCCGCTCCCGGATCTCCGGCGCCTGCTGCGTCAACAGCCAGAAACCCCAAGCCGCCCGATGTCGCGCGACTGCCGGCGCCGTGGCATCGCGCAAGGTCGCAGCCAATACCTCGAAGGCCGGCTCGGGATGACGCCCCAATTCCCGGAGGCATTCCCGCAGATCGTTCGGCGGATCCGCGGTGTCCAGCACGGTCGAGTACAGGATGCGACGCAACTGCTCGAGCTTTTCCGTCACCTCCGGCGCTTCGAGCGCTGCAGCCGATGACGCCGCGGCGGACCGTTGACCGTTGACCCGTGGTAGAACATTGGGAACCGCGGGACCGCGGGTTGCTGCAATAACCTCGGGTGTCCGGCCGGCCGTTGACGAAGCAGGCCGCGACAACACACCCACAGTGACCGAAACCGCGACCAACCCGGCCACCGCCAACGTCACGGCCGATTGGCGTCCCCGGGCGACGCTCAATGGTGCTCGACTGGGAACCATCCCGCGTTGAGCGACCGTAGCCGGAACCTTCAGCAAGATCCGGGACACCACCTCCGCCGGAGCCGGTCCGGCCGCCCGCGTTTCCAACAGTTCCGCGAGCGTCGCCATCCCCACCACTCCCGGAAACACGGCCACGAGTTTCTGCCGCAATCGTTCCAACGCGCGCTGCACCCGCATTCGTGCGGCATCCTCCCGGATCTCCAGGAGACTGCCGATCTCCTTGAGCGGCAGCCGGCGATAAAACCGCAGCAGGATCAATTGTCGATCCGACGCCTCCAGTTGATCGAGCGTGGTGTCGAGCAGCGGGGCGAGTTCGGACCAGGGATCGTCCATGGATTGGGCGGGATGGGCAGCGGCGGGCGTTTGAGAATAGGCGTTTTCGTGAGCACCGACTTGTTCGTGAAAACGACGGCGCCGCTCGGACCGCAAATATTCGGCGGCCTTCCAGCAGGTCGTGCGATGCAACCAGCCACCGAGGTCCGGCATCGCCAGCAAACCTCCAGCCTTCCGCAGCAATAGGCAGAACACTGCCTGACTCACATCCTCCGCCGCGTGGGGATCGCCCACGCGCCGACACGCGGTCGCGTAGACCATGTCCACGTGCCGCGCGACGAGTTCCGCAAAGGCGGGATCCGCCTGCTCCTCGGTGTAACGCTTCAGCAATTCGCCATCATTCATCGTTGCCGTATCAATGGCCGGTCCCCGGTAAACCGAACGCCGCCAGCGCGTAGTTTCCTGGCGGACCGGCCCCCCGGGCAAACGCAACCTCGCGCCAGATGCACTCCGGGAATGGTTCGGCGGACAGCGATCAAATACGAACACGCCGGTAAATCGCTCTTTCCGCCCGGGCGCAAGAAACCCAACCTCCCGATGTAACTATTGCCCCGCTCCACCTCAGGAAGGGAGTAGATGAAGACCGATTCCTCCATCGTCCCGTGCCCGAAGTGCGGCGTCGCGATCCCACCCGACGCGCCCCGTGGCCTGTGTCCACGCTGCATGATTGTGGGCGTCGCGACGCCCAGCGAGCCCGGCATCCACACCAGTCAGCGCATCCAACCGCCGCCGCTGGCCACGGTGGTGGCGGCGTTTCCGGACCTCGAGATCCTCGAGTTGGTGGGCGTGGGCGGGATGGGCGTGGTTTATAAAGCCCGCCAGCCGCGCTTCGATCGCTTCGTCGCGCTCAAGTTGCTGCCGCAATCGCTCAGCGCGGATCCCACGTTCGCGGAACGTTTCGATCGCGAGGCGCGATTCCTCGCCCGCCTCACGCATCCAAACATCGTTGCGGTCTACGATTTCGGCCGGGCCGGCGGATTCTGCTATCTGCTGATGGAATTCGTCGACGGCCTCAATTTGCGCCAGGCGATGCGCGCCGGCCGGTTTACGCCCGAGGAGGCGCTCGCGCTGGTGCCGCGCGTGTGCGCGGCCCTCCAGTACGCGCACGAACAGGGAGTTCTCCATCGCGATATCAAGCCCGAGAACATCCTGCTCGATTCCGACGGCCGGGTGAAGATCGCCGACTTCGGCATCGCCAAACTGATCGGCAGCGATCCCACCGACATCACACTGACCCGCAGCGGCGCGCGCCTGGGCACGCCGCACTACATGGCGCCGGAGCAGATTGAGCAACCGTCGCTGGTCGATCACCGCGCGGATATCTATTCGCTCGGCGTGGTGTTCTACGAATTGCTCACCGGCGAGCTGCCCCTCGGACGCTTCTCCGCGCCGTCGGTGAAGGCGCTCATCGATGCCCGCGTGGATGAAATCGTGATGCGCGCACTCGCGAAGGAACGGGAACTGCGCCAACAAACCGCCGGCGAAGTGGGGAGTCAGGTGGAGGGACTGGGCACGCCACCGCCGGTGACGAAAGCCACGGCGAAACCTACAACGGACAACGGCCGTTGGTCGGGCTTCCGCGTGGTACGTGCGGAGAAGGGTCGGCCGGTGTGGAACGGCTCGGGCATCGCGTGGGCCCTCGCGGGTTGGATGTCGATCGTCTTCCTGGTTTGCGGAGCTTCCGTGGTGACGTTCATGCCCGGAAAAGCGCCGTGGTGGCGCTTTGCGGTGGGCTTTCTATTGGTGTCGGGCTGGGTCTGGCGCGGCTGTGAACGCGCACGCCAACGATTCGATCCGGCCGCGGAGCCAGCCGACGAGCCGGTCCCCATTCCGCGCTGGGCGCACCACGTCGGAATCCTGTTGGCGATCATCGCCGGATTGGGAGTTCTCCAAGTTGCGGTAAACGGCGTGACACGGTCGACTGGTCTGAGCGAAGGCGTCCACCGCGTCAGCATTCCGAACACGCCGCTCTTGATCCTGTTTCCGTGTGCCCTCGCGGCGCTTCGTCGCCGTTGGCGGACTGCGGCCACGGTGCTGGGCAGCTTGATGGTCGGAAGTACCACAGCCGGATCGATCCGCCTGCTCCTCTGGGATGCCCCGGCACCCGGATTCGACGAGCTTACCAGCTTGGATCTGTTCGTGGCATTGGTGTGCACGGCGCTCTTTCCCGTTGGCCTAGTGACGCTGTGGCATCCGGCGGTGATGCGGGCATTTGATGCGGTCGATCCGCGGCCCGCAGCGCCCGCGGGATCGGCACGACGGCCGATGAGGAAGACGCTGTTCGGCTGGGGCGCGATTGGGCTGGGGACGGTGTTCGCGTTGTGGGCGGTCATCTCTAGGATGGTCTCGCCCATCGAATACCATGCCCGAGCGCTTTTCCATGCCGAGCCGGCGTTGGAATCACGGTTAACGGCCGAGACTTTCGTGGGCGTCGCGGTCGAAGGAGGCACCGTGGAACTGCAACGGAGTGCCTCTGCGTTGGAGTTGTGGATGTTGACGGCGAGGGCCGGAAATTCCCACGATGCGGCGATGCGCGCGAACCAGGCTTTCGAGCGTCTCTCGGCCAGTCTTGGTTCCGGATTGAATCTAACCGATCGAGCATTTCCCGCAGACAGACCTACGCGGAGTTATAAAGCCACGGTCGTTGTAGCGGGTGGAGGCCTTCTGTTGCTGGCGTTTCCCGGACTCCTTTTGCTCCGGTCGCGACGCTTCGTGGAGGACGGTCCCGATGGGATCGAAGCCGTGCGGCGTTGGCAACACCGCCGCCTTGTGGAAGCTGCGTGCGCCTTCGTCGCTGTGATCTGTGGTGCGGTGATCTTCCGGATCGCCGAGAACCGGGATCAGGCGTTGATCAAAGCCACTCGAAACGCTGCCGCTCAAGGCGGAGCAACCGTCGAAGCGGAAACCGCCCGATTGATGATGCCCCACCCACGGCACGCACTCTGGTTTTCGGCCACGCTCTGGAGCAACGGTGTCGCCCTCGCGCTCCCTGCGGCTGACACCCAAATTCTGCCCTCGCAGGACTCCTGGGGTTTGACGATGAGTAAAAGCTGGACGTTGAAGCAAGGCGATGAACCGGGGCTGTGGATATTGTCCTCGGAGTCGGCCGGCTCGGCGACCTTTCGCCTACCCCCGGGCCGTTCGTTGCACCCCGGGCCCGATACGTTTCAACCGATGCTCGGGCCTGGAGAAAAAGCGCATTATTGGCTCTTCGAAGAACCCCCAAAAACTCCGACGCTCACCGGTACGCTTCTGGGCATCCAATTGACCGTGGAGGCGGATGAAGTGGCCATTCCTGACGCGGCCGAACGACTGCGGTCCGCCGTCGCACAACTGCCCAGACACGACTACCCGAGCGCGCTGCGCGAGGTCAACGTCGCCCTCGGGCTGGCCATCATCAGCAACGCTCCTCCCAATCGTCTGGGGTGGCGGTTCGGAACCAACGCATTCTTCCTGAGTAAACCGGTCACGCCCCGGATGCTCGCGCTGAAAGCCATCGTGTCGGCTTTGGCCAACGATGCGGAGGCTTTGCAATCAGCCCTGGCTGCCGGCGAGTCGCTCTGGCCGAAGGAAGGCCCGGTGGAGGTCTATCAGATTTGGGTCGGGCATTTTCTACCGGGCGCGCCGGAGGTCACCGACGTGGTGTCGATCGACGCGCACGAACTGCGTAAAACGAAGTCGGGCGAGCCGCCGATGGTGAAAGTGACGCGGCGTCCGAAGAGTTTCGGTCAGCCAGAAAGCACCTTCCAACTCCGCACTGGATGGTGGGACGCCCGATGAGCCCTCACGCAAGCCCGGCATTCGTCACGACCCACTGGACCCGGGTCGTCGCCGCGCGCGGTGAGACACCGGCGGCCCGGGCGGCCTTGGGGGACTTGTGCGCGGCCTACTGGATGCCGGTGTTCCGCTTTCTGGTCCGCGAAGGACGCGACGAGGATGCGGCGCGCGAATTAACGCAGGAGTTTTTCGCGCGGTTGTTGCAGGGCGGCGGTGTCGCCGGCGCGGATCCGTCCCGCGGAAAATTCCGCTCCTATCTTCTGGGCGCGGTCCGGCATTTTCTCGGCGACGTCCGCGACAGCGAGCGGCGCGGAAAGCGCGGCGGGGGCGTGGCCGCGGAACCGTTGGACACCGTGGAGGCGGCCGACGCGAGCGAGGAAACGCTGGGACTTCAAGTCGCGGATCCCGGCGCGGAACCACGCGACACGCGGTTCGATCGGCAATGGGCGCTCACGATTCTGGACCGGGCGTTGAACACCTTGGAAAGCGAATTCACAGCCGCCGGGAAGCGGGAGCAGTTCGACGTGTTGAAGCCGTGGCTCGTGGGAGAATCGGGCGCATTGACTTCGGCGTCTGCAGCGCGGGCATTGGGGATGAATGAAGGCGCAGCGAAGGTCGCAATCCATCGCCTCAGAAAGCGATTCCGCGCGCTGGTACGGGACGAAGTCGCCCGAACCGTCACGGATCCCGCTGAGATCGAAGCCGAATTGCAGTACTTCGTGGAAGTGCTGGCGTCACCCGCCTGACGCTGGCGCACGGTGCAAAATCCCGCATCCGTGCGGGCACCATTAATTCATCCGTTCGCCGAACTCGCCGCCGCCCTCTCGCTACCCCCAAACACATTCACGCGCAGGTCGCGGGCGGTGAAGAGTTCCGGCTCGAGTCCCCGCATCCGCCGCGCGCCACTCTGGCGTCCCGGACTGAAATGCTGCCGGAATCGTCCAAACACTCCTTCCACAAAGTCCCGACTCCCCAACGCCACGCCGTCCGTGAAATACCGCACCCGGCAGTGCACATACTCCTCCATCCCCACCCGCCCGCGCTTTAACAGCATCTGCTCCACCGCGGCCGGCTCTATGCCCCGTCGTAGTGGCTGGCCAGTGGCATCCGTTCCTCCCACGCCTTCCATCCCCTGGGAAAACACCCGCACTCGATAACCCCGTAGAGCCTCGGTTCCGGTGACCTCGAGCGAACGCACCCCCAGCCCGTAAATCCGCCGAATCCCTTCCCGCGACCGCCGCCGCCCCGCCATCGCTTCGCCGTACCCGCTCCAGCGATACTTCGCCGGGTCCGTCACCAGCCCCGCCCGGACGGGATTCAAATCGATATACGCGGCCATGGTCACCAAGGGATCCCCTTCCCCTTCCACCAGCACACTCTTGAAGCGATCTTCCCACAACGTGCCTTTTCGGCCCATTTTCCCGTTGTACCACTGCGTGAAACGTTGTTTCAGCAGTTTGATGAATTCGCTCACATCCCACATCCGGCGGTGGAATT
>CANIZL010000039.1 GCA_947471985.1 Verrucomicrobiota bacterium | reverse complement strand
CGACGCCCCGCCCGGCGAGGCCGTTGACGAGCGATTACCCGTCATCCTGCTGACCGGATTTCTCGGCGCCGGAAAGACCACGCTGCTGCTTCGCTGGTTGCGCGAGTCCCCCATGACCGGCCGTCGCATGGGCGTGGTCATGAACGAATTCGGCCAGGAATCCATCGATTCCCAGCTCATTGATCGTCCCGGTCTGCCCGTGCGGCAGGTGGCGGGCGGCTGTGTGTGCTGTGCTCCCGACAATGAACTCGACCGCGCCTGCACCCAGTTGGCCGTGTCCGGGGAGTGCGATTATATCGTCGTCGAAACCAGCGGCCTCGCCGACCCTGACAACGTGATCGACGTCCTCACCGACCACGACCTGCTGCCGCTCGTTCACTTGCAGGCGGTAGTGACGGTGTTGGATGCCCACTGGTATGCGCGGCCCGAGACCGACATTGGGGAGCGGGTTCTCGCGCGGAAGCAGCTGCAGTTCGCCCACGTAATTTGTCTGTCCCGCTGCGATCGGCTGCCGGAGGAGGAGATTCTCGCGGTCGAATCCGCCGTGCGGGAAATCAACCCGGGAGCGCGCCTGGTGCGGTTGCCGTTTGGGCTGCCGGATATCGGGGATTTATTGACTGCAGAACCGGGAGGACGCGCCTTGAGCGCACCGGAATTGGCCGACGAGGGCACCCGCCCGGCCCATCTTCATGCACACTATCTGAGTCTGGTTTTCCACCTGCCCGTGCCCGTGGAGCGCTCCCGTTTTGAGGCCTTTCTCAGCTCCTTGAATGGCCGGGAGGTGGTGCGCGCCAAGGGCTTCATCCGTTTCCGATCCTCCCCCGAAAAGCTCTACATTTTTCAATCCGTCTGGGGCACCCATTTCATTGAGGAATTTCCGGCCCGTCCGCACCCGTCACCGGTGGCGGTGCTGATCGGTCCGCACCTCGATCTGGAGAAATTCCGCAATGCGCTGCACGCGCTCTGTTTTGACCGCGGCGGCTCCCGGGTATCGGCGCTCACCGTGACTCCGCATGAGTGACTACGAATTCCGTTTTGGCGGCATCGGCCGCCTGTATGGCGCCGCGGCGCTGGCCCGGTTGCGCTCGGCCCATGTGGTGATTGTGGGACTGGGTGGCGTCGGCTCGTGGGCGGCCGAGGCCCTCGCCCGCACCGGTGTGGGCCGCTTGACGCTGGTGGATCTGGATGAGGTCTGCGTCAGTAACGTCAATCGGCAGGTGCCCGCACTCGATGGCCAGATTGGTCGGGCCAAGGTGGAAGTCATGGCCGAGCGCCTGCGGGCGATCGCGCCCGAACTCGTGGTGGACGCCCGTCTGGAATTCTACACGGAAACCTCCGCCGAACGGCTGCTTCCGCCCGGCGGACCGCAGCCCAATGTCGTGATCGACGCCATTGATGCCGTGGCCAACAAGGTCCGGTTGATCGCGCAGGCGCATCGACAGGGCATCCCGGTGGTCATCTGCGGCGGCGCCGGCGGGCGGCGGGATCCGACCCAGGTACGTATTTCCGACCTTTCGGAAGTCACCCATGACCGGCTCACGCGGGAAGTGCGGAAGCGGCTGCGCCAGGAGCATGGCTTCCCCCGGGGCGAGAAAAAATTTCACCTGGATTGCGTCTGGTCGATGGAATCCCCGGTGTTTCCCCAGAAGGACGGCACCGTTTGCGCCGTCGGTCAGGGCGAACGGGAGCCGGGGGAATCCGGCCGGTTGAACTGCGACTGGGGCTTTGGTTCCGCCGCCTTTGTGACCGGTACCTTCGGGTTTGCCGCCGCCTCCCGGGCCATCGACCGGATCACCCGGGACCCACTTTCCGCCCTGCCGGGAGGCTCCTCCCCGAATCCGGTAAGCCGACTCGACACCTCGCCCGGTTCCGCCATCCTTGCCGCGGAATGAGTAAACCGAAGGCCTATGCTGCTGCGGGTGTGGATATCGAACTGGGTAATACCGTCAAAGCCACCCTGCCCGACCTGTTGAAGTCCACCCACCGCCGGGAAGTCCTGGGCAGCGTGGGTGGATTTGGTGGATTGTTCGCGCTCGACGTGAAGAAATACCGGCAGCCCGTGCTGGTCTCCTCCGTGGATGGCGTGGGTACCAAGCTCAAAATCGCGTTCGCCCTGGATCGGCATGACACGATCGGCGAGGACCTCGTAAATCATTGCGTCAATGACATCGCCGTCCTGGGTGCGGAACCATTGTTCTTCCTCGATTACCTGGGCACCGGAAAATTGGAGCCGCATGTCTTCACGGAAATCATCCGCGGATTCGCCCGGGGGTGCGCCGCCAACAAGTGCACGCTGATCGGGGGCGAAACGGCCCAGATGCCCGGATTCTATCAGGCCGGGGAATACGACCTTTCCGGCACCATTGTCGGCGTGGTGGAAAAGTCCCGGATGCTCAACGGCCAGAAATCCGTGAAGCGCGGCGACGTTGTGCTGGGCATCGAATCCAACGGCCTGCACACCAACGGCTACTCGCTCGCGCGAAAGATTTTCTTCGAGAAGTTGAAATTCAAACCGAGCCAGCGCATTGCCGAACTGGGTCACAGCCTCGGTGACGAATTGATGCGGGTGCATGTTTCCTACGGCCCGCTGGTCCAGTCGCTGCTGAAGAAATTCAACCGGGTGGGCAAACCGGATGTCATCCGCGCCTTCGCCCACATCACGGGCGGCGGTTTTGTGGATAACATCCCCCGGACGCTGCCGGCCAACTGCGACGTCGTGGTTCGCAAGGGCTCCTGGGAAATGCTTCCGGTCTTCCGCTTGCTCGCCGCCAAGGGCGGGGTGGATGAGGCGGAATTGTACCAGGTTTTCAACATGGGCATCGGCATGACCGCCGTGGTCGCGCCCGACCAGGCGGATGCCGTCCTGCGCAGCATCCAAAAGGCGAAATTCCGGGCCTGGACCATTGGCGAGGTCGTCAAGGGCACCGGCGAATGCCGCGTGGAATAGACACCCGACTCATGAAAGCGACACCCACCAGCGTCCTCGGCGGAGGCTTTGCCCGCATCATCTCGATCGCCACCGCCATGGGTTTCGCCGGCATGCTGGGCTCGCTGGCGTGTATGTCACGGGGCACCCGCGGGCGGTTTGTCATCGGCTGGAGTGCCTGGTCTTTGGTGCTCGGAGCGGTGGGGTTTGCCTTGGGCCTTTGGTTCTGGCGACTCCTCTGGCGGGCGGAGGCGGAAAAGGACACCGCCCATCCCGCCCGCCGGGCACTGATCCGGTATTCGGTCTTTCTCGGTGTCCTGGCCTTCTGTTGCTTCGTGTATCCGATCCGTTTCGTCGACCCCGTTCGACGGAGCGAGGTGATTATTGGACTCGGCATGGCGATCGCTGTGCTCACCTTTGTCGGCTGGTTCATCTTTCAAACCATCCGCTGGGTCAGTGCCAACGAACTCAAGGACGGAGAGTCAGAGTAGCGCCCGGTCGGTTGCCCGTCCCGGGAGAGCCGATTGAAAAGCTGAAGTTGTCGTGCAAATCCCGCTCACCTGGGCCCTGCCGCTGCTGCTGGTGTTCGCAGTGGGAAGTTTTTTCTGCGCTCTCGCGGAAGCAGCACTCTTTTCCCTGGGACTCTGGCGCGCCCGCCGGCTGGTGATCAGCGATCCGATCCGCGGACCCGGCGTCGTCCGTCTGCTGGAACGTTCGCAGGATGCCCTCGGCACCCTGGTTCTCGGCAATGCTTTCGCCAACGGGATGCTCATTACGCTCGGCGTACTGACCGCGCTGGAGGGTGGCTGGCGGTGGTTGAGCGCCGGGTTGATGATCCTGGCCACCGTGCTCCTGCTGTGCGAGGTGGCCCCCAAAGCGTTGGGCGTCCGACAACCGGAAATCTGGGCGCTGCGGGTCGCGGGAGTGTTGGAGATTCTGGTGGGACTGACGGCACCGTTTCGGAAACTCGGCCAGAGCATCGTTGATTGGGTCTTATACATCATCATCCCTCGTTCGGTCCGTCCCGTCGCCCCGATGTCGGATGATGAATACGCCGATTTGATCGAGCTGGCTCATCAGCAGGGCACGCTGGATACCAGCGAAAAGGAAACGCTCCTGGCCATCCTCAGCCTCGACGAAAAAACCGCGCGCGACGTCATGCGGCCGCGCTCGCAGTTGGTGATGCTGCCGGACACGATGCCCCCGGAGGAAATGGCCGCCGAAGCCCGGCGCACCCGGCGCCATCGATTGCCGTTGTACGACGAAACACCCGATAACATCGTCGGTTTGCTCAATACCCGCACACTCCTCCTGAATCCCGGTTGCGATCTCTTCGAAGCCGTCGAGTTCCCGTCCTTCGTGCCGGAGAGCATCAATCTGCTGAAGCTGTTCGAGTCCCTGCAGCGGCAGCACCGCGGTCTGGCCATCGTGCTGGACGAATTTGGCGGCGTGGCGGGCATGGTGACGGTGCGGGACATTCTGGCGTCGGTGGTGGGTGAATTCCGGCGGGCCACGACCGAGGCGACCTTTCCCCTGACCGAGGTGCGCCCCGGCGTCTGGCGGGCGGGCGGCGACATGCGCCTGGACGATCTGCGCCGCCATTTCGACACGTTGGGTGAAATGGAAGAGGTCGATACCCTGAGCGGGCTGGTGATCAAGCTGTGCGAGGTGGTCCCCGACGAAGGGACGATCGTGAGTTTCCGCGGACTGCGGTTCACAGTTACCGCCGCGCAGGAACGCCGGGTGCGGGAGGTACTCGTGGAACGGGAAACCACCGGAGGTGCCGCGTGAACGACGGATGGCTGGCAACGCTGCTGGTGACCTGGCTGGGCGTCTCCTTTTTCCTCAATGGCATGGAAGCCGGCGTGCAATCGCTGTCGCGCCTCCGGATCCGCCAATGGCTCCGGGCCGGCCGACCCGGTGCCCGTTTGCTGCTCGAATACATGGACCGGCCGGAGAACTTTCTCTGGACGATTCTGGTGGGCAATACCCTCGCCAGTTTCGCCGCAATTTGCCTGATCGTCGCCGTACTGCAGGAACGTTGGAGTCATCAACCGACCCTCTTCTGGAGCAGCCTGTTCGCGGCTGGATCCATTTTGTTTATTGTGACGGATCTCCTGCCCAAGACGCTTTTCCGCCGCTTCCCCAATCGGCTCTGCCTGAGCTTCCTCTGGCTGTTCCGGCTGGTGCATCTGGTCCTGACACCCCTTGTTCGATTGGTCGAGCAATTCGCCGCCCTGCTCCTGCGCTTCACCCGGGGCAAGACCCAGACGGGTCGGCTGTTCGGCAATCGCGACGAACTCCGGGCTTTACTGCACGAGAGCGGGGGCGCCTTGATCCCGGGTGAACGCGCCTTGATCAATCGCGTGCTGGACGCACAAAATGTGACCCTGGCACGGGTCGCCACGCCGCTAACGGAAATTCCCCGACTGACGACCGACTCGCCCCTCGCCGCCTTTCTCACGGCCGCCCGGGAACATCAGTGGGATCGCCTGCCGATCTGGAGCACCGATCCGAAGCAACCACGGGTCCAGGGTGTGTTGACCCTTCACCGGGTCTTATACGAACCCCCCGAGGTGCCGGCTACTTGCGGGGCCTTCCTCGTCCCAGCGGTCTTTCTGAAGGATTCCCTCCGCCTTGATGAAGCCCTCCGGCGACTCCAGCGCGGGGGATCCCAGATGGGCATGGTGCTGGGGCCCGACGGACGCGAACGCGGTTTTGTGACCGTCGACAAGCTCCTGCAAACCTTGTTTGGGGAGGTCGTGGGATGACCTCCCACGGATTGATGATCGTGCTGGGCACCGTGGGCATGGCCCTGGTGCTGGTGGCCTTGAACGCCTTCTTCGTGGCCACCGAGCTGGCGATGGTCAAGGTGCGCGAAGCCCAATTGGAACCGCTGGCCAAGGCCGGTTCGCGGGCCGCCCGCCGGGCCCTCGCCCTCAAGCAAAATCTGAATGGCGTGATCGCCGCGACCCAATTTGGCATCACCGTCGTGGCGCTGATCATCGGTCGCTTCATCGAGGAACCGGCCCAACACGCCGCCACGGCGATCCTGAAATACGCCCACCTCGAGCACCTTCACTGGCTGGACGACGCCATCGGTCTGGCGGCCTTCGCGGTGGTCTCCTTTGGCCTGATCATCGGCGGCGAAATGCTTCCGAAGGCGATCGCCTTGCAGCGAACCGTCCCGCTGGCGCTGAGTGTGGCGATGCCCATGACGTTGTTTCTGCGACTGGCACGTCCGGCCATCTGGCTGATCGAGGCCAGCGCCGCGTGGTTGTTGGTCCGACTGGGCCTGCCGGTGGAAGGCGAGGAGGAAGGCCCGCACGGCGAGGCGGAATTGCGGCTCCTCTTCCTGCGCGCCCACCCCGGCAACACCGCACCGGGCAGCGGCCAGGGCGCCACCAACCTCGGGCGCGATATCGTCCTCAACTCCCTCGATCTGCGGCGTCGCCTGGTCCGCGATGTCATGCGTCCCCGGCGCGAACTGATCGCGCTCAGCACGGCGGCGTCGATTGTCGACTGTGTCCGCCTCGCCGAACAAACCCGGTACAGTCGTTTTCCGCTGGCCCATGAAGGGGATCTCGATCGCACTTGGGGCGTGATCCACTTCAAGGATCTGCTGGCCCAACGCGACAAGAGCGGAACCGGAGCGGACCTCCGGGGCTTTGCCCGCCCACTGATCTTTGTTCCCCCCACCGCCCGGCTGGAAAAAGTGCTTTCGCTTTTCCTTGATCGCCGCTCGCATTTCGCGCTGGTGGTCGACGAATACGGCGGCACCCAAGGGTGCATCACGCTGGAAAACGTGCTCGAAGAGCTGGTGGGGCAGATCCAAGACGAGTTCGATCACGAAAAGCCGCGGATGATTGCGAAATCCGACGGTTTTTGGGAACTCGAAGGCACGCTGCCGTTGTTCGAATTGGCCGAATTGACCGGGGTTCCTCTCGAGGCCGATGAAGGCACGACCACGGTGAGCGGCTGGGTCACCCGGGAAAAGGGTGGCTTTCCGCGACGCGGCGATACTCTGTCGATCCACGGTTACGAATTGGTCGTCGATGAACTGGATCATCTGCGAGTTTCCCGCCTGACCCTCCGCCGACTCCCGCCCGTCGAACCCGCGGTGGGCGAGGCTGAGTAGTCTCCTTCGCGCCGCGGTCATTTTTGACCCTCAACGGCCGCGGCGGTTAGCCTATCAAGGTGTCCATCCCGCTGATTTCCATTGTCCGCCGTGCGTGGCTCATGCTGTGTTTGAGTGGCACGTTGGGTGCCGCGGAAGCACCGGCCGCACGCGAATTCACCGCGGCGGAACGCTTGCAGCGCGATCAACTCGCCCGCACGCATGAGGCCGTAGCCACCCTGGCCCAAACGCGAACCAACCTGCCG
Organism: Verrucomicrobiota bacterium; assembly: GCA_947471985.1. Lineage (GTDB taxonomy): Bacteria > Verrucomicrobiota > Verrucomicrobiia > Limisphaerales > UBA9464 > CANIZL01. The sequence goes on along the minus strand of CANIZL010000039.1, from coordinate 47,210 downwards.
CCGTTGACCGGGCACCACGATTTTCGGGCGATCTTTCATGCGCACGCCGACGATTCCGCGCACACGGGCGGCACGGCCCCCGAACTACTGGCCGATGCCCAACGCGCGGGCGTCCACGCCGTTTTCCTGAGCGACCATCACCGGCCGCCGCGGGATTTCATGAACTCCTGGCGCGGCCTGCATGACGGGGTGCTTTTTGTGCCCGGTTCGGAGGCCCGGGGGTTTCTCCTCCACCCCATGAGCTCCGTCGCCAGCCGGATGGAAGCGCCCGTCCCGGAACTGATCCCGGCCGTCACTGCCAACGGTGGACTCGCTTTTTTGTCGCACATCGAGGAACGTCCGGACCATTCCATGGCCGGCCTGCAGGGCTTGGAGATCTACAATCGTCACTACGATGCCAAACGCGACATGGTCGGATTGATCGCCCTGGCCATGCGACTGACCGATCCCAAGGAACTCGCGGAGCTTCAGGATTTGGTGCGCCTCTATCCGGACGAACTCCTCGCCGCCCAGGTGCGGCAACCCCAGGTCTATCTCGACAAATGGGACACCGAAACCCAAGCCGGCCGGCGCCTCACCGGAGTGGGTGCCAACGATTGCCATCACAATCAGATCTTCATCGCCAAGATGGTCGACGAAGCCTCCGTGCGGATCGGCACCAATGTGGACAAGGACGAGGGCTTGCGGGTGGTGACCGCCGCGCTGCGACCGGGGATCCGCGAACTGGTGCGGGGGCATCAACCGGGCGAGGTCGTGGCCCGGGTCGATTTCGATCCCTATTACCGGGCGCTGCGCAATCTCAGCACCCATCTCCTGGCACCCGAATTGACCGAGCCGGCCTTGCGGGCGGCGCTGGTCGCGGGGCACGCGTACGTCAGTCATGACTGGCTCTGCGACCCGACCGGATTCCGTTTCGAAGCCGGATCGGCCATCCTGGGCGACGAAGTGAAACTCACGCCAACCACGGAACTGCGGGTGCAAACACCCGTCGCCTGCCACCTGCGCCTGCTGCGTCACGGGGTGGAAGTGGCGGCGGTGGACGGACGCGAGTTGCGGTTCGCGGTTAAAGAACCCGGCGTCTATCGCTGTGAAGCCACGCTCATTCTCGCCGGCGATATCCGTCCCTGGATCTATTCCAATCCGATTTACGTCCGCTGACGCGTCTCACTCCGCGAGCGCTTCCAGGAGATCGCGAAGTTCCCGACGGGAGAGCATGTCCACGAGCCCCGCGGGCATGGGCGACGGCGAGCGCTCGCGGGACACAATCTCGGCCGGCGACAGAGTCAAACGACCCTCTCCCGGTGAATCCAGCACCAGTGCCTGGGCGGTATCCGATTTGACCACTCCGGCGTGAGTCTCACCCGACTTGAGCGTGACCAACAAAGATTCGAATCCGGCGGCAATTTCCGCGTCCGGCGCCACCAACGCCCGCAGAACATACTCCCGCCCCTTGCTACGACCGATGCCCGTGAGATCCGGCCCGACGTCGCCGCCTTCACCGCGAAGTTTGTGACAGCGCTGGCAACCCAGGTCCGCCCGTTCCGCGAACAACCGGCGCCCCGGGACGGCATCCCCGCCCGTCAACGCAGGGCGAAACGGCGCCAGGATGTCGTTCGTGGCGAGGGAACTGTTCCACCGCGCCAACGACGCCTTCAACGCGGGAAACTGCGCGGCTGCATCGAGAATGTCCGACTCCAGATGGCCCGGTACTTTTTGCTGCAGCAGTCGATCCATCCACGGTTGCAACACCGGCAGGGCCACCGCTTCGGGCAAATCCGTCAATTCGGCAAACGCCGCCTGTTGATCCCGCACCGACCCTTGCGCGAGCCGCAATTTCACATCCTCGATGGTCACCGGTTGGCGCGCGCGCAACAGACGGGCGACTTCGGCGCGGACGCGGGAGTCGGCATGCTGGCCCAACGCGGCGAGGGTCGAGGTCAATTGCGGCAGCGCGAGTTGCTGGGCGGCGTTGAGCGCCGCGACCACCACGGCGGCGTCGGCATTTTCCAGCAGCGGCGCCCAAACCTCCGCCAGAGCCGACCGGGCCGGGGCCGGATCGTGATCGGATTTGGGACGCGAAACGCCGACGATGCGATCGCGCCGCAAGGGCTTCGACCAAAGGGCCAGCGCCGTCAGCGCGTCCGCTCGAAGTTCCGTGGCTAGACCGGCCTGCGCGCCCCAGCGGGCCAATTGCCGGGCGTGTTCGATTCGTCCCAGCAGCAGGGCCGCGTTGATGGCGCGAAGCGTGATCCACTGCTGCCATTCCTCCCGCGAAAAAGGCACGCCCTCCCGCCAGACGCAGGACGCCAAGGACCGTTTCTCCGGCAGCGACGGCAGACGCTCCAGAACGTTGATCAGCGGCAGGTCATGGATCGCCCGAACCGTTTCCAAAACCACTTGGGGATCGGAATCGTCGAGGAAGCCCACCAGGGAAGACGAGGCGCGACGCCGCAACGCGATGACCGCCGCCAAGCGTGCGTGGACATTGGTGTGCCGGGCAAAGGCGGCCAATTCCGCCTCTCCGTGAACTTTCTGGAGGTGACCGACGACCGCTTGAAACAGGAACGAATCGCGCCACTCCACGCGTTCAAAGGCCGACCCCGGCGCGGGAATTCCCAGTCCGCCCAACGCCCCCCAGGCCGCCGCCCGAACCCGCAAGTCGGAATCGGCGAGGGCGGCCACGAGGGGTGTCCGGGCAGCCGGCAAACGCCATTCCCCCAACAAACGGGCGGCTTCGCGACGCACGCTGCCCGCGGAATCCCCCAGCAATCCGATCACCTTCTCCTGCTCCCGGGCACCAACGCGGCCCTGGCGCACGGCAATATCCAGCGCCCAAAGCGCGTGCAACCGCGCCCGGGGATCCGGACCGGAGCGAATCAGTTCTCCTAGGCGAGCGATCGGCGCCCGTTCGGCCAGTGCGAAATGCGCCTCCTGTCGCACCCGTAAATCGGCGTGCCCCAGCAGCTGGCCGAGGGCCTCGATCGATCGCCCCCTCATGCCTTCGCCCAGCAGGCGGCGCGTTTCGGCGATTACCGGGCTCCCCTTCAGCGCGGGATCCGTGACGTGCCAGAGACGTCCTTTGCCGGTCTTGTCCCAGCCTTGCACCCAATCCGCCACCATCACCCCACCAAACGGCGGAAACGTGACGTCGACCGGTGAGAGGTCCCAGAGCAGTTTGCCCGTGAAATTCGCGGCGGAGTTATCCTCCAACCACGCCCCCGGGTGTTCGATCTCCCAGCCGGCCCCCCGCGGCTGCACGGAAAAAGTACGGATCCCGCCCGGGAAATCCGCCAGAAAGAAACTGCCTTCAAATCGCGAACCCAGACCCGTACCCGGATAGTAAGCGAAACCGGCCGGTCCATGGCCCACGTGCGCCACCGCCGGAATCAGGTAGGCCGCGGAATTGGTTCCCGCGAGATGCCAGAGTCGTTCCGAATTCCAGGGCCCCATCTTCGGCAACCATTGCCAGCCGATCTGCCAGCCGTGATCCGCTCCGGCGATTACCGGCAGCAGGCGGGCCTTGTCGCCGCCATCGCCGTTGTTATCCGCGGTCCAGAGCTGCCCATCGGCATCAAACGCCAACTCCTGCGGGTTGCGAAATCCGTACGCGTACACTGCGAAATTCGCGCCGTCCGGATCGCACCGAAAAACCGCTCCCGTGTCCGGGTAGTCGAAGGTCCGCCCCTCCCGACTCGTGACGTGCGATCCGCGGTCCGCGATGGAAAAATAGAGGCGGCCATCAGGCCCCAGAATCAATCCATGCAAGTCATGCCCCCCGAAAGCGATGTGCACACCGAACCCGGTCAACAGCCGGCGCCCCGGCGCCGGCCCCGTTGAGGACGCCTTTTCCGCGAGCGATCCCGCCGGGCGATCCGGCGTAAATTCGGTCGTCGCCGTCGAGTACTGCCAGAGATCGGGAATGGACGTAAACCACACGTTGGTGCCCCGCGCCAGAACGCCCGCCGCCACGCCCGATACGACGTTGGTAAATCCATCGGCAAACGTCTCAGCATGATCCGCCCGTCCATCGCCGTCCGCATCCCACACCCGACGAATCCGCTCGGACTCCACCTCCAGATCCCGGGCATCAATGACGCCGTCCCCGTTGAAGTCCTTAAAATTCCCGCGTCCGCCCTTGGTCGCCGCCGCGAGAAACTGGGCATTGGTATTGAGCATGCCGCGGAGGAACTCCGCCCGCTGTTCGACGGTGCGCAGGGCATAGTCGTCGTCGAGCCAGTCATGAAACCCGCGAATATCGAAGACGCTCGTGCGGCGTCGCCCGGTCTCCACACAATACGCCCGGCCCTGGTCATCGAACGAAATGCTGGTGAGGTTTTGCACCAAGGGTTCCTCCGCCCAGACGGAGACTTGAAAGCCCGGCGCCACGCGCAGTCGCGCCAGGGCCTGGGTGACCTCCACCGCGGGCGGCACGGCCGGATCCACCACCACGACCGGATCCGCCCGGCCGCCCACCAACGCCAGAATTCCGACCAGACGGGCGGAGAACCACGACAGGGCCAGAAACCGGTGATGCATGCCGTAACGCTGGAACGGTGAAGGCCTGGATTCAACCCGAAGACACGACCGGCGCCACCGGATCGAAAGGCTGGGAAGCGATTGAGAAAACCGCGCGTCCGGTCGACCGAAGATTCGCAATTCCCCTCAATTGCGCTTGCCGGCGCGTCCGCTTTCCGGAAACTCCGCCCGTTCACATCTTTTTCAACGCACATGAGCACCAAGAAGTCCGCCAAAACCGGCGCCGCCAAAGTGGCCAAGGCCGCACCCGTTGCCGCCGCCGCACCCGCCACTGAATCGGCCGGCAATAACTTCCCCAAACTGCACAACGCCATGTGGCCCGGCCTCGTCGGCAAGGGCTCGCCCGGCGCTGAGCCCGCCTTCGACCTCGACACCATGCTCGACCTCACCGCCAAGGCGGAGGTCAACGGGAAGAAGTTCGATGGTGTGGACCTGTTTCTCTACAACCCGCACGTCGATATTGATATCTCCGACGACGGGATTCAGCAGCTGGCCGACAAGATTCGCGGCCGGGGCTTCGTGGTTGGGTCCGTGGTGGCGCCGGTGTGGTTCGATGGCTCGGCGATGGGCGACGAAACCAAGCGGGGCAACTGGCTGACGGCCGTGCGCAAAGCCTGCCGCATTGCCGCCAAACTGCGGGAACTCGGCGTCCGGCCGTATGGCGTCGTGCGGATCGATAGCGCCGCGAGTGTCACCGATTGGGATAAGGATCCGAAGGCCAATACGAAACGGATCGCCCAAACGTTCCGCGAAGCCGGCAAATTTGCCAAGGACGCCGGCGAACGCCTGGCGGCGGAGGGCGAAATCTGCTGGGGCGGCATGCACTCCTGGAAATACATGATTCAAACTTTGGAAGCCGTCGGCATGCCCAAGGTGGTCGGTTTTCAGGCCGATATGGCGCACACGCTGTTGTACACCCTCGGCTACAACGCGCCCGAGCACCGGATCGTGCCGGCCAAGTTCCGGTGGGAACCGGCCGCCTTCCACGCGGCGATGAAGAAGATGACCGATGCCCTGCGTCCCTGGACGTTCGATTTCCACGTCGCGCAAAACGACGCCACGGTGAAGGGCTCCGGCGATCATGAAAAGACCGGCAAGCACTGCCCGGTGAATGACGTCAACGGCAAGCTGAACGTGGGCCGCGACGCCGCCTATTGGTTGCGTGATGGCGCCGGCAAGGTCACCCGGAAGATCCCCCATATCTGCTGGGACGGTTGCATGTTCCCCAACGACCTCATGCGCCAGCAGGACACCTGGAACAACATTCTCGCCGCCATGCTGCAGGTGCGGGAAAACCACGGCTGGAAAGCTTGATTCATTCTGTGACTCCGGGCGCGCCGGTCCGACAAGGACCGGCGCCCGGGCTTCGTTCGATTTCCCTTGATGAAAGAGCTGCTACCGCTGCCCCCCCCGCCCCCGCTGGTCCACGATCAGCAGGCCACCGTACGCGCCCTGTTTGACCGGAATGTGGTGCCCACCTACGGGCGCTTTGATCTGGCCTTCAGTCACGGCGCCGGAAGTTATCTCTGGGACGTCCACGGGAAACGCTACCTCGATCTGGGCGGTGGCATTGCCGTCTGTTCGTTAGGACACGCGCATCCGGAGATCACCGAGGCGCTGGTCGCGCAGTCGCGCAAGCTCGTGCACATTTCCAACCTCTACTACCATGAGCCGCAGGGCCGGTTGGCGGAGGCGCTGGTCAATCACCTGGCGCCCGGCAAAATGTTCTTCGCCAATTCCGGCGCGGAAGCCAACGAGGGACTCTACAAGCTCGCCCGGAAATTCGGCCACGATGAAGGGCGCTTCGAGGTCCTGACGGCCGTGAATTCCTTCCACGGCCGCACGCTGGGTGGGATCGCCGCCACCGGTCAGGACAAGGTCAAAAAGGGCTTCGAACCCATCATCCCGGGATTCCGCCACGTTCCGTTCAACGACCTCGCCGCCATGCGCGCGGCATTGTCCCCCGCCACGGCGGCGATCCTGATCGAGGGCATCCAGGGCGAAATCGGTGTCACCCCGGCCACGCCCGAATATCTGCTGGGACTACGCCAGTTGTGCGATGAACATCGCGTGTTGTTGTTCATCGACGGGGTGCAATGCGGTCATTTTCGGTCCGGTCGATTCCAAAGTTTTCAACGCATTCTGGAGGGAATTCCGGGCGCGGAAGGATTTCTTCCGGACGGGTTGTCCATGGCGAAATCGTTGGGCGGCGGATTTCCCATCGGAGCGTTCTGGGTACGCCAGGAGGCACACGGAGTGCCCCTGTGTGATCTGCTCGGACCCGGCACCCACGGAACCACCTACGGCGGCACGCCCCTGGGCTGTGCGGTGGCGCTGAAGGTGCTGGAAATCATTGATCGGGACCACCTCGCGGACAACGCCCGGCACACGGGTGCGTTCCTGCGGGACGGTCTCGATCACTTGGTGCAACGCTTCCCCGGCGTCCTGAAGAATGCCCGGGGTCTGGGATTCATGTTGGCGTTCGAGCTGCAGAATCGGGAAGCCATTCCCGGATTTGCCAGTTCGGACAAGGTGGCCAGCCTGCAAATGGTCAATCGGCTGCATGCCGCCGGGCTGCTCACGATTCCCAGCGGCACTCAGCGGGTCCGGCTGCTGCCGGCGCTAAATCTGGGCCGCGCTCAGGCCGAGGAAGGCTTGGCCATCATCGAGCGGGTGCTTCAGTCCGTCCGCTGAGCCCCAACCCGGCGGCACCGTTTGTACCGTTGCCACGCGGTTGTACCGCGTGGCACTGTCCGTACCGAAATTGAGGCGCTGGATCGAAGCTCTGGGGCGGCATCTGCGGTGGGTGGGCGGCATAAGCACCGCCCTCGCCATGGCGTTCGCCTCGCTTTACTGGCTGGCCTCCGATGGCTGGATGGTGCGATCCAGCTATGACAATTCGCACCGGCTGTACGTGCCCCTTCATGCGAGCGCCGGCACCCATGATCCGGTCATCCTGGTGTATCTGGACCTCGAGTCCTATCGGCAAGAAAAGCAGAATCCCACCCAGCCTTGGAGCCGCGCCCTGCATGCACAACTCGTGCGGCGCCTGACCCGGGCCGGCGCGCGACGCGTGGTCTTTGACATCCTGTTCAGCGATGCGGGAAGCACGCCTACCGATGACGCTGCCCTCCGGGACGCCATCGCGGACAACGGTCAAACCATCCTGAGCGGCGAAATTATCGAATCGAGCCAATTCCGCGGGGACGTTACGCCGGTGCAGATGGAGAAGGTGGCGGGACCCTGGGAGGATTTTGAGCGGGCGGCCAGCGGCTGGGGACTGGCCGAATTGGGTGATGACGGGGACTTCATTGTCCGCCGCTTTTTCCCGGGGACGCTCGAGCAAGCCCAGGGATCGACCAACCTCGATATTCATCCTGCGATCAGTATCGCTGCGGTGGCCCCGACCAACCTGGCCGCCTTCATGGCGATCAAACGATGGGTGCGGTACTACGGTCCGCCGCTCGTCGTGCCCCATGTCAGCTACAGTAGCGCCCTGCGTCCAGACGAAGTGCCGGACGAGGTTTTTCGGGACCGGATTGTCGTGATCGGGGCTCGCCCGATGCCGGGCGGGTTTGACGAGCGGCGGGACGAATTGCGGAATCCGCTCAGCGAATGGGGGCGGCGGGACCAATTCATGCCGGCGGTGGAAATGCACGCCACGCAGATTTTGAATCTGCTGAACGACGATTGGATCCGTCGGCTGCCCCTGCCATGGGAAACCTTCATTCTCCTCACCACGACCGCCACCCTCTCCGGCCTGCTCTTTTGGTTGCGCCCGCTACCCGCCACCGGCGGGGCGATCGCCGCCGAGATTCTCGTGTTGGCCGGCGCCGGCTGGGCCTTTGAAGGCCAATCACTCTGGTTTCCGTGGATGATCATCGCGGCCGGACAGATCCCCGGGATTCTCGTCAGTTCGATTGTGGTTCAATCGTGGGAATGGTACCGCCAAAAGCAGCGATTCGAAGCGGACCGCCGGCGTGCCGAGGCGAAGATCCGGGAGCAGGCGGCGTTGCTCGACAAAGCGCAGGATGCGATTTTGGTGCGCACGCTCGACGGCACCCTTTTGTATGCCAATCCCAGCGCCGAACGCCTTTATGGATTGGACGCGGTTCAATTGATCAAAAGCGACGCCTGGGCACGGCTGGCCTCGCTCGACGCGACGAAGATTGCTGAAGCCGAGGCGGCCGTGCTCGCGTCCGGGGAATGGTCTGGCGAATTGCCGCAGCAGGATGTCCAGAACCGACCCCTGATCGTGGAAAGCCGGTGGACATTGATCCGCGACGACCAGGGACGACCGGTGTCGATCCTGCAAATCAACACGGATGTCACCGAGAAAAAGCGCATCGAAGAACAGTTCCTCCGGGTGCAACGGATGGAGACGATGGGGTCGGTCGCCGGCGGTATCGCGCACGATTTGAACAATGCCCTGGCCCCCGTGCTGATGGGCATCCAGTTGCTGCAACGCCGCGCCACCGCCGAGGACGACCAACGGATGCTCCAACTGATGGAGACCAACACCCTGCGCGGCGCCGGCATGGTCAAACAGGTCCTGTTGTTTTCGCGCGGACAGACGGAGGATCGCCAGCCCGTCTTTCTGGGACCGTTGATCCGCGAAATCGAGGCCACCATCCGCAACTCCTTTCCTCCGGACATCCAGACCGAAGTCTTGCTGCCGGCGGATGTGTGGCCGGTCCTGGCCAATTCCACCCAGCTTCACCAGGTACTGCTCAATCTCTGCATCAACGCTCGGGACGCCATGCCCAAGGGCGGCCGAATCACGTTGGCGGCCGACAATGCCGAACTGTCGCCGGAAGAACTGGGCGAACTGCCGGAACTGCGCCCCGGTCGCTATGTCCTGATTGTGGTCAGTGATACCGGCAGCGGTATGCCGGAGGAGGTCCGCAAACGGATCTTTGAACCTTTCTTCACCACCAAGGGGCCCGACAAAGGCACCGGCCTGGGATTATCCACCAGCCAAGGCATCGTCCGCCAGCACCATGGCGCCATGCGGGTGGATTCCGTGCCGAACAGCGGTACCACTTTTGAAATCTACCTGCCGGCCACCACCGCCGGCGTGACCAAGTCGACGCCCGTGCCACCGCTCCCAGTCGAGGGCCATGGCGAAATGGTTTTGGTGGTGGACCGCGAACAGGCAATGCGCGAAACCATGGCGGCCAGCCTGACGCAACGCGGATACCGGGTGGAAATTACCGGAAGCAGCATCGAGATCACCGCGGCGTTGCGCCGGGAAGAGGACCCGATCGAGTTCCTGATCACCAGTTGGGGACTGCCCGAACTTCCCGGCGACCGCTTTCTGGCGTTGATCCACAACCTGCGCCCCGAGATTCCCGTGCTCATCACCAGCGACGACGCCCCGTTGGATCCCCTGCCCGGTTCCGGTCAAGTGGTGGGCGTCCTGCCGCGCCCGTTCCGGACTGAGACGCTCTTGCAACGCATGAGGGATCTCTTGGAACGGTGCCGGCATCAAAATCCGCCGCTGTGAACTCACCCGTCGACCGGCGCAACCCTGGGTCGCGCCGAAAGATGAGTGCATAATCAAACGTTTAGACGATCAGGAATTAATTTAATAAGCTCCCGCCAATAAACGCCAAGCACGAGGCTCGATGTGGGCCGAGCCCCGTGGCCGCTGGGGGGTTTGCTCGAGACGGTGCGGATGGCCCCAAGCAAAAGCGGCACAAAAGACCCAATAAATTGAGCTCTCGTCTTTACAGCGCCGTTGATCCCGCCGGTGTAACCCGACTATATCACGACTACTGATTTTCTTTATCTGCATCTGGCGTGCCAACTCTCCCGGGGCAAGTTCCGCGTCATTTTAATACGATCCGCCCACACCGAGGCGCGGTAGAAACCGGCCGACGCCCCCGTTTTGGACCGGCAACGGACCACCGTGGTCCGAATTCAGACCAACGCGGTCCGAAAGTCGACCAACCCTCCCCTTCGGCGGCTTGCGGGGGGCATCGGCATCCGCCTTACCCCTACATTCCCAACAAGATCCGGAACCCACACCGCGCCCCGGTTCAACCCAACAAGGCCCATGTCCGGTTTCGGACCACCCCCCCCCGAAATTGGTCCGACACCGGACCAGCGATTCCAGTCCGCCCCGGCACCCGATTGTCACGAGCGCCTCAAAATCGACGCAAGACGCTAATAGACAATAACTAAAGCAACGCATAATTGACCCTTTCGAAATCAACCAGCGATCGGCACACCGGTTGCTGTGTCAACCCCGCAGGAACACGACAATTGGTGCGGATCAATCGGCGTGTTAGTCGGAATATTAACACGTTTTGCTCATCTCATGAACAGGTTGATAAATTTGGCATGTCGAGTAACCGGTCCGTGGGGCCGAAGTTTTCTTGGAACCTTGGTAATTGCGCAGACGGCAGGGGCAATTCAATTGCCCTTTGCTGACAATTTTGCGGACCGCGGTGTGATCGCCGGCGCGTCCGGCGAATTGTCGACTGACAATACCCTGGCCACCCGCGAACGCGGCGAACCCAGACACGATGACACTCCGTCCAAAACGTCCGTCTGGGTCTCCTGGGTCGCGCCACAGGATGGCATGCTGACGTTGCAGGCCACCTCGAGCGATTTCCCAACCGTCCTGGGGGTATACGCGAACGAGTTGGCCCTGCGGGCTGACACCCTCGTTCCCAATTTCGCCTCCACGTCCTTCGATCAATTGGCCGAGGCGGCCGCCGACGTCGCCGATGATGGTCCGGGCGACGATTTCAGCCGGGTCAAGCTGCCCGTGCGGGCGGGCGTCCGCTACGAGATTGCCGTCTCGGGTGTCGGGCGATCCACGGGAAATTTCCGCCTCAATTGGGGGGTCACTTCCAGTACGCGTTCGCTTCCCAAAGTCATTGGCCGGTCGAAAGATCGCACCGATGACCAAGGTGAGCGGGTAGTCCTTTCCTACGACGTGATCTCTGGCAGCCAATTGGCCTATCAATGGCTGCGCGATGGAGTGGCGATCCCGGGAGCGAATGCAGCAGCCTTTGTTCTCCCCTCCCTGAGCGATGACGATGTCGGCACCTACTCCCTTCGGGTGAGCAATCCGGCGCTGGACCCGAATGAGGAGGGTGCAAGCTTTGTAACGCGCAAGACCGAAATCCAATCGCACTCGGGCGACCGCCGCGGGATGCGCGCCACGGACACTCTCGCCGAGGCCTTGGCGCTCGTCGAAGCGGATCGTGACACTGCGGCTGCCGGAGACACAGCGGGTCGGAATGGCGGCAGCACGGCGGTCCTGCCCGAGCTGCCCGCGATGACCGTCATTCACAGCTACACCGGAAGTCAGACTTTCAGCACTGTGGCCGCCCAGTATGACCCCGCCGAACCGCTCCACTGCGGCGTGGCGGGTGGTGCTTCGTATTGGTACGCCTACACGCCCGTGGCCAATGGATCCATGATCGTTAATACCGTGGGCAGTACGTTCGACACGATCCTGGCCGTGTACACCTACAACGCCTCCATCGGCGGCTATGCCGGGTTGACGGCCGTCGCCTGCCAGAACGATCAGTGGTCCGGAAATACGTCGAGTTCGGTTTCCTTCCCCGTGACGGGTGGAGTCCTGTACTTGGTGGTGGTCGATGGCGTCAATGGAGCCCACGGCACAGCCAAGCTGAACTACAACTACACACCGGCGGCCCCCGCGATTCTGGTACAACCCGCACCAACCGCTTTGGTGCAGGGCCAGACAGCTTCCTTCTCAGTGGTCGCCAGCGCCCCGGTCGCCAATACGTTCCAATGGCGGTTTGGCGGGGTGCCGATTTCCGGTGCCACCGGGACCAATCTGGTGGTCACCAATGTCACGTCGACGAACAACGGACGCTATGACGTGGTGGTCCGTAATTCCGGCGGCATGACGATCAGCACCCCGGCTGCCCTGAATGTTGTGGAAGTACCCACGCTGGTTCGTCAGCCCGTAGGTCTTCAGGTGGCGCAGGGGCAGGCCTTCACCGTCAGCGCCTCCGCTGCCGGCGGTGGGACCCTGCAATACCAATGGCGCCTGAATGGTGTGGCCATATCGGGAGCGAACGCCGCTACCTGGACCGTTTCCTCCGCCCAATCGTCCCACGCGGGAAATTATTCCGTCGTGGTCTCGAACGCCGCCGGCACAGTCACCAGCGCTTCGGCCACGGTTTCGGTGCTCGCCGCGGGAACACCGCCCAGTATCGCTGCCCAACCTTCGGGCAGTCTGATCGCCCCCGGATCCAACTGGACCCTGAGCTGCTCGGCCTCGGGTGCCACGAGCTATCAGTGGTACCGTAACGGGACCGAGGTTTCCGGCGCGACCGGCGCGACGCTGGCCCTCAGCAACGTCCAGACATCGCAAGCCGGTGAATACTCGGTCCGCGCCGCCAACGCATCCGGCCAGGTCATCAGCCAAGCGGCCGCCGTCACCGTCCTCGCCGCCCCCCAAGCCCGATTGGCGCTCTTTGCCGACGGCACCGGTATTTCGTGCGCTACCCAAGCAGGGCGTACCTACCTCCTGCAATCCCGCTCCAGCCTGGCCTCCGGCAGCTGGCAGACGGTGCAATCGATTCTGGGCACGGGTGGCAACCTCACCTTTGCCGATGCCCCCGATCCGAGTAAGCGGTTCTTTCGCATTGTCGTGCAGCAATAATCGGTGAACCCTTGCTGAGGTATGATGAAGCAACGGTCCAAGTCACCGGTGGATCAGCAGCGGTTCAATTGTCTGCTCCTGGAGGATGATCTGGATTTCGCCGCCCTGGCCAAGTTGGTAATTTCGCAGGAAGGCGGAAGGGTCGTGCATTGTCCGACCATCCGCGAGGCGCGCGAGGCGATCGAGCGCGATAGCTTCGACCTGGCCATCCTCGACAACCGGCTCCCGGATGGTACCGGATTCGATTTTTTCCCCCAGTTGCAACGCCGGTTCCCCAACATCGTGGCCATCATGAGCACGGGGCAGCCGGAGTTGAGCAAAGCCGTGGCGCTCACCCGCAATGGCCTTTTCGATTACCTCACCAAACCCATGGCCGCGGACGCCCTGGCGGATTGCGTCCACCGGGCCAAACAGCGCATGTACCGCGGTGAGGATGCGGGTCCGACGGAAATGTCCGGCGAGAGCCCGGTGATCCGGGAAGTGCTCCAGATGCTGCATCAGGCCGCACGACATCCGACCGCCACGGTCCTGCTGATCGGCGAGACAGGTACCGGAAAGGATCTCGCTGCCCGGACCCTGCATCACCTGACCTTCCCGGATGCGGAATCCAAAGCGCCCTACGTGGCATTGAACTGTTCCACCCTGACCGAGGCCATGTTTGAGGCCGAACTTTTCGGGGCCGAAAAGGGGGCCTACACAGGCGCAGACAAGCGACGCGTCGGCCTGGCCGAAGCCGCCGGTCACGGCACTCTGTTTTTGGACGAAATCGGTGAGGTGCCGCTGCTCCAGCAACCCAAATTATTGCGTTTTCTGGAATCGCGGGAGTATCGGCCGTTGGGCAGTTCCGAAACCCGCAAATTTCACGGCCGCGTCATCGCCGCCACCAATCGCCTGCTGTTGGAAGAAGTCATCGCCGGGCGCGTACGGGCCGATCTCATGTACCGGTTGGACGTCTTTACCGTCCGCCTCCCTCCCCTGCGCGAACGCATCGACGACCTGGATCGCATCGCCAGCGCTCTGGTCCGGCAATTGGGGGAGAAATACGGACGAAAGACCCCCTTCATCCAGCCGTCAGATCTATCGGCCCTGCACGAGTACGATTTTCCCGGCAACATCCGCGAACTGCGCAACATCCTGGAACGTTCGCTGCTCCGCACCCCGGAGGAGGCCAACTGGTTGACGTTGGATCTCGGCTGGCTCTATCCGCGCAATCAGCCCATCGCCACCAATCTACCGTCGGCGCCGCCCCCCCCTCCAGCACCGCCCGCCGACGCGAATCCGGCGGCGAGTGGGGGACGCGAGTTGAGTTCCTTGGACCAGCAGGAATACCGGATCATCGAGCAAGCCCTCAAGCTGGAAGGCGGCGCCATTCGCCGAACCGCTGTCCGTTTGGGAATTACGCACCAAACCTTGCTCCGACGTATCCAAAAGTGGCCGGAGTTGCGCCCGCTGGCCGAGTAGCGCCGCCGCCGCTGGTCCGAGCCGTTGGGCCCCAGTAGCGTCCACCTTGGCGTCCGCTTCGGGCCAGCTTCCTTCCGAAGCGACAGACGAGCCACACATTGTAAAACAGCTTGCCACTGGGACATAAGGTGTGGTCTTATTCTCCAGTCAAACCTATGCGGAGCCCAAATTCTCGCCAAAGACGCCCACCCGGCTATACGCTGGTGGAGGTCCTTACGGTCTGCTCCATCATCGCCATTCTCGCCGCCCTGGCCTTCCCCAGCATGGTCCAGGCGGTCAAGAATGCCCGGCGAACCAAGTGCGCCAACAATCTCCGCCAGATCGGCATCGCCTTCGCGTCGTTCGCGCATGACCACAACGACCGTTACCCCCAGCAGGTCCCGCTCGCCGAGGGCGGTTCCCGGGAGCAAAACCTCGAGGCCCCGGTCCTCAATGGTCAGTATATTCTCAGCCCGCTTGCGTTTATTGCCGCTTCCAGTGCGTTTCAGTCCGCCCAAATCATGGTCTGTCCGTCCACCAAGATGTGGGTTTCCAGTTTTGCCGATCTCCGACTGACCAACCTGTGCTACGCCCTGAACCTTCAGGCCGAAGCCGGCAGTTCCACTTCCGTGTTGGCCACCGATAGCCATCTGCTGGGTGACTGGCAAAAGCTGAATCAGACCACCATTGATATGGGGCAAAGCCAGGTCCTGTTCGCCAACTCCCGGCACGATAACAAGGGGAACGTGGTGTTCGGCGACAGCCATGTGGAGTTGCGGAAATCGGTGGCCGTGTCACCCGCGCAACTCGCTGCCGCCGCCCAATCGGTGGCCTCCGTCAAGAATCCTCCCCGCACCGGCAACTCCGCACCGCCCCCTCCCACGGAACAGCAACGCCAGGCGGCCTATCAAGCGGCCAATCCGGCACCGGCGGGGGCTGATTACGGAGCCAGCACCGCAGCTTCCGTCGATCTCGGCCGGTCGAATCCCGGCACGGAATCCACCTTCGTCGACGCGGGGGCCCGTACCCGGAAGCCCAAGGCCGCTCCGCATACCCCTGCTGGCACCAATGCTGCAACTGCCCTGGCATCCGTCGCCCCGCCCATTTCGTCCACCGAAGTCACCCTGCGCCGGTCCCTGTTCTGGCTGTGGTTGTTGTTGATGTTGCTGGGAGCCGCGATGCTTTGGTGGCATTTCCACCGCGAAAAACAACGCCGGCAAACTCGGCAGCTGCGCTGGCAGGCGTATGCCGCGGAACAGGAACAAGCCCGCGCTGAACGCCTCAAGCCCTTGCGTGCTCGGGTTTGATTTCTGCCGGTTTGTTCGCGTATGATGCGGGCGTGAATTCCCTGTTGCGTCTCCTCGCGGGCACTAGCTGTGTCCTGGCCAGCCTGTTGCTGCAGGCCGCCGATTCCTACCAGATCGCCGTCATCCCCAAAGGCACGACCCACGAGTTCTGGAAATCCATCCACGCCGGGGCCATCAAGGCGGAACGCGAACTGGCCAAGGAAGGCATCAAAGTGAAGCTGTTCTGGAATGGCCCCCTCCGCGAGGATGACCGCGACCAGCAGATCCAGGTGGTCGAGAATTTCACGGCCCGCAACGTCGATGGCATCGTCCTGGCGCCGCTCGACTTCCAAGCCCTGGCCGCGCCGGTAAACACCGCTGCCCAGGCGGGCATTCCCACCGTGGTGATCGATTCCGATCTAAAGTCCGACAAGCATGTCAGCTTTGTCGCGACGGATAATTTCAAGGGTGGCCAAATGGCGGGCGCCAAGTTGGCGGAACTGCTGAACGGCAAGGGCAATGTCATCCTGCTGCGCTATCAGGTCGGCAGCGCCAGCACCGAGGCGCGGGAAGTCGGATTCCTCGACGCCATGAAAAAGCATCCAGGGATCAAGATCATTTCCTCCGACCAATACGCGGGCGCCACGCGGGAACTCGCCTATCAGGTCTCGCAAAACCTGCTGAATCGCTTCGGTTCCCAGGTGAACGGCGTGTTCTGTGCGAACGAGACGTCCACCATCGCCATGACCAAGGCTCTGCGGGATCTCGGACTGGCCGGCGGCAAGGTGAAGATGATTGGCTTCGATGCCGGATCGCAATCCGTAGCCGACATGAAAGCCGGAGATGTGCAGGGCCTGGTGGTGCAGGCGCCGGTCCGCATGGGGTACCTGGGCGTCAAGACGCTGGTCGCCCACTTGCGCAAACAGAAGGTGGATAAGCGTATCGACACCGGGGTCACGATGGTTAGCCGGGAGAACATGAATTCGCCTGAAGTCGCCGAATTGCTGAATCCGCCGCTCAAGGAGTTTTTGGGCGAGTAGTTCACCCCTGCGCCCTCCGCGTCGCAGTCATCGGATTCCCGCCCGCTTCCCCTACTCTCTCCCGCATGCACCAGCCAGCCCCCAACGTGAACCGCTTGGAACTCTCCGGAGTGACCAAGGCCTTCGGTGGCACCCAGGCGTTGGCCGGTGTTTCGTTGCGGGTCGCGGCCGGAGAGGCGCACGCCTTGATCGGTGAGAACGGCGCCGGGAAAAGCACCCTCCTCAAAATCCTCGCCGGGGTCCAACGGGCCGACGCCGGCGACATCCGCTTCGAAGGCAATCGCTATCAGCCGCGCGGGCCGCTGGAGGCCCGCCGTCATGGGGTGGCGATGATCCATCAGGAACTGACCCTCGCGCCCCATCTCTCGGTCGAAGAAAACCTGACGCTCGGCCTGGAACCCCGCAATCGGGTCGGTTTCCTGGATCGCCGTCGGCGACGCGAAATGGCGACCGCCGCCCTGGCCCGCTTGGGCGCGGATATCCCACTGCACGCCACCGCGGGCAGTCTCACGGTCGCCCAGCAACAGTTGATCGAAATCGCCCGGGCGCTGCTCACCCAACCGCGGCTCCTGATTCTTGACGAACCCACCAGCAGCCTGACCCGCGCAGATACCCAGCGGTTGTTCGCCGCTTTGGAGCGCCTGCGGAACGAAGGCGTCAGCCTGCTCTACGTCTCCCATTTCCTCGAGGAATGCCGCCACGTGTGCTCCCGGTTCACCATCCTCCGGGACGGCCGCTCCGTCCACAGCGGCGAGCTCGCCGGGACTCCCTCGCGCGAAATAATCCAGCACATGGTCGGTCGCGACGTGACGGATCTTTACCCCCGTTCACCCCGTTCACCGGGAACCTCGATGCTGGAGGTGGCCAACCTGGCCGGTTTGACCAAACCCACCGCGGTGTCGTTCTCCGTGCGCGCCGGAGAGGTCGTGGGCCTGTTTGGCTTGGTCGGGGCCGGACGAACGGAAACCCTCCGCGCGCTGTTCGGCTTGGATCGCATTACCGGGGGCGACGTCACCGTGGGCGGTACCGAAAAAACCAAGCGTCCGCCGCACCATCGTTTGAAGGACGGAGTGGCGCTCCTCAGCGAAGATCGCAAACGCGAGGGACTCTTGCTGGGCCGCAGTCTCCGCGAAAACCTCACCCTGACGCGTCCCAAGGCCGTTTCCCGCTGGGGAATCATTCGCGCCAGTGCCGAGCGCGCCAGCACCCGCGATTGGATGGAGCAATTGGAGGTCAAGGCGCGCGACGAAAATCAATCCGTCGGCGAGCTCTCCGGTGGCAATCAGCAAAAGATCGCCTTCGGCCGGCTCCTCTTCCACGAGGCCCGCATCCTCCTGCTGGACGAACCCACGAGAGGCATCGATGTCGGCGCAAAAGTCGCCATTTATCAGCGGATCGACCAGGCCGCGAATCAAGGCCAGGCCGTGGTCCTGGTAAGCTCGTACCTGCCGGAATTGCTGGGCGTGTGTGACACGATCGCCGCCTTCAGTCGCGGCCGGGTGGTGTCCGTCCAGGCAACCAAGGACTGGAGCGAGGAATCCCTGTTGGCCGCCGCCGTAGGATCCTGAGTCAGCTGCCCGTTAGCGGCCCCTTAGGAGCCCTATTTCGTCGCCGACGTTTACCTTTCGCCTTCCGGAAGGCTGGGTACCCTGCGGGTATGAGTGATCTTTCCACGCCGGATGCACAACGGGCCGCGGCCGTGCGCGCTGCCCTGCCCGCCGGCGGCCTTTTCGCCGGTCACGATTGGCGGGTTTCCCCGCAGCCCTTCGCGCTGGGCCCGGAACTGGCGCGCGACCTGGAATCGCTGGGCCGCGTCCTGCTTCAATTCTACCGCGCCGTCAATTTGCTCTACCGCCGCAGCGTCGATGGCAAAGCCCCGGCCTGGGTCGCCCAGTGGCTGGATCAGGGGAAGCCGGCCGAATTGATCGAGCGCCAACGCGATCCGGCTTTCAAATCCGAGGTTCCACGGGTCATCCGACCCGACGTCCTGCTGACGGAAAACGGTTTCGCCATTTCCGAATTGGATTCCGTCCCGGGGGGAATCGGTCTCACGCAGTGGCTCAATCAGACCTACGCCGGTCTCGGAGAGGACGTCGTGGGCGGGGCCGACGGCATGCTCCAGGGATTTGCCAGCATCTTTGGCGATGCCTCCCGCGTGCAGTTGGTGGTGTCGGAGGAAGCCGCCACCTACCGCCCGGAAATGGCGTGGCTGGCGGGTCGCCTGGGCGAACGCTTTCAACTGCGGGACGGCAGCTTCACTGATTTCGCCGCCGGGGACGCGGTATACCGGTTCTTCGAACTCTTCGACCTCGCCAACGTCGCGAACTCCGGACCCATCGCCGATCTGGCCGCCCGGAAACAAATCCGACTCACGCCCCCGCTGAAGCCCATCTTTGAAGAGAAACTGCTGTTCGCCCTGCTGTGGAATCGCAATCTCCGCCCGTACTGGCGGCAGGAACTCGGTGAAGGCTTCCTGCAGCGGCTGTTGCAGATTGTCCCGCAAACCTGGGTCGTAGATCCCACGCCCCTCCCGCCGCAGGGGGCGTTTCCCGGATTGGATCTCACCGATTGGACCCAGTTGAAGGCGTTGTCCCAACGGGATCGCGATCTCATTCTCAAGATTTCCGGTTTTGATGAAACTGCCTGGGGCGCGCGCGGCGTGCATCTCGGCAGCGATATGAGCACGGCGGATTGGAGTGCGGCCGTGGATCACGCGCTCGCCGCCTGGCCGCGGGCACCGCACATCGTCCAGCGGTATCACAAACCGCGGACCGTCGAGGCCGCTTATGTGGATCCCACCCTGGGCACGACGATTCCCATGCCTGGCCGAGTCCGGCTCTGTCCGTATTACTTCGTCAGCGGCGAGCTGGATTCCGCGCGCCCCCAACTGGGCGGCGTGCTGGCCACCGTCTGTCCGGCGGACAAGAAAATCATCCACGGCATGCGCGACGCCATCCTGGCTCCCTGCCGCGTGTAGGACACCGCGCACCCCAACCGCCCCCCCCGACCGCATGTCTTTTCCCGCCCGGCCCCGCAAGCTCGCTGACTGCCGACTTCGCGGCGCGGGGACCGAATTGTTCCTCGTCGAGGGCGACTCCGCCTCTTCCTCCGTAGTCGCCGTCTGCGACCCCGAATTCCAGGCGGTGCTGCCGATGCAGGGCAAGCCCATGAATCCGCTCCGGGGCTCGGCGGAGCGGATTACCACCAGTCCGCTCTATGCGGCCCTGATCATCGCTCTAGGCGGCGGCGTGGGGGCTGGTTTTTTCCTCGACCGGGTCCGCTACGACCGGGTCCTTTTGCTCATGGATCCAGATGCTGACGGCATCCACTGCGGCGTGCTCCTACAGATGTTTTTTTACCGCTGGATGCGGCCGCTACTGGATGCGGGGCGCGTGCAGGTGGTGTGGGCGCCGATGGCCGAAGTGCGGGTCGCCGGACAAGAAGAACCGACCTTCGCCTACACCGAGCCTCATCTGCAATCGGTGCGCCATGCCCTGCGCCTGCAAGGGAAGCAAATCCTCGACACCGTGCACCATCGCGGATTGGGGAGCATGTACCCGCCCATGCTGGCCCGCACCTGCGTGGCCCCGGCGACGCGCACCACCGTACCCCTGGAAGCCAAGGATGTCCTCCGGGCCATCGAGGTCTTTGGCGGCCCGCGGCCCGCAGCCGATCCGCAGCTCCAGTTGTTCGGCACGGATTGAAAGCCCGAGCGGGCATCGGCCGGGACGACGTCGGCGCGATCCACTCAAAAACCGCGAAACCGCGTTCGCCGGCCTGTATTTTCGCAGCTGTCGGAGCGTTGCCCGCGGGAGTTTTTCCAATTTCCTTTTTGACCCTACCGCTCGCCAACCGATAGGATGAAGCGTTCACTCTCACTATGAGTTCAAAATACGTTCCTACGATCAGCTCCGGCGTGGCCGGCCCGCTGGGTGTCCTGCACCTTCCCCGTCTCTGGCTCAAAGTTTCCCTCGAAGCGGCTGGCAAGCTGGCCGATGGCTATCCGGGCATTGGTGCCGGATATGACTCCATGGTGGTCGGAGCCCTCGGTTTGAATGCCGACGCGGTCAAGGCGTTCATCAAAGAACAGAAGCCCACCTATCCCCAATTCGAATCCTGGATCCGCAAGCAGCAGGGCGTGAAGCTCGACAAGGCGACCATCCACAAGCTGAACCTCGCCATCGCTGGCTACATCCACACGGACGAAGCCCGGAAGGGCATCCTGACCGCCAACGGTCTGCCGGACGACGGCTCGACCCTGTCGGACGCGATCAATTTGAACAATCTCGACGATTGGTACGAGTTCCACGCCGCGGTTCTGAAGTAACCGGGCGACCGAACCAACCCACCGGCGGCTCCTCAAGGACCGCCGGTTTTTGTTTGCCCGGATCCACCATTGAATCTCCCGATTTCACTGGCGTACCGAGCTTCCCTGCGCCGCACTGGGGCTGCGGACAGGGGGGGGACTGGCCCCGATTGGTGAGCAAATCCGTAACCGAATGATGCTCCTGAAGTCCAGAAGGCGTGCGGGGACCTAACCAACGACCCGCGGGGTGCGAGCGGGCTTGGACGCATTGATTGGCGTCCGCCCATCACGAGTGCCCAGTTGGAGCTGAACCTTCTCGGGCCGATCAATGATTTTTGTGCGGTTTCAACCTTGGAAACGGTGGGTCGCGGTGGCCGTCGTCCTGCTGGGCGCCGGATGTGTCCGCTTTGAATCGCGACCGCTTTCGTCGGCCCAGGTGGCCGCGGACTTTGGCGCGCGTTCCCTGCGGGATGCGGGGCTGAAGGAATTCCTCGTCCGAAATCATCCGGCGAAACCCTTGGCCTGGCCGTTAACGACGTGGGGCCTCAATGAGCTTATCCTCACCGGATTGTACTTCCATCCGGATCTCGACGTTGCCCGCGCACGCTGGGCCGTCGTTCAAGCAGGGAAGCGAACCGCCGGCGAGCGTCCCAATCCCATCCTCAGTCTGGCCCCGGCGTTCAACAGCACCACGCGGATTCCCTCGCCCTGGATCGTGACGTCCGCCTTGGACATCCCGATTGAGACCGCCGGTAAACGCGGGTATCGGATGGCGCAGGCGGGAGAATTGGCGGAAGCAGCCCGTTGGAATATCGCCTCGGTGGCGTGGAGCGTTCGCAGCCGGGTGCGGCAGGCCTTGCTGGAGTACCACACCGCCGGGGAATTACAGGACTTATGGCAACAACAGCAGGCAGTTCAGTCCGCCAACCTCCAAATTCTCGACGGCCAGTACCAGGCGGGCGCCATCTCGGCGTTTGACCGCACCCAAGCGCGCATTGCCGCGGACGGTACACGATTGGCCCTGCAGGATGCCCGGCGACAACGCGCCGAGGCCAAAGTGCAATTGGCGGACGCACTCGGGCTGCCCGCCGCGGCGCTGGGGGGAGTGGTTTTCTCGTTCACGGAAATTGAAAATCTGCCGACGGAAATTCCGAATTCCGAAGCCCGCCGTCACGCGCTGCTCAACCGGGCCGACGTCTTGAGTGCGCTCGCCGAATACGCCTCTATCCAGTCCGCGCTGCAGTTGGAGATCGCCCGACAGTACCCGGACATCCACTTGAGCCCCGGTTACGAATTCGATCAGGGCGACCACAAATGGTCGATCGGTCCCTCGATGACGCTGCCGGTTTTCAACCAAAACAAGGGCGCCATCGGCGAGGCGTTGACCCGGCGCACCGAGGCGGCCGCCATTTTCAATGCCGTCCAGGCTCGTGCGATTGGTGAAGTCGAGAAGGCCGTGGCCGGCTACCTCGCGGCCCGCCAAAAAGCTGCGGATACCGATACGCTGCGGACGAATCTCCTCCAACAGGAGGCGAGTGCGCAGGCCATGGTGAGCGCGGGTGAGATCTCCAAAGCCGACCTCGCGGCCCTTCGACTCCAGTTAAGTGCCTCCGCGATCGCGCGCCTCGATTCACTCACCAAATCCCGTCAGGCCTACGGATTGCTCGAAGATGCCCTGCAAGGCACACTTGGGATCCGCGCCTCCGAATGGGAATCCTCTCCGCGCGCGACCAGCGATCCGTCCCATCCCCTTCCCCGATGAAAAAACTCATTATCCCAGTCCTTCTTGTGGGAGTTTTAGCCGGCCTGGGGTGGCTGGTGTGGTTCAAGCCGGTGAACTCCGCCGAGGAGGAAAAGAAACCGGAGCCTCTGGTGCCGGTTCACGTCGGCAAGATTGTTCGGGCTACCCTGCGCAACTACGTGACGGCTTACGGAGTGGTCGAGCCCGAACCGACCGCCAGCGCACGGCTCGCGGTGGGCGTGCCCGGAATCGTCACCGAGGTCCATTGCGTCGAAGGTCAGCTCGTCGCGCAGGATGCAGTGCTGTTCGAGCTCGATGGGCGGGCCGCCGAGGTGGCCGTGCAATTCGCGCAGAAGACGCTCGAACGGCAGAAACGGCTGATCCAAACCGAAGGCACTTCCCTCAAGCTATTGCAGGAGGCCGAGCAACAATGGGCCAACGCCCGCGCGCAGCAGGCCTTGCTGCAGATCCGGGCGCCGCTTTCCGGAACGGTCACACGAGTGAACGTGAAGCGCGGCGAAGCGGCGGACTTGACCAGCGTGCTGGCGGAGATAGTCGATCTGGACCGACTGGTGATCAGCCTCAACATAGCCTCCGCCGAAACCGCGCTGTTGAAGACGGGGCAAGCCGTCGACGTGGGCACGACCGATTCCACCAATCATTTCAGTACGTCGCTGAGTTTTATCGGGGCCCAATTGGATCCCAAAACCGGCGCCGGTATTGCACGCGCCGGTATCGTCCCGAACAGCGGTCTGCGTCCGGGTCAGTTTATCCGCGCCCGGGTGGTGACCGAAGAACGAAAGGATCGCCTGGTGGTCCCCGTCGCGAGCGTCGCCAAGGATGCCACCGGAGCCACCTTCATCGCAGTCGTCGAAGGCGAGAAAGCCGTCTTGAAACCGGTCCGCGTGGGGCTGCGCAATGAAGGCTGGATCGAAGTGGAGGGAGAGGGCGTGGCCGTCGACCAGCCGGTCGTGACCGAGGGAGCGTACGGCTTGATCATGACCCAACAATTCGCGACCCGGATCCGGGTCGTTGGCGAATAATTTCACCCCACCCAAAAGGCGTGAATTCCTCTTCCGCAATCGGGCGCTTCGCCATCCGTCATCGCCTGGCGATCGTTTTCGTCTACCTGGCGCTGTGCCTGGGCGGAATCTATGCCGCGTTCCACCTGCCCTCGTCCGTCTTTCCGCAAACCAACTTCCCCCGGGTCGTCATCGTCGTGGACAATGGCGTGATGCCCGCCGACGAGATGATGGCCAGCGTCACACGGCCCATTGAGGAGGCAATGAAGGACACTCCCGGTGCCCTCCGCGTGCGGTCGACCACCGGGCGGGGCTCTGCGGAAGTTAGCGTTTTTTTTGGCTGGAATGTCAACATGGTGGAAGCCGAACTGCATGTGGAAGCCCGGCTGGGTCAGATCCGTTCCACGCTCCCCGCCACAGTCAGCACCGCCGTTCGGCGCTTGACGTTTTCGGCCTTTCCCATTCTGAGCGTGAGCCTGACCAGTCCCCATCGGACCGGTATGGAGCTATGGGAAATGGGGCGATACGACATCAAACCCCGGCTCTTGCGAATCCCCGGTGTCGCCCGGGTCGATCAGGTGGGCGGACAGACCCCGGAATATCATGTCATCGTCGATCCCCTGCGCCTGCAGTCCGTCAATCTGAGCCTACCGCAGGTCACCGAGGCGCTGGCCCGGAACAGTCAAATTACTCCGACCGGCATGCACGAAGAAAACCACACGCTTTATCTCGCGGTGGTGGATGGCCGGGTTCACGGAATTCCCGAGCTCGAAAATCTCATCGTGGCGGTGGTCAACAATCGCCCGGTTCACCTCAAGGATTTCGCCCGGATCGAACGGGGTCCCGAACCCGCCTTCAAGGTGGTGTCGGCCGAGGGCGTTCCCGCGGTCCTCCTCAACGTGCGAAGTCAATCGGACGGCAGCACCATCGAAATCGCCAACGGACTCAAGACCGCCCTCGATGAATTGAAACGGGACCTGCCACCCGATGTCCGAATCGTATCGTTTTACGATCAATCCCTCTTTGTCCGCGAATCGGCCGCCAGCGTTCGTGACGCCATCCTCTTCGGCCTGCTGCTCTCGGTAGTGATCCTCTACCTATTTCTCAAGAACTGGGGCACCACCCTCACCGCCATCATCGTCATTCCCGTCACCGTTCTCATCACGCTCCTGGCCATGAAGGCGACGGGCATGAGTCTCAATATCATGACGCTGGGAGGCATCGCCGCCGCCGTGGGTCTGGTCATCGATGACGCGATCGTGGTGGTCGAAGCGATTCACGCCCGGATTATGAGCGGCCTTCCCCGCTTGGAAGCGGTGCAGGCGGGCATCGGCGAACTGCTGCTTCCCTTGATCGGCTCCACCCTGACGCCGGTCGTGGTCTTCATTCCTCTGGCGTTTCTCGATGGTATCACGGGCGTCTTTTTTCGCGCCCTCGCGTTAACCATGGTGGTCGCCCTGCTCACCTCGCTGGTGCTGGCCCTGACTTTAACTCCGTCGCTCGCCGCATGGTTTCTCCGCGATCGAAAACCTCCATCGCCGGGCGCCAATCCGCACCCGGATATCGAGGGTGGATTCATCCTGAGCCGGGTGATCCGCCTCTACGAATTCGCGTTGCGGGGGGCGCTCCATTACCGGTGGTTCACACTCCTGGTGTGTGCCGTGGTGCTATCGCTTGGATGGGGAATCTACCAGCGGTTGGAGAGTGAATTCCTTCCGCCCATGGACGAAGGTGGCTTCGTTATCGACTACGTGAGCCCGTGGGGAACCAGCCTCACTGAAACCGATCGCCAACTCCGCATTGCCGAGAAAATCATCACCGCCCATCCGGATATCGAAAGCTATTCCCGCCGCACCGGAGCCACGCTGGGATTTGAAGTTGCGGAGCCGAATACCGGAGACTTTCTGATCAAACTCAAGCCCGGCCGCAAGCTGTCCACCCAGGAGGTGATGGCCGATCTAAGAAACCAGTTCAACGCGACGCTCCCCGACATCGAATGGGAGTTTCTGGGAATTCTTGGCGACCTGATCGGCGATCTCACCTCCGAGCCCCAACCCATCGAGGTCAAACTGTTTTCCACCGACCTGGAATTCCTCAAACGGAAGGCGCCGGAAATCGAGGAACAGATCGGCAAGATTAAGGGCGTCGTCGATAGCAAGAGCGGGCTCGTGTACGCGGGCCCAAGCCTGAGTCTGAAGCCACGGCACCCCGAAATGGAACGTTTCGGGCTGATGGCCAGCGACGTCGCCGCGGCCGTCAACACCGCCATGTTGGGCGTCGTTGCCTCCTCGGTGCTCGAAGGTGATCGGGTCATCGCGATCCGGGTCCGCGTGGATCCGCAGCAGATTGACCGGGTGGCGAGCCTTCGCGATTTGCCGCTGCGCACCCCCGATGGAACGTTCATCAAACTCTCGCAGGTGGCCTCATTCGAGGAGACTCCCGGCCAACTGGAATTGCACCGGGACGATCTCCGACAAAACGTGGCCATCACCGCCCGCCTGGAAGGTCGAGATCTCGGCAGCGCGATCGCCGACATCCAGAAGAAATTGAGCCTGGATAAATCGATTCCGCCTGGAACGATCGAATACGGCGGCTTGTTCCGGCAGCAGCAGGACTCCTTCCGCAATCTCGTTCTGGTTCTCGCCTTGGCGGTGTTTCTGGTGTTCACGGTTCTGCTCATTGAATTCGGCTCCTTCTACGAACCGCTGGCCATCATCTTCGGCGCCGTCCTGGCGATGTTTGGCACCGTGGTGGGCCTGTGGATCACCGGGACGTCGCTCAATGTCGTTTCCTTCCTGGGCGCAATCATCGGAGTCGGAATTGTCGCCAAGAACGGAATTCTGATGCTGGATCTTGTTGAACATCTCCGCGCAGAAGGAGCCAGTCTCGCCGATGCCCTCGTCCGATCCGGACGCCGTCGTCTGCGGCCGGTATTGATGACCTCGATGGCCGCCGCCTTCGGCATGCTACCCCTGGCGTATGGCATCGGGAATGGTGCCGATATGCTCAAGCCCTTGGCAATCGCCGTCATCGGGGCGCTCTGCGTTTCCGTCCTGCTCTCGCTGATTGCCACCCCCACAGTGTATTACCTGATGCGACACCGGGGTGCTTCCAATCAGTGACCTGCCCTGCCGGAGTACTTCCCCCAACTTTTATGAAATCACACCACAGCCTCGCCGCGCTTGCGCTATCGAGCCTCCTCCAAACCGCGCTAACCTGCGCCGCGGAGGAATCGTATCACCTGGTCCGGGAGATCCCGGTAGGCGGCAGCGCCCAGTGGGATTACCTCACCATCGATTCCGAGGCTCATCGACTTTATCTTTCGCACGCCACCAAAGTCGAGGTGATCGACCTTACCAGCGGCGCGGTGGTCGGCACGATCGATAACACCCCCGGGGTCCACGGCATCGAGATCACCTCGGATGATGTCACCCTGGATCTGAACGGATTTTCCTTAATCTGCACCGCAGTGAACGGCGGCGACGCCATTCACGGGGGCAATAGCAAGCGCGGGCTCATCATTCGAAATGGCCACATCGTGGGGGGGACTACCTTTAATTATAATGGGCAGGCGTGGGTCGCCGTGCCGGCTGGTTGGAAAATCGGTATCGCCAGTGGCGATGGTACCGCCGGATCCGCCGGAACGAGCATCCAGGTCAGCGATCTCAGCGTCGCTGGGACCCGCGCAAGCGGGATCAGCTTGAATCCCGCCGGCTTCCTCTCTAATTCGGCAGCCAATGGTACCGTGTCCCGTTGCAACGTGGAAAACTGCGGCGGTGTGGGCATCGCCGCGGCCATGGTGACGGACTGTACCGTGCAAAACGTGGGATCCCATGGCATCGACCTGGGAAGTAGTCCCAGCTTCGGCGAAACTCTGATCGGCTTGGTCAGCCGCAGCCGCGCCACAGTTCATGGGTCCGGCGCCGCCATTCACGCGCCCGGATATACCGTCGCGGACAGCCATGGGGTATCCGAACTCGGAGTCGGCATTGAAGCTCAAACAGCGCAGAACTGCCGAGGATGGACCACGGGGGCGGCATCGGGAATCCTGGCTGGCAGCGCCGGTAACTGCGACGGCCGCAGTTACAGCGGGTATGGAATCGAGGCCGGCACCGCAGCCAACTGCTTTGGCCGAAGCGAGACCAATATCGGCCTTCGCGCGACAGCCATCGTGAGTTATTCTTTCGGATCCAGCGATAACGGGACCATTGGCCTTCAAGCCTGCCTGATTGCCATCGGCTGCAATGGATTCCCCAGCACCGACTGCCCCAACAAACAGCTCGGCACGAACTAGGTCCTGGACGGTACGGCCCCCCAAGGTGAATTTACCGCTGCGACACGTTCCCCCACGCCAAATCATCGGGGTCCCGTTCCCATCCGCGTGCATTTGAACCTCCTATTGCCGCATTCGTTTGCGGCCCCCTTTTACTTTCAAAAGTTCAAAAGTAAGCCTGCCTTTAGCTATCAGAGAATCACTCAATGGGAGTCTTCGAAGTTCATTCTGCTGCGCCGTGCCCCTGGGGCTCCGCGTCGAGACGGGGGAATGATCGGAAGAAACATAGATCGAATCTCGAAACTTGCCGCGCGCCCAACGGCGTGGCATCTGGCGGGTGGATGTTTTGGGATAAACTCTTCCGGCCACCCGAGCCTTTTGCGACCTGCGCGCAGGTGCGGGCGGCGCTTCAATCGAAGGACGACTCTTACCGCGGCCAGGCGCTGCAAGCCTTGCATCATTTGGCGAAACACGATCCGTCGATCCACGCGGAGGCGCTGCAGATTTACCGGGAGGTTCTCGCCGGGCCAGTGGATGCCTGGACCACGGTGAACGCAATCCGCGGACTGGAGGCCCTGCTGGGTGCGGATCAGAGCTACAGCGCCTGGCAGGCGCTGCTGGCCGACGATCAACCCGATGATGGGATTGCGATGGTGGTCTGGTCGATCACCGATTCCCGTCTCGTCCCAAGATTGCTGAAACTGCTCGAGCGGCGCACCGCAGTGATGGTGCGCCGGGCAATCCTGCAAATCTTGGGGAAACTCGCCACGCCCGGACTGCGTCCGGTGATCGAGGCCTATCTGGTCTACCCGGCGCTGCGCCCCGAAGCCATCCAGGCACTGGGGGAATTGGGCGACCCCGACTCAATCCCGCACTTGGAACCCTTCTTGCAGGACGAATCCGAGATTCCGAATCGAGACGAACGCGGCTGCGTTCTGCGCGTTTGCAATCTGGCGGACGACGCCATTCGCAGCCTCAACCGCCGACGAAACAGCGATTCCCGCCCCCGCCCCTGACTCATAAAGCCGTGCCGCTTAGGCACTGGTTTCCCATCCAATTTCAGTCCCGTCCCCGAAACCAATCCGGAAACGCCTTTACCAGCTTCCCCAAGTCCCCAGGGATTCCAATACAGGCGACGATCCCACCAAAATTAGACGCTCCGCCCTGCGACCTCACGCTTCATCAGTGCCACATTGGCGGTCGAGTTTTCTCCTTGGCTGGCCCGTCGACTGGCAATTGCCCTGACTCAGCCTCAACGTGCGCCTTCATATCGGCGTACGCCGCCCTGACCAGATTCATCAAGGCGGTGGGATCGAATTCATCGTCCGGTGTGATCTTCACGTGGCGCATGAATTTGCCGGTGCCTTCCAACACACTGTGCGGGTCCGCAATTTCGGCCTCGCGAATGAAGCCAACGTTCACGTGACTCTGGAAGGCATTGACGTAGGCAAAGCCCGCATCGTCGACACAGGCCGTCGGATGGCCGTCGTGCAGCAACTCCCGCACGTCGTTGCCACACGCACGCAGGACCTCAAACCAGTGCCGGGCGATGGGCTACAAGGCGCCGGATTGCCTCTTCATCCAGGCTTCAATAGCCGGATCCCGCCTCACCGGGCCGGTGAAGCGAAGTACCTCGGTCTTTTTCATCATCATTGCCGGCCGGAACCCTACGCAGCAAAGCCGCTCGATCGAGAGCCGGTGACGCGCCGATGCCGCAGGTCATTGCAGCAAGCCCAGCGGGAGGCTCCGACCAAAGGTGGAGTCGGGATCTCTGGCCTTGAAGCTCCGAGTCGCGAGGCTCCCCGTATGAAGTTCGCCAGGAAACGGATCGAAACCGACACCGGCGGCGACATGGTGATCTGCCGGATGAGGAATCTTGGAAAGCGGTCGCGGTCTTGAATTGTTGATAGGAAACCGGAGCGTGAATTAGCTTCGGCATCCGGGTGGTTGGGGATGGTTTCAAATTGAGAACTATGAACAGACTCCTTCTCTTACTTTCGGTCGTCTTCCTCACGTTCGGCCGCGCCCGCGCCATCGAGGTGCCGGCGTTCACCCCGAACGTCGTCCAAACCGCGGATCAACTGCCGGACGCCGAAGTGCGCGAGATCAACGCGGCGATTGAAAAAATCCGCACCGAAGCGGGTATCTGGGGCGCGGTGTACATCCTCGATACCCTCAATGGCGAAAGCATCGAGGGCGTCGCCACGCAGGCCTTCAACACCTGGGTCCTGGGCGAAAAGGGCAAGGACAACGGTCTCCTGCTCGTGCTGGCCCTGAAGGATCGGCGCTCGCGTTTCGAGGTTGGCTACGGTCTCGAAGGCGATATTCCCGACCTCATCGCCAAACGCGCGCTCGACGACGTCATGCGGCCCCTCCTGCGCCAGGGTGAGACCAAGAAGGCCATCATCGATGCCTTCAACTACCTCGCGGCCGTGCATATGAAGAGCCCCGATGCCGAGGCCTACATCCCTGCGAAGGTCATGCCCAGCTGGACTTCATCGGGCGTACTTTTCCCGCGCCGCGGACTCGTCGTCCTGAGCGTCTACCTTCTGGTGCTGTGGCTCTGCGGACCGATCGCGAAACTAAGGGCCCGATCCCTCGCCCGCGGACTCGAGGCCGGCATGCCGGAATACCGTTTTGCCGAGGACACTTATCTTAACGGCAGTGGCCCAAAATTGGTCAGTCCACTGGGGGCGATTGGTTTGCGGCTTTTCCTCTCGCTGAATCCCGGCGCTTTTATTTTCATCGGCGGAGGTTTCCTGTTCTGGCTCGCCCTGGCGCTGCCCGCCGTGATGCTCTTGATCGCGTTTGCCTATTTCCGGACCGTGACCGGCCGCTATCGCAGCCCCGACGCCTACCGGGCGTTCATCGCGAAGGTCCGCAAGGCCAACGCCGCCATGGTGGCGAAGGGGTACATGAAGGAAACCCGACCCGGAGTCTTCACGCACACGCCCGCTTGGTTCAACAGCAACGAGTACCGGGCGCAACAAAGCCGCAGTCGTTCCTCGAGCGGATCCTCGTCGTCGTCTTCCTCGTCCAGTTCCGGCGGCGGCCGCAGCGGTGGCGGCGGCGCGAGCTCCAGCTGGTAGCGCCACTCATCACCTTTTCGAACACCACGATCTTCACCTGCATCTCCACGACTGGATTGGCGATGGCCGTAAGCACGTCGGCACCGCTCCTCCGTGCAAAGCGCTTCCACTCGCGGTCTGATCCCCACGACACAAGACCTCTCGCCCGAGGTGTTTTCACTTGCGGCACTCCGGAACGTAGGGTCGGATAGGCCGATGAATTTCTCCCGATATAAGGGGCTCGCCGTTGTCGCTGCCGCCTTGTTTTGCACGCCTCAAGCTGCGTTGGCCGATGTCAATCAGGCGGAGGAAATCGCACCCGGCGTTTGGTTCCATGAGGGCGATATCGGCCGGAAGGGCCACTGCAATAATGGGTGGATTCTTTTCGACGACTTCGTACTCGTGGTGGACGCCAACTTCCCCAGTGGCGCGCAGGTGGTGCTGCCCAAGATTCGGGCCCAGACCGAGAAGCCGATCCGGTTTGTCGTCGACACCCACCATCACGGGGATCACGCCTACGCCAATCAGTACTGGCAGGAACAGGGCGCTGTGATCGTGGCCCACGAAGGCGTCCTGGCCGAAATGAAGCGCGTCGAAACCGGCTTTTTTGGCACCAAGCCCGGCAGTTGGGAGGGCGTGGCCCAACAACGCCCCGACGTCGCGCAGTCCCGTCTCCGTCCACCCGGTCTGCTCTTCTCCCGCGAAATGGTCTTCACTGATCCGCATCATCGCGTGGAGCTGCGCCACTTCGGGGTGGCCCACACCCGCGGCGACGGCTTTGCGTGGCTGCCGGAGGAACGCATTCTGTTCACCGGCGACGCCTGTGTGAATGGCCCCTACAATTACATGGGGGACGGGCATACCGGGGATTGGCTCACCACGCTCGAGAACGCCCGGGCATTGAAACCGAAAGTCGTGTGCCCCGGCCATGGCCGGATGGGCGGACCGGAAGTACTCGACCAGCAGATCGCTTACCTCAAATCCCTGCGGAACGAGGTGAAGCAACTCGTCGACGCCCGGAAATCCGCCGCCGAAGTGAAAGCGTCCGTGGAAACCCTGCGGGCCACCCTGCGTGAGCAGCCGCAAATCGGCCACTACGTGGGCAACATGTTCGCCAGCCAAGTGGAGAAGGTGTATGTGGAAATGGGCGGAAAACCGTTTGAATCCGCGCAAGCGCCCGCCGGCACCAAGCCGCAGCGCTACGTACCCGGCGACGACCGCGAGGTGGTTTGGACCCGCACTTCAGCCCGGCCCTAAGCGTCGGCCGCAGACTGACCCTCGGGTGGCCGGAGAGGCGTCGGTCCTGACTTTGTAGCGGTGGCGGGCGGAATACCTCAGTGACTTCTCCCCGCGCGAATCCTCTCGTTTCCCTTCCGGGTGTCACCTGCTAGCGTCGGCGCCCATGCGGATTTTGACGGGTATCCAACCCAGTGGCGCACTGCACCTGGGCAATTATTTCGGCGCCATGCTCCCGGCGATTCAACTCCAGGAGCAGGGTGAGGCGTTTTATTTCATCGCCAATTACCACTCCATGACGTCGCTCACCGACGCCCGGGCGCGTCGGCAGTACACGCTGGACGTGGCGCTGGATTGGCTCGCGGCGGGACTGGATTCCCAACGGGCGATTTTCTGGCGGCAATCCGATACACCGGAAGTCACCGAACTGGCCTGGATCCTCAGCACGGTTACGCCCATGGGCCTGTTGGATCGCTGCCACAGCTACAAAGACAAGGCCGCGCGCCTGAGCCCCGATGATCTGGGCGCCGTGAACCACGGACTGTTCGCCTATCCCGTGTTGATGGCCGCCGACATCCTGATGTACGACGCGAATGTCGTGCCGGTCGGCCGCGATCAGAAGCAGCATCTCGAAGTCACCCGGGATATTGCCCATAAATTCAACCACATCTACGGCGAAACCTTTGTGATCCCGGAACCGCGCATTCGCGACGACGTGGCTCTGGTCCCCGGTACCGACGGCCAGAAAATGGGCAAGGCTTACGGCAACACCCTGCCCCTGTACGGCGAGGAAAAGGCCCTGCGTAAACTGGTCATGTCCATCGTCATGGACAGTCGCACCCCGGCGGAACCCAAGCCGGATGCCGACAAGAATCTCGCCATTCAACTGCTCAAGCTGG
Source organism: Verrucomicrobiota bacterium (assembly GCA_947471985.1). GTDB lineage: Bacteria > Verrucomicrobiota > Verrucomicrobiia > Limisphaerales > UBA9464 > CANIZL01. The sequence goes on along the minus strand of CANIZL010000039.1, from coordinate 13,710 downwards.
TGGCCACGCCCGAGGTGACGGCCGCCACTGAAGCGCGTCTTCGCGAGGGTGGTTTCGGCTATGGCGATCTGAAGAAGACGCTGTTTGAGAACTATTGGAATTACTTCGCCCCCTTCCGCGCCCGCCGCGCCGAGTTGGCGGGCAATCTGGATCACGTGGAAGCGGTGCTCCGTTCCGGTGCAGAGCGGGCCCGGGCCGTGGCCGCCAAAACGTTGAAGCGGGCCAAGGATGCGTCGGGCTTGTAACGTCTGAGTCGATCTGCCGGGTCCCGGGTCCGCCGGCCGCCGGCGGAGTCATCGCCCACACGGCCGGGACCCAAGCGCCCACGAGAGATCGCCGGGCCAAACTTGCGCCGGGCTCGCCCAGCAGATTCTGTCCCGGTCATGCATAATCGTCGGTGGCCCTGGCTTCAGGCGGGGACACTTCGTTACCCCGTCGTCCTTGGGACACTCTTGCGGTGGCCAGTGCTCGGGCTCCTGCTGCTCGTGGGCCGAACCTTCGCCGCCGAACCCGCGGCGCCGACGCCGATCAGCCCCGAGGAACACGCCCGGGGATTCCAACTGGCGCCGGGCTTGCAGCTCAGCGTTTGGGCCAGCGAGCCGCAGGTGCAGAACGGCGTGGCCTTCAGCTTCGATCTCCAAGGGCGCTGCTTCGTCGCCGAGACGCATCGCTACAAGGACAGCATCTTCGACATCACCCAGCGCACCAACTGGCTGCTGAACGACCTCGCCTTCCGGTCCCCGCAGGATCGATTGGAATTTCTGGTGGAACAATTCACCGCGCTGCAACCGGACCTGCTGACCCGCAACAGCGAGGCCGTGCGGATTTTGGAAGATCGCCGCGGCTCCGGTCACGCCGACTTCAGCGACCTCTTCGCCACGGGCTTCAACACTCCGATCGACGGCACCGCCGCCGGCGTGCTCGCGCGGGAAGGCCACGTGTGGTTCGCCAATATGCCGAGTTTGTGGCGCATGGACGCCGAACCCACCGCCGGACCGTCGCGGCCCCGCACGCGGGTGGCCCACGGTTTTGGCGTCCACATCGGCGTGACCGGCCATGACCTCCACGGCCTGATCAAGGGCCCGGACGGGCGTATCTACCTGTCCTTTGGCGATCGGGGCCTGGATGTAACCACCCTGACCAACTTCGCCCCGGTGTCGGCGCACCTGGCCTGGACGCTCCGCGACACCGGCGGAGTATTGCGCTGCGAACCCGATGGGACGGGGTTGGAATTGTTCTGTCATGGTCTGCGCAATCCTCAGGAACTGGCCTTCGATGACCTGGGCAACTTGTGGACGGTCGATAACGACACCGCCGGAGCGGATCCGTGCCGGGTGCTGCACTTGGTGGAAGGCGCGGACTACGGCTGGCGCTGCAGTTACCAGCACATGGAGGGCTTTGGACCCTGGGTGCAGGAGGAACTTTGGCGGGGCGGTCAGGAGGGCATTCTGCCGCTGGCGGGCACGGTGAGTCAGGGCCCAAGTGGTTTGGCCTACTATCCGGGAACCGGCTTTGGTGAGCGCTTTGCCGGTCGCTTCCTGCATTGCGATTTTCCGGCGGGAATCCTGTCGTTTTCGGTGCGACCGTCCGGCGCGAGTTACGTGGTGGATCAAAAGGAGCACGTGCTCTGGAATTGTTGGGCCACGGACGTGGACTTCGCCCCCGACGGCGCGGCCTACGCCCTGGATTGGGTCAGCGGCTGGGAAATGCCGGACAAGGGACGCATCTATCGGATCACGGATCCGGCCCGGACCAACGACCCGGTGGTGGCGGAAGTCCGCACCCTGCTGGGCACCGGCATGAAAGCGCGACCGCTCCCGGAACTGGTCGGACTGCTGGGCCACGCGGATCGTCGGGTGCGCCTGGAAGCCCAGTGGGAACTCGCCGGCCGCGGTACCAATGCGCTGGCCGCTTTGGTCGCCCGCGCACTGGCCCCCGGTGAAGCGCCCGCACGCCTGCACGCACTGTGGGGTATTGGCCAAATCGTGCGCCATGTTCCGACCACCACCGGGGCGGCCGAATTGGCCACCCTGCAAAAACTTTTCACCGACCCCAACCCGGAGATCCGCGGCCAAGCCACGCTGACCGTGCTGGGCGACGGTCGACTGGTAAATGCCGAGCGCACCGCGACGCCGCTGCTGGAGGACACCTCCCTCCGCGTGCGCCTGCTGACACTGCAAGCCTTCACCCGGCGTTTTCGCCTTCCCGGATACTCCCGCGCCAACGTGCGGATGCATTCCGAGAAGAACGGCGGAAACGGATCGGTGGAAGGTCATCAACCCATCGCGGAACTGGCCCGCACCCTGGAAGCCGGGATGAGCGATCCCTTTCTGTTGGACGCGGCCGCCCAATTTTTGACCACGATTCCCAGCGGGGAGTTTGCGCGGCGTTTTGTCGCCGGTGCTTCCGTGGAAACCCGACTGGCCGCGCTGCTCGCTCTGCGGCGTCAGGCCCGCCCGGGGATCACCAGCTTCCTCTCCGATCCCGCCCCTCGCCTGGTCAGCGAAGCGGGACGCGCCATCCATGAAGTACCGATCAGCAGCGGCTTCACTGCCCTCGCCCAAATGCTGACGCGGGTGGATTGCCCCACGAATCTGCACTCCCGGGTGATCGACGCCTGCCTCCGGCTCGGGTCCGGCCGGCACGCCACCATGCTCGCCAATTTCGCCGCCCGCGCGGATGTCCCCAATGTGGCTCGCGCCCAGGCCATTCGAGCGTTGGGCGAATGGAGTGAGCCCGGTCCCCTGGATCGGGTCAATGGCTTGTGGCGCCCCATGGTGGCGCAACGCAATGCCGAACCCGAAGACGGGGAAGCAACCACGGAGAAGCCCGCCAATCCCGCCCTGGCCGCGGCGTTGAAGGCCGCCACTCCGCCCGGGCCCGTGTCGCGCTTCGATGGCCCGCTCACCCTGCCCGCGGACTTGGGGCGTATGACGCCGTTCACCGAGGGCATGGCGGTTCACCGCAAAGACAACAGCGCCCGCAAAGCCTTTTTGAGTAAGGCGGGCGAGTACGTCGCCACCGGGGATCCCGTCATTCAATTGGCCGTTGTGGGCGCCACGGTGCGGTTGCGGGCTCGCGAAGCCTCGTCGCCGTTGTTCGATCTTTTTCAGGCCCCCGGCACGGCGGTGGCGGTCCGGGCCGCGATTCTCCCGGCCCTGGCGATCCTCAACGCGGCCCAGACCGGCGACGCCGTGCGCCTCGCCCTCGCCGCCACCAACTCGGTGCTGCGCAGCAGCGCCGTACCGCATCTGGATCGTCTGAGCGGTGACGACGCCTTGAAATTGCTGAGTGGACTCGTAACGCCCTCGGCGATGACCCAGGATCGGGTCACCGCTCAAGCCGCCTTCGCCGCCCTCGGTAAACTTGGGACTCCCGCCGCCGATACCCGGCTCCTGGCGGCCCTGAAACAACTGCGCGAAGGCTCCCTGCCCCCTGCCCTGCGACTCGACGTGCTCCAGGCGGCGGAACACCGCGCGCGTCAGGTGCCGGCGTTCGCCGAAGAATTGCAGGCGTTCGAGGCCACCCGTTCGGCGCAGGACCCGTTGGCCCGTTTTGCCGATACCTTGCTGGGCGGCTCCGCGGAACGGGGCCAGGCCATCTTCTTCAATCATCCCGCGGCGCAGTGCCTCCGTTGCCATCTCGCCGGAGCGGCCGGCGGAACGGTGGGCCCGAAGCTCAACGGGATTGGGAAACTGCGGGATCGCCGGTACCTGATGGAAAGCATCGTGCAGCCCAATCAACATTTCGCCCCCGGCTATGTCCCGCCGCCCGGCGGCAAGAGTGCCATGCCCGAAGGCTTCGGCGAGATTCTCAGTCGGCTGGAATTGCGGGATCTGGTGGAGTTCCTCGCGCAACTCCGCTGATCCGGAAAGCCGTAGGCTTTGGCGCAGTAAACTGAGGGAACGAAGAATTCGTCAGGGGGCAAGGGTCGTCTCGATCATTTGCTACAAAAACGAGCGAGCCTTTCCGTGGTGACCGCCCCGTCACCGCTGGAGCCCTGGGTCACCGCCGGACATTCTCGGTTTCCGGCAGGCCAATATCCGCCCATTGCCTTACCCCACGGACCGCTTCCAGACTCCTGCCGGTGAAAGTGACCTACTACTTGGAAGTCGTTTCCTCCTGGTGTTACTGGGCGGAACCCGCGTGGGCCGAACTGAAACGGCGCTATGCCGGGAAGGTGGATTTCCAATGGCAACTGGCCCTCATGGACGCGAGCGGTCTGCCCACCTCGCGCGCCCAGTGCGACTGGTTTTACCGCCGCAGCGGCTTGCTGGTGCGATCGCCGTTCATGCTGAACTCCGGTTGGTTTGAACCGGAATTGAAAGAGTATCTCGCACCCAACCTGGTGGCGGAAGCGGCCCGCGATTTCGGGGCCACCGACGACCGGGTTCGCCTGGCCCTCGCTGAAGCGGCCGTGCGGGAGGGGCGCAAAGTTGGGCGCTGGGACGTCGCCGCGGAAATCGGTGCGGCGGCTGCCGGTGTCGAAGTTGGGAAGCTGTTGACGGCCGCGCAGTCCGCGGCCGTGGAGGCCCGGGCCCGGGCCAGCACGGCGACGTTCCACGCCCTCCAGGTCACGCAGCGTCCCACGTTTGTCATTGAAAGTGGCATTGGCGATCGCGCCGTATTTTCCGGCATTTGGACGGCGGAGCCACTGGTGGCCAGCATTGAAGCCATGCTGCAGGATGCCGCCGGTTACGCCAGTCACCGCGCCCACCACGGCGGCCCGCCGGCCAACTGAGGCCGGAGAACCGGCCAGCGCCACCTCAAGGCCGCCTCAGTGCCGGGTTTCGCCGGCACCCGCTCCCGCCGACTCGAGCAAATCGCCCTCGCCCAATTTGCGGCGGAACAGGGCCAGTGCGAGGCCATAAGATTGCAGCGCCAGTTCCGGATCGTAGCGGTGGCCCTCGTCGCGAAGGAACGCGTGGGCGCCGTTGAATTCGTGCCAGGTGAAACGGGTACCGGCCGCATCCAATGCCGCGTGCACCTTTAGACGGCCTTCCAACGGGACGTGCGGATCCTGTCGTCCCCAGATCATCAGCAGCTCCCCCTGAATCTCGGGAATGCGATCCAGCGAATTGTCATTCATTCCGCGACCCAGTCCGCGTTTGTGAATGTCCGTGGCGTAAAAACAGGTCGCCGCCAGCACCTCGGGATTCATGGCCGCGCGAAAGGCCAAATGTCCGCCAATGCAGATGCCGAGAGTTCCGAGTCGCCCGGTGCAATAGGGTGCTCCTTTCAGAAACGCCAACACCGCACGGGCATCGGCGTCATACGACGCGAGTTCCTTCGTGGTCTTAAGCGCATTCCCCCGATCCGCTCCCGCTTGATCGTAAGCGAGGACGGTGCCTGCGGGTTCGAACTCATGATAGATCTCCGGTACCGCCACCACGAATCCGTGCCCGGCCAACAACGCCGCCGTGCGACGGATGGGACCCGTTACTTGAAAGATCTCTGAGTAGAGCAAAATCCCCGGATAACGTCCCGGGGCGGCCGGTCGGAAAATATAGGTCCGCATGGGACCAGTCGGCGTGGGCAGGTCAACGGTTTCGGTTTCGCGCAGCGTCATCGAACCGAACTGAAAGCGCCGTCCGGTGCGCCGCAAGCGGAGTTCTCCTGAGCGTTGATCGGTCGATCCGCCCCGGACTCGCACGACGGGACTTGCCGTCCCCGAAATTAATTGGCCCATTACCGCCGGGAGTTGTCCTGATCGCCGCCACCCGTTCGTCGTATCCTTGTCAATAAGCGCATGAAAACCGAGAACTTGAATCGCCACGCCGGCGGCGGCTTGTTCACACCGCTCGACGCGTAGTCCGTACCCAACGTTCCAATTTCGACCTCTCCCCATTACCAAAAACAACCCACCATGTTGATCCCCATCCTCCTGACTCTGGCTGCGTTCCTGGTCATTTTCCTACTGTTCGTCGCCACCCGCCCGGCGGACTTCTCCATCACCCGGTCGGCCATCATTCCGGTATCGCCCGCGGACGCGTTCCCGCTGATCAACGATTTTCACGAATGGCAGGAATGGTCGCCCTGGGCGAAATTGGATCCCGATTGCGTGAACACCTTCACCGGTCCGGCGGCGGGCGTCGGCTCGCGCTTCACCTGGTCCGGCAACAACAAGGTGGGCGAAGGCAGCATGGTGATTACCGAGAGTCGGCCGAACGAGGTGATCAAACTCGATCTCCTCTTCACGCGGCCGATGAAGGCCAACAATCGGACCGTTTTCAGCTTCCAAGCCGCGAACGGCGGCACGCAGGTCACCTGGACCATGTCGGGCAAGAACGGCTTCGCGGGCAAACTGTTTGGGGTCATCGTCAATTGCGATCGCATGGTCGGCGGGCAATTCGAGCAGGGATTGGCCAACCTGAAATCCCGCGTCTACCGCCGCTGACCGCCGGTCATTGGCACCGCACGGATCACTCCGGCTTGGGATCGCTGCCGCCGCCCTTTAGTGTGCGGGCATGATCCCCGGGTTAATAATTCCCCCAAAGTGCGCGCGACACGGCCTGAGTTCCCTCCTGTTGGCGGTGTCGCTTGCCCTCGCGCGGGCCACAGCAGCAACCCCTTCCACCGGCACCGCCTCGCCCTGGAACTGGCAGGATGCGCGGACCCTCGCCATGGAAGGCAAAGGCTGGACTAATACCGCCAGTTTTTATGATCGACTCCCCGGCGCCGCCCAGCCTCTGGTTCGACCGGACGTCTGGAACTTGAGCCAGGATTCCGCTGGGATGGCGGTGCACTTTACCACGGACGCCACCACCATCGCCGCCCGCTGGTCCCTGCGGCGCAGCAACCTGGCCATGCCCCATATGCCGGCCACCGGCGTGAGTGGTGTGGATTTATATGTGCGGGAAGCGGGACACTGGCGCTGGCTGGCCAACGGCCGGCCGGAGAAAACCAACGAAGAACGCGTGTTGGTGCGGGGTCTGCCACCCGGGACGCGCGAATACCTCCTGTACCTGCCGCTCTACAATGGCGTGAACGCCGTCAGTGTGGGCGTCCCCGAAGGATCGACACTCGCGGCGGTGTCCCGTACGCGAAGCAATGCCCGGCCCATCGCGTTCTATGGAACGTCGATCGTCCAAGGCGGCTGTGCGTCCCGACCGGGCCTCGCGTATCCGGCAATCCTCGGTCGCCGGCTGGATCGGCCGACGCTCAATCTCGGATTCTCCGGCAATGCGCTCAGTGAGCCCGAAGTGGCCACGTTGTTCGCCGCGCTGGATCCGGCGGTGTTCGTCCTGGATCCGCTGCCCAACATGAGTGCAGCCCAGGTCGCCGAACGCTGCGAGAAGTTTATCCTCTGCCTGCGCGCCGCGCATCCGACCACACCCATCGTTTTGGTGGAACACCTCCACTACGCCGACGACCCGTTTGTCGAATCCCGGCGACGGCGGGTCCAGGAGGCCAACGTCGAACTGCGAAAAACCTATGACCGACTCCGTCGGGCCGGTCAGCGCAAACTATACTATGTCCCGGCGGAGAAGCTGATCGGGACGGATGGCGAAGCCACGGTGGATGGCACCCACCCCACCGATCTTGGTTTCATGCGCCTGGCCGACGCCCTTGAACCCACCTTGCGACGCGCCCTCCGCTCCGAACCCTGAGCTCCGCAAACGGCCCGGGCCTTCCTCCGCCCGCACGCGCAAATGGGCGGGTCGGTGATCCGACCCGCCCATTCCATTCCTAACGCGAGCCGTTTAGTTGGTGGTGAAAACCACGCCGCCGAACGCGTCCGTGATCACCACACCGGCCAGGCCGGCGCCGAGGGTGACGAATACCTTTTCCGAGCAGATTCCCGCGCCGCCGGTGATGACGATCGAGCTGCTGGTGTAGGGATACAAGGTGCCACCGGTGCCCACCACATTGATGTTCAGAACGGTGCCATCCGGAACATCCAGCGAGCTGACGCTGACGTTGACCGTCATGTCGAGCAACGTCGGGTAGTACGGATCCACACGGTAATCACCCGTGCACACGGGCACCACACCATTGACCGCCGGCGTGGGCGCAAAGTTGATGGGCCCCACCGTGATGGCCGGCAACGGAGCCGGGGTGGGCGCGGGCGTGGTGCTGCCACCACCACCACTGCCGCCACCGCTCTTGATGCCGCCCTTGCTGGTGCCGGGGATCGGATCAGTGGCACCTTGCTTGGCTTGGAGAGCGACGCTGCAGATCAGGGCGGCGACGACGGAGCTGGCGATTTTGTACGAGACTTTCATGATATTAATATATTTATGATTTAACACTTAATGTTCGGCCCGTGATTTTCACAGTCCGTTCACTTATACCCCCTATCGCAACCGGCGTGCCAACCCGCCAAACACCCCAAAACAATCCTCCCCCGCTCCGGAAACGCCCCTTTTCGGCCTTTGCACGCCCGAAAAACCCGCCCCATGGAACGTTACCGGAACAAACCGTTCCGTTGCTGTTCCGAAAACGGATCAACCAAGACCGCTAGGCCCCGCGGAGATGCAGCGACGTTGGGAAAAAGATCCAAACCTCAACCTTTGATCCCCTCTTCTCCTCCCCCCGTCTCCATGACTCCACGCCTCCATCTCTCCATCTCTCCATCTCTCCATCTCTCCATCTCTCCATCTCTCCATCTCTCCATCTCTCCATCTCTCCGCGCCTCCCCGTCTCCGCGCCTCCGCGTGCCATAATCCCCACCGCACGCGCTCCTCAGAAGACGCACGCGGAGTCGCGGAGTCGCGGGGAAAACGAGGGCAGAACGCAACCGCTGAACCCTCTTCTCTTCTTCGCCCTCACCGGATTCACGCTGAACCATCCCCACTGGACTTTTGGCACCGCGCGCCAAACCGAGCGGATCAAAGGCGAACTCGATCCCACGTGGTTGGCCGCTGGCGGTGACGAAAAGTCCATCGACCGGCTGGCCATCGCCGAGTTCTTTCGGCGTACCCACGGAGTGACCGGACTGGTGGACGATTTCCGAACCGACGAGACCGAATGCAGCGTGGCCTTCAAGGGACCGGCATTCTCAGCAGACGCCACAGTGAACCGAAAAACCGGCGCCTACGAACTCAGCGTAACCCGCGAAGGCTGGGTGGCTTTAATCAACGACCTGCACAAGGGCCGGCATACCGGCAACGGATGGGCGTGGCTGATCGACGTATCGGCCGTCGTCCTTTCATTGGTTGCGGCGACGGGGCTCTGGCTACTGTTCTATGTCCGGCGACGGCGCGCGAGCGGCCTCTGGACCAGCATCGCCGGAACAGTCGTCCTCTGGATCCTATACCGCGCACTCGTCAAGTAGCCGCGCGAGCAGGACACCCTGCCGACTGGGAACCTCGGCCTACCACTCCCCCATCCCCCCGGCGCGCCCGGCGACGTAAAACTGAGCTCCTTAACCTAACCAGTAGTCCAGATCTCGGCGTCCATTTCACAAAGTCAGCAGCTGGGTGTGAGACAAAATTCTTCAGCGCTGCGAAATGCGCCTTTTAATTGCGCCGACGTATCTACAACAGTAGATACTTTGAGTGAAATCTCATTCTCAACTTTTATCGGAGCTGGCGACGATTTCTTCCATGGAGAAAGGCAAACTGTGTCCCTGCTCGCATCGACCGAGCAGCAAGGACGCCGGGTACTGCCGTCTCCAGTATCGGGAGAACGGGCGCAATGTTTCCCGCCACGTAACCGCAGCGGAGGTCCCCGCACTCCAGGAAGCCATCGCGGGGTATCAGCGTGCCCGCGAACTCACCGAGCAGTACCTCGACAGTGTCGTTGCCGAGACCCGTCAGCGCTTGGCGGGATCAAAAAAAAAGCTCTCGACCCCGCCCCGTCTCTCGCGCGGGAAGCCGAAATTGCCGAGCTGATCCGGCACTTTCTGGCCGCCGGGAAGCCGGATGTGGCCGCCTTTGAGGTCGCCCTACGGGCGGCCGTATTCCGTCAGACCAATGAACTGCTGGGCTGGGTGTTGCAGCAGGCCGTCGACGGCCTTGACATGGCGTACCAGGCGCGGCTTGGGGAGGTCTTCAAAGGGCGGATAAAACGTCAGGTCGATGGGCTCTTTGGGAGCGTTTCCATTTGTCGGGACTATTATCATGACCCGGCCCACCGGTCGGGGATTGCCCCGGCGGATGCGGTGCTGGGCTGGGAGTTGGGGTGTACGCCTGGCCTGGCTCGAATGATCTGCCGAGCAGGGAGTCGGGAGACCAGTTATCAGGAGGCCGAGGCGAGTCTGGAGGAGATCGGCGGCAGGGCCGTTTCCGCCCGCCAGATTCAACGGATGGTGCAGCACATTGGGCCGGAGGCGGCCGTGTGGCAGAAGCGGCCAGCACGACGCGAAGAGACCACGGCTAAAGTCCTTTATGTCAGTGCCGACGGTACCGGCATACCGATGCGACGGGCGGAGTTGGAGGGGGTGGCCGGCCGGCAGCCAGATGGGAGCGCCAAGACCCGCCAAGTGTACCTGGGGTGCGTCTTCACTCAGCATCGGGTTGATGAGAAGGGCAGTCCGGTCCGTGACTGGGACTCGACCACCTACGTTTCTAAACTGGGAACCGTGGATGCCTTTGGTCCGTTGCTACGACAGGAGGCCATCCGGCGTGGGCTCGGAGCCACTGCGGAGACTGTTTACATCGTCGATGGTGCCGCGGGCTTGGCCGCGCTGGGTGCGGCCAACTTTCCCAAGGCCACCCAGATCGTGGACTTCTTCCACGGGATGGAACACGCCGGCCGGGTGGTTGAGGCCCTGCTGGGGAGCCGGGATCATCCGGATTTCAAGCCACGTCACCGGCGATGGAAGCGCCGGTTGCTCAGGAATGGAGTGAAATCACTGATTACCGATGCGCAGGTGGAAGCGGCCCGGTTGGGCTGCGATGAAGCCGTTAACAAAGCCCTGCACTATTTCACCGAAAACGTGGACCGGATGCAGTACCGGACCTTTCGAAAGAAAGGCTTCTTTATCGGCTCCGGCGTCGTGGAAGCCGGGTGCAAGACCGTCATCGGCAAGCGCTGCAAGCAGTCCGGCATGCACTGGAGTCGCCCGGGCGCCAGCAACATCCTGGATCTGCGCTGCCTCCAGCACAGCCGACGCCTCGACGCCTTCTGGGAACACCGACGTCACCAGCTCGCCAGCCGAGCCGATACCCTACCCCTCACACCCTCGGGCGGCGGTTAGAAGATATTTGTCCCACACCCTCAGCAGCTCACCCAGCCATCTGCTGTGGACAAGACCCAGTGGACGCACCAGCTTCCGGGACTTCCATAATTTCGGCCAATACCTGGCCGCCGCTACGCCTATTTCCAAAATCTCTCTCGGCTGTCCGAATTGTCGCACCAATTGGTGCGCGAGTTTTCCGTACCGCTGAATATCCGGTGCCGGGCGATCAAGGTAAAGAAGGCGGGGGGTATTATTTCGGCGATCCGACGTGTTTCCGAACACCTAGGTGTCGCCCGGCGCAAGGTGGCTGGCTGCAAGGAGTTGGGTGAGTTCTATGAAAACGAAAACCGTTTCGACGAGTTCGCTCGTCCCCCAAGCACGCCGCGCCCTTACCGGCTTACGGTGGCAAACGCTGTCTCTGCTCACGCTGCTGCTCACCGGGAATGCCCAGGCCCAGTCCACGGTCCCAACGGGCACGGTCGTTGCCTGGGGATCCCCTTACTTGGGTGGCTCCGTGGTGCCGGCCGGCATCAGCGGCGTGATCGGCATTGCGGCCGGCCCGCACATCTCCATGGGCTGGCGACGCGACGGCACCGTGGCAACCTGGGGAACCATCTTTAGCGAGTCACCGATTCCGGCCGGCTTGACCGATGTCGTGGCGATGGCGGCGGGTTTTCAGCATGTGGCGGCCTTGAAGCGCGACGGCACGGTGGTGGCGTGGGGAAACAATCTTGGGGGAACAACCGATGTGCCGACCGGCCTTAATGGTGTGATCGCCCTCGCCGCCGGTGCATCTCACACCTTGGCCCTCAAAAGTGATGGCACGGTGGTGGGCTGGCCGACCAACGGCAATCCGGCTGCGATCGTACCTGCTGGCTTGAGTCAGGTGATGGCCATCGCTGCGAATGGCTATTCCAGCGTGGCCTTGAAGAGCGATGGTACGGTGGTTCCCTGGGGAGAGGTACCCCTCGCCTGGGAATTCGCCGAAGTTAATCCGATTCCCCGCGCGCTGAGAGCAGGTGGAGTTACCGCGATTGCGGCGGGCCGCCGTCACACCGTAGCGCTCAAAAGCGATGGCACGGTGGTGGACTGGGGCTCCGTTCAGACGGGTCCGTATGGAGAATCCCGCCCGATCGAGGCACCCCTCTCTTTAGGCGAGGTCGTGGCCATCGCGGCGGGGGAAAATCATACGGTCGCCTTGCAACGGGATGGGACCGTGGTGGTTTGGGGATATCTACAATTGGACCGCTTCGAAAGCCATTTACTCGGCCCGGACTATAATTACGGTCCCGCTACTCCTCCCGCCGCCAATTCAGGTCGGGTGATCGCCATCGCGGCGGGCGGCGCTCACTCGGTCGCGCTGATCGCCGATCCGCAAATCGCTGCCGCCACTGCACGGGTGGCCAACGGTATGGTGGTGGCCATAACTGTCACCGACGGCGGTTTGGGTTACACGAACACTCCGCTGGTAACGCTCATCGGTGGTGGTGGTGGAAGCGGAGCCAAGGCGACGGCCATCATGCAGGGTGGAGTCGTGACCGCGATCCTAATCACGGATCCGGGCAAGGGATATACCTCTGCACCAAAAGTCAGATTTGGCCCGGTTCCGAGTGTACAAATAGAAATCAGCAAAGTGCGGGTGCGCCTTGGTGGGATTCCGGATCGAACATACCAGTTGGAGTCCACCCGCGATCTGAAAATCTGGAACCCGATCGGTGATCCTTTCGTTGCGCAGGCGACGGATCAGTTTGCCGAGTTCGAGGTGACGACGGCGGCAGGACTCTATTTCCGCATCCGTCCGGCGAAGGCGACTGCGGTCGTGGTTTGGGGATCCGGTCCGACCAACGTCCCGGTCGATCTGCGGGGCGTGAAAGCCATCGCGGCGGTGGGAGAAACCGCCGTGGCCTTGCAAAGCGACGGCAAGGTGGTGACTTGGGGCGCCAATGACCCGTTGCTGGCCGTTCCGACTGGCTTGAAGAATGTGACCGCCATTGCCACGGGCGACGGACACATCGTGGCCTTGAAGAGCGATGGAACCGTTGCTGCTTGGGGATACAATGGTGGCGATCGGACCAATGTTCCGGCGGGTTTGATCGACGTCACCAACATCATGGCGGGAGGTGCCTATACCTTGGCGGTTAAGCGGGATGGCAGTGTGGTTTCGTGGGGGCGCAATTTTGCGGGGCAAACCGTGCCGCTTAACGCGGGACGATTGACGGCCATTGCCGCGCGCGGCACGGGCACTGTTGGGGCAACCAGTGCCGGCACCGTGGTGGGTTGGGGAGACAACGATGTGCAAAGGGAAATTCCCGCGGGCTTGACCGGGGTGATGGCCTTGGCAGCGGGTGTATTCCACACCGTGGCCCTGAAGAACGATGGCGCGGTTGTCGGTTGGGGCGATAACGGCGCCGGCCAAATAAGTACGCCAGCGGGTTTGCAACGGTGTCTGGCGCGTTAGCTAGACTAAATATTAAGATTGTGCGGAATAGCGCGAGGATGGCTACCGCGAGTGATACTCGATGAAAATGCGCGCTGAGGTGATTAAATTGAGAGCATCGAATAAAAAATCGGCCGGCCGCTTCTTT
>CANIZL010000038.1 GCA_947471985.1 Verrucomicrobiota bacterium | reverse complement strand
GGCTCACCAACGCGACAGCGCCAACCAGACGTAAACATCGCCAACGGCAAACACGAGACGGCCCAACAACGCCTCCGTTCACCCCGCAAGCCAAGGCAAAACCACCTCGGAAGTATAGCACCAAGAAATGTGGGTAAGGATGAGAGTCCGCTACCGCTTTGGAGTCGAGCGTCACTGCACCCAGAGCGTCCGCTGAACTACCATGCCCGCTCGCCGGTAATTTCGGCGTGCGTCCGGCTCGCACGTTCAATTTCAAAAGCGCCAGAGGACGGCCGCAGTCCACGACCTCGTGGAATTCACTGCCGGCACTTCCGACAAATGCCTCGACTCGCCCCCCTCGCAGCCACCGCAAGCAACACCTCCGCGACGCGCGCACCGGCTGCCCTCAATGCGTCATCGCGTAGTAGATAATATTAATACCAAGCGGGTAGGCCTTCTTCTCCGAGAACTCGCGAAAATAGAATTCGTATTCACCTTCGCGCTCCCAGCCGTCGCCCAGGTCGGTATTGTGGCAGATCATCACCATCATCCGGCCTTTGTCGTCAAAAAGGCCCCGGTAATGCACCTCCTTGGCATCCTCCCGCTCCCAGGTGATGTCGGTCCCCTGATTGCGGATGGCATGCGGGAGTCCCGGAATCTGCGGCTTCGCTTTCAGGTCGTACACGCAATGAAAAATGGGGTGATCCAAGGGCAGATCCACCGGTTCCCGATCCGGAAACACCAGCTTCAACTCCTCATGAAAATTCGCCCACTCGCGTTCACCCCAGAAATCATCGACCATCAGGAATCCACCGTTGAGCAGGTACTGCCGCAGGATCGGCACCTCGGCCTCCGTAAACGTCAGCCGGCCGGGTTCCACGATGTAGATGAACGGATAATTCGCCAATTCCTTGTCCGTGAGTTCCAGGAATCGCCCCTCGGGATTGACCTTCATCGAGGTCATCTGCTGAAGGCGGTAGGAGAAATTCAGGTCGCTGTCCGGGGCGTCGATCATCCAGCGTTGGGGGGTGGAGCCGTAGCCGTGCCGCCCGTTCACACTGTATTTCACCCGCACAAACGTGAAGACATCGCGGTCGAGCGCCGCGGTGTTCGTCCACATCGGAGTCCCCGTGCTGTGCGTCGTCAACTCGCGGGCGTGTTGCTGAGCGAGGACCCGGACGGCCAACAGCGCCATCCCCAGCGGGATCCAGCCCCAGAGCATCAGTCTCTTTTTCATTTCAAGGCGACGCGGCGATTCCCGAGCCTATCGACCACCCTCGGGAACAGCAATTCTGTTGCGATTCTACTTCTCCGGGAGCGCCTGCGCCTGGATCCAGGAACGCAGGCGCGGTTCGAGGACGTTCAACGGCAGGGGTCCGTGCCCCAGCAGTTCGTCGTGGAACCGCCGGACATCGAACCGCCCGCCCAGGGCCTGTTCCGCCTCCCGTCGCAGCGCCTGAATGCGGAGTTCGCCGACCTTGTACGCCAGGGCCTGACCCGGCCACACGATATACCGATCCACCTCCACCGTGATGTCGTGTTCAGTCTTGCCGGCGTTGGCCTGGAAGTAATCGATCGCTTGTTGACGGCTCCAGCCGAGGTCGTGCATGCCGGTGTCGACCACCAGGCGGATGGCCCGCCAGATCTCGTAGGTCAATTGCCCAAACTTGCTGTAGGGATCGCGATACAACCCGAGCGCGGAGCCTAGACTCTCGCTATAAAGCCCCCACCCCTCCACAAACGCGGTCACGTGACCGAACCGTTGGAACTCCGGCACGCCTTCCAATTCCTGGGCGAGGGCGATCTGCAGGTGATGTCCCGGTACGGCTTCATGGAGCGTCAGCGCTTCCATCTCCCATTTCGGACGCATGCGCAGATCGTAGGTGTTCGCGTAGAAGGCCCCCGGCCGGCCGGCTTCCAGCGATCCGGGCTGATAATACCCGGTCGTCTGCGACCGCTCGGAATAGCCCGGAATGGCGATCACCCCGTAGGGCAGGCGCGGGAGTTTGCCGAAGAGCCGCGGCAGTTCGAGATCGATGCGCTTGGCGATGTCCCGGTACCCCGCGAGCAGCGCCGTGCCGGATTCATGAAAGAAGCGGGGTTCGGTGCGCAAATGTTGGAAAAACGCCGGCAAATCCCCGGTGAAACCCACCTCCGCCTTCAAGCGCTCCATCTCCGCCCGGATACGCTTTACCTCGGACAATCCCAGCGCGTGGATTTGGGCCGGGGTCAGGTCGGTGGTTGTCTGGCGGCGGGCATTAAAGGCGTACCAGGCGGCGCCGTCGGGCAAATCGCGGCAGGCGATGCCTTCGCGGGCCCGGGGGACGTATTCGTCGACCAGAAACCGGTGCAATTCCTGAAAGGCGGCATACACCCCGTTGGTCAGCGCCGCCCGCGCCGCCGCCCGCAGGACCGCGTGTTCTGTCGACGGCACGGTCGGGGAAATTTCCTGAAAGGGACGATACAAAGCGGATTCCGTGGGATCCGGCGGCACCAGGCTCAGCACCTGTGCGGGCACATCGCGGAGGGTGATGCGGGGCGGCGTGATGCCCTTGGCCAGGCCTTCCCGCAATAACGCCAGGTTTTGACGTACCAAGACCGGCACCGACCGCAGGCGGGCGAGAATGGCCGCATAGTCCGCCGCCTTCGCCGTGGGCATCATGGCGATCAGGTCGGGCACCTCCCGCTGCACCCCTTCCATTTGATTCAACCGCAGGTACTCCGACGGGAAACGCAGTCCCTCGCGATCCAGGGCCAACAACCGTTGAAAAAGCTCCGCCCAGAGGAGGTCGTCAGCGCCCAGCGCACTGCGATCGATTCCCGCCAACACCCGTTCCGGACGCGCCAGTTCCGTCCGTCGCCGCGCCTCGGCCGCCGGGGAGAGATCCGTCCAGCGCTCATTCTGACCCGGATACCCGTAGCCGGTGGCCGCCTCCGGGTTTTCGATCATCGCGTAGCGCCATTGCAGGGCGAAAAGACCGCGCAATCGCCCGGTCTCGTTGGTGCGGCCCTGGAGCGACTGAAGTTCCGCAAACGCACGGTCGAATTCCGGCGGGGTGACCGGTTCACCGGCGGAACACGCCAGGCCGATCCATCCGATCAGTCCCAAAGACAAGCAGGAGCGCAGCAACATGCCCCGCAGGGTATCGCAAATCGCGGGAAGCGGAAGCCGGACCGGCAACCCGGGTTCCGGCATCCCCCGCGTTTTCCCACGCTGCCGCTCGACGCGGGGACATTCGAAAGCTCTATTTGCGGTCGCTCGGATTTCGGTTCACTCCGCCATGCCAATACAAGATCTGACCCCGCAACTCCGCACCCGCCTGCGCAAGGTGGAGTGGATCACCGGCCTGTTCCTCGGCGTGACCGCGTTGTTGATGCTGGGTGGTTTTGTTTACTTTCTGAAGCAAACCGCCGAAGCCCGCGGATGGTTCATCACCTACGTGCCGTATTACACCTACCTGAACGACGCCACCGGCGTGAAGGAAGGGACCCCGGTAAAAATGTTGGGCTTTACGGTTGGCGAAGTCACCGAGGTCACCGCCATCCGGCTGGAGGAGCGCCAGACCTGGGATTACTACCAGACCAACAATTTCAACGTCTTTGTGGCGTTCAAAGTCACGCCCAAGTACGCCGGCTACATCTTCACGGATTACCGGGTTCGGATCAGCGGTTTTCCCGTGGAACTGGCCGGCGGGAGTTTTCTGGAACTTCAGCCCGGCGGCAAATCCACCGTTCCGACGGCAAAAATGGTAAACGACAAGGCGGAGGGCGTGTTGTGGGAAAAATACGCCTACACCCCGAGCTCCAATCTGCTCCAGTACGGTGCCCTGACCAACAAGCAGAAGGGGTACTACCTGGCGGTCGATCAATCGGAGACCTTGCTGGCTCAGGCCCAACGCATCCTCAAGAACGCCGACGACATCACCGCGTTCCTGCGCACCGACCTGCCGCGCGTAACCCAGGACGCGCTGCAAACCCTGTCCTTCACGCGTCAGACCATCGGCGCCCTGACCAACGACGTCGTCCTGACCCTTCAGACCGCCCGCCTGGCCGTCGCCTCGTTGACCAATGATCTGGGTGGATTGATCGCCAATTCGCGGCGCATTACGGGACAGGTTGCGGACGTCCTGCCCGGCCTGACCAATGACCTGGCGAACACGCTCGCCACCAGCCGGCGGCTCATGGATTCCGTGAACGAGCAACTGCCCGCCATCGCCGGGAACGTCAATCTCACGCTCACCAACCTGAACGTCCTGCTGCTTCGCGACACCAACATCACCGCGAACACCAGCCTGCTGGTCAGCAACGTGAACAACCTGATCACCAAGCACTGGCTGTTCCGCTCGGCCTTCAAGGCACAAAGCGGGGCGAAACCCACCGACCCGTCGGAGTCAACCGGAGAGGAGCGCGATGCCCTCCGGTCTTTGACCCCGGGATTCCGGCGCGGCGCGGGCCTGAATTAGGGCGCCCACGGTTCCCGGCCGGTGCCTTCGGCAATTGGGGGGCGGCGGGGTGGTGATTCTTTCTTGGTCCGGATTCCCCCGGCAAGCACGTTGCCCGGCGTGAACCGAATCCGTCTCCTGCCAGAACACGTCGCGAACCAGATCGCGGCGGGGGAGGTCGTGGAACGTCCCGCGAGCGTGGTGAAGGAGCTCGTCGAGAACGCCCTCGATGCCGGCAGCACGCGCATCCATGTGGAGATCGCCGCCGGCGGGCGCAGCCTGATCCGCGTCACGGACGACGGTTGCGGCATGAGCAAGGACGATGCCCTGCTCTGCCTGGAGCGGCACGCGACCAGCAAGATCCGCCGCGCGGAGGACCTGGCGGCCATCCGCACCATGGGCTTTCGCGGCGAGGCCGTCCCCAGCATCGCCAGCATCAGCCGCTTCACGCTGACCACGCGCGAGCGGGACGATGCCACCGGTGAAGGCACCCAGATCGTGATCAATGGCGGACGGATCCTCGACGTGAAGGCCGCCGGGTGCGCCCCGGGCACGGCAGTGGAGGTGCGCTCCCTGTTCTTCAACCTGCCCGCCCGCCGCAAATTCCTCCGCGCCGAGGAAACCGAACGGGCGCACCTGCAGCATTATCTCACGCTCGCCGCGCTGGCCCATCCACACGTGGGCTTCACCTTCACCAGCGACGGCCGGACCCTGTGGCAACTGCCGCCGGTCCAGTGGAGCACCGAGAGCGATCGCTTTCCCGCCCTGCGCGAGCGGCTGAAAACCTTCCTCGGCGCCGACGTGCCGCTGCTGGTGGTGGATTTCCGGGCGGAGATTGAGGAATCCGCCGCTCCGGATACCGAGGAAAACCCGCACAATGCGGACGGCGGATTCGCCCTCGCGGACGCGCCCGCGAGCCCCGCGGAACCCGCGAGATCCTCGTTTCGCCTCTGGGGTTTCCTCGGCGCTCCGGGCGTTTCCCGCAGCACCCGCGACGACCAGCACTTGTTCGTCAATCAACGTCCGGTGGAAAACCGCAGCCTCAGCTTCGCGCTCGTGGAGGGGTATCATACGGCCTTGATGAAGGGCCGTTATCCTGTGGCCTGCCTCTTTCTCGAGATCGATCCCGCGGCGGTGGACGTGAACATTCATCCGCAGAAGCGGGAGGTGAAATTCCGCGAGGAAATGCGGGTCCGCCGGCTGGTGGCGCAGGCCGTTCGGGAAACGCTGCTGAAATTCGCGGTGCCCGGTGGGGCTTCCGGCGCTCCCCACGTCGCGCCGGCAACACCCGCCGCGCACGCCGCGCCGGCTGAACCCCAACCCGTCACGCCGGACTTGTGGGTCTCTTCCGCCCTACCAGCCGAGGTGCCCGCCGCGAAGCCCGCCCCCGTTCCGCTCCACCGTCCGACGTCGCCGCCCCCGACCGTACCACCGGGACATACCACATTTCCCCCGCGGGAAAGCGTCGCCCCGCTGCCGCCCGAGCCCCAACTTCCCAGGGTAACCACGACGCCCAGCGCCGCCGTCTCCCCCACGCCACCGCCGGCCGCCGAAGTCTCCACCGTTTCCCATGCCACCACCGCGCCGGAACATGCGACCGCGCCGGCGCCCTTGCTGCGGGTGCCCCTGCGGTACATCGGCATCCTGGGTCGCCTGTACGTCCTGCTGGAATCCGATCGGGGCCTGGTGCTCATGGATCAACACGCCGCCCACGAGCGCGTCCTGTATGAGCAGATGTTGAATCGTTTGGAGGACGCCGGTTCGTCCCCCAGCCAGCGCCTGCTCCTCCCCGAGACCGTGGAACTCTCGCCTCGCGACGCGAATTTCGTGCGGCTCAATTTGGAAACCCTCGCCCGTCTGGGCGTGGAATTAACCGAGTTCGGCGATCGCACCTTTCTGCTCAATGCCCTGCCGCCCACGGTCAAGGCCGCCAGCCCGCGCCAATTCGCGGTCGGGCTGATCGACGAACTCAAGGCGGCCGGCAACGGACTGAACGTGGGCCGATTGTCCGAGCACGTCGTGGCCAAGACGGTCTGTCGACACGCGGTGAAAGCCAACGACTCCCTGCGGGAATCCGAAGTACGTCAACTGGTGGACGATCTCCGTCGCTGCGCCATGCCCTACACCTGCCCGCACGGCCGTCCCACGTTAATCGAGATGAACTGGAAGGACCTGGAAAAGCGCTTTGGACGGATGGCCTGAAGGTTCGCGCCCGGGGGCGAAATAGAAAAGTGCCGGTGGCGCACCTCGCGCTCACCACCGGCACAGCGGCAAAACCCGGGGGCCAGGGTTTAGTAAATCGTCACGCGATAATCTTCGACTTCACCGGCGCCACCGAAACCGATCGGAGCGAGGCCGCCCACCGTGCTCAGGCGGAGCCGGGCGTAGGCAAATCCCGCCGGGATGTTGGCCGGCACCTTGAACTTGATATAGTTCACGCCGGGCACCACCGGCTGCGCGATTGCCACCCGTTCCGCCAGCTCAAATCCAGCCACCCGATTGAAGTCGATCCACGCATCCAGGAATCCCGTTCCGGTCACGAAAACCGGCAGGGTGTAGGCCACTGAGCGGCCGAGCGGCGGGAAGACGATGCTGTCGTCATCCGCAAGTTCCTCCAGATCGTCGCCGTCCGCCGCGACGGTGGTGATCGCCGCCCAGTCGGTATCGATGCGGGTGCCGAGGCAGAATCCCGGCACCACCGTGTGGTTGGCCCCACCCATGGGAGCATCGCTCCAATCATCGGTGGCGAGGATCTTGGGACCGGCCTGGCTGACGCCGGCGACGCCGGCCACCAATGCCAGCAGGGTGGCGGTGAGGGTGAGTTTGCGAACGATGTTTTTGGTAGTGTTCATAACTTGGTACGGTTTGTTATCTTTCCTTGCCGTGTGTTTCTCCGGGCATCCGTGCCCGATCAACGCCACCAGAATGCACGGGCAAAATCGCTTTCGCGCTGGGCAAGCCGGGCCCAGGTCTGGGCAAGCGACGCCCAGGCAAAACCAGTATGGGGAACCTCCGCCCCCTCTCCGGTGTCCCCGGCCGGGTGCTGAGATCATTTTGCCAGCGGTCGGCCAGCGTGAATCCTAGCAGCCGTCATGAGCACATTTCGTTCGCCTGTGCGGGTCGCCATCGTCGGAGCCTCCGGTTACTCCGGGGAGGAACTTGTGCGCCTGCTGCTGAATCATCCGCACGCCGATCTCGTGGCCGTCACGTCGCGTCAAAACGCGGGCCAGACCGTCGCCCAGATTTTTCCCAAATTTGCCAGCCACCCGAAATCGCGAGCGTTGCGTTTCAGTGAACCCGATGCGGCCGCGCTGGCCCGTCAGGCGGACGTGGTGTTTCTCGCCCTGCCCCATGGGGTCGCGGCCGAATACGCCATTCCGCTGTTGCAGGCGGGGGCGGTGGTGATCGATTTGAGCGCGGATTTCCGGCTCAAGAGCGCCGCCGTGTATCGGGAATTTTATGCGCACGACCATCCCGCGCCGGAGCTGCTGGCCCAATCCGTCTACGGACTGCCCGAGGTGTACCGGGCGCAGATTCGCGGCGCGCGCCTGATCGCTTCACCGGGCTGTTATCCCACCAGCATCCTCCTGCCCACCCTGCCTTTGCTCAAAGCCGGCATCATTCGCCCGACCGGCATCATCGCTGACTCGATGAGCGGCGTGAGCGGCGCCGGGCGCAAGGCGGAGGTCGATTATCTGTTCTGCGAATGCAACGAAAGCGTCCGGGCTTACGGCGTCCCCAAGCACCGGCATCTTTCCGAAATCGAGGAGCAACTCGCGATCGCGGCCGGTGTGCCGGTCACGATCCAGTTCACTCCGCACCTCATCCCGGTGAATCGGGGTATTCACACCACGCTGTATCTGGCGCCCACGGAAAACTTCAGCACCGCCGCGGAAGTGGCGGCGCTCGGACAACGCATCACCGACTGCTACGCCGCTGCGTATGCCCAGGAGCCGTTCGTCCGCGTGCTGGAAGGCAAGGCCCTGCCGGATACGAAGAACGTCGTTGGGACCAACGTGGTGGAGATCGCCTGGCGGCTCGATCCCCGCACGGGGCGGCTGATCGTGCTCAGTGCCGAGGACAACATTCTCAAGGGCGCCAGCGGCCAGGCCGTACAAAGTCTCAACGTGCTCGCTGGGTTCCCGGAAATCGCGGGGTTGCTGTAAACCGGCAAGCCGGGCGTGACAACGGCACGGGTTTCTGGCACTAGAATCCCGTGCGTCCCCTTCCCTTTTTCCGTCGCCGCCTTTTGGGCGTGCTGGCGTTGCTGACGATCCTCCTGACGGGTTGCGTTCACTCCCCGACCCGGCCCATCCGCGTGCTCGTCTGGGACGAACGCCAACCCCGACAAAAGGAGGCTTACACCAATTGGCTCGGAAATCAGATCGCCGATCACCTGCGAACCCGGCCCGGTCTTTCCGTTCGTTCCGCGGCGCTGGACGACCCGCAACAAGGACTCGGCAGCTTGGACGAGACCGATGTGCTGATCTGGTGGGGACACGTCCGCCAGATGGAAATTGAGCCAGCGGTGGCGAAGGACATCGTCCGGCGGATCCAGTCAGGTCGACTGCAATTGATCGCGCTGCACTCGGCCCATTGGTCGCGGCCCTTTGTGGAAGCAATGAACGAACGGGCCCGCGCCGATGCCCTGCGTGGCCTGTCACCGGCCGAACGCGCCCAGGCCGTATGGGTCGAGCGCGACCTCTTTCCGCGGCCGATCACCGCCCCGAAATACACCGACCCGGTTTCGCCCTCGGTGAAGTATCAGCGGACGGCGGGGCGACCGGTGGAGATCCAACTGACCCTCCCCAATTGCTGCTTCCCGGCCTATCGCGGCGACGGAAAGCCGAGCGTGGTGACGGTCAAGCTGCCCGGACATCCGATTGCCCGGGGTTTGCCACGGACGTTTAGCATCGCCCACACGGAGATGTACGATGAACCCTTTCATGTGCCGCCGCCGGACGAAGTCGTGTTGGAGGAGCACTGGGCGGCGGGCGAAAAATTCCGCAGCGGCAGCGTCTGGCGCCTCGGTGCGGGACGGGTTTTCTATTTTCGCCCCGGCCATGAGCAGTATCCGGTCTTCTTTGACCCCAACGTCCTGCACGTCCTCGACAATGCCGTGCACTGGCTCGGCACGACGAACTAGCGGGAACTCCCGCTCGGTTGCCCGCCCCCGCCCCCGAGCCCGCTGAAACCCGGTGCGGCCGCAAGTGTGCCAGGCATGCCTCCGTTGGAATGGGCAACTTGGCGCAATTTGCCCATTCCCGGGACCCACGAAGGCGGAGACCGGTTTGTTTCCCCCAGAATTGCCACCTTCGTCGCGTCTCTTAACGTGGCACGGATTTTGAACTGGAAGTTTTGGAAGATGAGCCAAGAAATGTCCGCCCAAGCCGCCGCTGCGGCCCCCTCGACCGCGTCTGACGCGGCCCCCCACGATATGGAAAACCCCACGGAGCCGATGACCGCCGAAGGCCTTGCCGAGCTGAAAGCCCTGGCAGCACAGGGCGCCGAAGCGCAGGAACGGTACCTGCGGCTTTACGCTGATTTCGAAAATTTCAAAAAACGCGCCGCCCGCGAACGCGATGAAGTGCGACGGGCCGCCATCGAAGGCATGATCTCCCGGCTGCTGCCGGTGCTCGACACCTTCGACATGGCGATGGCCGCCGCGCAGATTCCCGGGACTAATCTCGAGACCCTGAAGGCCGGTGTGCAGATGATTCAGGGACAGCTCCGCGGGGTCTTCGCTGAACAGGGTTTGGAGGAACTTGTCACCACGGACAAGGACTTCGATCCCTCCGTGCACGAAGCCGTCTCCCAAGCGGAAAGCAGCACGGTACCGGAAGGCCGCATTCTGCAACAGATGCGCAAAGGCTACCGGCTCAAGGACCGCCTCCTGCGCCCAGCCAGCGTGGTTGTCGCCCGCGCGCCCGGAACTCCCACCGACACCCAGGGCGCCAACGATCAACAAGCCTGACCCCGCATTCCTTCCATGCCCTCGACCAAGCGTGATTTTTACGAAGTACTGGGTGTCGCCCGAACTGCCACGGACGAAGAACTCAAGAAGGCGTACCGCAAACTCGCGGTGAAGTATCACCCGGACAAGAATCCGGGCAGCAAGGAAGCGGAGGAACGCTTCAAGGAACTCGGCGAAGCCTACGGCGTCCTGAGTGATCCCCAGAAACGCGCCGCCTTCGACCAGTACGGCACGGCCGCCTTCGATCCCCGCGCCCGCGCCAATGGCGCCGGTGGGGGCGGTGGCGACCCCTTCGACATCTTCCGTCAGGCCTTCGGCGGCCGCGGGGGTGGCGGTGGCGGCGATTTCTTCGACCAGTTTTTCGGCGGCGAAGCCGAGGAAAGCAGTGGCGGGCGGGGTGAAGATCTGCGTTACGATCTTGAACTGACCCTGGAAGAGGCCTTCAACGGGGTGGAGAAGGAGATTCGCTTCACCAAGCCGATGACCTGCGAAGGCTGTGCCGGGGCCGGGGCGGAAAAGGGCTCCAAAGTGGTGCGGTGCCCCCAATGCGCCGGCCGCGGTCGCGTCGTCACCTCGCGGGGCATCTTCAGCATCCAGCAAACCTGCCCCCGCTGTCAGGGTGCCGGCGAATCCATTGAAAAGCCTTGCCGCACCTGCGGCGGCGAAGGACGTCGCAATCAATCCACGAGCGTCCGGATCCGCATCCCGGCCGGGGTCGACACCGGCGTGCGGCTACGCTCCGCCGGCAACGGCGCCGCCGGAGTTCGCGGTGGGACCAACGGGGATTTGCACGTCGTGCTCTCGGTCAAACAGCACAGCCTGTTCAACCGCGATGGCGATGATCTCCTGTGCGAGGTGCCGATCAGTTTTGTGCAGGCGGCCCTCGGCGGCGAGGTCGATGTGCCCACAATGACCGGCAAGGCCCGGATCTCCGTGCCCAACGGCACCCAGAGCGGGACCAAATTCCGGCTCAAAGGTCGTGGCGTGAAGAACGTGCAGGGCTACGGCACCGGCGACCTGATCGTGCGAGTGAATGTCGAAATCCCCCAAAAGCTGAACGCCCAACAGCGGGCCGCTCTGGAAGGTTTTGCGCGGGTTTGCGACGAAAGCGTCAACCCCCAAGCCAAAGGGTTCTTCGATCGCGCGAAGGAGTTTTTCGGATAAGGGCCACGGCGGCTCCAACCGCCGATCAAAACACGGCTCGTTGAGGTCCCGTGCGGACCTTATCGGGCCGTTTGGTTTACTGGATCACCGGATCCCGTGGATCGTCCTTGACGTGAGTTGGCCCCGCCGGCACCCGAAGGTGCACCCGGCGAGGTCCACGCCACACTCCGCGACTTACTTGTCGTCGAGGCAAACCACACCCGGCAGCGGGATGCCTTCAAGGAACTCGAGACTCGCACCGCCGCCCGTGCTCGCGAACGTCACCTTGTCGCCGAGCCCGGCCTTGTTGATCGCCTTCACGCTGTCGCCCCCACCAATGATGGACTTGGCACCGTGCTGCTGGGTGGCCGACACCACCGCCTGGGCCACCGCATTGGTGCCTTCGGCAAACCGCTTGTCTTCGAACATGCCCATCGGGCCGTTCCACAGAATGGTCTTCGCCCCCTGAATGATCGCCGCATAGGCCTGCGCGGTGGCCGGTCCGATGTCGAACCCTTCGGCATCGTCCGGAATGTCACCGGAAATGACCCGGGGATTGATCGGCTCGAACACCGGCCGACCCTTCTTGTTCAGCTTACCGGTGTCCTTCAAGTCCGCGATCACGGTGTCGGACGGCAGACAGAACTGCACCTTGCGTTCCTTCGCCTTGGCTTCCGCCGCGAGCGCGGTGCCGGTGTGATCCTTTTCCACCAGCGATTTCCCGGTCTTGCCACCGTGCGCCAGCTTGAAGGTGTACGCCATCGCGCCACCGATCAGGATGGTGTCAGCCTTTTCCAGCAGGCGGTCGATGACCTTGATCTTATCGCTCACCTTGGCGCCGCCGAGGATGACGACGAAGGGACGGGCCGGACGATCCAACTCGTCGCCGAGGAACTTCAGTTCCCGTTCCATGAGCAATCCGGCGGCGCAGGGACCGCCCCAGGCATGGACGATGCGGGCGACGCCGCTGGTGGAGGCGTGCGCGCGGTGCGCGGCGCCGAAAGCGTCATTGACGTAGACGTCCGCGAGCCGGGCCAACTGGGCCGAGAACACGGGGTCATTGTTCTCTTCCTCGGCGTGGTACCGGACGTTTTCGAGCAGCAAAGCCTGACCGTTGCCGAGGGCCGCGACGGCCGCCTCGGCCTTGGCGCCGACGCATTCTTCAAGGAAGCCCACGGGTTGGCCGAGCATTTCGCCGAGTTTGGCCGCGACGGGGGCGAGGCTCATGGAGGGCTCGCGTTTGCCGTCGGGACGACCGAGATGCGCCGCCAGCACCAGCCGGGCGCCATTGCCGAGCAGCAGCCGCAGCGTGGGCAGCGTTTCCTTGATGCGGGTGGTGTCATTGATCACCATTTTCCCGTCTTTTTCCTCCATCGGGACATTGTAGTCGACCCGCATGAAGACGCGTTTGCCGGAGACGTTGAGATCGCGAACAGAGAGCTTTGCCATAATCTTAAAAAATGCGCCCCAGTCTGCGGGGATCCCGGCCCGGGGGCAAAGGGAAGTGGCCGGCACCCGCCAGAACCCGGCGGATATCCCCTGACGGAATCCCCCCGGCCGACACCGTCCCGGGAGGGTTCGCCTTAGTTCCTTAGTTCTTAGACGTTGCCGTAGAGTTTCCGCAGCATGGGGGCGTTGAAGCTGCGGACCGGGCCCGCCTGGGACTGCACCTTGACCGAGTCCTTCACCAACTCCACCACGACCCCGACATACCCGACGATATCTATATGTGCCCCGTAGGCGCACCGCGGAAAGTCCTCGCGCCCCGCCAGGGCCGCAATGGGTTGCACCAGAGCGGTGAAGTCCGGCTCCGCGATAAAATCACGCCGCACCGGGAGCGGGATTTTCGCCGCCGCGGCAGCGGCCGCTGCGGCCGCCCGTTTCTCCGCGGCGGTGGGCGGTTTTACATCCAACCAGGACACGGACGCCGGGACGGGGTCCGTTACCGGCTCACCCACAACCGGTTCAACGCGAACTGGCTGGGGCGCCACTTCATCTTCTGCGTGGTCGGGACGGGCCCCGTAAATGGTCCGCAAACGGTTGCAGTTAAAACTCTGCACACTGCCTTCCGGCGACTGCACTTTCAGGGATTGCCGGACGATTTCCATCACCACGCCGGACACCCCGCCGATGTTGACGTGTTCGCCGAGGGCGCACTGCGGGAAGTCGGGGCGGTCCACAAGATCGGCGATCCGTTTGGCTGGCTGGGAAAAGTCCGGTGCGGCCAGCACCGACCGGCGGGACGCCGACGCTGCGGTTTCAGCTGCATGCTTATTCGAATCAGACGACGTCATCAGTCTACCACCTTGGGGGGTCGCCGGCCGATCGCGAATTGAATCTACCAACTATCGCATCCGGTGACACCAAGGGTAATCGAAGGCGAAACCGCCGCCGACTCTCCCGGCAATGCGTGGATCGGGTTCGCGGGAACCTGCCTGTCATCTCCCGACGGCCAGCACCCCATCGCCTCCCCCAAGCGTAAATCCAGTCATCAAAGTTGACGATTGAGGCCTCTCCCGCCTTTTTGCGCGTCCGAGATTTGTCATGGCCGCAAGGGGTAACCATCTGAAGCCGCTCGCCATTTTCGCGCCCGTGATTGGGCGCTGGGGTCAGTCCTGGGTGAAGGCGCATATCGAAACGATCCTGCCACAACAGACCGTGGTTGTGGCGATCTGCGCCTACGAGCCCGTTGCTCCCTTCTGGGGCACCGACGCCCCGCTGTCGTACCTGCCGCCGAACCTGCCGCCCGTGTTTGCGGCGCCGGACAACCAGAAACCCATCCTGGCCCGGCTGCCGGAGGATCACCGGCAACGTTTTTGGCACCCGGATCATCAGCAACAGATCCGCGACTTTCTCATCCACCACGGAGTGCAGGCGATCCTGGCCCAGTGGATGGACGTCCATGCACCTCTGTTGGATATCGCCCGGGACCTCGGTCTCCGGTACTACTGTCAGACTCATGGCACGGACATCACCGATGGCCTCCGAAATCCCGCGGTTCGCGCCGCCTACCAGCTTTACCTGGCGGCGGACGGGGTCATCGCGCCCAGCGAATTCGGCCGTCGGCAATTGATCGAATTGGGTTTGCCCGCCGAAAAGACCCACGTCATCCGCCATGCCGTGGCGATCCCCAACGCGGCCGTTTCCCACGCGGAACAATCCATCCACTGCCTGGTCATCGGCCGCATGGAGGCCATGAAAGGGCACGTACTGGCCCTGGATGCCTTCCGCCGAGCCCGGGAGCTATGTCCAGAGCTTCCGCTGACGTTGGAGTTCCTGGGCGACGGTGCCTTGCTGCCCGCTCTGCAGCAGTTAACGCGGGCCTACCAACTCGAGGATAGCGTCACCTTTCATGGATTCCTGTCCCATGATAAGGCGCTCGAGCGCGTCCGCGCCTGCCAGATTCTTCTGCACCCCAGCGTGGCCGTGGCCGACCGCTACGACACCTGCCCCGTGACGGTGGCCGAGGCCATGGCGCACGGGCTGGCCATCGTCGGCAGTCGGCATGGCGGCATCACGGAACAAATCCGCGACGGTAAATCCGGGTTTCTGGTGCCGGAATTCGACACAGTGGCGATGGCGGACCGCCTGGTGACGCTGGCCCGGGATGCCGCGCTCCGGGGGCGCCTGGGCGCCGCCGCACGCCAACGGGCCCGCGAACTCTTTTCCCTGGAATCGGTCCGCCGCCAATGGCTGGAATTGCTGCAATTGAACACGTTCGCCGCGGGAATCGGGCCCACGGCCGTATGAATTCCCGGACTCCCGGGGTTCACCCCACCCATTACGCTACTTATTTTGATCGTCACTACCTGACGCGGGGACTGGCTCTCCTGCGGTCACTGGAGCAGCATTGCGCGCCGTTTGTCCTCTGGGTCCTCTGTCTGGACGCGGAGACCGAGGAACTGCTGCGGCGCTTGGATTCCCAGCACGTGCGGCGGGTGCCGTTGGCGGAGTTGGAACAGGCGGATCCCGCGCTGCTGGCCGTGAAACCGAACCGTCAACCGGTCGAGTACTTCTGGACCTGCGGCCCCGCCCTGCTGGTGCACGTGCTGCGGCGCGACCCCACCATCGAGACGCTCGCCTACCTCGATGCGGACATGTTTTTCTTCGATGCCCCGGCGCCGATCTTCGCGGGACTGCGCGATCGCTCGATCGTGCTCATGGAACAGCGGTACGTCCAGGCCAAGGGCGGACGCTTCAATGTCGGCATGCTGGCCTTCCGCCGCACACCCTCGGCGCTGGCGTGCCTGAATCGGTGGCGGGAACAATGTCTGGAGTGGTGCTACGACCGCTTCGAACCGGGCCGCCACGGCGATCAAAAATACCTGGAGGAATGGCCCGACCGCTACGACGTGACGATCCTCGAATACGCCGGCGCGGGCGTGGCCCCGTGGAACGTCGAAACCCAGCGGATCCACTACCGTGGCGGCCGGGTGCTCGTCGAAGGGGATCCACTCGTCGTCTATCACTTTGCCCGCATCCATCTGATCCATCGTTGGATCTACGAGCTCCACGATTATCGATGGCAGGACCGAAAGATGGATCCGCTCGTGCGCCGTTGGATTTACGCGCCCTATATCCGGGAGCTCTATGCCGCGGAAGGGCGCGTGCGCCAGCTCGGCGGCCGGGTTTACAAGGGAACGGCTCGCCAGCCGGATTCACCCGGCGAAGCGGTCCGCCGGAAGCGAGCGCAGGCGGTACCCTGGACCCGTCTGGCGCAGTATCAGCGCTTCATGTTCGTGGCCGGCCGTTGGACTTGGTGAGGCGACGCCGGGAATCCCCGGCCGCAAATCGGCCAGAACAACAAATGGCCAACCTATCACAATGCCCGTGTAGGCATCCACCCGATGGGCCATCAACGTGCACCTGCGCCGTATGATACGGGCGTACAGCATGAAAATGGAATTGGCAGAGCGGCCAGCGCACTTGGAGAACTCGCGGACAACCCCGGAAAGCCTATGAGCCCACCCGAAATCACGCCCGACGCGCCCAAAGCAGCTCTGGACCGGGCGGTTACCCCATCCAAGGAGGCTCCCTGCCGCCGCGATTATCTCGGCAATCGCTACGTCAGCATCGAGCTCTCGCCGCGGGCCCGGGGCCTTTCCATCGGGATTGACCTCGCCCCCCTGCACCGATCCAGTGAAGACGGTGTCCCCGCCAAGGAGACCGGGCGCCCTCTGGATCTGGAGGTTCCCGTCATGCTGGCCGAAATGACCCGCACGCTGGCCCTCGTACAATCCGGCGGGGTACGCGAACTGGCCGGCTACGAAAATCTGCCCGCCGAATTACTATCGCTCCGTCATGTGTCCATCGGCGGCGACAGCGAGCCCACACAGTCCCCCAAGTTTGTCGAAGCCCTGGAAGCCCTCGTGCACTTGCGCGCCCTCACCCGGTTTCCATTTTTCAAGCTGATCCTGAGCACCAACGCCTGCGAATTCCATCGACCCGAGGTGATTGAAGCCTTGCGGCTCTTCACTCCGCGAGATGAAATCTGGGTGCGCTACGATCCGGAATCGTCCCGGCCAGCCGATCCAACGGCCCCGCCGACCGCCGAGCTTCGGCAGCAAATTTCCCGCCTGGCCCGACAGCGCCCCGTGATTCTGCAGGGACATTTCTCGGCCGTGCCCGGGGAAAGTCCGGTCGGACCCGAGATCGAAGCGTACGCGCAGAGTCTCAAGGCCATGAAGGACGACGGGGCGAAGATCCCGCTCGTCCAGGTCTACTCGGAATCCGGCCCGAACACTGAGGCCCCGCGGAACCCCCTGCCCCTTCGCACGCTCTTCGACATCGCCCGGCACGTCCGGACCGTGTCCGGCCTGACCGTGGAGGTCTTCTGACCAACAATTGCCCCGGCCAGATTGGCGCTCCGATCCGCTTGCCTCGACGCTGAAGCAAACCTAGCCGCTGGACCGGTCACGGGATCCGGGGATCCCGTGACCGGTCCGACGGGGAGACTTTCCCACCATGTCCGTTGAGTTCAAAGACTACTACACCACGCTGGGCGTGGCTCGGGACGCCAGCCCGGAAGAGATCAAAAAGGCGTTCCGCAAGCTGGCCCGCCAGTACCACCCGGACGTGGCGAAGGACAAGGCCAACGCCGAAAACAAATTCAAGGAGATCAACGAAGCCAACGAGGTGTTGAGCGATCCCGAGAAGCGGAAAAAATACGATCTCCTCGGCGCCAACTGGCGTCACGCCGGCGCCGAAGCACCCCGCGAAGGGTCCCCGGAAGGCCCGCCCGGCCAACCCGGAGCGGGTTCCGAGTTCCATTTTGGCGGAACCGGCTTCAGCGATTTCTTTGAGCAATTTTTCAGCGGGGGCAGTCGCTACGGTTTTCCCACCGAAGGGGCCGAGCCGGCGGGCGACGAAACGGAATCCCGGGGACGCGCCCGCCGGGGCAGCGACGTCGAAGGGGACATTCTGGTCACCCTGGCGGAAGCCATGAGCGGCACCGTGCGCCCGGTCTCATTGCAATCCACCGACCCGCGGACCGGACAGGCCACCACGCGAAACTTTCGGGTTCGCATCGCCGCCGGAGCCACCGACGGACAACGCATCCGGGTGCCCGGTCAGGGAGAACCCGGCCGGGGCGGCGGACCCGCGGGCGACCTGTATCTGCGCGTCCGGCACGCGGCGGATCCGGACTTCTCCACGCGCGGCTCGGACGTGTATTACGAGCTGGATGTGGCCCCGTGGGAGGCGGTCCTGGGCGGTGAAATCAAGCTGCCCACCCTGGATGGATCCGTCACGCTGCGCCTCCCGGCGAACACCGCCAACGGACACCGCCTGCGCGTCCGTGGACGCGGGCTGCCCAGGGGCAAGTCCGGTGAACGCGGCGACCTCTACGTCCTCGTTTCCGTGCAGCTCCCCACCCAGGTGAGTGAGGAAGAGCGGGCCCTCTGGGAGAAGCTCCGCAGCACATCCACCTTCAATCCCCGACTGCCCGCCGCGGCCTGAACCTCATGAACCCGTCCCCGGAATCCACCGCGCCCGGCCACCCGCCGTTCGACCCGCCGATCGACGCCACCTACACCCTGGAAATCGTCGCCGAACTCACCGGCGTCACCACGCGGCAAATTCTGTATTATCAGGAAAGCGGCTTGATCGCGCCCGTCGCCGGCACGTTCGACGCTCCCGCGTTTGACGACGAAACCGTGCGGGCGCTGCGTCGCCTGGAACATCTACGCGAGTGTTACGGAGTGAATGATTCCGGCCTGCGCCTGCTGTTGAATTTATCCGAAGAGGTGGAACGGCTGCGCCGCGATTTGCGGCATTATCAGCAACTCCGCTAAAGCCGGCGACGGACCAAACCTGCTGCCCCCACAAGGGCCTCGCGCCTCCGCAGCACGTCCGCAACCCGGCCTCGTCGGGAGCATCGAGGGGCCCCGAATTGTCGGCCCCATCCACGGCCCAAGGCCTCCCCCCGCAATCCCCGCCCCCCTTCGTTGGCGGTTCGGCCAATTTTATCTCTCCCGACCTTCAGTAAGGGTTGTTCCCTACCCGCCATCCCGACGGGCAACCACCGAGATCAGGAACCGGGTCCAATGGTTTCAGTGACCGGGCTACTCCAAAATTGTCCCCGTGATGGCCAAGGACGGTCATCGGAAAACTGACCTATGAATACGAGCGGAACACTGATCGAGGCCCTGACGAACTCAAGCCTGTATCGCGATTACGAACGGGCCTACACCGAGGCAACCAACCTGCCGATCGCCCTGCGACCATTGGAAACCTGGCAGCTTTCGCTCCACGGCAAATGCCGCGAGGCCTCGTTCTGCGCTCTGATGTCCAACAAGAGCCGGTCCTGCGCCGCCTGTCTCCGGGCTCAGGATGAGTTGGTCCAATCCGCCCGGGACAAGCCCGGCGTCCTGAACTGCGCCTTCGGCCTCAGCGAAGTGGCCGTGCCCGTGAAACTCGGCGGCGAAACCATCGGCTTCCTCCAAACCGGCCAGGTCATGCGTCAACGTCCCACCGCCGCCTCGTTCAAGAAGGCCGTCGCCCAGGGGGTCGAACTCGGCATCGATCTTTCCGAATCGCGTGACGCCTATTTCCAAACCCCGGTGGTCAGCCAGAAGAAGCTCGATTCCGCCACCGATCTCCTGGTCATCTTCGCCGATCATCTGTCGATGAAGAGCAACCAGATCGTCGTCCAAACCACCAACGCCGAGCCGCCCGTCATCACCAAGGCCAAGCAATACATCACCGAGCACCACTCGGAAGACCTGTCGCTCTCCCAGGTCGCGAAGTACGTGCACACGAGCGTCTTCTATTTCTGCAAGCTGTTCAAACGGACCACCGGCGTGAACTTCACCGAGTTCGTCTCCCGGATCCGGATCGAAAAGTCCAAGAACCTCCTGCTCAACCGCAACTTGCGGATCAGCGAGATTGCCTACGAAGTCGGCTTCCAATCCCTCACCCACTTCAACCGCACGTTCAAGAACATCGTGGGCGAGTCCCCCACGGAATACCGCGGGCACCTGCCGCGGTCCGCATGAAGGAGCGGCGACCGGAACCTGCCTTCACGGAGGCTCTGCGCCGCCTTGTCTGCGAAAAGCCCATCGTGCTACCGTGGGGCATGGTGAAGCCCGACGGATTGGCGAAAATGTCGCAGGCGGAGTTGATTGCCCGGATCCGGGCCATCGACGCGTCTGCCCTGCTCCAGTCCACACCCACGGCGGCCTTGGGTATCCGCCAGACTGACAATCGGTTGCCCGCGATCCTGAAGGAGTTGAATGACGTCAAGGCCGCCCTGGACGAACACGCCATCGTCGCCATCACCGACGCCCGGGGGTTGATTACCTACGTCAACGACAAGTTTTGCGCCATTTCCGAGTATTCCCGAGCCGAACTGCTCGGCCAGGACCACCGCATCATCAATTCAAGCCATCACTCCAAGGAATTCTTCCGCGAGCTCTGGCAAACCATCGCCCAGGGACAGGTCTGGCGGGGCGAGATCCAGAATCGCGCCAAAAGCGGGCGGATTTACTGGGTGGACACAACCCTGGTGCCGTTCGTCAATGACGCCGGAAAGCCGGTGCAGTATGTCGCCATCCGGACCGATATCACCGAGCGGAAGGGACTGGAGCAGGAGATCCTCGACATCACCGAACGGGAACAACGGCGCTTCGGGCGCGACCTGCACGACGGCCTCGGCCAACGCCTGACCGCTCTCGAGTTGTTCTGCCACACCCTCCTGGAGGACATCAAGGAACAGGCGCCGGCGCTGGTGAAGTCCTTCAAGGAACTCAGCAACGAACTGCGGGCGGCCACCCGGGAAACCCGGGCCTTGTCCCACGGCCTCAGCCCGGTCGCCATGGAGGCGGACGGCCTGACCAACGCCCTCCGCGAACTCGCCCAATCCACCCGCGCCCTGACCCGGGTGGATTGCCGTTACACCAGCCGCACCCCGACCCCGGTGGCGGATCCCACCGTGGCCATGCACCTCTATCGCATTGCCCAGGAGGCGGTAAACAACGCCCTCAAGCACAGTCAAGCGACCCGCATTCGAATCACTCTGACCCACCGGGAGCGCCATCTGGAGTTGCAGGTGGCGGACAACGGGATGGGTTTTTCGGTCCGCACGGTGCCGGGCGATGGCATGGGATTGCGGGTGCTCCAACACCGCGCCAATTTGATCAACGCCAGCCTCACGTTCCAATCCGCCCCCAAAAAAGGGGTCCTGGTCACCTGCACACTCCGTCTGCCTTCATGAAAAAAGCCCCATCCTCCGCGCCCGTGCCTCCCCCCGCCAGCGGTCGGAAAACCATCCTCCTGGTGGATGATCACCCCATGATGCGGGCGGGGCTTTCCGGGCTCATCAACAAGCAACCCGACCTGCAGGTCTCCGCCGAGGCGGGCAGCCCCGCCGAGGTCCTCACCCAACTGTCACTCTCGCTGCCCGATCTTCTGGTGACCGACATGACCATGCCCGGTCGCAGCGGGGTGGAGTTCATCAAGGACGTGCTGGCCGCGTATCCGGACCTGCCCATCCTGGTGCTCTCCATGCACGACGAAATGATCCACGGGGAACGCGTGCTCCGCGCCGGCGCTCGCGGATACATCATGAAGGAGGCCGGGGCGGAAAAAATCCTGAAGGCCATCCGACAGGTCCTGGACGGCGAGGTCTACGTCAGTGCCGCCATGTCCGCCAAACTCCTCGACAGCTTGTCCGGGCGGCGTCCGCGAGGTTCGAATTCGCCCATTGAAAAACTGAGCGACCGCGAGTTTGAGGTGTTCCAACTGGTGGGCGTCGGAAAAAGCACCCGGGAAATCGCCGAACAACTGCATCTCAGCCCGAAAACAGTCGATGTCCACCGGGGCCACATCAAAGAGAAGCTGGACCTCAAGGATGCCACTTCCCTGGTGCGCCACGCGGTCCGGTGGGTGGAAACCCAGGATTCCCGGGCCTCCTGACCGGCCCCACCCGGGCCGGCCGGCCGGCGCCCTTCGGCGGCCCGCCAATTTCGCCCTCGCCCGTTGACGCTTCGCGGCTACCGTGCACGCGCGTCATGCCAACGAAAAGCCGCACCCCGAATCGCCCGCCCAACCGACCCGCGCGCAAAGTCGCCGCACGATCGGAAGCAAACACCTCGGCCCTGACGCCGGACGCGCCTTCCGAAAACCCGGAGTCCCCGGCCGAACCGATCGGACACCTTTCGCCGTATCTCAATCGCGAACTGTCCTGGCTCGAATTCAACCAGCGCGTCCTCGATGAGGCGGTCAATCCCCAGACGCCCCTGCTGGAACGGGTCAAGTTCTTCTGCATCACCCATTCCAACCTCGACGAATTCTTCGAAGTCCGCGTCGCCGGGCTCAAGCAGCAGATGGAATCCAAGGTGGTGGAGCGATCACCCGATGGCCTGACGGCCAGCGAATGTTTCCGGGCCGTGGAGCATCGCATCCGCCGGCTCGTCGAAGAGGCCTACACCTGCTGGCGCGAACAACTCGTTCCCCAACTGGCCCTGCACGGCATTCAGTTCCATGACGCGAACGCGCTCGGCGAGGCGGACCGGATCTGGCTGGAGGATTACTACCGGAGTCAGGTGCATCCCGTGCTGACGCCACTGGCCATCGACCCCTCACACCCGTTTCCCCAGATCGCCAACAAGACCCTCAACCTCATCACCCGGGCCACTCTGGAAGAGGGCGGGCAAACCCGCACCCGTCTCGCCATCGTCCAGGTCCCGCGCGGTCTGCCGCGACTCGTCAAACTGCCGCGGGCCGATGGCCGCATGGACTTCGTCTTCCTGGCCGACCTCATCGGCGCACGCCTGGCGGAACTCTTCCCCGGCACCCGGCTCGATGGCTGGTGGGCATTCCGGGTGACGCGCAATTCTGAACTGTACCTCGACGAGGAGGAGATCACAAACCTCCTCCACGCGATGGAAAAGGAACTTCACAACCGACGCACGGGAGACGCCGTACGGTTGGAACTCGACGCGGATATTCCACCGGAAATCCGCACCGAATTGCGCACCCGCATGGGGCTCGCTGAGGAGGACATTTACTTGATCAACGGCCCGTTGAATCCCACCCGCCTGATGGCGATTTGCGAGGGGGATCATTCGCCGGACCTGCGCGACGTCCCGTTTCTGGCGCCCGAAGGGTCGAGCGTCCGCGGATCAACGGATCTCTTTGCCACCATTCGTCAGCGGGACCACCTGATGCATCATCCGTATGAAAGTTACGAAACGGTCGTGCAGTTCCTGCAGCAGGCCGCCGTGGACCCCAAGGTACTGGCCATCAAACAGACGTTGTATCGGACGGGCGGCGACCAGCGCATCGTCGGCGCGTTGATGAACGCCGCCAAGTCCGGCAAACAGGTGACCGCCGTGGTGGAACTCAAGGCCCGCTTCGACGAAGCCAACAACATCAAATGGGCGCGGGCGCTGGAAGATGCCGGCGTACACGTGATCTGGGGGTTGGTGGGCTTCAAGATCCATTGCAAGGTGGCTCTGGTCGTGCGGGCCGACGCGGACGGCATCCGGCGGTACGTGCATCTGGGCACCGGCAACTACAACGCCAGCACCGCCCGGCTCTATACCGACGTCAGCCTGTTGACGGCGCAACCAGCCTACGGCGAGGACGCCACGGACCTCTTCAATCTGCTCACCGGCATCTGCCGCTTTCAGCGCATGCGCAAGCTCCTGGTGGCGCCCTACACCATCCACAGTCGAATGCTGGAGCTGATCGAACGCGAGACCAACCACGCTCGCGAGGGTCTGCCCGCGCGCATCATCGCCAAGATGAACTCCCTGGTGGACGGCGAGATCATCGATGCGTTGTATCGGGCCAGCCGGGCCGGGGTGCGCGTCGACTTGATCGTCCGGGGCATTTGCTGCCTGCGGCCCGGGGTCCCCGGACAGAGCGAGCACATCACCGTGCGGTCCGTGGTGGATCGTTTCCTTGAGCACAGCCGGATCTGGGTCTTCGAGAATGCGCGGCAACCGGAGGTTTTCGTGGCCAGCGCGGATTGGATGCCCCGCAATTTCTTCCGGCGCATCGAGGTCGCCTTCCCGGTGGAGGACGGCGCGCTGAAACACCGGTTGATGGAGGAGATCATCGCCTGGACCCTGCGGGACAACGTCAAAGCTCGCCTGCTTCAGACGGACGGCACCTACCAGATTCCTCCGCGCCCGAAAGGCGTACCAGCCCACCGCAGCCAGTTGGAGTTCATGAATCACGCCGAAAACTCCGCCGCCCGACCGAACCGCAAAACCGGATCCGGCTCGACCAAACCAGCGGAAAAGCTGACCCCCGGAAAACGGCTGTAAGCTCGGATCCCTCGACCACGGATCGTTTTAGGAGCGGCCACGAAGAAATTCCCGCGGCGGAGCATCAGCTTACCCTTGCCTCCTCCGCGTCCCCGCGCCTCCGCGTGCCACCCCTTCGGAATTGAACAGAATCCCGTAAACCGCTTTGCGTTTCCCGAGGGCGTCAGGCCAGATTGGCCGCGTGTCTCCCCGATCGTCAGCCCGCCGTCCCACGGTGATCCGGTGGCTCTTCCTGAGCACCGGCGTGCTCGGTTTGTCCCCCCGGACGCACGCGCAGATCGCGCCGCGCCTGGATTCCCTGCCCGTCGTCTGGTTCCAACGCGGGACCACCAATGAACTGACGGTCTCCGGCGACGGCATCCAGCCTGGCGCAATCGTACAATTCACCGGCTCCGGAATCACCGGTTCCCTGCAACTCCCCACCAGCACCAACCTGACCATCGAGGCCTCCGGCAGCGGTCTGTCCGCCAGCCCGCCCGCCGCCAGCGCCAAATCCACCGCGCTCCGATTGGTCCTCGCCGCCAACACTCCGCTGGGCGCACAGGAAATGCGGATCCTCGGACCGAACGGCGTCTCCAACGGCCAGCAACTCAATGTGAGCGACCTCGTCGAGGTCCGGGAACAGGAACCCAACGACACTCCGGAACGAGCCCAGCGACTCGATCTCCCCCGGGCCGTCAGCGGAGTCATCCGCCAGTCCGCCGGCGCGGACTATTTCAAATTCCACGCCCGCGCCGGCGAACACGTCATCCTCGACGTGCAGGCCAATCGCACCGGCTCCCCGCTCGATGCGTCGATCGAAGTCTTCGATTCCACCGGCCGGGAGGTGGCCCGCAGCGAAGATGTGCACGGACTCGATCCCTTCCTCGACTTCACGCCGCCCGCGGAAGGCGACTTCGTCCTTAAGTTGCACGATCTGCGCTTTCAGGGCGGCGACGCCTATCGGTATCGGCTGGTGGCGGGCGTCGTGCCGTACCTGGAGCGTCTGTTTCCCTTCGGCGGTCAGCGCGGCACGACCGTCGAAGTCCAACTGGCCGGACAAAATCTCGAAGGAGCAGATCGCCTTTCCCTCAGCATCGCCGCCGGCACTCCGACCGGACGTCAGGATATCCGGGCCAAAACCGCAGCCGGCTCGTCCAATCCCCTTCCGTTCGAGGCCAGCGATCTGCCGGATTACCGCGAAGCCGAACCCAACAATTCCAAGGAGGAAGCCAACATCGTCCGCCCGCCCGTGGCCATCCAGGGACACCTCGATAAAGCCGGGGATGCGGACCTCTTCCGCTTCAAACCCGACCGCGATCAGCGACTCGTTCTGGAAGTGCACGCCCGTCGGTTTGGTTCCCCACTCGATGCCTTGCTGACCTTGATGGATGCCGGCGGGAACGTCCTGCAACGCAACGATGACGATGCCGGCGGCACCGACGCGCGGATCGAAGCGGATTTCAAAGCCGGTCAGGAGTATCTGGTGTCGCTCCGGGATTTGGTGGATCGGGGCGGACCCGCCTTCGGCTACCGGCTCACCCTCCAGGCTCCGGACACCACGCCCGGTTTCACCGTAACGGCGAACGCGGGTCGGGTACGCGTGCACGCGGGCGGCCACACCGCTGTGCGCGTGGAAGTGGCACGGCGTCAGGGATTGGACGGCATCGTCACCGTCGCCGCCGAAAACCTGCCTCCGGGCGTCAGCAGTTCCCCGGTGATCCTCGATCCGCGCGGTGCAAATTTCGGCTGGCTGATTCTGAGCGCCGATGCCACCGCCGCGTCGGGAAATGTTCCGTTGCGCTTGGTCGCCGCCGCCGAACACGCCGGACGGCAGCAAAAGCGCGCCGTCAATCTGCCGGAGGCCGGCTTCCTCACGGTGCTGCCCGCCGCGCCGTTCAGCCTCGCCGTGGCGGAAGCCAGCGTGACGTTGGAACAAAACTCGACCGGCGGCGTGGAGGTGGCCGTCGCCCGCCGCGACGGCTTCAATGGCGACGTAAAAGTGATCGCCGAGGATTTCGCGGGTCTCGGTCAACCATCGGTCAATCTGCCTGGCACGCAGGCCCGCGCCCGGCTGGGACTCAACGCGGCCTTCAATTCCCCGGGCGGAGTACGGCCTCTACTGCTTCGTGCCGAAGCCACGGTGGACGGCGCCAGCGTCGTCGAGTACGCCGCCGCGCCGGTCTGGATCACCACGCGCGAGATTCCCTTCTTCGTCACCGCCATGCTGCCGGGCTCCACGTCGTTCCGCAGCGATATCGTCAAGCTTTCCGCCGTCGCCCTACCCACCGGCACCAAGTCCGAGGCCAATCAGACCGAATTCGTCGTCAAACTCGAACGGCGCGGTTACGTCGGAGAAATTCCGTTGCAGTTGGAAGGTCTGCCCGCGGGGGTCACCGCCACCTACGGACCCATCGCCGCCAACGCGAGCGAGGCGGGCGTCAAACTGCTGGTGGGTGACCAGACAGCGATTGCCAAGGAATTGTCCTTCCAGGTCCTGGCCAGCGTCACCAACAGTGACCGCATCTTCCGCCAACGCACCCAGCCCATCAAACTGCTGGTTCAGGCGCCGGAGCGGGAAGTCGCCGCCACCACCAACGGCACCCCCGCCAACCTCCCCACCGCGCCCCTCAAGTAGCCCGCCCCGTCGCCATGAACTTCCCCGCCCTGCTCCTGTCCACCCTCGTTACGGTCGCGGCCCAGGCCGCCACCCCGGTCTCGTGGTATCAGGACATCAATCCGCTCTTCAAACGCTCCTGCAACGGCTGTCACAATCCCAACAAGCTGAAGAGCGAGGTCGACACCTCCACCTATGCCGGCCTCCTGAAGCCCGGCAAACACGGCACCAATTTTCTGGCCGGAGATCCCGCTCATTCGCTGATCCTCCAGCAGGTCTCCGGTGCGGAACCCGACATGCCCAAGGAAGGCGATCCGCTGTCCGCCGCCGAAGTCACCCTGCTCACCCGCTGGATCCAGGAAGGGGCGAAGGATGATACCCCCGCGAACGCCTACTCGACCAAGCTCGCCGCACCGCCGGTTTATCCGGCGCGACCGGTCCTCAGTGCCCTCGCGATTTCGCCCAACGGCCAATGGCTCGCGGTCTCCGGCTATCACGAAGTTTTTCTGTTCGACACCACCAACCTGACCCTGCGCTCCCGTTTGCTGGGTGAAGCGACGCGCGTGGAATCGCTCGCCTTTTCCCCGGATTCCAGTCGCTTGGCCGTCAGCGGTGGCGCCCCGGCCCGCTTTGGCGAAATTCAGGTCTGGTCCATTCCCGAGGCCCTGGAAGTCGCCGCTTGGAAAGTCGGCAGCGATTCCGCGTTCGGTGTTTCGTGGTCCCCCGACAGTACCCGCCTGGCCTTTGGCGGTTCCGACAAGAGCACCCACATCCTCCGCGTCACCAACGGGCAGGAAATCGTCAAATTCGACAATCACAGCGACTGGGTCCGGCAAACCGCCTGGGTGAACAACGGCGAACGCCTGCTCAGCGCCAGCCGGGATCGCTCGGTAAAACTCATCAACGTCCTCAACGGACAGTTCATCGACGACATCAACAAACTGCTGGAACCTGTCGTCAGCCTGGCGCGCCATCCGAAGGAGGAATGGGGCGCGTACGGCGGCGCCGAGGGCGGCCTGCGCATCTATCGAGCCCGGGAAAACCAGGAACGCACCGCGGGCAACAACGACGTGAATCTGGTCCGCGAGTTCGAGCGCCAGCCGGGCCCGGTGCACGCCGTGGCATTTTCGCCGGACGGCACCTTGCTGGCCGCGGCCGGTGTCGGCGGCAGCGTGCGGATCTACCAAACCGCCGACGGCACCCGCAAACACGAACTGAAGGGCCACGACGGCGCCGTCTTTGCCCTCGCGTTCAGTCCGGACGGCACCGCGCTGTATACGGGCGGATTTGATGGCCTCGTGCGGGTTTTTGATCCGCTGACCGGCGCGCTTCGGGCCATTTTCACGCCCATCGCCACCGAGCCACCGGCCCGTCAAACCGCCAAAAAATAGGAACCGGATGCGCCCGGCCCTGGAAAGACTCCGGAACGTATCTCCGAGTAGTTTTTCCTGTGCCAGGCATTAAGCTTTTCGAAGTTTCACCCGGGTCCCAACGTCCGTCACGGCTGCGTTCGCGCCGCCAGAGGACCGGACGTCGGAAAAATCAACGATCATGACCAAACCAGACGCAGGGCAAAAGGGCACGCCGGATCGGCGGATCCGGTCGCGTGTCCCCGTCGCGGGCTGGTCCGTCGGCGCACTCCTGGGGCTCCTCTTGGGACTCACCCCCCTCGCCCCGGCGGCGTCGGCGGTCCCCACCGGAAGCACCCCGAAAGCACCACTGCACCTGTTTCCGTCAGCCATCAACCTGCACGGCACCACGGATCGACACGGCGTCCTGGTTCAAGACATCGACGGCACGGATCGTTCCCGCGTCGCCCGGTTCTGGTCCGCGAATCCAGGAGTTTTTTCCGTCGATACCAACGGCGTTTGCATCCCGGTCGGCAACGGCACGGCCGAAGTGTGGGCGTCGTATCAAGGCCAAACCAACCATCTACCCGTCACCGTGGCTCACGCCGGGGAACCTTCGGTGCCCAGTTTCCGTCGGGACATCGAACCCATCCTGACCCGTCAGGGCTGCAACATGGGAGCCTGCCACGGCAAACTCGCCGGGCAGAATGGTTTCCGCCTTTCTCTCCGGAGCTACGCGCCCGAGATGGATTACCGGTGGCTCACCGCGGAGGTCGCGGGTCGCCGGGTAAATCCCGCTTTCCCGTCCGAATCGCTGCTCATCCAGAAGGCCGAGGGAACCGTCCCACACGAGGGCGGCGTCCGGTTTGCCAAGGGCAGCCGGTATCATCAGGTGTTCCAGGATTGGGTGACCGCCCGCGCCCCGTACGTACCGGCCGGCATGACCCTCGATCAGGAGCCCACCGTCGCGAAGTTGGAAATCCTGCCCGGCGACCGGATCGTGCGGCCCGGCGACACCCAGCAGTTGCTT
Organism: Verrucomicrobiota bacterium; assembly: GCA_947471985.1. Taxonomy (GTDB): domain Bacteria; phylum Verrucomicrobiota; class Verrucomicrobiia; order Limisphaerales; family UBA9464; genus CANIZL01. The sequence goes on along the minus strand of CANIZL010000038.1, from coordinate 25,248 downwards.
GTCCAGGCCACGTGGTCCGACGGACGGACCCAGGACGTCACCTGGTTGGCCCAGTTTTTCTCGAACAACGAGCCGACGGTCGCCGTAACACCCGACGGACTGGCCCGGGTGCAACGCAGCGGTGAAACCAGTATCCGCGCGCATTTCCTCGGTCAGGTGGCCGTGATCCGGTTCACGGTTCCCTACCCCCAGCCGGTCGAGGACTGGCGTCTCGCCCGCCGCCAGAACGCCGTGGACGACGCCGTTTTCACCAAGCTCGCCGCGCTCCACCTGCCGCCGTCGCCCCGCACCGACGATCTCACCTTTCTGCGACGGGTGATGCTCGACACACTGGGCACCCTGCCGACCCCGGCGGAAGTTCAGGCCTTTCTCGTCGATTCGCGCCCGGACAAACGCGATCGCTTCATCGACGGACTGTTCCAGCGCCCGGAATTTGTCGACTACTGGACGCTGCAACTGGCCGACCTCCTTCAGAATCGCAAGGAGCGCGATCACGATGTCCGGGGGAACAAGAACGTCCGCGCGTTTCATCGCTGGTTGCGACACGAAGTGGCGATCAACCGCCCGTGGAACGAACTGGTGCGAAATCTCCTGACCGCTCAGGGCGACGCCGTCAATCACCCGGAAGTCGGCTACTACACCTATCTGATTGGCGAAAAGCCCGCCACCGAGAGCGACGTCACCGATGCCGTGGCGCAGGCGTTTCTGGGCACCCGCATCGGTTGCGCCCGTTGCCATAATCATCCGCTGGAACGGTACACGCAGGACGACTTCTACCATTTTGCCGCGTTCTTCCAACGGGTGTCGATGGATCGCAAGGACGCGAACGACGGCGTCACCCGTCTGCTCATCCAAAGCCGTGATGAACGGGATCGCACGCAGCGATTGGACGAGGCCCGGAACCGGTTCAACGAAGCGCAGGTAAAACTCCTCCAGGCGGAAAGCACCAACACCGACACCGCCCGCAAGACCTTCGCCGATCGCCAACGGGAGCTGGGCGAGCGCAAGCGGGAACTCAGTGAAGCCCAATCCCGCCCCCCCGTAGCCCATCAGCCCCGCACCCATCAAGACGTCACCGCCCGCGCGCTGGACCGGAACGAAATGAACTGGCAACCCGGAGAGGATCCGCGGGCCCGGCTCACGACGTGGATGACGGCCACCAACAATCCCAATTTCTCCGCCGCCATCGTCAACCGGCTTTGGAAACACTTCCTCGGCGTGGGCCTCGTCGAACCGGTCGATGATTTGCGCGCCAGCAATCCGCCGAGCAATCCGCAGCTGCTGGATCTGTTGACGCACGAGCTGATCGCCGGCGGCTACGATCTGCGGCGGGTCATGCAGTTCATCCTGAAATCCCGCACGTATCAGCTGAGTTCCCGCACCCTGCCGGGCAACGAAACGGAGACCCGTTTTTATTCGCACTATTACGCCCGTCGTCTGCCCGCCGAAGTCATGGCGGACGCCGTCAGTGCGGCGACCGGGGTGGCGGATAAGTTCGACGGCTTTCCCGTCGGACTGAAGGCGATCCAGCTGCCGGAGCCGACGGTGAGCAGTTATTTCCTCACGCTATTCGGCCGCAGCGAACGCGTCACGGCCTGCGCCTGCGAACGCAATGGCGAGGTAACGCTGCCCCAGTTGCTGAATCTCCAGAACGGCGACGAACTGCAACTCAAGATCGACTCCGCCGAAGGCCGTCTAAAGACCCTGCTCGCCCGCGAGCAACCCGTGGCCGAATCCGTAAAGGCGCTTTATCTCGCCACGTTAAACCGCCCACCCACCGCCGCGGAAACCCGGCAGTGCCTGCAACTCCTGGGAACCACGAAGCCGGAACAGGCCCTGCCGGATCTGTTTTGGGCTCTGCTCAATTCGAAGGAATTCGCTTTCAACCACTAGCCCCGAAAGGCCCGCCATGCTCGATATCTCCCTGTCCTCCCGCCGATCGCAGTTGTGCAACGGTGTTTCGCGCCGCGACTTCGTGCGCGTGGGCGCGCTCGCGCCCCTGGGGCTTTCGCTCGGCCATTTGTTGTCGTGGGAAAAGGCCGCCGCCGGCGCATCCGCGGGGGCTTCCGCCGACGCCGCGGTGAGTCCCCGCGCCAAATCCGTGCTGCTGATCTATCTCGGCGGCGGACTCTCCCACCACGACACGTTTGATCTGAAGCCCGATGCGATCGCGGAAATCCGCGGCAAATACCACGGCATTCCGAGCAACATTCCCGGTCTCCACGTGGGCGAACTCCTGCCCAGGATGGCGAAATGTATGGACCAGGTTTGCCTCGTGCGCTCCGGCACCCACGAAAACGATCACCACGAAACCGCCACCAACTGGGTCCTCTCCGGCAAATTCGGCTCCCCCTTTGGCGATCATCCGTCGATGGGCGCCATCGTGGCCCACGAGACGGGTTTTACCGGCAAGGTGCCGCCCTACGTGGCCGCGCCGAAAAATCCCAGCTTCACCTGGGAACTGGGCAAGAGCGCGTGGCTCGGCGGTCGGTTTGAGAGTTTCAAGGCCGGGAACGCCAACGACAAAAATTGGAAGGTGCGCGACCTGGTCTGTCCCGCCGCCGTGACGCCGGCCGTGCTCGAGCGACGTCGCTCCCTGTTGCAGGCCGTCGACACGCTCTCCAGCCACATCAAGGCCAACGACCAGATCGCCACCTACGACGAGTTCTCCCAGAAGGCGGCCGAGATGATCCTTTCGCCCGATGCCCAACGAGCCTTCGCCATCGACAGCGAGCCGGAAAAGCTCCGCGACACGTACGGTCGCACGGAATTCGGTCAGAGCTGCCTGCTCGCCCGGCGCCTGGTCGAGGCGGGCGTCCGCTTCACCACCGTCAACTACGGCGGCTGGGATCATCACGCCAAGATCTTCGAAAATCTCGATAAAAAGCTCCCGGAATTCGATCAGGGACTCAGCGCGCTCCTCCAGGATCTGAAGGACCGCGGCTCGTTGAAGGACACCCTCGTCGTGGTCATGGGCGAATTCGGGCGCACGCCAAAGGTCAACAAGGACGCGGGTCGCGATCATTGGGGCCGCGCCGGTTCGCTGTTGTTCGCCGGCGCCGGGGTGCGCGGCGGACACGTGCTCGGGGCCACCGACAAGGACGGCGCGTTTGTCACCGAACGCCCGGTGCGGCCCGCCGATGTCTGCTTCACGGTGTACCAGGCTCTGGGCATTGATCCGCGCAAACTGCTCACCACGCCCGAGGGTCGGCCCGTCCACATCTTGGATGAGGGCAGTCTCATTCACGAGCTGTACTCCTAGGATTCCCTCCCCGGTGCGCCCCTCGTTGAAATTACTCCGCCGCCCGGCCGGGTCGCGGTTGTTCCACGCGCTGCTCCTCGGAGTGCTCGCAGTCGTGCCGTCCCTGGCGTCCGCCGCCGACGCCCCGGACAAGGACAAGGAAAAGAAGCCCGAACCGCCCGTCCTGCTCCTGCCCTTGCCCCTCGCCCTCGTGCCGGGAAAAACCAATCGGCTCGTCCTCCGGGGACAGCGGGTGAAGACCACCAAATCCCTGCGCCTGACTGGGCTGACGCCGTCGCCCGAAATCCAGATCCTGAAGTCCGAGGACGCCAAGGTCCCGGAAGGTTCCTCCGCGGCGAAAGCCGGGGATCAACAGGTGGAAATTCAATTCTTCCTGCCGGCCGAGGCCCCCAGCGGCACGAACAGCGCGGTCGTGGCAGTTTCCCCCGACGGCGAAAGCAAACCCCTGCCTTTGGTCATCCTGTCGGCGTCCCTCGTGGTGGACGAAGTGGAACCCAACGATGGTTTCAAACAGGCCCAAACGTTGCCGTCGAGCTGCACGGTGCGCGGCTTGTTGGGCGAGGGCGTCGATGTGGATGTCTTTCGAATTTCCGGGAAAGCCGGCCACACCCTGCGGGCGGAGGTAATCGCCAGCCGCTTGGGTTCGACCTTGGACAGTTCCCTGACGCTGTATAGCGCGGAAGGCGCCGTGTTGGGCTCGAACGACGATAGCGATACCGGCCGCGATGCGCTGTTGAGCTACAAGTTCACTGCCGATGGTCCCTGTTTCCTCGCCCTGACCTCGGTCAACGAAAAGCCATCCAAGACCCACGCCTACCTGCTGCAGGTGAGCGACGCGCCATGAGCCGCTGGGTTCGGCATGCCGTGGCCAGCCTGGCGCTTGTGGCCCACTGCGGGACCGTCCTCGCCCGCGCGGATGGGCCTGTCTCGTATGTCCGGGAGATCGCTCCGATCTTCACCCAATCCTGCCTCGGCTGTCATCATCCCGGCAAACAGAAGGGCGGACTCGACCTGTCCACGTATGCCGGCGTGATGAAAGGCGGCAAACACGGCTCCGTCCTGGTCCCGGGCAAACCCGCGGAAAGCCACCTGCTGGAGAGCATTCAGGGAGCCGACGCTACGATGCCCAAGAATGGGGATCCGCTTTCTGCCGCGGAATGTGCGCGGATCGAACGTTGGATCCGTGGCGGTGCCCCGGATGATTCCCCGGCCGTCGCCACCGAGGTTCAATCGCCCCCCACCTACTCCGCCGCGCCGGTCATTACCACCCTGGCCTACGCGCCCGATGGCCAGACGTTGGCCGTGGCTGGATTCCATGAGGTGCTCCTGTTGTCGTCCACGAATCAGCAGATCACTGCGCGCTTGGTCGGTGCCGCTCCGCGCATCGAAGCCTTCGAGTACTCCCCGAATGGTCATCAACTCGCGGTCGCCGCGGGCGCGCCCGGAGTCTTTGGCGAAATCCAAATCTGGGACACTGCCACGGCCCGCGCGCAGCATACCTACCGGGTTGCTTTTGATTCCGTCTATGGCGTCCATTGGTCGCCCGATGGCACCCGCGTCGCGTTTGGCTGCGCGGACAAAACCGCCCGCGTGCTGCGGGTCGAAGACGGCCGGGAATTGGTGAAGTTCGATCAGCACAGCGATTGGGTTTTCGGCGCCGTCTTCGTCAAAAACGGGCAGCAGATCGTTTCCGGCAGCCGGGACAAATCCCTGAAACTGATCGACGCCACCACCGGCGCCCTCCTGGACATCCTCAATCGCGATTCCGAGCCGATTCAGTGCCTGGCCCGGCATCCGCGGGAAGAGTGGGTGCTCTTTGGCTCCGAGGTGCGCCCGCGACTGTATCGCGCGGTGGCGAAGGCGGATAATATCGATCCCAATGCGGATCCGAACGCCGTGCGCGAGTTCGAACATTTCGATCAGGGAATCACCGCCGTGGCGTTCAGTGCGGACGGAAAATGGCTGGCCGCCACTGGCAGTCCGGCGGGCGAAGTGCGGATTCACGAAGTCGCCACGTCGCAGCGCAAAGCCACGTTGCGCGGTCATGCCGGACTGGTCTTCGGCTTGAGTTTCAGCCCCGACGGCACGCGCCTCGCCACCGCCGGCTACGAAGGCACGGTCCGGATCTTCGACTGGGCCAAGGAACAAAGAGTCGCCCAGTTCGTCCCCGTCCCAATCGTGGCAGCGGCTTCCGCCAAATAGCGGACCGCATCGCGAGGCCGCGTCCCGCCGCCCCCCGATACCGCTGACTTTCTAGTCGGCGAGTCCGTCCCCAACCCCGAAACGGGCCGTCCCCGTTCCCCCAGCGCCCTGCGCACCGGATCGCGGGTCTGCCACCCGCCCCCATTCCCCAGCCCAGCCCAGCGGGCTGGGTTTCGGCCCCCCAATCCTCCGCGCCCCAACGGGGAGCGATAAACCAAGAACCAAGAACCTAAACGCCCCCTTTGCCGCTTAACTTTTCGCAAAACACCCCCCGGCTCTCCCGAATTATGAACACTTTTTCATCGGCGATTCACCGTGGATTCATGATCGACGCGTAGACAACACATGTGACCGACAGAAATCGTACACACACTATGAATCCCCCCCAATCCACGTCCCCCGACATCGACCACCGCCGTGCGCATCCGGGCGGCTCGGCGTTCCAGCGACTGACGGCCTGGGCCTCGGCCCTGCTCTGCGGTGCCGCCACCGCCACCGCCGCCACCACGGATCTGTCGTTTCCACCCACCTCCTCGTCCGGCCACGATTTCAATCATGCGCCGATTGGCCAGAGCTTCACCGCCACGGCCTCCGACGTGCGCGGCGGAATCTACCTGTCCGATGAAGACTCCTTCACCGCCTGGCTCGCCACCGTCTATCCCGGCCAGATCGCCGTGGGTTCCTATCCCTATGCCGTCGCGCCCTCCGTCTCCGTGCGGCTGGATCTGCTGGTCGGCGAAGGTTCAGGGGGCCCGGTCCTTTATTCCAATATCCAGACTTTGACCGCCCCGTTCAGCGGCTACGTCGAGGCCGATTTCGGCGCCGCGGGAATTGCCCTGACGGTCGGTGCGAAATACACGTTGCTGCTCTCAGACGTCTCAAATCAATCGTACCCGCAAGGTGTAACCGGTTGGGTCGTTCCGGCGGTTCACGACCGGACCACCTCGGGTGAGCCCGTCCTCGATGCCAGCGGCGCGGTCGTGGGCTACCTGCCCTACGGCGCCTATTATGGTGGCCAGCCGATTCTGCAAGGCGGCGTGATCGCCAATGACGCGAGCGTGGGTGACAATGCCTTCGAAGTCATCGACAACGCGCCGCCGGTGGTGGTGGAAACGGTCTCCGGCAGCAACGCCGTCATCACCGCGTACGTGGCCCGTAATCCGGGATTCATCGTCATCAACGGCGGTTTGAACCTGCTCGACCATCTCTGGACGACCAATCTGAATCCCGGCAATACCACCTTCCTCGGTGGACTGGTGAATTGGTATAAGACCGGACTTCTGGTCGATTATACCGGTATCGTGACCTCGCAGGGCCTGGTGTTGACCTCCCTGACCGTGAAGCCCGCGCCCTTGCCGTTGGTGGCCTCGGCCTTGAATCTCCCGGATGGAACCGTCGGTGTCGGTTACACGGCTCCGCTCAATGTGACCATCAGCGGTGGCGTGGCCCCGTATCTGGTCGACGTCACCGGCCTGCCGGCCGGTCTGGTTTCCGATGGCGTGACCGTCACGGGCACGCCCTCCGTCGCGGGTCCCGCGACCGTATCGATCGTGGTGACCGATGCCCTTGGCCGTTCCACTGCCGCCAGCGCCAGCCTCAATATTAATTCGCCGCCTCCGCCGCCGGTGGCCACCAGCTACACGATCAAGGACGAGAGCAAAGGCCTGATCTCCGCGATCGGCGACGGATACGTGCTGGTCGGATCCAAGCGACTGATCTGGGATGCCCACACCTCGATCACGGTGAACACCTCCAAGGGCGTCCGCCACGTGGTGGACAGCTACGTAAAGGTCGGGATGCGCGTGCAATGGAAAGGACTGCGCGACAAGAACACCAACACGGTGTTGACGAGCCAGCTCGAAATCAACTGACCCATCACCGCCGCCCGGGGGGCAAATCACGCCCCCCCGGGCACCGCTGACTTTCAAGTCGGCAAGCCCGCCTCGCTTTGGCGCCGGAGGCGCCCCCCCTCGGTACCGCTGACTTTTTAGTCGGCGAGTCCGCCTCCGGCGCGCAACCTTTCTGCCCCCCGTTCCCCCGCCCTTGGGCACCAGATCGCGGATCTGCGCCGAAGGCGCCCCCCCGCGGTACCGCTGACTTTCTAGTCGGCGAGTCCGTCTCTGGCGCAATACGCTTCTGCCACCAGTTCCTCAGCGCCAAAGCTGCGTCATTCGTCAGCCCAGCCCATCGCGCTGGGTAGCGGCACCAAATTCCCCGCGCCCCACCGGGGAGCGATAAGCCACGAACGACGAACGACGAACGACGAACGACGAACGACGAACGACGAACGACGAACGACGAACCAAGAACGCACCCGAAGTTCCCTTCCGCGCCGCAATTTGCGTCCCCCGCCCCCTACGGAGTCTTCAACACCTACTCAACCAGCCGAATACCCAACCCCTCCAAAAGCGGCCCACCCAACGTGATCGAGTTCGTCTGCCCGCCCTCCAGAAGCCCGCGCTCCTGAAGATAACGACGCGCCGGTTCCAAAGACTTCACCTGAATCACCAACCCCTGGATTCCCTCACTTTCCGCTTCGATGACGCGGATCCCCGGACCCGCTCCGATCGACCAAAACCCCGGTCCGGACGCCGGGATCGGATTCAGCAACTTCGCCCAGCGCGAGCGCATTCCCGTCACCTCCCGGGCACCGCACACAATCTCCCGGACCGACTGCACCGCCAACGGTCCCCCGCCCCGCGCCTGCAATTGCTCCCGCAAAAGCCGGCGCCGCGGGGCCACGTCCTCGGCGAACTCGCACAAAAAGACCTCCGAAGCATCCCCCGACACCTCCGGCAAACCGACCGTCGTCCAACGTGTGGTAAACAAACCCGACTTGAACGGCGCCGGAGTACCGTGTCGGATACCCCGCGCGTCCAGTTCCGGCACGCTGGTCCGCAGCGGCTCCGGTTCGAGCGCAAACCCCGCCCAACGAGACTTCACCCTCCCCGCGGCCCCGGCCCTCCCGGTGTCTTTGACGATCTCCAGATTCACGTTCCCTACCGCCACCCCACCGCTGGCGAAGTTGCCATAGTCCGTCATCGGCCACGCCACCGGGAATTGGAACGTCTCCGACAAAAGGAAGAACAGCTCCTTGGCGTCGCTGGAAGCGATCAAAATGTGGTCCAACTGCCGAACGACCCCGGCCGTCGGCTTCGCCGCCGCCGGCGCGCACGCAATCGGCAAAGCGCTAAAACAACCTGCGACCAGCAGGAGAATTCTCGCCCGCCATCGCCGGCCCACACCCGCGCAACGCGCAGCAACTCTTTCCCACAAACCCTTCGGCATAGAAACATTCAAGAAAACACCAAACATAAGCTGGCTGAGACCGGCGCATGAATCGCCACGCAATTTCCCTAATCCCGAATCCCGCCAGAATGCGCTCCAGGCAGCGAATAGCCCAACGAAAACGCACTTCTTCGCTGCGAATTAAAATTGGGCCATCACAAGCGCCCCACCCCGGTACCACTGACTTTTTAGTCTGCAAGTCCGCCCCCGGCCACAAGCCGTATCTGCCCCATCCCCCAGCGCCAAAGGTGCGACATTCCTTAGCCCAGCCCAGCAGGCTGGGTAACGCCCCTCCGATTTCCCGCGCCCCAACGGGGAGCGATAAACCAAGAACCAAGAACCAAAACGCACCCAAAGTTCCCCTCCCGCACGCAAACCCCACCTCACGCGGTTGAAAAACCGGTGGCCCAGGTACCGCTGACCTTTTAGTCGGCGAGTCCGCCCCTTAAGAGCCCCTAGGCCGCCTCAACCGGCCAAATACCCCACCCCGCCAAGTGCGGTCCACCCAGTTGCCGCCTTCCGCCAAAAATCGAAATCATGTTAGGAGACGACGACTTTGTTGCCGGCCGAAGCAGCGATCTTTAAGTCCGCTGAGTGGGTCGCCAAGGCCGCGCTGATGGAGGTCAGACGCAGGCTGTTGCCGCCGGTTTTCGCCGGAGTGTAGGTAAATCCCGCCGCCAAATCCTCTTACAGCGATATCCGAGAATTTTTCCCCGAGCCGATTTCCCCAACCCCATCCAACAAAGCGAGGGATTCCGGTCACATCCAGTCCTTCAATCCCACGTTTGGAGTTCGCATTTTTATCATTCTTGTGCGCTTTTGGGTTCTGGCGGCAGATACGATGGTGAGATGACTCGCACTGATTCGGAACTTTTGGACGACTTCGTCGAGAATGGCTCCCAAGGCGCGTTCTCGGAACTGCTCCGCCGTTACGTGGATCTGGTCTACTCGGCCTCCTTGCGTCAGGTGGGTTGCCAGGTTCAGGCGGCTGAGGATGTCACCCAAAAGGTGTTTGCCGACCTGGCTGAAAAAGCCCCTCAACTTCGCGGAAGAACCACCCTTTCCGGTTGGCTCTATACCAGCACCCGGTTTGCGGCGACGGAGCACCGCCGCGCCGAAGCCCGTCGCCTGGCGCGTGAATCCACTGCCCACACCATGTCCAAAATACTCTATGCTGCCGGTGCCGATCCCGATTGGGATCAAGTTCGGCCATGGCTTGACGAAGCCATGGCCGACCTCGGGCCCGAGGATCAAGAAGCCATATTGCTCCGTCATTTTGAGGGGCGCTCGTTCACCGAGGTCGGCGCTCGTTTGGGATTGGCCGAGAATACCGCCCGGATGCGAGTGGATCGGGCGCTGACTAAACTGCACACGGCGTTGAGCCATCGGGGAGTTACCTCCACGGCCATCGCCTTGGGACTGGCGATGGAAAGCCATGCAGTTAGCCCGGCACCGGCGGGCTTGCTCGGGCGGGTGACCACGCCCGGCCGCGGTGGGGTCCGTTCCTCTTGGGCACTCAAGCTAGTCCGTAACAAGTTTGCACGGACGTCCGTCACTCTGGTCTTGGTCACGGGACTGCTCCTGGTACTGACTCGGCGAACGGCCAGCTTACATTCGGTCCGTGCGGCGGAATCATCGGCCAGGCTCGGAACGAATCTCTCGACGGCGAGTTCCTCTTCGGTGACGACTCCAGCGACAATTCAGTCCGCCGGCAACCCGGACGCCGAAACCGATCCCGCCGCGCTCGACACCTCCGACAGAATTCTCCGTCTGGAATTTATCGACCGGGCGACCGGGCTACCAGTGGCTAACGTGTCGGTCGTTTACCTGGCCTGGAAACAGCTCGGAGAAAATCCTGTGCGATTCACCTTTACGGCGAATCGGCAGGGCCAACTTCGAATTCCGCTAGACCCGCCGCTCGACACCCTGGAACTGGTTTCCCAAGTCGACAGGTGGGCCGATACCCGGCTCCATTGGCAGCCCGGCCAGGGGGATGAAATCCCAACCAACTATGTGGTGCGGTTGGATCCAGGCATTCCGTTGAGTGGCCGAGTAATCGATCCGGAAGGCAAGCCCCTAGACGGCGGGCGTATCGAGTTCATTCTGCTATCCAATGGGATGGATCCCTTGGCAACCGAAAGTCACGATTTCGGATCGGCCTGGGCTTCGATCGATAGTTTCGGCCACTGGAGTCATTCCCGTATCGCCGGCGACGTATTGAGACGGGTGAGAATCAGGGCCACCAGCACCGGGTATCTGTCCTCGGAGGAACTGAACCTGGCCGAATCCTCCGAGAGCGTTGAACTGATCCAATCCGGACGACATGTCGCCCAGGTTCGCCCGGCTCGGAAGATTCATGGCTACGTCGAAGACGAGACTGGAGATCCCATCCTGGGGGCGACCGTCAAGATTGAAGACTCCATTCATTCCCCGGAGAGGATCGCCCAAAGCAATGCCGACGGACGATTCGAACTCCAAGGCTGCCCCAGCAGCAATGTATTACTGACCGCATCCTCTCCGAATTTCGCTCCCCGTGCCGTTTGGCTTCGCACGGTTTCTCCGACCAACCAACCCATTCGACTGCGGCTGGGACCCGCCCAGCAATTGCGATTCCAGGTCGTGAGTTCGGACGGGCGGGCCATCAGCAATGCATGGTATGTGTACCGTTCCGAGTCGGGTCGATCCGAGCCGGAGTTGGCCGAGATTTCCGCGAAACCCAAGGTGGGGTTTTTCGGCCGAACCGACGGAGAGGGTCGAGCCGAGTGGCTGGAATCGCCGGTCGGAACGAATCGATTTATCATCGAAGCGATTGGATATAAGCGAACCGAGATCAACCTCGCCGCCGACGGGAAGGAACATCCCGTGGTCCTAATGCGCTCGATCACGAATGCGGTAGTCTACGGAAGCATTACGGACTCAAAATCCGGTCGCCCTATTGCCAATGGCAAAGTGCAATTGGGGTATCCGGCGCGGACGCACGAGCTTTTCGGTGGAGATTCCGCGGAGCCTCCCCCGCGATTTGAGAGCCGCGGATATGACGGGAAATTCTCCGACGGTACGTATCGATTCCCAATCACGGTCCCACCGTTGGAGTATTTCGGCCACATGCTCAACTTCGAAGCCGCCGGCTATCAATCGTTGGAGACCAATTTGATGGAGGGATTTGCGGGCGAAATCCGACTCAATGTGACATTGCATCCAGCGACCGAATTTGATGTTTCTCTGCTCCTTCCCGATGGCCGTCCAGCGCCCGACGTCCAGATTGCTCTGGCCCGTATGGGCGACATTATTCGACTTGGCGAAGCGCAGATTCTGTCCGGCAGTTTCCCCATCCCCGAACTCAAGACTTCCGATTCACGTGGGCGAGTCACACTAACCACCGACAGCCGCATCGATCAGGTCGTTGCCGTACATTCGGGGGGCTTCGCCAGTGTCAGCCGTTCCAAACTTGAAGCGGATCGGGTCTTGCGACTGGAACCGTGGGGACGGATCAACGTCCAATTCGGCGGCTCGAATTCGACGTCCAAAAAGGTCTGGATTCATCCGTCCGAAATCTCTTCGTCGGCCGTCAAAATCGACCTCGGAGAGGCCATTCGAACGGTAGATGACCAGGGGCAGGTCTCGTTCCGGCACGTGCCGCCCGGGCAATGGGATGCCGTTTCCGTTCATTCTGTCGGTGAATTGGACGGATCTACCGCGGAGATTCCGGCCGGCGATCAAGTATCAGTGAATGTAAACGCAGGCGGGTTGATCGACGTTCGATTGGGGGGCGGAACTCGCGTTATCGGCCGGCTCCATTTTCCAGCTGGTTTTGTGTTTCCTGCCGGCAGTCGTTGGCACGGGAGAGCGAAATCGATTCACCATCCACTCCCACCGATCGAAATCCGAACCAACCTTACAGCAGTCATGAAGTGGCGCCGGCAGCCGGAGATTCAGGCGCAACTTCAACGGGAGAAACTCCTGAATGTTGGGATTGATAAGAACGGCCGCTTCACGCTCGAAGGCGTACCGCCCGGCATCTACGATTTGACTGCGTTTCTCGGTTATTCGGTGCCAGACGCAATTCAGCCGAACGATGGGATCCAGAGAGCCCAGTTCAAGCGCCTCCTGAATGCCCGACTCCAATTCACGGTGCCGGTTGACTCTGAAGGCGCGGTCCTCGATTTGGGCACCCTCGAAGTAGAATCAGAAACGACTTCCAAAGATTTGTGATCAATGCCGTCCGCCGATTCTGCGATTTGGCCGTGCCCACTTGACAATGGCTATCTACGGGACGTCGAAATAGAATTTCCCAACGGCTGAGCCGCCCGGAGATTTTCCGTATATACTCTAAAATCGAAGACTCATTTTCGGGGGCGCTCCAGTCGCTCGACCAGCCGGACCAATCCTCGGCGTTTCCAATCCTCCCCAGGCGAGGGCTGCCATCATTTGCACTGACGGTGCCAATGCCGATGAATCAAGCCGAAGCCCTGGGTGGAGAAGCTGAACAACGGATCACCTCAACGGGCCCGCGGCGTTGTTTTGGGGAACCCAATTGAGAAACCGATCGGGGGCAAAATTCTGAGGCGGCTACGGATTCGCCTCGCCCACCCCGATCAACACCTTGAGGTCACCCGCGGGCACTTCCAGCGGGATCTTGAATTGCCGGTGGCGGGATTGGCCGGTTTCTCCGCCCCGATTTAGCCGGCTACGGCCGCTCCAACGACTTGATCAATCCTTCGTTCCTTTCGCTTTTCCCCATCGGTAATCGAGTTACAACCCACGCGATGTCTTTCCTACCGCGCTCATGCCATCCATTCCCCAGTACGCCGATCAACGACCGGTAATCTCCGGCTGAATCCCGCGTGAGCGTCCACCCCTCTTCACCGGCCCAGAAACGGCTTTGGCACCTGCACCAACACGCCGATGGGGCCGCCGTGTATTCCCATCCGTCGGCATTCCACCTGGGCGGTCCGTTGTCCACTCAGTCGCTGCGGCAGGCACTGCAATCGGTCGTCGAACGCCATGAGTCCTTGCGGACCTCCTTGGAGCGGCAAGGTGACGAAGTCGTACAATGCGTGGCCCCCCAAGGCGCCTACGCGTGGGCTGAGGAAACCCTTGAGGGACTGCCGCCCGAGGCGCGCGAGGCGGAACTCCAGCGCCGCCTGGCGTCCGCCGTGGACGAGCCGTTTCACCTTGAGGTGGGCCCGGCTCTCCGGGCCGTACTGTGGCGTCTCCAACCCGACGAACACGTCCTCCTCCTCAACGTCCATCAGGCCCTGCTGGATGAAGGATCGCGAGCCCTCCTGTGGCGGGAGCTGGGCGAAATATACTCGGCGTTGGAGCGGGGACAGTCACCGGTGCTGCCCCCGCTCCCGCTCGAGTTCAGGCAGTACTCGGCCACCCGGCAGGCATGGCTGCAAAGTTCGGCTGGCATCGCGCAGGTCGATCACTGGCGCCGTCGGTTGACGCCGGAACCCGATATTCTGGAACTACCCAAGGATCGTCCCCGGCCGGCCACGGGGGCGTTCGCCAGCCAACAAATCATCCGTGCGTTGGATCCCGAACTAACGGCGGCGCTGACCCGCGTGGCCCAGGCACATGGGGCCACCCTCTTCATGGTCTTGCTCGCGGCGTTCAAGACGCTCCTGCATCGCTACACCGGCCAGGCGGACCTGTCCGTCGGCGTCCCGGTGGCGAATCGACTCACCCGAGAAACCGAGGCATTGCTGGGTTGCTTGGGCAACACGGTGGTCGTGCGGACGTCCTTGGTGGGTTCGCCCACGTTCACCGAACTCTTGCGACGTGTGCGGGACGCTGCCGTTGAGGCCTATGCTCAGTCGGATGTCCCCTTCGAATATCTGGTGGAGGTGCTGCCCCAACAGCGCGATCCCGGGCAAACCCCGTTCTTTCAGGTCCTCTTCCAACTGCAAGACGCGCCGGACGACACTTTCCCGGCAGCGGGCCTCCAGACAACACTCTGGGACGTATCCCCTCGAACGACCCCGCTGGACCTTAGCCTTCGGATCACCCAACGGGCGGGTGGTTGGGCCACCGTGGTGGAGTATCGGAGCGCGAGTTTCTCCGAGGACCGGATGCAGCGGCTGCTGGGCCACTGGGAGACCCTGCTACGCGGTATCGTGACCGACCCGGGGTGCCCCATCGAAACCTTGCCGCTGCTCACGCCGCCGGAACGTCAGCAACTCCTCATCGATTGGAACGACACCGCCGCGGACTACCCACGGGACCTCCCGCTGCCCCGGATCTTTGAAGCGGTCGTCGACCGCTGCCCGGACGCGATCGCTTTGGTCGCCGATCACCGCACCACCACCTATCGGGAGCTGGACAACCGCGCGAACCAGCTGGCCCACCACCTTCTGGCCCTCGGGGCAGGCCCCGGGACGTTCATCGGCCTCGCTTTGGCGCGATCCCCCGACTTCGTCGTGTCGGCGTTGGCGATCCTCAAAACCGGCGCGGCCTATGTTCCGCTCCCCCGGGAATTTCCGCCCGCACGTCGGCAGGCGATGATCCGGGATGCCGGCATAAGTTGGGTCGTCCATCGCACACCGCCGTCGCCGGACTCGGACTATTCGTCGGTGGTCGGGGTGGATTTGACGGCCGCTGCCCCCGCAATCGCCCGCCAGCCCACCCACCGGCCCAATGCCCAATCCACGCCGCATGACCCGGCTTACCTGATGTACACGTCGGGTTCGACGGGCCAACCCAAGGGAGTGGTGGTCCCGCACCGCGGCATTGCCCGGCTGGTGCTCGGGACGGACTTCCTGCCCTGGGGACCCGACCTCCGCTTCCTGCTGCTCGCTCCCCTCGCCTTCGATGCCTCCACCCTGGAGATCTGGGGTCCGCTGCTTCATGGGGCCACGCTCGTGGTCTATACGCCGGAGGAACTCGATTTCCCCGCGCTCGGCCGGGTTTTGGAACGGGACAACGTGACCTGTCTGTGGCTCACCGCCGCGCTGTTCCACCAGATCGTGGACGACGCGCCCGCGATCCTGACACCCGTCCGACACGTCATCGCCGGTGGCGAGAGGCTCTCGACCAGGCATGTCCGCAAGGCGCTTGAACTCCTTCCCGGGATCCGATGGGTCAACGGGTATGGTCCCACGGAGACCACCACGTTCGCCACCACGCACGAAATCCGACGGGAAGATCCACCCACAGCAGATGAACCAATCCCGATCGGCCGGCCGATCGCCAACACCCAGTGCCTGGTCCTGGACCGGAACCTGCAACCGGTCCCGATCGGCGTCCCGGGCGAGCTCTGGATCGGCGGGGACGGGGTCGCGTTGGGCTATCTCGGTGACCCGGTGACGACGTCCGAGAAATTCGTCCCCCTTCCGATCGGCCCGCGGCCCGGGGAGCGGTGGTATCGGACGGGCGATTGGGTTCGATGGCGCCCGGACGGCGGCCTCGACTTCCTCGGCCGCATGGACCGACAGGTGAAGCTCCGGGGTTTCCGCATCGAACTCGGCGAGATTGAGGTCGCGCTGAGCCATCACCCCGCGTTGCAAGGCGTCGTCGTCACCGTCCGCGAAGATACGCCGGGCGACCAACGCCTCGTGGCCTACCTGGTCCCCCAGCCGCAAGCGCCCGCCCTGACGCACGCCGATGTCCGCGCCTTTCTCCGGCCCACGCTACCGGAGTATATGATCCCGGCCGCTTCGGTATTCCTCGACACCCTGCCGCTGACCGCGAATGGCAAGGTCGACCGTCAGGCCTTGCCCCAGCCCGCCGCCGCCGATGTATCCCGCGCGCTCGACGTCGGCCGGACCCCGATGGAGACCCTGCTGGTCGAAATCTGGTCGTCCGTCCTCGCCCAACCGACCGTCAGCGTTCACGACAACTTCTTCGTCCTCGGCGGGCACTCCCTACTGGCCGCGAAGGTGATCGCCCGCATCCGCGCCCGTCTCGGCGGAGACCTGCCGCTGCGGATACTTTTCGAGCGACCCATCCTGAGCGATCTAGCCGACTGGCTCGCGCAACGACCGCAAGCGGAAGCGATTCCCGTCATCGAGGTCCAAAGGGACGACCAACCGAAGCTCATGTCGCATGAGCAACAGGCCTTCTGGTGGCGCAGCCAACTCGACCGTTGTGCCGCGGTGCACAATATGCACCAAGCGGTGCGAATCCGGGGCGCCCTCAGCCTGCCGGCGCTCCGGCTCGCGCTGCGTCAACTGCTGGAACGGCAAGCCGGCTTGCGGCACTTCTTTCCCCGGGACGGCGGACCCTCCGAGGTCGCCGTACATCCAATCCACGATCCCTTGGAGTTCGTCGACCTCCGTCCCCTTCGCGATCCGGAACGCACCGCTCGACTGAAGGAATTGGCCCAGGCCCAGGCACGCACCCCATTCGACCTCCGTTCGGATCGGCTGCTGCGAATCCAACTCGTCCAACTCGCGGACGAGGACCATGTCCTCCTGCAAACCCTGCACCACACCTTGGGTGATGGGTGGTCGATGGCGATCTTCGAGCAGGAATGGCAGATCCTCTATGCCGCCGCGTGCGGCAAGACCGGACTGAGTCTCGTTCCACTGCCCTTTCAGTACACCGACTACGCGGCCTGGCAGCGTCAGCACCTGACGGGCGATCAATTGGCCCGGCTGCGGGACTTTTGGATGACGCAGTTGCAGGGCGCGCCGCGACTGACCGGATTTCCCACGGATCGCCCGCGGGCAGATCAACCGCAAGGCACCGGCGAAAGCCTGACGCGGGTCCTGCCCCGCGAGCAGCAATCCCGCCTGCGCCAACTGGCCAGCGACCGGCAATGCACGCCCTTCGTCGTGCTGTTCAGCGTCTTTAACGTGCTCCTGCAACGGTTCAGCGGGAAAAGGGATCTCTGCATCGGCGTGCCCGTTTCTGACCGGCGCGATCCGGGAACCCAAAACCTCATCGGCAATTTCATCAGCATCATTCCTCTGCGCACCCAGCTCAAGGTCGACGAGAGCTTTGGCCAGCTCCTGCATCGAGTCCGCCAGGGCGCGTTGGAGGCCCAGGCGCACGCGCAGCTTCCCTTCGCACAAATGCTGGCCGCACAACCGGCCACCGCCCAGCACTCCTACAACCCGTATTTCCAGGTGCTTTTCAACCTGGTGACTATTCCCGCTCCGACGGTTGATGCCTCAGGGCCCAAGACCGACTTGCACGTGGAGCGTTGGGGCCCCCATTCCGAGGAGGGCGCGCAGGATATATCGAACCTCGACATCGTGCTCACCTTGGAGCCGGGTGTGGACGACAGTCTGATCGCCCGTTGGAGCTACGACACCTCCTTGTACGAACGATCCACCCTGGAGTTCCTCGCCGAAAGTTACCAAGCAATGCTGGAGCAGGTGCAGCGCCAGCCGGAGACGCCGGTCGGGCAGTTCCGCATGGCGGACGCTCACTCCCAGGTTCATCGCCTCACCTCGCCGCAAAGGGGAATCTGGATCGACCAACTGATCCATGGCGAACTGCCGCTCTATAACATCGGCGGATGGGTCCACCTTCGGGGGTCCCTCGACGTACAACTCTTTCGCCGCGCGGTCCAAGAGCTGATCCGCCAGCACGACGCCCTTCGCCTGCAATTGACCCGGAGTCGGGATGCCGAGGGGGTCCCGCGACAAACCGTGCGGCCGTCCTTGGAAGTCGATGTTCCCTTACAGGACTTCCGCGGAGTGCCGGATCCACGGAAGGCGGCCGACGAATGGATGCAGCAACGATTCGTCCAACCGTTCCTCCTCGAAGGGCAGCCACTTTTCCGCTTCGACCTCATCCGGGTGGCGGACGAAGAACACTTCTGGTTGATGCAGTATCATCACCTCGTCACGGATGGTTGGGGCATCGCGCTGCTCCGCCGTTCCTTGGCGGACATCTATACCGCACTCCGCGGAAACCAAATCCCGGAACGGGAAAATTCTTCGTATCTAGAGTTTATTGAGGAAGACCTGCATTACGTCGATTCCGAAGCTCACGAACAGGATCGCGCCTACTGGCTGCGGCAGATCGCCAATCCTCCGGAACCGCTGCTGGAACCCCGGACGGCGCGGGGAGAGGACCCGGGAAGCGCGTGTTACTCGATCAACGTTCCGCGCGAATGGCATCGCCGCTTGGAACAATTCGGCCAGAAACAGCAGTCCAGCGCGTTCCAAGTGATCGTGGGGGCCCTGGCGCTCTACATGGGTCGCACCCGATCCCGCGAAGAGCTCGTGTTCGGGATCCCCGCCCTAAACCGTCGGAACCCGACGGCGAAATCCACCGCCGGCCTTTTTGCGGTAATCAATCTGCTCCGCCTGCGTCTGCCCGCTGCGGCCTCGTTTGTCCAGCTTCTGCGCCACCTCAAACAGACCCTGAGGGCCGGCCATCGACGACAGCGTTTCCCCATATATGAGATCAATCGGGCCATCCCGCCCGTCGCGGCACACGGTCAGCATTATGACGTCGGCGTGTCGTATGAACGGCATGAGCATGGTGCGGTGTTCGACACGGTCGCCTGTCGCACTGAGCTTTTGTTGCACGGCCAGGAGCAGGTGCCCTTGATGGTTTACATTCGGGATTATCACGCCGAGGCGGACGTGAAATGGGATTTCGTGGCGCGCCGGAACTACTTTTCGCACCAGGAAATCCAGCAATTACAGGAGCATCTCCTCCACCTGATGGACGCCGTGATGCTCCATCCGGAAATCCCCACCGGGCAATTGCCGCTGCTCCCGCCCACGGAGCGTCAACAACTCCTCGTCGATTGGAATAATACCGGAACATTGCCGGATACCACGCGCTGCCTGCACAACTTCTTCGAAGAGCAGGCCGGCCGCACCCCCAATGCCGTCGCCCTCCAGTTCGGCGACGAATCCCTCACCTACGCCGCACTCAACGGCCGGGCCGACCAGCTCGCCCGTCACCTTCGATCCCTCGGTGTGGGCCCCGAGGTGCTCGTGGGCCTCTGCCTCCGCCGCTCGCCCCAGCTGGTCATCGGTCTCCTCGCGATCCTCAAGGCCGGGGGCGCCTACGTACCGCTGGATCCCAACTATCCCGCCGAGCGAATCGCCTTCATCCTGCAGGACGCCCAGGCCCCCGTGCTCCTCACCGAACAATCGCTGCTGCTCCATCTTCCGGCCTATGGCGGACAGACGCTCTGCCTCGATCAAGACGGACCTCCCACGCGCACCCAGGCCGGCGATGCAACGCCCATCCGCGGTAGTTCCGACCACCTGGCCTACGTGATCTATACCTCCGGATCCATGGGCGTCCCGAAGGGCGTCATGGTCGAACACCGGCAAGCCGCGGCCTTCATCCAGTGGACCCGCAAGGAGTTCACCGCCCAGGAGCTGGACATCACCCTCTTCTCCACCTCCGTCTGCTTCGATCTGTCGATCTTTGAGCTCTTCGCGCCGCTCGCCCAGGGCGCGCAGGTGCGGCTCGTCGAAAATTTACTCGCCCTTGCCGACCGCTCCGCCGGCGACGGCGTGACCCTGCTCAACACGGTTCCCTCGGCCCTGCAAGAATTGCTCCGGCTGGACGGCATTCCAGCCTCCGTGCAATCCATCAATCTCGCGGGAGAACCGTTGCCCACCACCCTGGTGGATGCCCTCTATTGCCGGCCGTCGATTCGGCGGGTCCGCGATCTTTACGGCCCCTCCGAAACCACCACGTACTCCACTTGTGCCCACCGCACGCCGGGCGGACCCAACACCATCGGCCGTCCCATCGCCGGCACGCAGATCTATATATTGGACCAAGGCCTTCAACCGCTCCCCATCGGTGTCACCGGCGAACTCTATATTGGCGGGACCGGCGTGGCTCGGGGCTACTGGCGCCGGCCCGACCTCACAGCCGAACGCTTCCTTCCCGACCCGTTCCACCCCCGGTCGGGAGCCCGGTTCTACCGCACCGGCGACCTGGCCCGCCATCGCCCCGACGGCTCCCTCGAATACCTCGGACGGATCGATCATCAGGTGAAGCTCCGCGGTTTCCGCATCGAGCTCGGCGAAATCGAGGCCGCTCTCGCCCGTTACCCCGCCGTGCAGGATGTCGTTGTCGTCGCCCGCGAAGATGTCCCGGGCAACCAGCGGCTCGTGGCCTACATCGTTCCGCAGCCACCCGCGTCCGGCCCGACCCACGCCGAGGTTCGCGCGTTTCTTCAGGCCACCCTGCCGGACTATATGATCCCGGCCGCCTCCGTCGCCCTCGGTGCCCTGCCCCTCACCCCCAATGGCAAAGTCGATCGCAAGGCCTTGCCCAAGCCCGACACCGCCTCCCCGACCGGGGCCGCGGATCCGTCGCCGCGCGACCTCCTGGAGTGGCGGTTAGCCCGAATTTGGGAAGAAGTGTTCCCAGGAACCACGATCGGTCGGAACGACAACTTCTTTGAGCTGGGAGGTCATTCCCTGCTCGCGGCGCGACTGGCGGCCCGGGTGGAGCAATTGGTCGACCGGCGGATTCCCATCGCCGCCTTCTTCCACGCCCCAACCATTGCCACTCAGGCCGAAATGCTGCGGCGCGAAGACTGGGCCCCCGCTTGGAGTTCCCTCGTACCGCTCCAACCCAACGGGCACGGCGCCCCGCTCTATTTCGTCCACGGTTGGGGCGGCGACGTCTATGGGTTCCTCAACCTCGCCCGCGAACTTCAGGTCGATCGCCCCATCTACGGCATCCAGGCCGTCGGACTCGATGGCCGCGTCCCCCGGCACGAAACACTGGAGGCCATGGCGACCCATTACGCCCGGGAGATCCGGGCCTTCCAACCTGAAGGACCGTACCATCTCGCCGGCTACTCCCTCGGTGGCTGGATCGCCTACGCCGTGGCCCAGGAACTCCGCCAGCAAGGCGCCCAAGTGGCCTGGTTGGCGCTGGTGGACACCCACGCAACGGGCGCCCTGCCGCGGCACTTGCAGGCGCGCATTCTGCTCCCCTACCTGCGCTGCCGTATCGCAGTCCATTGGCATGGATGGCGGCACCTCTCCTGGAGTGAACGCGCCGACTATTTCAAAGCCCGCTGGAATTCGCTCCGCTATTATTGGCTCCGAACCCGCGGCGTGGCCCACGCCGAAATGCCGGCGGGCGTCGGCATGCGCGATCCCACGGCAGCGCCGGGCACTGAAGGTCAAAACGACCCCTACAATCTCGCCACCGACCGTTATATCCCCAAACCCTACCCGGGCGACGTCCACTTAATCACGCTCAAGGAGACGCCGGACTACCATCATGCGTTCTGGCCGGGATTGCTCCGCGGACAAGTCGTCCGCCATCGGATCGAAGGCGATCACCTGTCCGTAATATTAAATCCCGTCGACCGCTCCCAACTCGTGGAGGCTTTGCGGACTGCACTGACCACCGCGCCGGACGACCACCGCGATTGAAATCGACGTCACCCGCGTGATGAAATAATACCCTCCCCGATGCGGCCCTCGGCCATCCTCCTGGCGCCCACCTCCCGGGAAATACTGAGTCGGAGCGCCGACACTGCGGCGGGCCGCCAATGGACTTGGCGATAGGGTGTCTTCGAATTCCGTTCCTTATCACAAGCACGATAGACACCGCGGGCGGAATCGCTTCTATTTTACCTAAAGGATGAAGAACAATACTGCCGCCGCCGCCGGCTCCCGTGTTTTTACCAGTTGCCTGGGGATGCTGCTCCTGACCCTGCCGCTGCCCGCCCAAACCCCGGTGGCCTCCACCTTCACCGCCGGACACGGCAATTGGTTCGATGACATCAACTGGTCGGGCGGCCTCTACCCCGGCAGCGACACCGTCGCCACGGTGGAGGGTGCAGTCGTGCGACTCAATGCGCACGGGCTGGCCACACCGCTCGTCCTCCAGAGCCTCACCCTCCTCAACGAAGCCGAGGCCGAGGTGCGCGACGCCCGCCTGCAACTGGACGACCTGACCGTGTCGAACTCGACCGTCCGCGTCTATGGCTCGCATCTGCAAGTCACGCGCCTGCGGGTGTTCCAGCCGGTCGCCTGCATAGGAATTGGTTGCGGAACCATCAAGCTCAACCCCTCGCTCGTCGAGACGCAGGAGTTCACGCTGAATGACACGAACGTGACGACGACCTTCGGTCTGGGCGGCCCGAATGCCGCAACGGCGGACGGGCGCGGTCCCGGTCATCACGCGCGCGTTGTGTGCGCCACGGCGCAATTGGACGGCCGTCTGGCCATCGAATTTCTTTACGGCTTCGTGCCGCAACCGGGGCAGCAGTTCGAAATAATCCGCTTCAACGGCAGCGGCCCCCTCCGCGGTCAATTCGTCAACGCCCCGGAAGGCGCGTTGGTCGCCCGCTATAATAACGTCGGTCTCTATCTCACCTACGCGGGCGGCGATGGCAACGACGTGGTACTGACGGCGCAGACCCTGCCGGTCGCCTCGCCACCTCTGGTTTACGCGACGAATTCCGGCAACGGGTTCGACCCGCTGCTGTGGAGCGACGGTCAAGTGCCCACGGCGGCAAAGGAGCATGTGCTGCTGGCGCGACAGGTGGGTCTGGCGGCGGCCACGCCCGGTCAGAGTGTCGCGGTGAAATCTCTCACGTTGCTGGCGGGCTCGGAACTGATCCTCAGCAACGTCACCTTCCAGGCGACCGTGCTGGCCTCGATCAACTCCTCGCTCCGCACCTTCAGTTCGCATCTGGTGATGGACACCTTCCGTAGTCCTTCGAGTGCGGCGTCCGGCACTGGCACCTCTGGAGGTTCAACGCGGCTCAATCCTTCCCTCCTGGAAGCGCATTCGTTTGAACTATCGGGCAATAACATCACCACCACGTTTTGCCTGAGCGGCACCAACGCCGCCGCGACCAATGCCGTGGGCGCGGGCCACTACGCACGGGTGGTCACGGACACCGCGATACTGGCGGGGCAACTGGGAGTGGAGATCCTGGACGGCTTCGCGCCGCAGGCCGGGCAACAGTTTGAAATCATTCGGGTCAACACCCCCAACAGCACCGCTGGCGGCGGCGGGCTGAGCGGGCAATTCGCCAACGCCCCGGAGGGCGCCCTCGTCACCCGCTACAACAATCTCGGCCTCTACCTCAGCTACCTCGGGGGCGATGGCAACGACGTGGTTTTGACCGTGCAACCCTTGCTGGCCGTCGCGACGCCGCTGGTCCACGCCACGAATTCCGGCAATTGGTTTGACCCGCTCATCTGGAGCGACGGCCAGGTGCCCGCCGCGACGAAGGAGCACATTCTTTTGGCGCGTCAGGTGAGTGTACCCGCCGCCACGCCCGGACAGACGGCGGCCGTGAAGTCGTTGAGTCTGCGCGAAGGCGCAGTGCTGCGAATCAACAACACCACCTTCCAGGCCGAGTCACTCGACTCGACGGGCTCGTCGGTCAATCTCGCCCGATCGCACATGCAACTGGATGACTTCCATATCCCGCGCGTCGTCGGGTGCCTTGGTCTCACTTGCGGCGGCGTTAAGTTGAACCCTTCGCTGCTGGCGACTGGACAGTTCACGGTGGAAGAGCCGGGCGCGACGGTGACCTTCGGCCTGGGCGGCACCACTCCCGCCACGGCCGCCGGAATGGGCGAGGGCCACTACGCGCGGGTCGTCACGGACCGGGCGCAATTGGACGGGAATCTGGCCGTGGAATTCCTCTACGGCTTCACGCCGTCGACCGGGCAGCAGTTTGAGATCCTCCGTAACAACGGCCGGGAGCCCATCGTGGGCCGCTTCGCCAACGTACGCGAAGGCGGCGCCGTGGCGGTGGTCGGCGACCTGATGCTGGTACTGTCTTACGTCGGCGGCGACGGCAATGACGTGGTGTTGACCGCCGTGCCGCGCCCAAGTCTGGCCCTGACCAAGGACCTCCCCGGCACGCTCGTCCTGAGCTTCAACACGGCGCGCGGACGTTTCTATACTTTGGAAAAGGCGAACGACCTCGCTCCCGCCGTCTGGAATCCGTTCCCCATAGTGCTCGGCACCGGCGCAACGCATTCCTCAACCAACACTGGAACGAACACCTCGCGTGGATTCTTCCGGCTCTTCGGCGACAGCGACGGCGACGGTTACGGCGACTGAGACGCGACAGCGGACCAGGGGGGCATGCCCGATTTGACTTAAAACCGGCGCCCCTTCGGTCCTGGTACCGTGATCCACTGGGTCGCACCCTCTTCCCGCTCTCCACGCCTTCCATCAGCCGGTCGCTTGGACCTGTTTCCCCCATAGTCTTGCACTCCGGAATGCCGAAACGAACGTTGGAGCAAGGATTTCCTGCATCGTTAGCCCGCTCTTCGGGTCCGTGGGGGAGACAATAAATCGCTAATCCAATGACCACCGCACTCGCCGTTCTTTCCATTCTCGCCGGATTATTGGCGACGTTGATCATGCTGGTCCTGATCATGGCCGGCGGAGCCAATGCCAAACCGGATGATGCGCGAATCTTAGAGCCCATCTGAAAACTCATTGCTTGAGAATAGTGGGTTAAAATCGTTAAAATACTGAGCAAATCGCGCGTTTATGTTTGACATGAGCCTGAGGTTGAGTTGGTCAACTTTCCGCGGCAGCGGCTGTCGGGGCGATGAAAAAAT
>CANIZL010000037.1 GCA_947471985.1 Verrucomicrobiota bacterium | reverse complement strand
TCGATATTGCCGAAAACCGGGGCGGCGAGGGAGATCACCACGCCCCGGATACCGCCATCACGGACGAGGAGATTCGATCCCCGGCCGAGGATCATCCGCGGAATCCCCCGGAGTGCGCACATTTCGAGCACCGTGGCGAGGGCGGTTTCGCTGGGCGGCTCGACGTAGATCTCGGCGGGCCCGCCGACGCGCAGCGTGGTGCGGCGGGAGAGCGGCTCATCACGGCGCAGGACGGTGTGGGACGGCAGGAGCAGGCTGAGATCGCGGAACAGCCAGGAGACGTCCTGTGCCCGATCGCACTCGGCGGCCTGCGCGTCACTGAGGGGAACGAGGGAGAGATTCAACAAAAGTGTGGGGACGGGGATTGCGGTGGGCACCTTAGAGGATGGGGGCCGGGGCCGGAGGCAGGATCGGGGCTTGGGGATGCTGCTGGGCGAGGAGGGCGGCGAGTCGGTTGGCGATACGGGTCGGGGCGTCGGCGATGTGCCAGCGGGCGATCTGCTCGGAGAGGCGCTGACGGGCGCCGTCGTCCTGCAACAGTTGCAGGATCCGGGTGGCGAACTCGGCCGGGGTGGTCTGTTTTTGATCGATCAGTTCGGCGGCCCCGGTTTGGACGAGGGCGGCGGCATTGTGGAATTGGTGGTTGTCCTGGGCCGTGGGCAGCGGGATCAGGACGGTGGGCACGCTGCGGGCGGCAAACTCGGCCAGCGACGAAGCGCCGCTGCGGCTGACGACCAGCGTCGCGGCGGCGAGGGCAAATTCCATTTCGCTTAGGAACGGTCGCACTACGGCGTGGGGCCGATCCGGACCGCCGGTCACGGTGGCGTAGGCGGCGCGGACGGTGTCGATATCGGCCTCGCCGGTCAGGTGCAGGTACTGCAGTCCGGGCATCGACTTCACCAAGGTGGGCAGGGCGGCAGTGACGAGTTGATTGACGCCGCGGGCGCCCTGGCTGCCGCCCATGATCACGAGCGTGGGTGCGTGGGGTTTCAGTCCCAACAACGTTCGGGCGCCGACGGGATCGATCTCGCCCATGAAGTTCTCACGGACGGGCGTGCCGGTGTGGGTGACGTGCGGGTGCCAGAGACGCTGGGCGGCCTCGGGAAAACCGACGAAGCATTCATCGACGACGTGGGCCAGCCAGCGATTGGCGCGTCCGGGGACGGTGTTGGATTCGTGCAGGGCCGTGACGGCGCCGAACGATTTTCCGGCGAGAATGGGCGGGGCCGCGGTGAATCCCCCCATGGCCAGCACGGCGTGGGGTGGGTGGGCGGCGAACAGGCGCTTGGCGGTCGCCCGGGCGCGCCAGCTGGAGGTGACAAACTCCGAGACATTGCCGCCCTGCAGGGCCACGGCCGGCAAGGTGATGATGCGCACATCGCGCAGGCCGCGGATCGCCTGTTGATCGACGTCCTTGGGGGACACGAGCAGGGTGACGTCCACGCCCCGGGCGACGAGTTCGGTGCCGACGGCCACTCCGGGGTACAAATGTCCACCGGTGCCACCGCAAGCGATGGCCACACGGAGGGTGGTTGGGAGGGGCTTCATGGGCGGCTCAATCCACCGGGGCGAAATCCGGATTGGCGAAGGGATTGTTGCGGTTGCGACTCTGGCTCCGGGACCGGCCGGAGTGCTCGGAAGCGGCGTCGGATTCCTCGGCGGATCCCGCCTGACGGGCAACGCTCAAGAGGATGCCCACGAGGGTGAGGAGAATGGCGATGCTGGATCCGCCGCGGCTGACGAAGGGCAGGGGCATGCCCTTGTTGGGCAGGAGGGCGGTGACCACGCCGATATTGACCGTGGTCTGGGCGCAGATGAGGAAGGTGATGCCGGCGGCCAGGAGCAAGCCGTGCAAATCCGCCGCACGGAAGGCGATCATCACCCCGCAGATCAGGATGATGGAATAGGCGGCCAGCACCCCGAGGGAGCCGAACAATCCCAGATCCTCCCCGACGGCGGGCAGGATGAAATCCGTATGGACTTCGGGAACGCGGAACTTCTGGGCGCCGGCGGCCAGACCCTGTCCCTCAATGCCCCCAACAGCAAATGCCTGCAGCGATTTGCGGACTTGCATACCGGTGGTGGCCTTGTGGGAGTCGGGGTCCCACCAAGCCTTCCAGCGGGATTGGGCCATGGGACTGACCCAGATCATGGCGCCCAGGGCGGCGACGCCGATGATGACGGGCGGCACCACGAACAGCCAGCGGACGCCGGCGAGCAGCAGGATCATCATGGTCACCAACATCAGCAGGGCGGTCGTGCCGCGATCGGGTTCCGCGGCCACCAAGGCCAGAATCGGAAGAGCGATCAAGCAACCCAGCCCGAGGCCCTTCCAGAATCGCTGGATGACGTTTTGGCGTTGGGCTCCGTAACTGGCGAGGGCGAGGATCAGCGAAAGCTTGGCCACTTCACTGGGCTGAATGCCGAAGAGCCAGCGGCGGGCGCCCTTGGTTTCGTGGCCCAACGGGGTGAGCACCAGGACGAGCAGTACCAGACTCACGCCGTAGACCACCCAGGACAACCGCCGGGTGCGCCGATAATCGAGGGAAGCGGCCAGTCCGAGGCCGACGAAGCCGACGAGGGTGGCGATCAGTTGATTGCGAATGCCAGCGTCGGCGTTGGTTCCGGAATCCAAGGCCGTGGCGCTCGCCAGCATGGTCAGGCTGAGCGAGACCAAGGCCACAACCGCGGCCAACAAAAACGTGGTGACAGTGCGCATACGAACGGCCGGCAATCCGGCAACCACCGCCAACTCCGCGGGAGGAACGGAGTGAAGCTGACTGAATCAAGGCAGACCAACCGGCCCGCGGAATCCATCCGCGGGCTGAAGTCAGATCGCGAGGACCAACCACCCCTGATCCGTCGCTGGGACGGAACGTGGGAAGCTGGTCGCCGCGGTCTGTTGCCGGGTTCGGGAGCCTTGAGGAAAGCCACCGGCCCGGCACAAACCGAAGCGACGGCTTACTGGCCCGGCGCTTTGGGAATCACGGGCGTCGCCGAGGGTTGCGCGGGGCTACCCGAGGGAGCGGCTCCGGAGGCGGCGGCCGCACCGCCGGCGTGGGCGGGAATGGTCAACTTCTGTCCCGGATGCAGCGCGTCGCTGGTCAGGCGGCTCGCCTTGCGGATTTCGGCCCATTTGACGCCGTGTTTGGTGGCGATCTTGGTGCCGGTGTCGCCCGCCTTCACCACGTAGGTGACGGTGCCGGACGTGGCTCCGGCGTCCGGGCTCGTGCCGGCCGGAGCGGAGGGAGTTCCCGTGGCCGCGCTGGCCGCCGGGATCTGGATCGATTGACCGACCTTGAGCCGGCTCCAGTTGACGCTGGGATTAGCCGTGGCGAGGGCTTTCATGCTGACGCCATGCTTTTTGGCGACGCTCTCCCCGATGTCGCCCTTGGCGATCTTGTATTCCCCGGCCGGACTGGCGGGGGTGGGAGGCGTGATTTCGGGACCCGAGCCGCCGCCGACCGGGGGCACCGGGTTGCTGGGCGGCAGGTTCGGCGTCACGGCCGGACCACTACCGCCGCCGGCACCGCCGGCCCCGAGTCCCGATCCTGCGGGAGTCGGCGGCTGCGTCGGGACGCCGATGGTGGTGGGTGGCGTGACCGGGGACGCACTGGGCGAATTGGACGAAGGCGCGGGAGGCAGGCCGCCGGTGCCGGGCAAGCCGCCCAGGGACGGATCGGCGGGCGGTGCCGCGTAGGGATCGGTGCTGCCGACGGTGTTCGGGGTTTCGACCTTCGGCTTTTCATCCTTGCTGCAGGCGGTCCAGAGGATGCCGCAGAGCAGCATGACATGGACGGCGCCGATGAAGGAGATGACGTGGAAGGTGGAACGTCCTTTGGCTTGCTGCTCGAGCAGCGAGCCCTGCGGGGCCAATGGGTTGGGAGTACTCATATCAATCGGGATGCGCCGAGCGCGTTACGTGTGGGGACTAGCGGGATCAATGGACCGCGACCACGTCTGCCCTCACCAGACCTGGGCGCGGAAAATCTCGAGGGGAAATGGGACCACGTGCCTGCACACCCGGTGAAGGCGGTCATCCTGACCGAGACGACGATCTGCCGAAGTGCCGTCGCGCCGCGCCAAGATGGGAAAGAATTCCCGCTGTCCGACGCCCCCGCCGGCATCGACCACAACTCGCGATTTAGATGGCCCGCCCGACTCACGCAAGGAGGGGTGGACCCTACCGGCGCGTTTTTTTTCGCAGACGTTTTTGCGAGATGAAGTTTGACAGTCATCAGCGGATTTTCAGGGTGCTGACGGCGAGCACGGCGCACAGGATGGCGGCGATATAAAAGCGGGTGACGATCTGTGATTCCGCCCAGCCCTTTTTTCGGAAATGGTGGTGCAGCGGGCTCATCAGGAAGATGCGGCGGCCCGTTCCGTATTTGCGCCGCGTGTACTTGAACCAGCTGACCTGGAGGATCACGGACAGGGCTTCCGCCACAAAAACGGCGCCCGCGATCAGCAGCGTGAACGGTTGGTGAATCGCCACGGCAATCACCCCCAGGGCGCCGCCGAGGGCCAGGGATCCGGTGTCGCCCATGAAGACCTGGGCCGGATGGCAGTTGAACCACAGGAACCCCAGCGAGGCCCCAACCAGAGCGGCGCAGATCACCGTCAATTCCTCCGCCCCGGGAACCCGGGGAACCAGCAGGTAGGCCGCCAGCACTTTGTTGCCGGCCACGTACGTCAGGGGGAGAAAGGCGGCGGTGCAGATGAGCGTGCAACCGATGGCGAGACCATCCATGCCGTCGGTCAGATTCACCGCATTGGAACTGCCCACGATGGTCAACATCGAAATCCCGAGAGCGATCACGGCCACGAGACTCGTTCCAATGAGGCTGTCCTTCCGGCCCAGGAAATCCAGGTCATGGATCATGGCCAGTTTGGCGGGCAGGAACGGCAGGTTGAGATCGGTGACCAGGGCGCGGGTGGAGGGCAGGTACCCCAGGTAACCCACCACCACCGCGGCCACGATGCCTTGGACGATCAATTTCAGGTGCGACTTGGCGCCCTCGGCATTCTGCCGCGAGACCTTCATCCAATCGTCATAGAATCCGAGACCGGCGAAAACGACCAGTACCAGCAGGGTCAGGATGACGAGGGAGTTCCACCGCGCCCATAACAGAACGCTGACGTCGAGCACGAGCACGATGAGCAGGCCGCCCATGGTGGGGGTGCCGCGTTTGGCGAGATCGGCGGCGGCGTCCGGCGTCTGGGTCGAGGCGTCCTTGGGCCGATAATCCTGGCGAAATTTCAATTCGCGCAGCCACGCGATGAGACGGGGCCCCAGGAGCCAACTCAGCAGCAGGGCGGTGAGCAGCGCGCCACCGGCCCGGACGGTGACGTACTGGAGCAGCGTCCAGGGGGCCGATTTTAAGAGTTGGCTGAGCGGGTAAAGCATGAGTCAGGCGGCGACGGAAGCGGCTGTGGAGGCGTTCACCGGTGGGTTCGCGGTGGCGGTTTCCTGCAGGCTGCGGATGACTTGTTCCAGCCGGGCGGAACGGGATGCCTTCACCAGGAGGGTGTCGCCTGGTTGAAGATATTCCCGAAGAGCCGGCAGCGCGGACTCCACGGACGCGAAGGCGTGAGCCCGGCCCAGTCCAGCCGACTGCGCGGCCGCGGCGGTGGCGGTGGCCCATTGGCCGATGGCGAACAGGGCGTCCATGCCCTGTGCCGACGCTTGGCCGACCTCCACGTGCGCGGTCTCGGTCATAGGGCCCAGTTCGCCCATGTCCCCGAGCACCGCCACACGACGGCCCGAGCACGGGAGGTCGGAAAGCGTTCGTAACGCCGCCAACATGGAGTCGGCATTGGCGTTGTAAGTGTCATCCAGGATCCGCAGCTCGCCGACCCGGGTCAGGGCCAGCCGTTGCTTCGGTGGATGGAAAGCGGCCAGCGCCGTGCGGGCGGCGGCGGGGTTGATCCCCAGTTCGGCGGCGACGGCCAGCGCGTAGGTGGCATTTTGGGCCGAGTGTTCACCCGGCAGGGGCACCCGCCAGACTCCCGACCAATCGGGATGGGGCACGGAGTCGACCCGGAAGGTAAGTCCGTCCCAATCCTGACTGACCGAGTGCACCCGCCAGTGATTCTGCGGGCCGTGGCCAATCCGGACAACGTTCACGCCGGGTTGGGTGCGTTGGGCCACGCCGTCGGTAAACGGGGAATCGCCGTCCAATACGAGGGTGCCACCGGGGGGGAGTTCCTCGGCCAAGGTGCCTTCCTCTTGAACCA
Source organism: Verrucomicrobiota bacterium (assembly GCA_947471985.1). Lineage (GTDB taxonomy): Bacteria > Verrucomicrobiota > Verrucomicrobiia > Limisphaerales > UBA9464 > CANIZL01. Next base: position 49,595 of record CANIZL010000037.1, on the reverse strand, counting down.
CTCCCGCCAGATCACCGAAAAATTCGAGGTGTTCGCGGCCGAAACTCGTGAGGACTCCGATGCGCGGAGCGATCAAGCGGACCAAGGGGGCGAGTTCGCCTGGATGATTGGTGCCGGCTTCCAGTACGGCAGCTCCATGGTGGGACTCCATTTGCAGCAACGTGGCCGGGACTCCGATATCGTTGTTGAAGCTGGCCTCGCTCTTGAGGGTGGAAAAACCGGGGGCAAGTACCGCTGCGATCAACTCCTTGGTGGTGGTTTTGCCGTTCGAGCCGCCCACACAAATAACGGGCAGGGTGAAACGACGGCGGTATCGACCCGCGAGTTGGCCGTAGGCAACCCGCGGGTCCGCCACCTCCAGCGCCACCACACCTTTGGAAAGGTGTGCGGGGCGTTTGGCGTCAAAGAGTACTCCCGCAACGCCGCGTGCGGCGACGTCGGAGAGAAAATCATGTCCGTCGAAGCGCTCGCCCCGCAGGGCGACAAAGAGGTCGCCGGGACCGGCGACGCGCGAATCGGTCACCACCCGCCGCACCATGGTGGTGCCGGTGGAGGGATCGAGGGTTATGCCGCAGGCTGCGGCCAACCAATTGAGCGGTTGGGGGTCCATGCTCATTCGCCCCCGCCCACGTAGCCGCGGGAATTGAGCACCTGGGTGGCCACCACCCGGTCATCAAACGGAATGATGACGTGACCGAGTTCCTGCACGGGGGCATCCGCCTTGCCGGCAATCACCACGACGTCGCCCGCCCGGGCGCTGCGGATGGCGCCACGGATGGCCGCGGCACGATCACTTTGGAGGGTTGTCTGCGGGGACGTCTCCGAGCCGATCAAGGCCACGACCAGCTCCTGGAAAGGACGTCGATGCGGGTTGTCCGAGGTGACGTGGACGTGATCCGCGAGGGCCAGGGCGGCGTTGCCCAGTGCCGCATTGTCGGTGTCGGAGGCGGTGGCGCGGGCGCCGCAGACGACGTGCAGGCGTCCGCGGGTCAGTTCCCGGGCGTCCCGCAGGGCGGCGGTCAGCGCTACGGCATTGGTGGCCCCATCCACAAAAACGCCAAAAGGTTGACCGCACTGGACCGGTTCGAGCCAGCCGGGGACCGGGCTGAGGACGGGTAGGGTGTTGCCGACGGCGGCCGAGGTGTGGCCGAAGGATTCCGCCACGGCCACCACGTCCTCCCAGGACCGATCCAGAGCGAGCAGAGAGCGACGACCGATCAGGGGCGTGGTTGCAGCTTTGGCGGGTGAGAAGGCGCGGATCTCGGTGCGGGAACCGCGGGGGTTCAAGAGCAGGGGACAGGTGTGGCGGAAGATGGCCGGCGGGCTGACGATGATCTGTCGGGCAAACTGGAGACCATTCAATCCCTCGGGAAACTCCGCTGAATCGAATTCCGTGACCACGCACCCGCCCCCGGCGTTCACCTGTTGCCGCAACAGGGCCTGGAGTTCGGCGGCATCCAATTGGTTGAGTCCGGTGGAGCCGTGACGGCCGCCGACGTTGAACCCGTTTTGGGTGAGCAATCCGGTGGGAATGCCCAGGAGGCCGAGGATGTTGGCGACGATGTGCGCCACGCCGCGCCGGCCGGCTTCGTCGCCGGTGACGGCGAGCAGGCGGAGTCGATTCGCGGGGAATTCGCGGAAGGCGGCGGCGGCGGTGGCCAGGGCGGCGTGGGGATCGGCGACCCGGATGGCCGGAGCCCGGGCCGGGAGGGCGAGATCCGGGCCGCAAACCACGAGTGACGCGCCCCGCTGGTAGGCGGTATGGGCGGCGTGCGGATTTGCTTCGGAATCTTCCGGCAGGGCGAAATACGCCATTCCCGGGCGCACTTCGCGCAGGTTCGGGGTCACGCCGCAAACATCGTGCGTGGCGGCCGCCCGTCCCCGGGGGAACATCCGCGTGCGGGCCCCCGGCAGGTATTGGATGAGCGTGGAAAGTTTCATCGCTTGAGGTACCGCGCCTCGCGGGGCACGGCGGCGGTGGGCGGAAGTCCGGAGCGGCCGGCGGGGCGGGAGGTGACCTCGCGATCGATGGCGAGGTCGCGATTGCCGGCGGTGGATCGCTCGTCCTTGGAGGCCCGCGGATCCGCATCAGCCTGCTTGCCGCCTTCGGTCGGCTCCGGTGGGGGCGACGGCCGGAGGGCCAGGATTCCCGCGGCGCGGACGGCAATGTTCGTGAAGATGGGGCCGCAGGCCTTGCCGCCGAAATGGGAGGTGGCGCCGCGTTTCAGGGGTTCGTCGGCGAGGACCAGGATGCACAGTTCGGGTTTCTCGACGGGAAGCACACCGACGAAGGTGGAAATGTATTTGTCGTTGGATTGCTGGCCGTTGAACTGCTTATGGGCGGTGCCGGTTTTGCCCGCCACTTCGTAGTCGGCCAGTGCGGTCAACTTGCCGGTGCCGGACGTGACGACATGGCGCATGGCGCGGAGCATCTCCCGGGCCGTGGCGGCGGAAACGGCCTGCCGGGCGACGGTCGGTTCGAACCGCTTGACCACGCGTCCCTCCGGGGTGCGGAGTTCGCGAACCAGCAGCGGCTTCATCAGGGTGCCGTTGTTGGCCAGGGCAGCGACGGCCATGGCGGTCTGGAGCGGGGTGACGTACAGTCCGTAACCAAAGCTCAGACGTCCCTGCAATTCGGTGCCAATTCGACCATCCCGCATCAGCCCGGGAATTGCGCCGGAATTCTCGCCGCCCCAATCGTCGGTCTCCACTCCCTGGCCGCCAATGCGCCGCCGGTAAAAGATGCCGCTGCGGTGCAGGAAGCCGAGTTGCTCCATCCCGTGGACGAATTCATTGGTGGACATTCCCAAGCCGATCTTGGCGGCGGCCACATTGGACGATTTGGCAAAGGCATCTTCCGCGGCGACCAGGCCCATGCCGTGGCCTTCCACGTCATTTACCGGCCGGCCCACGCCGGGATTCCAGTGCCCGCCTTCGCAGTTGATCATCTGGTCCAGGGACAGTTTGCCCAGTTCGATGGCGGTGGCGTAGGTGCAGATTTTAAAGGTGGAGCCGGGCTCGGTGGGCGCGGTGATGGCGAGGTTCCAGCGGGCGTCCACGCTCGCCAGACGCAGTTGGTTGGGGTCGTAGGTGGGCCGATTGCCCATCGCGAGGATCTCGCCGGTGGCGGGTCGCACCACGATGGCAATCAGCGCTTTGGGGCTGATCTCCGCGTACCCTTTATCCAGCGCGTCCTCGAGGACGGCCTGGATTCGGGTATCGATGGTCAGCTGGGCGGAAAGTCCATCCTGGGCGGGCACGTCGCGTTCGCGGAGACGGACCAGTTCCCGCCCTTTGGCTGCGTGGGTGACCAATAGCCCGGGGGAACCGGTGAGTTCCTCGTCCAGCATGTGTTCGACGCCGGTGGCACCGAGGATGGGATTGGGCAGGGAAAGGCGCGGGTGGCGGTCGTCGTTGGTGGTGTAACCCAGCACATGGGAGGCGAGTGAGCCATGCGGGTACAGGCGCACTTCGACCGGCTGCGCGACCAGCGCAGTGCGACGGATCTCGTTGAGCTCCGATCGCTGCAGCTTCAGGGCCTCGTTGAGTTCGCGATTCTGCGCCTGCCATTCGCGCACCGGGCCGGCCTCACGGCCCACGGCGGCCGCCAGGCGCCGCACCACGGAAGGCCGGGAGTGCCGCAGGTTGGTGAGGGCCCCGAGCAGGATGGGTTGTTCGGGAAATTTGAGTTTCAGCAGATTGCTGCGGAAACGATTCCAGTCCGCTGGCGGTACATTGGAGAAAAGGACCACCGCCCGATTGGTGAAATTGGGGTTGGAATTCCAGTTGGTAACCAACACCGGGCGCACCAGCGGTTGGCCGGCGGTATCCAGACGGGGACGCTTACGGGCATCGAGGATGGGCTCGAATCGGTTGGTGGTGACGGTGCTCCAGCGGCGGGTTTCCGTGCGGGGCGTGAGCAGGGGTACCAGGGATCCGGCGGTGACCTGGTTGGTGGCATTGCCGAATTCCTGGGCAATGAGTTCGGCGACCGTCCGGATCCGGCTCAGATTGGTGCCGAGCACGACGGGATCCACCTGGATGCTGACCAGCGATTCGGACCAGGCGAGGACTTTTTCATCCGCGCTCAGCAGATTTCCGCGGCGGGCGGGGCGCGCGATGTGGTCGACCGTATCCTCGCCTGCTTCCGGGTTGTGGGGTTGGATGACGTGGACGTAGACCAGGCGGACGGCGAGCACGGCGAAGCCCATGGCGAAAGCCGCCGCAAAGGCGCTCAATCGGCGGTGAGTGGACGCGGTGTGCATGCGGTGGGTGGGGGCAGCCTCAGTGCGGGAGTTGCGCCAGGGCAGTGGGCACCCGGGACGGATTGGCCGCCGCTTCGGCGGTTACGCCGGCCTGGGGAGCGGCGGGAGGGAAGGTGCCCGACAGCGCCGGGGGCGGGGTAAAGGAGGAGGGAACGGTGAGAAACAACCGCTGTTGGGGCGTGGCCAGAACGAGGTTCAAACGGTGCTGGCGGACCCGCTCCTGAATGGCTTCCGGCGAGGACAGCATGGAGCGAATGGCGGTTTGACGGCGCATTTCTTCGCGAAGTTCCGTCAGGCGGGCCTCCTGTTCGTTCTCCATTTTGCCGAGGCGATCCTGGTCCATGGTCTGGCGCACGTAGCCGATGCCGGCGGCGGCCAGGAGGCTGCACATCAGGGCGGCTTTGCAGGCGCGGGCCAGGCCGGCGCCGCCGTCACGTCGTCGATTAGCGCGCATGGGGAGTGGGGGAGGTCAGGGGTTGGGGACGTCGTTCGAGCACCCGGAGTTGGGCGCTGCGGCAGCGGGGGTTGGCGGCGATCTCTGCGTCGCTGGGTTGGACGGATCGTCGGGTGACCAGGGTGGCGGCCGGAGTGCAGGGGATACGGAGCAACGGATCGTCCGGTTGTCCCGGGGGGAGCAGGTATTCGCGGGCGGTCTCGCGCATGAACGCCTTGACCTTGCGGTCTTCGAGGGAGTGGAAGGTCAGCACGGCGAGCCGACCGCCGGGACGCAGGCACTGGAAGGCGCCCAGGAGTCCCTGATCCAGCACGCCCATCTCGTCATTCACGACCAGCCGGAGCGCCTGAAAAACCCGGGTGGCAGGATGGGACTTGCGCCCGCCGCGCGGGCATACTTTTGCCACGGCGTCCGCCAATTGCTGCGTTGTCTCGAATCGTCTCACCGCCCGTTCCCGTTCAATGGCCCGCGCGATCCGGCGTCCCTCCGGTTCGTCGCCCAATTCCCAAAACACCCGGGCCAGCTCCCCCGCCGCCCAGCCGTTTACCACATCCGCCGCCGTCATCGGGGTCCGGTGTGACATCCGCATGTCCAACGGCCCGTCATGTTGAAAAGAAAAACCGCGTTCCGGGGTATCCAATTGGTGGCTCGACACCCCGAGATCGAGCAGTACACCGTCACAACTGCCGGCTGGCACCCAGGTGGCCAGCCCCGCAAAATTCATCTCTTTCGTCGCCCATCGTCCGGCCGAGCCGGGAACTGCCCCCAGTCGCTCAGCGGCCGCCTTCAAGGCGTCGCCATCTTGGTCGCACCCCCACAGGAAACCGTCCGGCAGAATCCGTTCCAGCAAGGCGCAGCTGTGTCCGGCTCCACCCAGGGTGCCATCCAGGAATACCTGCCCGGGCCGCGGCTGGAGGGCGTTCAGCACCTCCGGAAGCATCACCGGGATATGGGTAAAGGCGGGCACTGGGCATGGTGGGTTGATGGCTGGGCCAACTCAGTCGTTGGCCACCCGCATGGATTCCAGTCTCCGCCCGCGCAGCCGCGAATACGCCCGGTCCGATTCCTCCATCATACGGGTGGCATCCGCGCCTGACGCGGGCTTTGACTCATAGATGACCTTGGATTTCCCCACGGTCGCGTCCGAACGGCGGACGCGGGCGGGCAAACCGATCTCTAGATTGCGATTGCGGGCGGGTTGCTGGGGCCGACCCAGAACCAGCTCCAGCTGATCATTCGTGGAAAACAGACGTCGCCCGGCGACGGCCCCATTGCGCAGGCCCAGCCAGCCTTGCATGCGAGCCCAGAGGCCTGGGCCGGGGAGCGTGCTGCGGGCGGCGAATAACGGTTTCCGTACCGAAGAAGTTTCCGGCGCGGCCGCGAACGGGTTGTGGCCGGCCTTGGCGGCGTCGGAAGTCGGAGTCGGAGCGGCGGCGGGCGTGGTCGGGCTCACCGCGGGAGACTCCGGTGACCACAAACCGGGCTGCACGCCCGCCGACTTGACTCCAAAGGCACCACCCGAAGGGCGGTTGCCAAAAATTGCGGCCAGGAGGGACTTCATAGGATGGTGTTCTTACCTGCCATTCGGAGAAAATCCTTCTCCTTCACACGCGCGGCGGCGTAGGTTTCCGGCGCCCAAATTTCGAAGCGATCAATCGAGCCCACGAGCTCAACTTCCTTCCGGACGCCAATCACCTTGCGCAGCTCCGCCGGAATGAAAAAGCGTCCCTGGGCGTCCAGTTCGATCGGCATGACGCGTTCGGCCACATAGTGCCGATGGGCGAGGGCCTCGACGTCCGTAAAGGAGCCGCTCAATACCCCCGCTGTGAACTGGTCGAATTGATCCCAATTCAGCACGAGGATGAACTGGTCCTGCGTCCCCCGATGCTCCACGGCGATTCCCAGCAACTCGGTATCCCCGGCGCGGACCTTCCAGCGGGAGGGGAACTGCACCCGACCCTGGCTATCGACCGTGTGCGAGCAACGCCCCGCGAACAACGCCCGTCCGCTGCCCGACCGCGCCGGAACGTTCGCCGTTTCGGGCGAGGTTCCTTGCGTTTCGGGTAGCTCTGTGGCCATGTACGGAGGTGTCGGAGTGAAATTCTGCTAAAGCTTGCCGACGAGCCTGTTTTCTACCCCTACTGGCTCCTGTAGGCAACAAAATTCACACTATTCCTCCCTGCTATTTTTCGCTTTTTGGCGGGTGGTTTCCTAGGTCCTTGATGATGTGTTGGTTAGTTGCGCATTTGGACGCGGAGGGCCGAGGGATGGGGCGCGAGGTCGGGCGGCCCGGTCGCCCACCCAAGGGCGATCCGTTGGTGGGTTTATGGTGCTGATAAATGCCGGTTAGTGTCTAATTTACAACTTGTTATGTGATATTGATGAGGTTGGAAATGGATGAGATAAGGGGATTCTTGGTGGGGGGTAAGAGTTCTGGTGGGGGACCGCGCTGCGCGAAGAAACGGCTCGTGGGAGAACCGATTTTGGTGACGTTTTTGCCAAATTTGACCAGCGCGGCGGCAGGCACTCCGGGGCGTGGTTCTTCGCGCTTCCCCTCGGTTCCCCTAAACGCCCCTGAATGGAACTTCGGCGACCCCTTTTTTGCCCGGGCCCCGGAGTTGTCACTGCGACCAGGGACAAAAAGGGGAACCCGGTGAGCCCGGGGTGGTTCGGGGTCAATGGGAGTACTCGCTTGGGAGTACCCGCTGGCTCGCGGACGACGGCGGCCGGCCCCAAGCGGGGACGCTCAGCCCAACTGGGGGCGCAGGGCGGCCAGCATCTCGGGAACTTTCTGCCACGGATCCGGCTTTAATTCGTACTCCAGGGCGACCCACCCCGCGTACCCGGCGTCCCGAAGGAGTTTGGCGGTGCGGGCCGGATTCGGCGGTTCGGTTTCGGTGGCGTTCCGGGCCCGGACGTACCCCTTGTACTGCACGTTGACCGCGTAGGGAGCACACTTGGCCAAGTCCCCCCACGGATCGGCGGTGTGGAAATTGCCGGTGTCCAGATTGATGCCCACCCACGGCGATTTCACCGCCCGGACGATCTCCAGAATGTTGTCCGCTTCGGCAACGATACCCCCGTGGTTTTCCACCCCGAGGAAGATGCCATACTGGGCGGCGGTCTCGCCGCATTCCTCCAGCGCGCCGACGCAAAGTTTCCGGGCCTCGGCGGGATCCTGTCCCGGCGCCAGCGTTCCCGCGAAGACCCGGATATGGGGCGCTCCCAGGACCGCCGCCCGTTGGATCCACTTTTTGACGCCGGCGATTTCCGCCTCGCGCTTCGGTCCGGGCGGGTGGGTGAAGGAATTTCCCACCGCGGTGCCGCTGATGGTGACGCCCGCCAGATGGGCATGCCGGCGTACCTGGGTCAGGTAGGCATCGTCGGGATTGGGTTTGAAATAGTAGCTCGTCAATTCCGCGCCGGGCACGTCCTGCGCCGCGCAGTAATCGAGAAACGAAAACATGTCGAGGCGCCCCGGAGTGCCGTCTTTTTTCTCCGGGAAATCATCGCGGAAGGAATACGCGGCCAGGGAAAGTCGCAGTCGCGCGTTCGGATTGGGGTGGTGCAGGGGCTCGACAGCCCCGGCCCAAGGGGTGACCGTGGCCATTGCTGTGGCAGCCAGAAACGAGCGGCGGGAGATCATTCAGCCAGCGTGGCGGGGAAATCCGCGCCGCCAAGTCGGAGTGTGCTCCGCGACGGCTCAGAGGGGCGCGTGGAGGAGGGCGGTTCTTTGGAGGTGAAGCCGACGGCCCGCGTGCTGCTGGGGGATTCCGCCGTCACGCGGTGGTTTGATGCGCGTTACCCTGAACCCACCCCGGCGCAGTCGGCGGCCTGGCCGGGGCTGAGTGCGGGCGCCAACACGCTCATTGTCTCGCCCACCGGCACGGGCAAGACGCTGGCCGCATTTCTTTCGGTGTTGCACGCATTGGCCGGTCCGACGACACCCGAGGGAGCTACTCCCGGGATTCGCTGCCTGTATGTCTCGCCCCTCCGGGCGCTGGGTTATGATCTGGAAAAAAACCTGCGCGCCCCACTCCGCGAAATCTATCCCTTGGAGGACCCGAAGCGGGCGCGGATCCGGGTCGGACTTCGCAATGGCGACACCCCTTTGGCTGAACGGGAAGGCCAATTTCGGTCGCCCCCGGAAATCCTGCTGACGACTCCTGAAAGCCTGTGCCTGTTGCTCAGCCAACCGAAATGGTTGTCCCGTCTGGCCACGGTCCGGTGGGTTATCGTGGACGAAATTCACGCCCTGGCGGAGAACAAGCGGGGAACCCAGTTGGCTCTGGCTCTGGAACGATTGGAAGTCTTGCGTCCCGCCGGCGCACCGCTGCAACGCATCGGCCTGTCGGCCACCGTGCATCCGCTGAGTGAGGTGGCTTCGTTCCTCGTCGGCGCGGGTCGACCGTGCGCTCTCGTCGAGGCGGCCTCTCCCAAGCAGATTCAGCTTTCGGTCTACAGTCCGTTGCAGCGGGAGCCGTATCCGCCGGCCGGTTTCAGTGGCGTGCGTCTGGTGCGGGAATTGGCGAAACTGATCCGCGCCCACCGCACCACCCTGGTCTTCACCAACACCCGCAGCGGGGCGGAATCCGCCACCTACTGGTTGAAGGAACAGCTGCCGGAACTGGCCGTGGAATGCCATCACGCCTCCCTGGATCGCGAGGCCCGGCTGGAGGTCGAGGATCGTTTGAAACGCGGCGAACTGCGGGCGGTGGTTTGCTCGACGTCGTTGGAACTGGGTCTCGACATCGGATGCATCGATCTGGTGGTCATGCTGGCCACTCCCAAGGGCGTGAGCAAAGCCCTCCAGCGGGCGGGACGCGCCGGACACGGACCGCACCAGATCAGTCGCGGCTTGTTGATGGCCACCAACGTGGGTGACCTGGTCGAGTGCTGCGCCACGGCGGTGCTGGCGCGGCGGGGGCAATTGGACGCCCTGCGGATTCCCACCGCTCCGCTCGACGTCCTGGCCCAGCACTTGGTCGGGCTGGGTTGTACCGGGGAGCAGGGGAATGACGCCACGTTTGCCCAGGTTCGTTGCGCCTGGCCGTATCGGGACCTGCCCCGTGCCGACTTCGATGCGGTGTTGGATTTTCTCGCCGGTGGCGGGCGTTCCCTGCGCCAGCAGTACACGGAGTTGTTCGGCAAGGTCGTCGTCGGAGACGGGGTTTTTGAGACGCGTGCCGGCGCGACCCGGCGGGATTTCCTCCAGAACGTGGGCACGATTCCGGATGACGGGGCGATCCAGGTGATCCAGCACCGGACGCAATTGGGATCGGTCGAGGAAGGATTTCTGCGCTCGTTACGCCTGGGGGATGTGTTCACGCTCGGCGGCCGGCCGGTGCGCCTCGTAAGGGTCGGATTGATGGAGTGCTGGGTGGAGCGCGCGGACGGTGCGGTGCCCACGGTGCCGCGCTGGGGCGCGAACAAGTTCCCGCTGGCGAACCGCGTGGCGCGGGAGATTCGGGCCTTCCGCGGCGAGGTGCGCGGACGGTTGGAGGCGGGGGAATCCGCCGCCGTCGTGCAAGCGTGGATCGCCCGACGCCTGGACTGCGGGGCCAACAACGCCGCAGTGATTTATCGAGTCCATGCCGCACAACACGGGGTCAGCGAAATTCCCACGGGTGATTTTCTGCTGGTGGAAGAGTTGAGGGAAACCGCCGTGGATCCACTCGATCCACCACCGCTCCGGAGTCGCGGGCGCGAACGGGCGGAACCGATCGATGCCTCGCCGCAGTTGGCGATGGCTGCGATCACGGTGCCGTCGAAGGTCGCGGCTGCCGCTCCCCGCCGGTCGGTCCGCGGCCCGCGGGCACCGGTGGCAGCACCGACCCGGCACTATTTTTTTCACAGCCTGATCGGTCGGGCTGCCAACGATGCGTTGTCGCGCGTCGTGGGGCTCCGACTCAGCCGGGGGCGCGGCGGCAATGCGGTTGCCACCACGGACGACTACGGGTTTGTGCTGACGGTCGCCGACGATCAATCGCTGACCGCCGCGGATTTGCCGGGGCTCCTGTCGCCGGAAGGCTTCGGGGCGGATCTCGCGGAGTCTTTGGGAAAATCGGATCTGTTGAAATACCACTTCCGTTCCGCCGCCCAGACCGGGCTGATGGTCTACCGGAACCACTTCAGCGAACAGAAAACGGTCCGTAAACTGCAATGGAGCACCGAAGTAATCTTCAATGTGCTGGTGCAGCATGAGCCGGATCACGTTCTGCTGCGCGAGGCGCGGCGGGATGCGGAGCACAGCTTTCTCGATGCGGGGCGTGCTCTGGCGTATCTAGAGGACCTCGCGACCCGGCAACGCCCCATCCGGCTGCGGACCGTGCCCCAAGTGCCGCCACTGTCGTTTGGAATGTACGCGACCCGGATCAAGGAGGCGCTGCTGGTCGAGGATCCGCGGGAGACGCTGGAGCGGTTGTACCATCACTGGTGGGCGCAGTTGGAAGCGGAACCCCAATCGAATTTGGGACCGCCGCCAGGGCCGCCGTGAAACCTGCCGGCCCTCGTGCGGATCGGCGCGGGCGGTACCCGGCCGCTAAAAAGGCGTGGAATCGTCGCCGGCGTCCGGTTGGATTCCGTCATCGATAAAACCATCGACTTCGCGCCCGGTCCGGGCCCGCGGGTCGGGACGATGCGAACCCATTCCGGCACCGATCACGTTGATTTCCTCGCGCAATTCCGGGGCAATTTCCTCGAGAAAACGCGACGGCATTTGCATGGCATCCCCGCCTCCCGGCATAAAGCGCAGGAGGGGCCGGCAGAGATACAATTCGTTTTTGGCGCGCGTGACGGCGACGTAAAAAAGCCGGCGTTCCTCCTCCTCGCCCTCGGCGTTCTCCACCGATCGCGCGCTGGGAAACATCCCATCACAGAGCATGATCACAAACACTGCGGCGTACTCCAGGCCCTTGGCCTGATGCACCGTCGACAAGCGCAGCCGCTCGTCATCGTCCTCCGGTCGATTGCGTTGCTTGTCCTGATCGGCCTCAAGGTTGGTCTGCAGGGCGAGCTGGCTGAGGAAATCCGTGCCGCTGCGGAACTGATCGGCATAGCCGGCGAGCTGCTCGATTTCCTCGCGGCGTTTCTGGGCGTTTTCGAAATTGAGTTCCAGGTGCTCGCCGTAGTCGGCCTTGAGGACGTGGCGCAGGCATTCGCCCGGGGCGTTGCGGAGCCGCTCGGATTCGGCCTCCGCCATGGTTTCAGCGAAGCGTCGCCAGCCCTCCGCGGCCTTTTTTGGGATTACTTTTCCCATGGCGAAGAGGAAGGGTGCCACGGGAATTACGGGTCCGGCCGGCCCGGCATCCACCGGCTCCGGCGGCAGTTCACCGTCATTGTCCGAGACTTCGACGGCGGGGACCGCTGCGCTGGGCACGGCGGCGGCGGGGGCAGTGATCACCGGGAGGACGTCGCCCACCGCAGTGGTAAAGGTCGTCCACAATTTCTCGGCGCCGCGGCCACCGATGCCGGGCAGGAGTCGCGCCAGACGCTTGAACGCCAGTTCGTCATTGGGGTTGTTCACCAACTTGAGGTAGGCGGCGATGTCCTTGATGTGTGCCTGCTCGAAAAAACGGATGCCGCTCGTGATGACGAACGGAATGTTGCGGCGCACCAGTTCCAACTGGAGTTCCAGCGCGTGGAAATGCGAGCGGTAGAGCACGCAGATTTCACGCAGCGGCGTGCCTTCGTCGCGCAGTTCGAGGGTGCGTTGCGCGATGAAGGAGGCCTGATCCCGGGTGTCCGTGGTGACCACCAGCGCCGGTTTCTCACCGGTGGGACGGGCGGGTTGTAACACCTTGGGAAATTGCCGGACGTTGCGTGCGATGACGGAATTGGCCAGCGCGAGAATCTCCGGCGTCGAACGGTAATTGGTCTCGACCTTGAAGACCCGGGCCTTGGGATAGCGCTTCGGAAAATTGAGGATGTTCGCGAAGTTGGCCCCGCGCCAGGAGTAGATCGACTGCGCATCGTCGCCCACCGCCATCAGATTGCCGTGCCGCAGGGCCAGGGCATCCAGGAGCTCGGCCTGCAGCCGGTTGGTGTCCTGGTATTCATCCACCAGCACGTGTTGGAAACGGCGCTGATAAACCTCCGCGATGTCCGGTTGTTCGCGCAGCAGTCGCAGCCACAACGCGAGGAGATCGTCGAAGTCCATCAAGGCCGCGCGGCGTTTGCGTTCCGCGTAGGCCTGGTGGATGCGTTGGATATCGTCCAACAGGGGCACAAATGACGCGTGGTTGTGCGTCAGTTCCTCTTCCAGCGAGCGGCCGGTGTTGAGCGACATGCTGAAGATTTCCGCCAGGACCTCGGCTTTGGGAAAACGGGTGGCCTTCACGTCGATCCCGGCATCGACGATGCAGCTCTCGAGGAGATCCTCGGCATCCTCGCGATCCGCCACGGTGAAGCTGGCCGGGTAGCCCAGGCGTTCGGGATGCCGACGGAGGATGCGCAAGCCGATCGAGTGGAACGTACCGCCCCAGAGGCGTCCGAGGTCCCCGGGGAGGAGTTCGCCGACGCGTTGCATCATTTCCCGGGCGGACTTGTTGGTAAAGGTAAGCAACAGGATGCGGTCGGGTGCGGTGCCGTGTTCGAGCAGCCAGGCGACCCGGTACGTGAGAGTCCGGGTCTTACCGGCGCCGGCACCCGCCAGGACGAGCGACGGACCGTTGGGTGCGGAGACGGCCGCGTATTGCTGCGCGTTCAGTTCGCCGCGGTAATCGATCCGCAGCGATTCGGTTTCCGGGGATGGTTTCAGGACGTACTCGCGCGACACGCGGGCTAATCTGGCGGGGCGGCCACGGATGGCGAGGAACGATTGCAGCCGGTGCAGGACTTAACGGGTCGGGCGGAGACGGGCTGGGGAGACTCGTTCAGGAGACTCGTTGGGTTCGGCGGGGAAGCGCTTTTTTGCCGGGCCCGCCCTCCGGAGAGGAGAGCGGTGGTGGTAGGAACTGGATTCGAACCAGTGAAGGCGTAAGCCAGCAGATTTACAGTCTGCCCCCGTTGGCCACTTGGGTATCCTACCACCCGGCCTAGCCCTTTCGGGCGGGCCGCAATAAAGGAAAGCACCACGATGGCCACAAACCTATTTTCGGTCGATTTTTTCCCGGCCGGGTCATTGGGTTTGCGTCAGGCTGCGTGCGTGCCTGACGCATCGCAGCCTTCGTCCGCTCCGGTGACGGACGCCCAGCTTGAGGATTTTTGGCGCCATTTGGCGGCCGAACGGCAGGCGTCGCCGCACACTTTACGGAATTACCAGCAGGCGGGCCGCGAGTTTGTCGCCTGGCATCGGCAGACCCACGGGAGCCCGCCCGAGTGGGCCGCGCTGACGCGGGAAATCTTTCGCGGCTATCTGCGCTGGCTGGGCCGCTCGCGGCTCAACGCCCGAAGTGTGGCGCTGCGATTCAGCGCGTTGCGCACGTTCTACCGCTGGTTGCAGGTGCGGGGGGTGGTGACGGTTTCCCCGGTGCGGGGCGTGCTGCTGCCGCGTCGTCCCCGCATGTTGCCACGCTTTCTTTCGGAGGCCCAGATGCGCGATTTGCTCGCGGCCCCGTTGCGGGAACTGCAGGCGCGGTTGCAGGGGGATTCACCGCCGTCCCGGGCCGAGAAACTGGAATGGGTGCGGGATCATGCGGTTTTTGAACTTTTTTACACCGCGGGCCTGCGAGTTAGCGAACTCTGCGATCTGCGCGTCGAGCAATTGGATCTCACCCACCGGGTGGCCCGGGTGTTTGGCAAGGGACGCAAGGAACGCGAAGTTCCCCTCGGCCGACCCGCGGTCACCGCATTGCAGGCCTACTGGCTCGCGGCCGGCCATCCGCAGGGAGCCCGGGATTCGGTTTTCTGGGGCACCGAAAGTGGGCCGGCGCCCCTGACGCCGCGGACCGTTCAGCGGCGTTTAAAGCTCTATCTCGCGGCCGCCCGGCTGGATCCGGCCCTCAGTCCCCATAAACTGCGGCACAGCTTTGCCACCCACCTGCTGGACCGTGGCGCCGATCTGCGCAGCGTTCAGGAACTGCTGGGGCACGCCCAACTCGCCACCACCCAAGTGTACACCCACGTCACACTGGAACGGCTGCAGAAGGTTTACCGTTCCGCCCATCCCCGGGCCTAAGCTTCGGCCGACGGGTTCAGCGGGGGGCGGGGGAGGTGTTGAAAAGCGCCCGAATCTCTTCCACGCGGCGCCGATTCGTGCCGAGGTCTCCGTGTCCCAACCGCGAGGCCGAGCGAACGTGGATGAGTTGGTGGGCATCATCCGCCAGAAACTCCAGGTCGTCGCGGAAGCGCAACCAGGCAGTGGTAACCACGTATCGGAGGTAACCCGGACGTTCGTCCAAAAGGCGGGTGCGGGGGCGCTGGGCGAGTAATTGCCGCAGCCGGGACAGCTCCTGCGTGGCCGTGGCCGGTCCCGGGCAGAGCAGCGGGGCGATGGCGTGCCCCGACGAATCGTCCTGGCTGCAGACACAATTCGGCGACGACGGACACGGAAGCAGCCGGCCGGTGGTCGGACCCAGATCAGGTGATGGGTGCATGGCGTTGATCAGAAACAGAAACAGCCAGACAACTACCGGAATCCACGCCCAACGGCGTCCGGGGAAACGGGCAGGACCGGTGGAGCGAAGGGCGGACATCCACCGGGCACTTTGATCGATGCCCCCGGAATCTGTCACGAGGACAACGAAATTCTTTCTTCATTCCTTAACTCTACAGTGTTTGACTTCGTGAGGCAGTGCCCGTTAACTCCCGGAGCTCTCCCTGGTCGCACTGATGCGCGGTGCCGCCCAGAGCATACTTGTGGCTGCCAAAGATGATTTTTTGATCGACCAGATGGTCGAGACGGGTCTCCTGACGATGGATCAGGTGGACGGAGTGCGGGCGGATGCCGAGTCGACGGGCGAAGGCCTGCTCGACACCCTGGTCAAGGGCGGCCTGCTCGATGTGTCCATGGTGACGATGGCGAAGGCGAACTACTTCGGCGTTGAATCCATCCAACTCGCGGACATGCGCCTCTCGGATGAGGTGATCAAGTCCATGCCGCGCCATGTCGCCAAGAAGTACAGTGCCGTGCCCGTGGCCTTGGGTGAGGGTTCCGTGGCGGTGGCAGTGGCCGATCCTTCCGACATTGAAGCCATTGACGGCCTTCAGCTGGCGTTGGGCAAGACCGTGGAATTGCGGGTGGCCTCGCCCCAGGAAATTGAGGACGCCCTCGGCCGGTACTACGGCGGCGGCAGCGGTGGTGGGGGTGGCGGACGCGGTGGTGGCGAGGATTCAGAAATCTCGATGATGATCCAGAACCTCACCGAGGGTGAGGTTGAGGTGACCTCCATGAAGGGGGATGTCGGATCCGATGGCAAAGCGGTCGATGCCGACGCTCCGATCATCAAACTCGTCAACCAGATCATCGTCGACGCCTACAAGCTGAAGGCGTCGGATATTCATCTGGAGCCCTTGTCCAAGCGATTCCGGCTGCGGTACCGGATCGATGGTTTGTGCGTCGAGATGAAGGACCTGCCCAAGCGGCTCCAGGCCCCCATCATCGCCCGGCTCAAGATCCAGTCCGGCATGTCGATTGCGGAACGACGGATTCCGCAGGACGGCCGTATCCAAACCAACGTCGGCGGCAAGACCATCGATCTTCGCGTCAACTGTCTGCCCACCGCGCACGGCGAGTCGATCGTCATGCGTATTCTCGACAAGGAAGGTCTGCGACTGGGCTTGGCGGAATTGGGCTTCTTTGCGGATGACCAACAGACCTTTGAACGGATTATCGCTCTGCCCGACGGCATCCTGCTGGTGACCGGACCGACCGGTTCCGGCAAGACCACCACGCTGTATTCCTGTCTCAACTACATCAACCGTCCGGATCGCAAGATCATCACGGTGGAAGACCCGGTGGAGTACATGCTGGCGGGTATCAACCAGGTGCAGGTGCATGAACACATCGGGTTTACGTTTGCTTCGGCGCTTCGCTCGATGCTGCGTCAGTCGCCCAACGTGATCATGCTGGGGGAAATTCGCGATATGGAGACCGCCTCCATCGCCATCAACGCGTCGTTGACCGGCCATTTGGTGTTTTCCACCCTGCACACGAATGACGCCCCCGGCGCGGTGACGCGTTTGATCGACATCGGGATCAAGCCCTTCCTCGTGGCCTCGGCGGCCCGCTGTCTGATGGCGCAACGTCTGATTCGCCGTATCTGCCGGAATTGCGGCGGACCGACCACGCTGACGGAGAAGGAACTCGACATGCTCGGGTTGAAGCCGGAGCAGGCGGCCACGGCGACCCCGCGGCGCGGACGCGGCTGCCCGACCTGCAACAAGACGGGGTGCAAGGGTCGGCAGGGAATCTTTGAGATCTTCGTCATCAATGACGCTGCCCGGAAGATGATCTTTGAGAAAGTGCCCTCGAACGTCCTGCGCAACAAGGCGCGGGAAATGGGGATGCGCACCCTGCGCGAGGACGGCATCCGCAAGGTGTTGGCGGGTGTTACCACGGCCGAAGAGGTGGTCCGGGCCACGGTGGTGGAACATTGAAAACCGGCAATTTTTCACTTTCCCGCGCCCCACGAACAAATACGGCAAGGCACTTGCTGCTGAACCAAGTCGCACGACACTAGTTCTTAACACGCTTCATCGATTTACTTTTCGCCATGTCTTATCAGATGTCTGACCTGTTGCAGTTGATGGTTGCCGAAGGCGGCGCCGACCTGCACATCCGGGTGGGTATCCCCCCCGTCATCCGTATTCACGGCATTCTCCAACGTGTTGATGGGCCGGTCTTGAAGCCGGAAGACACCGAGGAGCTGATGCGTTCGATCACGTCCGAGGATCACGTGCAGCAAATCCGGGAAAAGGGTGGGGCGGACTTCGGTTTTGCGTTCGGTGAACTGGCCCGCTTCCGCGTGTCGGCGTTCAAGGAGAAGGGTAATTTCGCTCTCGTTCTGCGCCAAATTCCCACGAAACTGCTCACCATGGAGCAGATCGGCATTCCGGTGACGGTCCGCAGCCTGCTGAATAAGCCGCGCGGTCTGATTCTGGTCACCGGTCCCACCGGTTCCGGCAAGACCACCACACTGGCGTCCCTCCTCAACATCCTCAACGAGGAGAAGGATGAGGCGCACATCATCACCATCGAGGATCCCATCGAGTATTACCACAAGCACAAGAAGGCCGTGGTAACCCAACGGGAGGTCAACGTGGATGTGCCGACCTTCGCCGAGGCGCTGCGGCGCGCTTTGCGGCAGGATCCGGATATCATTCTGGTGGGTGAGTTGCGCGATCTCGAGACCATGGAAGCGGCCATCACGGCGGCCGAAACCGGTCACTTGGTCTTCGGAACCCTGCACACCACGGGTGCGGCCAAGACCATCGACCGTATCGTCAACGCGTTCCCGCAGAATCAGCAGGAGCAGATTCGTATTCAGCTTTCCACAGTGTTGCAGGCGGTGATTTCCCAGTTGCTCCTTCCCCGGGTGGACAAACCCGGGCGGGTGGCCGTCTTTGAAATCATGGTCAACACGCCCTCCATCGCGGCGCTTATCCGCGATAACAAAACGTTCCGGATCCAGTCCGACATTCAGACCGGTGCGAAATACGGCATGGTGACTCTGGACTCCTTCCTAGTAGAGAAATGGCTCGCCGGCATGATTGCCGAGGAGGAAGTCATCGCGAAGTCCCAGGATCCGACCACGATTCATCAGAAGGTCCAAGAAATTAAAGCGGCACAGCAGGAGTCCGCAGCGACCGGTCGCAATCGGACTCCGGCGCCGGCGCCGGCGCCGGCCCCCGCCGCTGCCCCCGCAAAGCACTGAGGTCGCCCGTTCACCGTTCCTGACATTTTTCCATGGCTGACGCGATAAACGATCCCCTGATGGCGCTGGTCCGAGAGCGCGGGTTGTTGGATAACACCCAGCTGGACGAAGTCGTTCAGGAAATGGGTCGGACCGGCAAGCCGGCGTTGGAGGTCATCACCAACAACGGATTCCTCGACGCCGATACGCTCCTGCAGATTGTCGCCGATCACCTCGGCACCATGGTGGGCTTTATCGATGAGGGATCCCTGACCGAAGAGACCCTGAAGGCGGTGCCCATGGAATCCGCGCGGATGTACCAGTGCATGCCCTTGGGGCTGTACGGGGACACGCTGCAGATCACTCTGGTGGACCCGCTTAATCCAGCGGTGCTGGATGAACTGGCGACGACGCTCAAATTGCAGTTGCAGCTGGTGGTGGTCAATCCTCCGGACATTCTCAAGGCGATCGAGAAGTACTATCCGTCCCAATCGGGTGGCTACCTGGACATCCTCCAGCAGATGGGGACCACCATGGACCTCAACGATGCCGGGGATTCGAAGGTGACCCTGGTGGACTTGGCGGAGGGCGGCGAAGCCGCGCCGATGATCAAGTTCGTCAACCTGGTGTTGATGCAGGCGGTGCAGGATCGGGCGTCGGACATTCATTTCGAGCCGTTTGAGGATGAGTTCAAGATTCGTTACCGGGTGGACGGCGCCTTGTACGAAATGACTCCACCGCCGAAGCACCTTTCCGGGGCGATCACCAATCGTCTCAAGGTCATGGCGAACCTCAACGTCTCCGAGCGCCGTTTGCCTCAGGACGGACGCATCTCGGTCAACGTGTCGGGCAAGCAGATCGATTTGCGTATGTCGACGCTGCCGACGGCGTTCGGTGAATCGATCGTGTTGCGCGTTTTGGATCGGAGCGCGGTCAATCTGGAGATCGAATCCCTGGGTTTCCCGCCGAAGATCCATGCCCAGGTGCTGGAGTTCATTGAGCAACCCAACGGCATCTTTTGCGTCACGGGCCCCACCGGTTCCGGCAAGACGACGACGCTTTATTCCTGTTTGCGTCGGGTGAATGTCATCGATACCAAGCTTCTGACTGCGGAAGACCCGGTGGAGTTCGACATCGAGGGCATCATGCAGGTGCAGGTGAGCGAGGCCGTCGGATTGACCTTCATGAAGGCCCTGCGCGCCTTCCTCCGTCAGGATCCGGACATCATCATGCTGGGGGAAATGCGTGACTTGGAAACCGCGCAGATCGCGATCCAAGCGTCCCTCACCGGTCACTTGGTGTTGTCCACTCTGCACACCAATGACTCGGCGGGCGCCGTGACCCGGTTGGTGGACATGGGGGTGGAACCCTTCCTGATCTCATCAACCCTGCTCGGGGTCATGGCTCAGCGGTTGGTCCGGCGCATTTGTCCCCGCTGCAAGACGCCGTTTGAGCCCAGCGAAGGTCAGCTGCAGCAGATGAATCTTTCGCCGCATGATCTGGGCGATAAGAGCTTTTTCTACGGTCGCGGTTGTCCGAATTGTAATGACACCGGTTATCGGGGCCGGAAAGGCATTTACGAATTGCTCGTGATTAGCGATGCCGTGCGCAATCTGATTAATGAACGCGCCCCCACCGTGGTGCTTCGGCAGAAGGCGATTGAGTTGGGCATGGTGACCATCCGGGATGACGGTCTGCGCAGTGTCTATGCCGGCGATACCACGGTGGAGGAGATTTTGAAATACACCTAGCCGCAAGGCCGGGTAAAACGGGAACCGCACCAAGAGCAAAGTCGGAGGCATTTATGGCGAAATTTAATTACGTGGCAATGGACTCCCGCGGGAAGGAGACCAAGGGCGTCCTCGACGTCGGCAGCCAGGCCGAGGCGATCACGCGGCTGAAGGAGATGGGTTTCTTCCCCACCAAGGTCGCCGAGGCGGAGAAGCCCAAGGATGCACCCAAGAAGGGCGGGGCACCTGGTGGCGGCGGGGCCGGGGGTAAGAAAAGGGGAATGGACCTTCGCATTCCCGGCCTCGGCAGCGGGGTCAAGCCCAAGGTGCTGACCACCTTCACCCGGCAGCTGGCAACGCTGGTGGACGCCGGTCTGCCGTTGCTCCGCGGTCTGCGGGTGTTGCAAAAACAGGAACGGAACCCGGCGCTGCGCCGCATTCTCGGGGATCTTTCCCTCGCCATTGAAGGCGGTAGCACCTTCTCCGAGGGTCTGGCTCAGCATCCCAAGGTTTTCAACAAGCTGTTCATCAACATGGTGAAGGCGGGCGAACTGGGCGGTGTGCTGGAAGTCGTCTTGAACCGCCTCTCCGAGTTCATGGAGAAGGCCCAGAAAATCAAAGGCAAGGTCGTCGCCGCGATGTTCTACCCGGTCGCCGTCATGGTGGTGGCCGTCGGCATTCTGGCCCTGCTCATGATCGTCGTAGTGCCGAAGTTCAAAACGATTTTCGCCGACATGTTGGGCGATGGTAACATGCCCGCCTTTACGGACGTGGTGCTGAAAATCTCCGACACGATGAAGGATCAAACCATCGTGTTCCCGGAATGGGCGGGTGGTTGGCCATTGCCCGGCCCGGTGTTGCTCGGGATCGTGGTCTTCGTCATTTGCTTCAAGATCCTGCTCAAGACGAAGAAAGGTTCGTATTTGTGGGACAAAGTGAAGCTGAAGATCCCGGTTTTGGGTCCCGTTATCAGCAAGGTTGCGATTGCGCGCTTTACGCGAACGTTGGGAACCTTGGTCAGCTCGGGCGTGCCGATTCTTCAGGCGCTGACGATCGTCAAGGAAACCGCCGGTAATCAGGTGGTCGCCAACGCCGTCGGTTCCGTTTACGAATCCGTCAAGGAAGGTGAGACGATCACCGCGCCGCTCGAGAAGTCTGGCGTGTTCCCGCCGATGGTGATTTCCATGGTGGACGTCGGTGAGCAAACCGGCGCACTCCCGGAGATGTTGCTGAAGGTCGCCGATAACTACGATGATGAGGTCGACAACGCGGTGTCCGCGATGACCTCGCTCCTGGAACCGATCATGATCGTGTTCCTGGCCGTCATCGTCGGTTCCATCGTCATCGCGCTCTTCCTTCCGTTGATCACTCTGATCGACAAGCTCGGCAGCGATGGTGGTGGTCCTGGCGAGTAATTGCGGGATTTGTTCTGATAAACGGTCGTCGGATGGTACCGACGGCCGTTTTTTCACATTTCCGCGTGACACATGAGAGTCTTTATGGTCTGGTGTTTCGTAAATACAATGTAACCACATTGGACTGACGAATGCCATCCGCGAATACAGAGCTGAAGAATGGAGTTCGATTGGATCAATACTTCCTTCGAGGTCGGCGGCCCGTTGGGGCCGCGGGATGTCGAAGAGTCGTTCGAGGACCCGTTTGCGGTCCGGCTGCTGCCGGATTCAAGCCGGTTCTCGGTCCAGGCGCGCTACTTCAACCTCGGCAAGAACGCCGCCGGTGCCGGCGTCTTCGCGGTCTATCGCACCAACGGAAAAACCATTCGCGTGGTGGTGGCCCGGTTTTTCACGGAGTCCGAAGAGTACTTTTATCAGCGGAAACTGAAGCTAACCCTGGAGGCGTGATGAATCAGGTGCCGATTTCCAGTTGGGACGATGTTCCCCTGTTCGACAGCGAACAGGCGGAGGCGTCATTCTGGGCGGAAAATCAGGTCGACCTCCGCCTCATGGAGCGGGCGGCTTCGTCCAGTTCCGAGCAGTCGGACTCCATTACCATCACGATCCGGATGGATCCCCGGATGTTGGGGCGCATCAAGCGTCTCGCCCGGTCCCGATTTCTCAATTACCAGAGCATGATCAAGCAGTGGCTCAGCGAGCGCATGGAACGAGAACTCCGTGACCGCCAAGGCTGAGAAGGAGCTAGACCAATCGCCCTGCGAACCCTTTATTGTCCCCGCACCATGAAACAGAGTCGTTCCCTCTCCTCCGCCGCCACGGTCACCGTGGCGGGCCGGTCGGCCTTCTCACTGGTCGAACTGCTGGTGGTCATCGCCATCATGGGAATCCTGGCTGGACTGCTCGTGGGCCTGGCTCCGGCGGCCATGAAACGCGCCCGGGAATCCCGGGTGCGCTCCGAGCTGCGGGCGCTGGAATCGGCGATCGAAAGCTACAAGGCCAAGTACGGGGTCTATCCGCCGGACGGTTTGGTGCTCAACGGCACGGTCCCGCAACGCGATTCGAACGGCAACCTCGTGGTGCGACCGGAGTTGAATCCGCTCTATTACGAACTGACCGGGGTCATCGTGGAAAAGCCCTTTGAGTCTTCCGGCTACTTTGTGCCACTCGGCGATACCGTGGGTCCGACCGGGTTGAAGTCGTCGGATCTGCAGAAGTATTTTGGGCGCGATGGCTTCGTGAACGCCACGACGGCGGAGCGCAAGCGGTCGCTGTTCCGGATGGAATTTAAAGAGTCGGCTTCCGCGGAAATCTTCTCGTCCACCGGCAATCCGGACTTGCGCGTTCTGGCGGTGGGCTGGGCGGGCGACGCCCACCGGCCCAACCAACGTTCCGGACTGTCCTGGCCGCGGAGCGACAGCCGTTTTCCGCCGCCGATCCCGGGCAATCCCCAGTTGAATCCGTGGCGGTACGTTTCCTCCAATCCGACCAATAATCCGGGACGGTTTGATCTCTGGGCGGAATATGTCGAAAACAACCAAAAGAAGCTCATCGGCAACTGGCGGCAGTGAGCCCGCCCGCCGTTAACTATTTCCCATACAAATCCTCCAAGTCCGACGACCATGAAAATTCATTCCTCCTCCCGCCAAACCCGCGGCTTTACGCTGATTGAGTTGCTGGTGGTGATTGCCATCATCGGCATCCTGGCCGGCATGCTGTTGCCGGCAATCGCGGGCGCCGTCAAAAAGGCCAAGATCAAAAAGGCCCAGACGGAAATGGCCAATCTGGCGGCCGCGGTGAATGCCTACGAAGGCAAGTACAGCCGCCTCCCGGCCACCAAGGCCTCCCGGGATGTGGCCCAGACCGCCGCGAACCCGGATCCCAGCGGCATGATCTACGGCACGGACGACAGGGATCTCCAAAGTCCTTTTGGCATGAAGGTTATGACCTCGAAGCCCGGCATTGCGGTCAATGCTAACGTGCAGGACCCTCGCCGGCCGGTTTCCAATCGGGAATTGATCGCGATTCTCACCGATGATCCGGAAATTCGGAACATCGGGGGCCAGCCGATTAATCCGGCCCACGCGTTGAATCCGGACCGCATCAGTTTCCTCGACGTCAAGACCTCCACTCGCAACGCCGCTACGTTGTCTCCGCAGCAACAGACGCAGGGCAATCAACCTTCCATGGTGGGCGCGGATGGCGTCTTCCGTGATCCGTGGGGCAATCCCTACATCGTCATCGTCGACCTCGACGTCGACGGCCAGGTCCGGAATCCCTTCTACAGTGTCGGCGGGAATGAGCGGGAGTTCCTCAAGGGTACCGTGTTCGTCTGGTCGCTTGGCCCCGACGGTCAAGGCATCGTCGCTGGCTCCCTGGATTCCCAGACGGGTGTCAATAAAGACAATATCTACAGCTGGAAATAAGGACCGCACTCGGGCCAGCCAATTACTATCATGAAACTCCAGACCCCACTCCGCCGTGGTTTCTCGCTCGTCGAGTTGTTGGTGGTGCTCGCGATCGTCGGGCTGATCGCCTCCATCAGTCTGCCCGCGCTCAAGGGTCTGGGGAAATCCAACAGCCTGACGTCCACGCAGCGTCAACTGCTGGATGACCTCGGTCTGGCGCGGCAGTTGGCGATGAAGAATCGCTCGACGGTCTATATGGTGTTTGTGCCCGGCTACATCTGGCAGCACGCCAACACGGCCATGACGGTGGCCGGGAACAAGGAGGGCGAAATTGTGAAGCGGGCCTTCCTGTCCGCCGCGGCCGGACCGTACTCCAGCTACGCGCTGCTGGCCCGTCGGCGGGTGGGGGATCAACCGGGTTCCGAGCATTGGCAATATCTGACCGAATGGAAATCGCTGCCGGATGGTTATGTCTTCCCCAAGGCGATGTTCGATCGCACCTCGGCCGAGGCCTACGCCGCCGCTTTTTCGGATCCCACCAATTACGTCTCGTTGCTACCCATCACGCCGCTGCCGGTGGCGGTGGCGTTTCCGAACAAAAATTCGCCCATCCGGTTGGATTTTAAGATGCCTTATATCGCCTTTGATGGCTTTGGACGGGTGGAAGCCGGCGGCACACCGCAGTTTTCCTCCGCCGGGCACAAGATTACCGGCGCACCTTTCGGTGGCGACTTCGTAATCACGTTCACCTCCGGCAGTGTTTTCCTGCCGCGCGATGCCAACGGCAACCTGATCATCCCGGGTACCGCCGGGACCGAGACCGAGCTGGATCTGGTGGAGACTCCGGGCCCCAAGCGCATCACCGGCGTCCCGCCCGCCCAGAACATCAATTACGCCTACGTCCCCAACCGGATTGTGATTTCCTCGCTCACCGGCCGCGCCCGCATCCTCAAACCCCGCATCCAATGATGACCCTGCGACTTCCGGCTTCCCGCCTTCCGCGTCGTCGGCTCGGTGGCTTCACCATGACCGAGCTGGCCTTGTGCATTGCCGTGGTCAGCGTCGCCCTCGTGGCGATCATCGGGGTGCTGCCCACCGGGCTCAATGTGCAACGCCAGAACCGTGAGGACACCATCGTCACGGAGGACGGCAAGGTGCTGCTCAACGCCCTGCGCACCGGTTCGGTGAGTTCCGCGAATCTGCTCACCAACTTCGATTTCATTCTCTGGGAACGGTATCCGGTGAATAATCTCGGACAGCCCGGAGCCACGCCCACGTTTCGCCGGTCCTATCGTACCGAGCTCTGGAACGATTCAGCGAAGCTGACGGCTCTCGGATATAGCTCGCCGATCCTGTTGACCAACGCGGCCCAGATCGTCGCCCTGATGACCGCGCCCCGGTATGTCACGGTTGGTAATTCAGATTTCCAGAACGTCGTCCGCGCCCAGGTTCGGGCCATCAGTGGGGCCCTGACGGAAAAGCCCATCGCGCCGTTTCCGAACGGGGCAGGGGCCGGCCCGGATGGACTGACGCTCGATCAACGAACGGAGTTTTCCTTCCGCTATTTGGTCACTCCGGAATTGACCCCGGTGGCGATCGCTCCGGAGGCCAATTCGCTCTCGCAGGCCGTCGCCACCGCACAGCAAATTCATGAGCTTTCGCTGACGATCCAATGGCCGGTGGCGTTGCGCTTCGATCAGACGGTGGAAAAGCTCCGGGTGGGGCATAATCGCCGGGTCTATCGCACGCAGGTCTTTGGCCAGTTGATGGATCTCGACAGTCAGGACGTGGGCCACCTCGGGGCCGCCGGGCTGGGACTGAAACATTTCACGCCGAATAGTCTATGATTCCCATGAAGGCATATCGCCGACCGTCCCCGGGGTTCTCGTTGGTCGAGATGATGGTGTCCATCGGGCTGCTCAGCCTGGTGGTACTGGTCCTCTTCTCGCTGTTCAACCAGACCACGAAGGCCATGCGGGCCAACTCAAATCAGACGGATGTCATGGAGGCGGCGCGTTCCGGCCTGGAGATCCTGAGTCGCGATTTGGATAATATGACGGCGAGCGGCGTCGCGGGGGCGCCGAATTTTGTCGCCTATTCCACGGATGCCGCCCGGGAGGTTTTCAAGCAGAGCGCGCAATTGCTCGGCCCCAGTCTCGTGCCCATTCACCAGGATCTCTTTTTCCTGCAACGGACGGATTCGAAGCGGGTGAAAGTGGTGGGGTTCGTCGTGCGGAATGAGGACCAAAGCGCCAATCGCAGCCTATTCCCCGTCGGGACGTTGTATCGCTACGAGGATCCGGATCCCCGGGCCCCCACGGCCAGCCTGAATCCGACCAAGGACGCCAATATCGATTTCCTGCCCGTGGTCACGACCTCGCCGGATGCCCGGCGTTTGCTTTCCTTCCGGCTGCTGGAGCGGCCGAAGGCGGCCTTGAGCAATAGTTCGGATGAGGATGGCACCATTCACCGGTCGTCCACCCAGACCAACCTCGCACGAGTGGTGGACGGGGTGGTCAGTTTCCGGATTACTGCCTACGATCAGTACAACCGGCCGCTGGATCATACGATCTGGAATTATCCCGACTTCGACAGCACGGCGCCCGAGGTGGCGAACCGTCCCCGCAAACCACCGCTGCTGGCGAGCTTCGATTCCTTGACGCTATCGAATAATTTCGCCCTCAAAGGCAGTTCCGTTTTCATCCAATCCAGCCGACTGGCCTCGGATGATCAGACCGATCCGGAAACCCGTTTTGTGAACAGCATCTTCCTGGGCGAGCAGGTCCCGACGACGGTGGAGATTGAACTCGGGGTGTTGGAACCCCGGGCGATGGACCAACTCCGGGCCATGCCGGCCCTCACGGGCGCGCTCACGGGTACGAGCCCGCGGGAGAAGTACCTGAAGAACAACCTCGGCAAGATCCAGATTTTCCGGCAACGCGTGCCCATTCGGGTCGCCATACGCTAACCTTCCGATGAACCTTCCCTTGTCTCACCGCCGCGCACGCGGGGTCGCGCTGGTCATCACCCTCATCATGCTGTCGGTGGTGACGATCACCGCCGTCGCCTTTTTGGCCATGAGCCGTCGCGAGCGCGCCTCGGTGGCTGCCGCCGCGGATCAGGCGGATGCCAAATATATGGCGGATGTCGCCCTGGCGCGGGCGCAGGCCAATTTGTCCGGTCGTATGATGGGCCTCGTGCAGGGCGCGCTGCAACCCGGACTCCAAGCGGGTCCCGGACAGTTCCCCCGGTTCATTTCGGATTCCGGACGCATCGCCCGTTCGGAGTTTGGTTTTCTGGTATCCACCAACTGGCAGACGCCGATCGCCAATCCGCAGAACCCGGCCGCGGAGATCGCTTCCGTGGTGGCGCGCCTCCAGGCGGATGCCACCGGTGGCATCAACAGCTTCGCCAATCGGGCCAATCGGACCAACATCCTTTATCCGCCGAATTTCACCGGCAATGAATCCAGTCCGCAATACCGGGCGTTGTTGCGCAGCCTGTATTATGATCCCCGTGCGCCGGTCTTCACGACCTCCACCGGTCTGGGCAATACGCTGAACAATTCCGGTCCGCTGGAGAACCAGTTCTATCTGGATCTGAATCGCAACGGCCAATACGACACCAACGGCTGGGTGGCCCCGCGCAATCGCAATGGCACTTTGGTGACGGGCGCTCCGCTGCAGGCCCAGTTCGGTGATCCGGAGTGGATCGGTATTCTGGAGCACCCGGACGAGCCCCATTCGGGCAGCAATCGTTTCGTGGGTCGAATGGCCTTTTTCGTGCAACCCGTCGGCCGGACGCTGGATCTCAATTTCATCCACAACAGTGCGAAGGGGATTGGGTATGACCGGACAGCCTCCCGCTATGCCCAGTCCACCTCGGACAAGGACATTCAAGACGGTTTCCTCCGCAACCAGGGGTTGGGTTCCTGGGAATTGAATCTGGCCGGTCTGCTGGTGGATCTGAACACCAATAATTGGCCTGGGCCCACGTTCAATCCGGCCAACGGACGGCTGCAATACAACTACCGGTTGTCGAATGTCACAGACAACCGCGGTCAGGCGTTCTGGGATGCGGCGATCATTTACCGCAAGAACCGGGAGTATGTTTTCCAAAGCTCCCTGGCCCGGGCTATCGGCGGCTTGAATGCCACCCCGTTGACCCTCAATCGCCTGGATAACCGGAAGTTTGATTCCGATCTCTATGCCAATGGACCGGTACTTCTGAGCTTCAACGACATTCTCAATCCGCGTGCGCGGCTCACCAGCAATTTTCCCACCTTGGATCAGGTTTCGGGAACGCTCGACTGGCCCGGCAGCGATTCCGCCGGCATTTTCGCCGACGTCTTCCAACTGGTGAACCCCGGGTTCCTCAGCAACAGCGTCCTATCGACCACACTGCTGGGACGCCTGCCCACCGATCTGCCGACCACCCTTAAGAGCAGTTATGATTCGGGGACGTTTTACCGGTTGGTGGATTCGATCGGCTCCGACACACCGGATGCGCGGTTTGAATCCGGCGTCGATTTCCGGGGAGTCTATTACCGCCGGGCGAAGTTGAATTTGAATTACGCGCATGATCTCGCAGCGACGAACATGCAAACCCAGGTGGATGTGGCGCATGAATTCAAGGACGCCTCGGGGACGCGGCATCCGTTTGGCAGCTGGGCGCCGATCGAGTGGTTCACCAACACGGTGCAACGCCTGCTCGCTCAACAGATCGAGACCAACGCGCTGTACTTGACGCCAGCGGTGAATGGAAACTCCACGACCCCGTTCCGGCCGGCCATCAATCCTCTGGTTCTCCGCGGTTACGGCTATTTCGCCACCAATTCCAACGCCCGCGTCGATTACTCGGCCCGGCCCCATCAGTTGTTCCAATTGGCGGCCAACATCTACGAAAGCACTCATTATAGTTCCGTGGATTATGCCGATGTGCTGACGCTGTCCACCAACCGGCGTGCCGAAACCCCGATTACCTATCGGCCGACCTTCTATTTTGATCCGGTGACGACCAACGGTCTCCGTCGCAGCGGCAATATCCGCTTGGCCGGCTTCCAGGAAGTTACCGCGCCCGAAGCCTTCCTCAGTCAACGTTGGGTGGATCCGGCCAATCCTTTGGATGCCGACATCGCGACGTTCACTCAGGACCGGCCCGCGACCAACCTCAACGTCTACGGTGTGCCGTGGGTGGTGGGAACCAAGAAGGGCTATCCCACGTTCGAAGAGGGTTTCTGGCAGACGGGCATTGATATCACCCGCCGCGTGCGGGCGGTGAAGCTCGCGCCGGCAGTGCTGGCGGCGACCGACCTGCCGTCGCCGACCAAGTCCCGCCGGTTGGAACTGCAATACGTCCTCAACGTCACCAATCAGGTGGGCGCCGATGCCATCAAGTCCTATTCGACTCCGTTCACCCGCAAGACCCGCATTCTGGCCACGAATATCATCGAGTACCGGTTTGGCTATCGTCTGCCGACGCCTGTGCCCCAGGGCGTGTTGCGCACGTTTGCCGATTATATCCCGCTCAACACATTTACGGACCGCCTCACCTCGAATCGCACCTTGGATTCCTGGAAGGAAGTGCCGGAGGTTTTGCTGCGGGGCGTCTGGGCGACGAATTTCCTGATGGTCCCCGTGAACGGTCGTCCGGCGATCTATCCCGGAAGCGCCACCAATCGCGTGCCTTGGGCGCTGGCGAATGATCCTTCGGCCCAGTATTTCGACATTGCTGTTGAGGTGCGCAATCGTCTGGTTTACGCGCTCATCGACGAATCAACAGTGCCGCACCGTTTGCTCGACATGGTAAATTTGGAAAGCCGCATGGAGCAGACGGACCTGCTGGGCTTCCTGCGCCGTCCGGGTGCGATTACGCCCGGCTTGGACCCGGGTTTGACCGGTCGCGCGACGGGCAAGGTGGTGTCGCCCACCGATCTGTGGCTGCCCAAGAATTCCGCCATCCCCAGCCCCTATACCGAGGGCATCGACGATCAACTGCTCGTCTCCATGGGTCGCGCCACGGCCCGGGATTGGGCCCGTAATGCCCGGGGCTCGAACTTCCGCAATGATTCCATCATTGAGAATCAGGTCGATGGCCTGCTGTTCTTCCTGTATGGCACGATTCCGCCGGAGTCCCAGTTATCGGACCCGGCCGTCCGGAAGTCGTTTGAAGGGAACGAGGTGCAGTTGGGCTATAACCCGACCCATTATATTTTCCTGACCGACCGCCGGATGGCGAATGACCCATTGGTGCATTATACGATGGAGGATCTGGGTCCGGGCCTGACGATCAGCTCGGATCCGCAACAGTACGTCGAAGTGGTTGTGGCACCCGGGGCGGGTGGGCGGATTCCGCTGGCCGACGAACTGAGCGGCAGACTGGCGGGCTCCGTGAAGAACCAATTCCGGACCAACCAGATCGGCTCGGCCAAGATCATCTCGATGCGTGCACCTTGGGGTGCGGAACCCCGCTTGGGCTTTGGCGCGGCGCCGTCGGCAGCGGATCCCTCCAGCTTCCGCTATGACATCGCCTACAAGGATCCTCTGATCCAGTCGCCCGATGACTGGGCCTTCCCGACGGGCAAGATGGCCTCCCTCGGACAATTGGGCCGGATCCACCGCGGCACGCCCTGGCAGACCATCTATATGAAATCGGCCATGCCGGCCGGACCCTCCACCCGGATCGCTAAACTGGCGGTCCAACGGGGAATCGTTCTGCCGGTCCAACCGACGTTGGCCGGACGTTACTTGAAAACGTTGTCCGACGGAACCGCGGCGAAGCAATGGATGACCTGGGCGGGCAATCCCTATACCCGGCCGGAGAACGATTGGCAGATTTTTGATCTGTTCACCACGGCGTTGAATGAAAACGCGGCGAAGGGGCTCTTGTCGGTCAACAATACCAACCGGGCCGCGTGGTCTGCGGTCCTGAGTGGTGTGCCGGTACTGTCAGATTCCCGGGTCCCGCTCAGCGCCATCACGGGGCATACCAATCAATCCCTGACGGATACGCCGGTGATTGAGCCCGGCTCCCGTGAACTCGGTGCCCTCGTGGAAAGCATCAATGAATCCCGGCAGTCGCCCAATCGCCTGGGCCTGCGCTACCTGCATGTCGGCGATGTCTTTTCCGCGCCGTCGCTGACGGCCGGCGCCAACGAATTTGTGCCGGTGGAATCACCCAACTACGCCGCCCGGGGACAATCCCCGTTCCTGGCGGCCTTCAATCCGGTCTATGGTTCCCAGAACCGGCCGAACAGCGACGCGCCCCAGGTGGCGCGTGTGCCGGATGAGGTGCTGGAGCGGATTCCTCAGCAGATCGTCGGATTGCTGCGGCAGGATGAACCGAAGTTCGTCATCTATGCCTTCGGTCAATCGCTGAAACCCGCGCCCGGATCGATCCTCACGGCGCCCGGTACCTTCTTCAACCTGTGCACCAACTATGTGGTGACCGGGGAGTTTTCCACGCGCACGGTCGTTCGCTTTGACGGTTCGCCCACCGAGCCGATCAACAGCGACAACCTGGCCAATCGTTTCCGTCCGGTGATCGAAGACCACCGGGTACTGCCACCGCCCCAGTGACCGCTCCTGCCTTCCATGGTGTCCGGTTCCGGCTTCGGTGAACATTCGTCATTAGACCCGCTCGACGTACAAAACACTTTTTAATATGACGCGCCTTTTTCGTCGTCGTCGTTTCTGGCTGGGATTCGCCCTGCTGGCCGCGCTTGCCTTGAACCATTGGCGCTGGACTGTCCAGCGCTCGCGATCCGTGCCGCCCGTGGCGGTGGTGGACGTCAAGCAGGCGGAGCTGGGCCGCATGCCCCTGCTGAGCAGCCGGGCCGGCCGGGCGCCGGCGGCACCTGCCTCCACGCCGCGCTGGGCGAGTGTTGTGGCGGTGGCGGACGATGCCGTTCCGCTGTATCGGGAGTCCCGTTTTCCGGATCGCTTGCGCAACACCCCGGAGAAGATCGGTGCCCTCGCGAGAAACGATCACGCATTGCTGTTGCGCAACGCGCTGCTCGACACCACCAACAGCCAGCCGCTGTCCATCCCGGGCAAGCTGATCGCGACCGGTGCGGCGGGTACCTATATCGTGCAGGCCCGCGACGGCGTGGATGCGGCCTTCTACGCGCGCATCCAGGCGGAAGGTGGGCGGGTTATTTCGTACATCCCCAACAATGCGCTTTTGGTGGAGGCGGCGGCGGATGTGGCCGAACGCCTCGCCAGCGCGCCGGAAGTGGGTGTCGTACTGCCGAATCATCCCTACCTGAAATTTGAGCCCGGTTTGCTGGCCCGCGTTCTGCGCGATGCCCCGCTCCCGCCGGAAGTCCGGGTGGCGGTCTCGGTTACCAGCCAGCAGGGCGTGGCGGATATCCAAAACCTGGGCGAGGACATTGAATCGGTGCAACGCGGTCCGTTCGGTCCCCTCGTCTATGTACGGCAGCCCAAAAACCTGCTGGCCCTCGCGCAGCTGCCTTCGGTGCCACTGCTGGAAGAGGCGCGGTTGCGGGTGCTGTTGAATGATCGCACGGCGCTCGTGCTCGGATCGGTGACAAATGCCGAGAATACCGAGGCCACGGAAGGCCTGACGGGGGCGGGCTTGCTGGTCAATCTCAATGATTCCGGGCTGGATGTGACGCATCCCGATATCGGTCCGGCCTCGCGCGTTTTCACCACGGATCCCAGCTTCCTCGACGATCCGGATGGCCACGGTACTCATGTGGCCGCGACGATTGCGGGAAATGGCAAGCAGTCCAAGCTCCTCACCGCTCCGCCGCAGGGCTCGGTGACCAACGCCAGTTTCCGCGGTAAGGCGCCGGGGGCCAAGCTCATGATCCTGCCGATCGATCTGCGGACGGGTCCCACGATTTCGGACGCCTTCCTGCAGGAGACGTTTGCGCGCACCAATCGGGAAGTCACCGGAATCACCAACGCGCCCATTTCCAACAATAGCTGGGGTTACATCGGGGCCTACGAGTACACCTCGATTTCCGCCAGTTATGACCTGGCTTGCCGCGACGCGCTCCCGGAGGATCAGGGTGAACAGCCGATTCTCTATGTTTTCTCCGCCGGCAATGATGGCGAAGGAGCTTCGAATGGTGCCGGTGGTTTTGAAGACAGCGTGCTGGCGCCGGGTAACGGCAAGAACGTGATCACGGTCGGTGCGCTCGAAAGCGCGCGATTCCTCACCAATGCCATCCTGTACGATACCAACAACCAGGCGGTCTGGGCCAACGGACCCATTCCTGGCCGGGGGTACAGCCCCACCAATAGCTATCAAACCAACCGCCCGTTCGCGGCGCAGACGGACACCGACTACGAGGTGACCTATTTCTCCAGCCGCGGCAATGTCGGTATCGGCACGGAGGGCGATTTCGGCCGATTCAAGCCGGACGTAGTTGCTCCGGGTGGTTTCATTTTTTCTGCCCGCTCCCAGCAGTGGGATCTGCGCAGCCAGTTTTCGTTCGTGTCGGATCCCACCACCAACGAGTTCTATCGGATCTATGACGAGATCAACCAGGAGGGTGCGAACTGGTATCGCTATGAATCGGGTACCTCCATGGCGGCGCCGGCGATCTCCGGCCTGTTGGCTCAGATCGTCGAGTACTTTGAAATCGCCAAGGGCGGTCGATCACCGCAGCACATTCCGGTCGCGGGTTACAAGGCGATCCTCATCAACAGCTCCCAGCCCACCAGTGAGACGTATAATTACGACACCCGTTCGACGATTAATTACGCGGGCTGGGGACGTCCGAGCCTGCCGCGCGCCTTGGGCGGCGGTTTCAAGCTCGGTGGTCAGCCGGTGGTCGGCTTCGGGGTGCGGGCGCCCAATAGCGAGGGTTTGGCGACCGGCCAGGGCCAGTCGTATCGCCTGAAGATCGATGAGAAGGAAAAGGGGCGTCCGCTCACTCTGACGCTGGCGTGGACGGATCCGCCGGGAAATCCCGCGGCCAGCATCAAGCTGGTCAACAATCTGGACCTGATTGTCTCCAATACACTGACCGGCGAGTTCTATGTCGGTAATGATTTCGGTGCGGGCAGCCGGTTCAGCCAGGCGCACAGCGCGTCCAACACGAATCTTCCGACGGCCCAGTACGATTTCATCAACAATGTCGAGCGCGTGATCATTCCGGCTCGGGAGACCAACGCTGATCTCGTGGTCACGGTTTTCGCCCGTCGGGTGAATGTGAATGCTGCCGTGGGTGACCCGCTGAACATCGTTCAGGACAGCGCCCTGATCCTCGCGGGCGAGGGGGCTTTGCTCGCGGATAACGTCGGTACGGTGGAATTCGAGGGCGGCACCGTGCAGGCGGGCTTCTTTACGGAGCCGCCGCTGGTCGTGGGCGTCACCAACGGTGAGGTGAAGAACAACGAACGGGTCGGTGCCAATTCACCCCTGTTGGGCGGCAAGAACGGTACCACCAACCAATGGCGCTTCTACGTCTTCACCAACCTGCCGTCGACCAATGTGTCCGTCGGCGCCACCAGCGGACCGAACGTGGCGTTTGTCACGTTCCTGCCGCCGGATCTCTCCCGGCCCCGCAGTCAGCAGGAGGCGGACATCGACATGTATGTTTCGCGTGATTCCCGGCTCACCAATCTGGAACCGAGTGTGATCGCCGGCGCCTTCAAGTCCACCCAGCGGGGTGGGACGGAGCTGGTCGTGTTTACCAACGCCCGTGTGGCTCTCGACGAGATCTTTTATGTGGGGGTGAAGTCGGAGGATCAACAAGGCGGTGAGTATAGTTTCATCGCCCTGAGCAGCCAGCGCCCGTTCGGCAGCGTTAATGGCAAGGGCGAGCTCGTGTTCCCAGGCTTCGCGATCAAGCAGCCCATTCCGGACGGCACACCTTCCCAGCCCGGCTACGGACTCTCCATGTCTCTCGCCACGCTCGGCGGTGAATTGCGCCGGCTCTACGTGGATGAAACCGTCACCCACAGTGCCTATCTCGATCTGGTCAGCACAATGAACCACGATCAGCAGAATGTCGTCGTGCAGAACAATCGGTTGCTCCGATCACGGGATGGCCTGCTGTATTCTTCCGGCGTGGGCCGGCAGGTGACCTATGACGATTCCGGCTCGGGTGATGATACGGGTGGTTTCCCGTCGCATGGTCCGGGCTCGCTCAATAACTATGCGGGCCGGCCCTTGCAGGGTGTCTGGTTGCAACAGTCGGTGGACAATCGGTTGGGCAACGAAGGCAGCATCGATTCCTTTACCATCCGGGCATTGACCAATGATTTCGGTCCGTTCTTTGTGCGGCGCACGGTACAGCCGGGACGCTGTCAGCTGGAGGTGATCAATGTGCCCACCGACGCCAGCCGTCTGCGCGTGGTGGTGACGAACATGGATCCGGCTCTGCCGTTGCGGGTCTTCATCAAACGGGAAGGCATTCCGAATCCCAACGATCCCACCACCTCGGACAAGTTCGCCACGCTGGAGCCGCCGGGAGGCACCGTCTCGGTGGGTATTCGCGACGTTCCGCCGCTGAAAGCCGGGCGATATTTCATCGCCGTGTGCAATCCCAACAGCGTGGCGGTCACCTATCGGATCGCCGGCTTTATTGACCGGGATCTGGACAGCAGTTTCAGCGGCATCTTCAATTCCGGCGGCACCGCCAATGGCCCCATCAAGGACGAAGCCCTGACGCAGTCCTCCATTTTCGTCAACGATTCCCGGCCGGTGGCCGCGTTGGAAGTCGGCTTGCGGTTGCCGCATGATCGGGAGTCCGACCTGTTCGTGCATCTGGTGAATCCGGCGGGTGCACGGACGCTCGTCGCCGAGGCGCGCGGATTGACCGATACCAACGGGTTTGGTTCGGATAATCTGACCTATAATTTCACCCACGTGGCGCTGACGTTTGATCGGCTCACCGGGGCGGCGAATCTTTATGTAAACGGCCGGCCGGTTGCCAAAGACACCTTCTTCGGCTTTGATCCCGCCACGCTGGGCGACTTCATCTTCGGGCGCGATCTATCGGGACGCTTGTCCCCCACGGATTCCCCGGTGCAGTTGGATGATTTTGCCATGTGGCGGCGCTCCCTGCAGCCGACGGAGATCATCTCCATTTACAACCAGGGTTTTGTGGGTACAGCCAAAGGCGCGGACGTCGCCCAGGCGGCCCGGTATCCCTTCGATGGCAATGGCCGCGATGCCTCCGGACACGGCGCCGACGCCTTGCTGGGAGCGAATCCGCGCTTTGAACCGGGCCAATTTGATCGGGCGGTGGAACTCGGCGGAACCAACGGCTTCGCTCTGGCGGACAACCAGCCGTTCACCCTCGTGATCAGCAACCTCGTGGTCACGAATATCATCGGGGGCATTCCCACGGTGGTGACCAACAGTTCGACGAACGTGGTGCGCCGCACGCCGCCGCTCGATGTTGGTACCAATGGGTTCACTTTGGAGGGCTGGGTTACTCTGCCGAGTGGCAATACCAACATTGTGATCGCCGGTTGGTCGGATCGGACGAACTACTACGCGCCCGCCCTGCTGGTGGGCTTCGACGAACCGCTGGGCAGTGGACCAGGATCCTTCAGTGCCGCGCTCGTGGATACCAACGGCTCCGCGCGTTTCCTGATTTCGCGCCCGGGAGTGATCAGCACGAACCCGTTCATCAAGGCCTATAACTATGCCGTTTTCAGCGAGAATACGAACCGGGCCTCCGAGCTGATCAAGTTCGCCACGCCTCCGTTTACCGGTGAGGCGAAGGATCCGGTTATCGTGGTCGCGGGCGGATTCGAAACCGCCGCGGTGGGCACCAATCGCGCCGGCAGCAACGTCGAGGGCTGGTCCGTGACGACCAATGCCGTCATCGTGGACTCGGGTGGTACCGCTTATGAAGGCCGGCAATGGCTGGTATTGGGCGGCGGCTCGATCACCCGACTCTTCGGCACGGCGCCCGGACAAAAGTACCAATTGAACTTTAGGACCCGCCGTCGGGCCGGTGAGGTGAGTCCGGTGCCCGCCCGATTCCTGTTCAATGGCGATCTTGATCGCGAACTGGCCGGCACCGCCGATTGGACCAATCACATCACCTCCTTCGTGGCGGCCACCAATCATGTCACCTTCAGCTTTGAGTCCCTGCTGAGCCGGGCGGATACCAATATCCTGGCCTACGGACTGGAGTTGGACGGCATCGAACTGAAGCAGATCGGGGCCGAGATTCTGTATCTGCCGGAGGAATCATTGAAGCCCTTGCTGGGAGGGAATGCCTTCGGTGATTGGCATTTGGAATTGACCGACTCCCGGGGCGAGGCGGTGGGTGAGCTGTTGTCGTGGCAATTGCGCCTGACCTTCTCTCCCACGAATCCGCCGGTGGTGCGGTTGACCAATGGGGTGGCCTATCACGGCACCAACAGTGCGCAACCCAGCTACTTCTACTTTGACGTGCCGCTCGAGGCGAACGTGGCCATCAATCAATTGGAGAGCCTCGGTTTGCCCCTGCGCCTGCTCTATAATGCCGATGGTCTCCCCGATGCCCAACGGCAACCGGGCGACGTCTTGTTGCTGCCGTTCGTCACCGGCCCGCAGGCCACGGCGATCACCACCACGCAGCCGCCGATCCTGCCGCGCGGTCAGCGGTACTATCTGGAGGTCCTGAGCCTGCAGGCGGATTCCACCAATGAGTTCGTCATCCAGGTCAATGTGGACATTCCGATTACGCCGCTGACCAACAACGTGGCGCTGCAGCGCACAAATCTTTTGGGCGGATACGAGGATTTCTTCTCGTTCGTGGTCTCCACGCAGGCCATCACCGCGACGTTTGAAGTACTGAGCCCGGATCAGGATGTGGATCTGTATCTCAGTCCCGCACCGGATCTGCCCCGGCCGGAACAGTCGACCTATGCGAGCCAGACTCTTGGTCTGGCCAATGAGCGCATTCAGATAAATGGCACCAGCCAGCCCATCCCGCTGCGACCGGGCACGTGGTACCTCGGGGTCTACAACAACAGCACGAATCCCGCGAAGTACACGGTCGTGGCCCGCGAGAACCGGGCCACCCTGATCGGGTTGACCAACGATGTCCCGCTGTCGGTCACCAACGCGATCGGTGACCGGTTTGATTACTATTATATCGACGTGAACCCGGGCGTTATCGCGGGACGCTTCGAGCTGACCGGGCTGACGGGCGAAGCGGATCTGTTCGTCCGCTGGGAGGCGTTGCTGCCGTCGGCCACGACGTTTGACTATGCGTCGACCAACGACGGGGTGTTGTCCGAGAAGATTCTGGTGACGGCCTTTGATGCGCCGGTGCCGATGCAGCCCGGCCGCTGGTTGCTGGGGGTCCATGTGAAACCCGGCGTGCCGGTGACCTACCAGGTGCTGGCCAGCGTGCTCTATCCGCCCGCGGATCTGGTGGAGTTGTTTGACGACATCCCGGATGTGCGCACCGGGGACGCACCCGGTCGCACGGATTACCGGTTCGCCAACTTCAATCCCGCTGTGGGTGTTCGCTTCGAGCTCTCCGGACTCGACGGAGCGGCCGATCTCTTCGTGGCGCGCGGAACCCTGCCGCGGGCGGCGCTTAAGTCTTACAGCGCCGGGAAACCGGGTGCGGGGACGGAGATCGTTACGATCACGACCAACGACTTCCCGGACTTGGCCGTGGATTGGTATCTGACCGTGGAACGTCCGGCGGGCGGAGCAACGAATTGGACGGTGACGGCCAAGACGTTGACCGAGTTGACGCAGCCCACGGAAATCGTCAGCACCCTGGTTCCGCCGGCGGCTCCCGGGGATCCCTACACGTTGCAGTGGAGCGTGACGGTACCCAACGTCTATTATCAGGTGGAGACGTCGACGGACCTGTCCTTGGTCCCGCTCTCCTGGTTGCCCTACGGTGATCCGATCCTCGGAGACAAACCGGTGCTGAGCGTCACGCTGACGAATTTCGGCGATCCGTTGCGATTCTATCGCGTGACGATTCCGGCGAAGCAACCGGCGCCCTGATCGAGTCGGGGCACGGCTTCCAGTACCTTCGGGATCATGAGCGAACGTTCGAGCCCCCGGGTTTGCGTCGTTTCGTTGAATCCGGCGGTGGATGCCGAATGGCGGGTGCCCGCGGTGGTGCCGGGGGAGAAGAATGAACTCTCCTCCGAGCGCCGCTGGCCCGGAGGGAAGGGGATCAATGTCGCGCGCTGGCTGAAATGGCACGGCGCCCGTCCCCACTTGGTGCTGCCGTTGGGGGGAGCGACCGGTGTGGAGTTGGCGGCGGGGCTGCGGGCCGAGAAATTGGAGTTCACCGCGGTTGCGATTGCTCAATCGACCCGCGTGAATGTGGTGGTCACCCCAGACGTGGGGACGCAGCTGCGCTTCAATCCCTCCTGGCCGGTGCTGTCCGCCGCGGAGGTGAAGCGCTTGGTGACGGCCATCGAAGCGAAATGGCAGGATGCCGACGCCGTGGTGTTCAGTGGGAGTCTGGTGCGCGGTGCCCCGGTGGATACCTACGCGCGACTCGTTCGCCGGGCGCACCGGGCGGGGTTGCCGGTGTTTCTGGATTGTGACGGCGAGGCGTTCCGACTTGCGGCGCGGGAGCATCCTTCGGTGGTGAAGCCGAACGAACTGGAGTTATCGGGCTGGGCTGGGCGCAGTCTGGGTACGGAGGCGGAGTTGCTCGCGGCGGCCCGGGAACTGGCGCAGGAAACCGGTGAGTGGGTTTTGGTCTCACGTGGCGCCGCAGGGGCTGTACTGCTCCATGGAGCGACGGGAGAGAGGATTGCCGCCCCCGCGTTCAAAGTCAGCCACGTGCGCAACACCGTCGGGGCGGGCGACGCCATGCTCGCGGGCGTGATCATGGCTTCGGCGGGATCGGCCTCCCCGAGGCAATGGCTGAAGGCGGGTTTGCGGGCGGCTGCGGCGGCGGTGCGATCCGCTCCCGGGACGCTGCCTGCCAAGTAGGCGTTCCCGAAGGGCCGGACTTTTTCGGCGGGACGGAATTTTCCCCGTAACTCTTCGCCGAATTTTTCGTAGCAGAGGATGGATCGTTTTCGGCTCAGCGCTTTCGGATTCTGACTTTCCCGCCATTGTGGGCGGCGTGTCTGCCGTGCGTGTTGAGTCGGAGGGCGAACCGGATTTTGCCGCGATGTTTGCCGACCATGAATCCGTTCAGACCGCCGCCCCCGCGGCGGCGGTTCCCGTGACGTCCGATGCCGAGGTCGCCGCCCGCCGCGCCGCCGCGGCGCAGGTGAATTTGTTGACGCCCCTGAAGGAAATCTGGGGTTATCCCGCGTTTCGCCCACACCAGGAGGAAATCATCCGGGCATCTCTGGCCGGCCAGGATGTGGTGGCCTTGCTGCCCACGGGTGGCGGCAAATCCCTTTGCTTCCAGCTGCCCGCGCTCGTTCGTCCCGGGTTGACCGTGGTGATCTCACCGTTGATCGCTTTGATGAAGGATCAGGTGGATCAACTGCACGCGAACGGTGTGGCGGCCACCTTCCTGAATTCCAGCCTCGCCGACGAGGAACGGAAGGCACGATGGCGGGCGCTCAATGCCCGGGAATACAAACTGTTGTATCTGTCGCCAGAACGGCTGTTTGCCGGGGATGGCGGAATTCTTGAGGCCCTCCGGCGCTGGGGCGTGGCGTGCATTGCGGTCGATGAAGCCCATTGCATCAGTGAATGGGGGCATGATTTCCGGCCCGAATATCGTCAGTTGGCCACCCTGCGGGATCGCCTGCCGGACGTGCCTTTTCTGGCCCTGACAGCCACCGCCACCGAACGGGTCAGGGCGGACATGGTTCGCGCCCTGCACCTGCACGATCCGTTCGTGGCCGTGGCGAGCTTCAATCGCCCCAATCTGACCTACCGCGTGGCGCCGCGTCGGCAGGCGTACCGACAAGTCTTGGACGTGGTGCGGGCTCGGCCGAAGGATTCTGGCATTGTGTATTGTTTCAGCCGGGCGGCGACCGAACGGCTGGCCAATCAATTGGTGGAGGATGGCGTCGCGGCGGCGGCGTACCACGCGGGCCTGGACAAGCTGGACCGCGAGCGGAATCAGGAACGCTTCCTGCGCGACGAGGTGCGGGTGATCTGCGCCACCATCGCGTTCGGCATGGGTATCAATAAACCCAACGTCCGGTTTGTGATTCATCACGATCTTCCGAAAAATCTGGAGGGATATTATCAGGAAACCGGACGGGCGGGGCGCGACGGTCTGCCGGCGGAATGTGTGCTCCTCTGGTCCGCGGCCGACGTCGTCAAACAGACCGAATTCATCAAGGAAAAGCCCAGCGAGGACGAACGCCGGATCGCCACCACGCAGTTGCAGCAGATGGCCCAGTTTGCCGAGATCCGCGGCTGCCGGCGGTGCGCCCTCTTGGAGTATTTTGCCGAGGAATACCCGGATTCCCAATGCGGGGCCTGTGACAACTGTCTCGATCCCCGTGGGACCTACGACGGCACCCTCCAGGCCCAGAAATTCCTGTCGTGTGTTTATCGGATCCAGCAGAAGGGGAACTTCGGTGTCGGTCTCACTCACGTGGTGGCGGTGCTCACCGGGGGAGAGACCGACAAGATCCGGCAATGGGAGCATCACACGCTGAGCACGTACGGCATCGGCAAGGATCAGCCGCGGGAGGTTTGGAGTGCGGTGGGGCGTGAATTGGTGCGACTGGGTCTGCTGCGACAGAATCCGGATCGATTCAATATTCTGGAGCTGACCGATGCGGGGCGGGCCGCCCTCAAGGATCGTACGACGATCCAACTGACGAAGCCCATGGAAGCCCCGGCCGGACCCGCGGTCGCGCGGGCGGGGGAGATCGAGTGCGATATGGTTCTATTCGAACGCCTGCGCACGCTGCGGAAGCGTCTGGCCGACGAACGGGCGGTGCCGGCGTATGTGATTTTCGGCGATACCTCGCTGCGGCTGATGGCCCGGCAATATCCCACGGATCTCGAGGCATTCGGGCGGATCACTGGCGTCGGCGAGCGCAAGCGCGCGGATTTTGGGGCCGATTTCCTCAAGGAGATCACCGGGCATATCGGGACCTATGGCCGACAGACCTTCGCGGCGCTTCCCGCGGCCGCGGCCGAAACACCGGTGCGCAGCGCGCCGAAGACACGGGGCGAATTGCTCACGGGCACGGTGC
Source organism: Verrucomicrobiota bacterium (assembly GCA_947471985.1). Lineage (GTDB taxonomy): Bacteria > Verrucomicrobiota > Verrucomicrobiia > Limisphaerales > UBA9464 > CANIZL01. The sequence continues at coordinate 7,447 of CANIZL010000037.1, read as the reverse complement.
TGGAATCCCTGCGACAATTCCGATCCGGCAGTACGCCCGAACGAATCGCCCAGGACCGTGGATTCACGGTGGGCACCATCGTGGGGCATCTCTGCACGGCGTGGGAGGCCGGCGAGAAGTTTGAGTTGGAGCGCTGCCTGAGCCCACAGGATGCCGCGGCCATTGCCAAGGCGGTGGAAGCCTGCGGTGGATCGGGCGGCGGCCTGCGCACGGTGTTCGAGCATCTCGGCGGCCGCGTCGACTACGGTCGGATCAAACTCTGGATGCAGATGCAGCGGAAGGGGTGACCGAAGCGCCAAGCGCTAGATCGGTGCAGTGATACGCGGCGTGAAGAGTTTGGCGCGGCGCTAATATCCTCCGCCGCTCCCGGTCCACGTCGTGACCTGTTCGACGGCCTTCTGTCATCCGTTCAAAAGCCGGATCTGTTCGTGCTGCACACTTTTTGCTTGATCGATTACGATTGTAAGCGTAACGCTTACATCTGTAATCCATGAAGACAAAAATCGTCCCCCGAATTTCCGAGACTGAGTGGGAAGTGATGCGCGCGATCTGGGCTCGTCATCCGGCCTCTGCCAACGAGGTCATCGAACGATTGCAGGAGGTGGATCCAACCTGGCATCCGAAGACGGCCAAGACTTTGCTCACCCGGCTGGTGAAAAAGGGTGCGCTGGGATTTGAAATGGAGGGACGCAGCTATGTCTATCGACCGCTCGTGGCCGAGGCGGATTGTGTCGCGGTCGCGAGCACTTCGTTTCTCGATCGGGTGTTTGGTGGATCCCTTCAACCGATGCTCGCGCATTTCGTGGCGTCGCGTCGATTGACCCGTCGCGAGTTGGATGAGCTGAAGCGCCTGTTGGAGGACGACGCGCAGAAAGGGCGTAAATCATGAATACCCCGGACCTGTTGATCGCCCTCGGTCGGACTTCGTGGCAAGCCGGCGTTTTGGTGTTGGTGATCTTCGCCGTGCAATGGGTCTTTCAACGGCAACTCACCGCCCGATGGCGGGCAGCGCTTTGGCTGTTGGTGGTCGCCCGGTTGGTGCTGCCGTTTTCGCTGGAGAGCGCCGTCAGTATTTTTAATCTGCTGCCCGCTTGGAATCGTTCGAACACCGCCGGACCGGCGGTGGTTTATGCCGCGGGCACTCCGGCGGAGTCTTTCGACCCGCGCCACATCGATCGCCCCGTCGCTCCCGATCCGGCGGCGGACCGCCTTCGGCCGGAGAGTGTCATCGGTCCGCGCCCACGCGCCGTGGATTTCCGTTCGGTACCCGCCACCACCACTGCGCCACCGACTGCGGTACCTTCGCGATCCTTGGACCTGGCCCGAATCTCCGGATGGACTTGGGCGTTCGGGACGTGGCTGTTGGGAATCGCGGTGCTGTCGGCGCACGTTTTGCGGGGATTCTTCCGATTCCAACGGCAGTGCCGGAAGCTGCCGACGCCGGAAGATGCCCGGGTCCAGCAGGTGCTCGCGGAGTGCGCTCATCAATTGGGTGTGCGACGCATCCCGCGCCTTCGGGAGTCGACCGATGTCCTGACTCCGGCGCTTTTTGGATTTCTGCGACCGATCTTGATCCTGCCCACGCGTTTCCTGGAGAACTTCGACGCGCAGGAAACGCGTTTCGTGTTTCTCCACGAACTGGCCCACCTCCGCCGGCAGGACATTCTCGTCGACTGGCTGATGACGGGATTGCAGATCCTGCATTGGTTCAATCCGCTCATCTGGCTCGGCTTTGCCCGCTGGCGCTCGGATCGGGAGGCGGCGTGTGACGCACTCGCGATCGAGGCCGTCGGCGGCAATCAGAACCGGGAATACGGACAAACCATCCTGCACCTATTGGAGGATCTGACCCCGGGGGCGCGAGGGAATGCGTTGATCGGCATTCTGGAGAACTCGGGGGACCTGCGCTGGCGCATCCAGATGATTGCCCGATATCGCCCCGGGCGCCGTTGGGGGCTCGCGTCGACCGCCGTGGCGGCGGGATTGGCCTTTGTCAGTCTCACGGATGCGGAGACTCCAAGGCCGAATGTTGTCGCCGGGCCGGCATCGCCTCCGGCGAACTCCCGGGCGCAGGCGCCCACGAATCAAGCGATCCGCACTGTCCGCCTGGGCTCGGACCCCGCGTCGACCAATGCCGGCGCCCGGGCTTTGGCGTACACCATGGTGGTCACGGTGCTGACTCCGGAAGGGAAGCCGTTGGCGGGAGCGGACGTGCGGGTTTCCGATACCGACGAGCGCATTGCCCCCCGCGTACGACGGCTGACCGATTCGCTGGGGCGATACACGTTGCATTGGGAGCCCACGCCCGTAGCGGATCCGCTATCCTTTATCGTATCGGCCTATCACCCGGATCATGTGCCGGGCGGGCAGATGTGGTATGTCGAAGCGGGCAACGTCTACGCTCAACTGCCGGCGGAAGCCACCCTCCGCATGCCCCGCGGTGTTTCGGTCGGTGGCGTGGTTCAGAATGAGCGTGGCGAACCCCTGGCGAACATCCAGGTGCTGATGCCCGGCCTCCGCTATTTGCACAGCCGCAATTCGGCAAACCAGGAAACCTCCCATAAGATGGAGTATTGGTGGATGCCGGATGAATCGACGGTGTTGGCCACGACGGATCGTTCGGGACGGTGGGTCAGTTCGATTTTTCCTCCCGAGGTAACGAAGGTTGATCTTACGTTTGTTCAGTCCCGCGGCGCGCGGAGGACCCTGCGAGCCACCGATCAGATTGAAGCTCGCGTCCTCATCCCACATGACCCGCGGGCGCCGCTTTCCCTGCGGCGGCTGAAGGAACTGCAGGCCGTCACCACGATGCCCAACTTGGTTCCCGTCACGGGTGTCGTGGTGGACACCAGTGGACGTCCGGTGCCGCACGCGCTTATCCGGGAGGGCCAGGGCCGATTCCCCCCGCGACGGACCGCGGAATTCTCGGCCGATGCTGAGGGGCGATTCTACCGTTCCTATCGGTCAGATACGGAGTGGATTTTCACAGCCTCAAACGAGGGATTCGCCACCGCGTCTGTCGTTGTCACGATCACCCCAGATATGCCCGAGGTCCGCGTGGTTCTGCCGCCGATTCATCCCTGGGTCGCTCAAGTGGTCGATGCACAGGATCAACCCGTCGCCGATGCGATGGTCCGCGTCGGCGTTCGCACGGTGACGCAGATTCTCGATTGGTCCGGCCAGACCGATGCCGCTGGCCGCATCGTCTGGTCCAATGCCCCGAATCAGGAGGTGGACTTGGACGTGCGTTCGGACAGTCGAAATTTCACGCGCGGCGTGCGTCTGACCAAGACGGGTGGGGAGCAGAAGATTGTGCTTAGTGCCCACGCCGTCTCCAGTGCCCGCTTTCGAATCCGGGCGCAGGACGCGGTATCCGGACAGCCGGTCAGCGTGAGGTCCGTCGGGATCAGCTACAACGGCGCAGCGAAATTCCACCCCTTGATTGAGACCAATGCCAGCGATTTTGTATTGGGACCGGAGGTCGTTAATCCCGGGGCGAATACCTTCTTTAACTTCAGCTTGCGCCTGGAAGCGGCCGGCTATGAATCGGTTCTGACGGAAACGAAGTACTGTGATCTGGGGGATCAGGAAGTGGTGCTGAAGTTTCGACCGATACCGGGTTCCCGCGTCGTGACTGTTTTGCAGCCGGACGGGACGCCGGCGCGCGGAGCGCACGGTTGGTCCCGGGCCTTGCCGGTTTCTGCCTATTCCAACCGTTTCAGCCATGACGCAATCGAGCAGCAGGGAATGGATCACGTCGTCGCCGATGAAGCGGGCCGATTGGTCCTCCCCACCGTTCCGGCCGCGGCTCCCATCCTGTTCGTTCATACCAATGGCTTTTTCTACTCCACCTTGGAACAGGTGCGACAACAGCGGGAGGTGCGGCTGGAGGCCTATGGGGCTGTCTTTGGCCGGGTGACTGTGGCGGGTAAACCCGAGGTTGGAGCCTACGTGAATCTTCGCCCGTTGCAGTGCTCGCCGACGCTTGGTTTTCAGCTCGAGTATTCGGCCAGTACTGCGGCCGACGGCAGCTACCGGTTTCCGGAGGTGGCGCCGGGGGAATACCTGCTCTGGCAACGGGTCGTGCCCAAGAAAGGCAGTTGGCAATCGACGGCCGTGGATGCCTATCAAACCCGGCTTACGGTTCTCCCCGGGCAGAAAGTGACCGTCGACATACTTTCGCTGGGCCGGACGGTGCAGGGGAGAGCCAAGCCGGCTATTGCCGGGACGCAGTTGAATTGGTTGACCGATGTTCACTTTCTGACATTGAAACTCCCCGCCGTTCCTGAACTGGAAAGCGTCAACCGGGAGGATTTTGCGACTTTGGAAGGGTACAACAATGCGCTCAGGAGGAGGATGGAAGCTACGGCCCGGATGCCCTCACTAAGCTTGGCCCGCACCTATCCTTTGGAATTTGCGCCGGATGGCTCCTTTCAAGTGACGGGTGTCCTGCCGGGGACGTATCAATTGAACATCGAAGTTACCAAGCCGCCGAGCCGTGAATCTTTTCGCCCGGATGCCGGCCCGGAACTGTTGGCTCGGCTCCGTCAGGAAGTGGTCATTCCCGAAGGCCGCGAGCTGCTGGACCTCGGGACCATTTTGGTACCCAACGATTAGCCCCGAGCCTTTCCGCGGGTTGGACGACGGGCATTCGTCGCCGCTGCGCCGGCTGGAGGTGGAAGTTGCCGCGATCCGGCTGGATTCCGGCCTGTTCAATTCGTCCCGGCCCGCCATCGTCGGACAGTGAGCTCCGTGGTGCGGAGGTTGGGTGCGGGTTCTTTCCATTTTCCGGCTTTATGATTCGTCCATTCCGACGGGGTTTTTGCCACTCGCTGATCGCAGCGTGGGCCGGCTTGCTGTCGGTAGCGCGGTGCGCGAGCCCCGAAGATGTGAATTGGGAGGTGCTGTCCGCGCGACTCCCCGGCGTCGACGGCCGCATCGATGCCTTCGCCAGCGTCGGCACCCGTCTCTATGCGGGCGGCCGCTTTCGCCTGATTGGAGGCTTGGTCACCAGCGGCATCGCGGCTTGGGATGGCACGCGGTGGTCTGCCGTGGGGGGCGGCATCGACGGTGGGGTCGCCGCGCTTCTTTCCAACGGCACGGATCTGATTGCCGGGGGTGATTTCGCCACGGCGGGCGGGGTGCCGGCCGTCCATGTGGCGCGCTGGGATGGGCAGAAGTGGGGCCCCTTGGGATCGCTCTCGACTCAGGCGTCGGGCCAGGTTTCGGCGCTCGCGGAATTCCACGGCGAGATTTATGCCGGTGGTGAATTTCGAATCAGCACCGGTGCGAGCGCCAATTACCTCGCGCGCTGGAATGGGGCGCAGTGGTTGCCGGTCGGCGGTGGGGTCGATGGTATCGTGTACGCGTTGCATCGCTTTGATGACGGGTTGTACGTGGGCGGGGCCTTCAAGAACGCCGGGGGTTTGTCTGCGAGTGGTATTGCCCGGTGGGATGGATTGAAATGGTCGCCGATGGAAACGGGGGTTCGTGGCGGACAGAGCGCGGTTTATGCGCTGGGGTCCGTGGGCACGAATCTCTTCGTGGGTGGGGATTTTGCCGAGGTGGGTGGAAATCCCTGGGTGACCTCGCCGGGACTGGCCCGGTGGTTCAAGGAGGGCACCCGGGAAAAATGGCGGGGTGTCGCGACGGCGCCGATTTCCGTGCGCGCGTTGCGGGGATTTGATGGCCGGCTCTTGGTCGGGGGCCGCTTCACCCGCTTCGGCGACGCAACGTCGCGAAATGTGGCCGAGTTATCCGCCGCGGGGGATTGGATCGGTTGGGGAGCAGGTGTGTCCTCGGTAAATCTTTCCGATGTCGCGGCCCTCGAACCCTTCGGCAGCGAGGTGTTTTGCGGTGGCTTCTTTGAGGAGGCGGGAGGGCTGCGCATATCGGGGGTCGCCCGCTGGACGGGTTCCAGTTGGATCTCGGCCGGTGGCGGCATCGACTTGGGTCTCAATCAGGGAGCGCATGCGGTGACGACGGTGGGCTCACGGGTGTATGCGCTCGGTGGATTCCAGACCGCCGGGCCCACGACCGTACGGGGCGCGGCGGAATGGACCGGAGCGGGGTGGCTGCCTTTGGGGGCCGGCGTGCCGCTTTGGAATCAATTCCAGCAGGCGAGCACGGCGACCGACGGGCGCGATCTATTCGTTTCGATGACCGGCGGGGCGGCGACGAAGTTGGTGCAACGCTGGGACGGCGGCGGGTGGTCTCCCGTGGGCGAAGCGGGCCCGCAGGGTGCCTTGGCCGCGACCGGCACGAACCTCTATTCCGTGGGCGTTTTCGGGCCGGGCTATGGCGTTGCGCGATTGGAGGGAACCCGATGGATCGGTCTCGGCGGGGCCTTCCGCAGTCCGGCTGGTTTGCCGGCGTTCGTCAACAGTTTGGCGGTTAGTGGCACGAACGTCTACGCGGGGGGATTTTTTACCACGGCTGGCGACGCGACGGTGGAAGCCGTGGCTGTCTGGAATGGGAAGCAGTGGCGGAAATTGGGCGCGGGAATCCCCTACGTTGCGAGCTCAGGAGTCACCGCTCTCGCGGTTTCCCAGGGGCAACTTTACGTGGGCCAGACCGGTAATGACCGGACCAACTCCGTCTGGGTCTGGAACGGCGCGAGGTGGGCGACGCTTCCCGGGGTGTTTCAGTCCGACGGCACGGGCGTCTTCATTTATCGCCTCGTGTTCGACGGGCCGGATTTGTATGTCGGCGGACGGTTTGATCGGATCGACGGCGTGGCGGTCAACAACGTGGCCCGCTGGGACGGCGTCCAATGGCACGCGTTGGGCAGCGGCGTGGGCACGGGTGGCAACGCCTTTGTCCGCGGCTTGGACGTCACGGCGGATCGCGTGTATCTCGCGGGTACGTTCACGGCTGCGGGTGGGCGGGGATCCCGCTATTTTGCCATTTGGCACAAGCCGGCAACGGACCCAGACCTCGTGGTCAACACCACGGGCGATGCCTCGGACGCCGATCCCGACGATGGTGTTCCCGATGTGGATCTGAACCGCCAGGGCCTGCAAACGACGTTGCGGTGTGCCATCGAATTCGCGAACCGCCGGGCGGGCAAAAGCGTGATCCGGTTCGATATTCCCATCTCGGATCCCGGTTGGCGGGCCGGAACTCCGTGGATCCAACCGGCGCGTCCCCTCCCGGAAATCACCACCACTCTGTCCATCGACGCCACGACGCATCCGGTCAGTGGCCGGGTGACGTTGAATGGCTTGCTGGCCGGGGTGAGTGACGGCCTGCGCGTGGTGGCCAAGGGGTGCGTCCTGCGGGGGTTGAATATTCAACCTGAAAACGTGAGTCGACGAAGTGGGTTTTTCTGGCAACCTGTTACCACAGAACGATATGGAAGGAGATATTGATGCGTCGTCGCCTCCCTCACGGGGTGAGGTGCAAAAGTCGGCAAATCGGACCTTGGATTTGTCGACCGATCAGACGG
>CANIZL010000036.1 GCA_947471985.1 Verrucomicrobiota bacterium | reverse complement strand
AGAAACTTCCGGCAATCGTGCAATTGACCGCCCAGTTTATCCGGGCGCTGCGCAACGGAATTATCCGCGCTCTGCGCTGGACGGCCGCCCTGAGCCACTTCCGCATTGCAATGAAAGCTTACCTGTGAAACTAGACAGACACCGTTGGATCGAGCAGCGTGTTCTCATAATTCGGCATCACCAGCAGCGGCATGAGATACTCAAACATCGATCCGCTCCACGAGACCAGGATCGGTTCCCCCCGCGAGGCCACCAGCAGGCGCCCCAGCGCAAACCAGTGTTCCTGCGGCACCTGCCCCAACGCGATGGCGACGTAACTGCACAGGCGCGCCTCCGACGCCAGCAGGTCATAAAAGCTGTTGTCACACCGGCGTTCGACAACGTTGAACCCCACGGAAAACAAGTCCCGCGTGATATCGAACAGGAAGGTGAAATCCATCACCGCCAGTTCGTCACACTGCCGGGCCAGCGATTCGAGTTCGACGAGTCGTTGCTTCGCTTGAGTTTCCGCCTCACGAAAACAGCGGGCGAGCGCCTGAAGATAATCCCGTTCCGCCGCGATGGAGGGATCCGCCCCCACCGGCAGCGCCGCGAGGGTTTCATCGATCAGCGGCTGCAACAACGTGGCCACCACGGCCAGATCTCGCAGGGTGGGCGCCCGCTCATAGGCGGCTAAACGCTCGTGCAGGCGACGCCTGATCAAGGGCGCCCCCTCCCCCACCCCGGCCGGATTGGGTACGGGCGGGGCCAGCGCCAGCCACGGCGCCAGCTGTCCCAGATCCGCCAGATAATCCCCGCCCTGACGCACCAGCGTGGGCGCCCAATCTGCGTCGGTCACATCCCCCTCCGAGGGCACGATTGCGAGGCCATCGCGCAGCCCCACCAAGCGCTCCAACCGGGTCTGCGCCGCTCGCAACCCGACTGGTGGCGCGGCCAGATCCCGACCGAGCTGGAGCCAGGCCGGGTGGTCCGGGCGATACTCCAAGAGGACACCCACCGTGTCCGCCAGTCCCAACCACACCTGATCCGGCAGGATCGGCGCATCCGCCTGTTCCCGCAGACCGGCACCCAACGTCAGCAAATGCCCCGCCAAATTCCCACTATCAACACTGGAAATATAGAGCGGCAACAAGGGCTGAAGATTTCGGGTTTCATACCAGTTATAGAAATGCCCCCGATATCGCTCCAATCCCTGCATCGTCGTCAGCGCGTCACGCGTGCGACGGATCAGACCACCGCCGGAAAGATACCCCCGATCCCACGCTGCCAGATTCGCCAGGAGCGACAGACCCATGTTGGTCGGTGATGTACGCGACGCGACGGCGAGGGCGGGAATCTCCTGAACGTTGTCCGGCGGCAACCAGTGGTCCGTTGCCGTTACGAAATCCTCAAAATACCCCCAGGTGCGACGGGCCATGCGGCGCAGAAACATCAGTTGTTCCGCCGTCAGATCCGGCGCCTGGAGGACGATGGGTTGACTAATCCACCAGGCAATCACCGGCGCCAGCAGCCACGCGATCAGTATCGGCAGCGCCAGCCAAAACTGGTCAGGCTGAATCAGCAAAAGCGCCCCTCCACTCAGCAGCGCCAGCGCGGGCACCATCCACATGGCCGATAAAAATCCCACCCAATCCGTCCGGGCCGTCAATTCGGAATCACTCGACGTCCGCCATTCCAGGAGTCGTTGGCGCGTCACCCGCAGTCGGTACAGCGTCCGCCCGATGGCATCGAGACCGATGTACGCGTCATAGGGCAGAAACGCCAAGGTTAGAAAAATCTGTCCCGCTTGCCGCAGGGCCGACTGCACCACGGTGCGGACGTGCGCGGTCCACGGACGATCCGACGCCTTGCGCACCCCGCCCAGCACGGCGGCCAGTGCCCCCTGCAGGGCGATCACCGCCAGCACCAGCCAGGATCCAAGGCCGCCCAATTCGGGGAAAAGCCACCAATTACCCAGCAACAACAGCACCAAACCCGCCGGCACCAGACTGCGCCGGAGATTATCAAAAATCTTCCACTGCGAGAGCACGGACAGAGGGTTCGCGAGCCGGCTGCAATCCACCGCCGGCACCCGCGGCAGCAACCACGGCGCGATCTGCCAGTCCCCGCGAATCCAGCGATGCCGTCGCGCAATGTCGACATTATAGCGCGACGGATGATCCTCATAGAACTGGACATCCGTAACCAGCGCCGAACGGGCGTGACACGCTTCCAACAAATCGTGACTGAGCACAGCATTCTCCGGGCAACGCCCATGCATCGCCCGTTGAAAGGCATCGACGTCATAGATGCCCTTGCCGATGAAGGAACCTTCCTGAAACAGATCCTGATAGACGTCCGAAACCGCCCGGGTATAGGGATCAATGCCCGCGTCACCCGCAAAGAGGCGAACAAACCAGGAGCGCCGGGAACTCGGCAAACTCACACCCACCCGGGGTTGGAGGATGCTATAGCCCTCCACCACGACGCCCCGGTCGGCATCGAAGACCGGTCGGTTTAACGGGTGCGCCATCATGCCCGCCAACTCGCGCGCGGCATCCCGGGGCAACTGCGTGTCCGTGTCGAGGGTTATGACATAACGGATCAAATTCAGCGACGCCGTGTCGCCGACAATCTCGGCGAACCGTTCCGCCCCGCCGCCCCGCAGGACGGCATTGAACTCCACCAGTTTGCCCCGCTTCCGCTCATAGCCCATCCAGATCCCCTCCCCCACATTCCAGCGACGGGGTCGGTGAAAGAGGTAGAAAATCTCCGGCCGGTCCAGTTGATACTTGCGATTGAGCCGTTCAATCCCCTCCCGCGCCCGACGTTGCAGGGGTTCATCCCCGGGTAGGTGCTCCGTCAGAGCGTCCCCAAAATCCGTCAGCAAACCAAATTGCAGCTGGGCATCTCGATTCGCCAGAAAGTGAATCTCCAGTGTCTCCACCAGTTGATCCACCCCTTCCAGGGTCGACAACAATGTTGGTATCACCACCATCGTCCGGCCTTCGACGCCGATGCCTGCGGAATAATCCAGCCGCGGCAGCAGGTGCGGCTGCACCAGCAGCGTGGTCAGCCAATTCATCAATGCGACCGCCAATTGACTGGTGCAGATCAGCACCAGCAGTTCGAGCAGGAATAGCCGCCCTTCCGACACTCCCAGCGCCTGGGCCTCCGCCAGAAACCCCAGCGTGGTCAACAGGGTCAACAACCCGATGCCCCCGGTGTAATACGTGAGCGGGAAACGCCGGATCGCCCGTTCCAGACTCGAAGACCAGGGCCAACGCGCCCGCACGCGCCGTCGGAGTTCCGCCTGCCCCCGATCGATCAAGTAGAACCCCACGTGCGCCGTGCGATCCTTCACCCCTTTCAGCCGCGCAGCTTCGCCCGCCAGTTCGATTGCGCCGCGGGCGACTTCCGATTCCGAGGCCGCGCAATGACGGCCGAAATACTCAATGACATGTCGGTAACGATCGCGGGTGGTAAAATCCATCGTCCGGTAAACATCCGCCGGATCCGTGCGCAGCGTCGCCTCAACCACACTCAAGGCCTCTACAAACTCCTTCCAGTTGAAGGCGCTTAACTGCCGCAGACTTGTGATGCTGTGGCTGACGGACACTTGATCGGCCGCCTGGCTTTGACTTTCCAGGTGCACCAGCTGCTCAATGGACAATCCGTGCTCGGCGAGCCGTTGTTCCATCCACGTGCGCGCCAGGTGCAGGACCGGACTCTGGCGCGAGAGGCGCTGACAGAACTCGGCGACGAAGGGACTCGAGATCGGCAGGTGCGAATTCGCCATATCCGCCACCACCACCACGAGGAGCGACGGATTCTTCTCCGCCATCTGTTGCAGGCGATCCACCCACCGGTCCGCGAGGTCCCGATCCGCCCGCGCGAGAATGAGCCGGCTCGTGACCCGTTGCAGGTTTTCGATCAACCCCAGCCGCAACATGATGGGGATCGCCCATAGCTCACCCAGCTTCAGCGAAGCCACCGACTGGTAGGCGGCGATGAACGCGCGCAGGGGCTCGGCATCGATCTGAGCGTCCACGTGCGAGATCAACTCCAGCACAATGTCGTAGACCCGGGGAAATCCGGCCGATGCACTGTTAACCAGCCAGGGCAATTCCCGGCTATAGCCCCGGGGCAGATGGCGCCGCGCCAACTGCACCTGTTCCTCAATCAGATAGAAATTATCAAGCAACCATTCGGCGGCGGGGGTGACCCGACGACTCTGCCCCACTTCGAGGGTGCTCCGATTGAAGGCCCGGAGGATGTCCTCGTTCTGGCCCAAACGGCTGAGCAATTGATCCGAACCCGGTCGGGTGACCACCGCGTGACTCGTCGCGAGGGTTTGGGCGTAGCGGGATAATTGCTCAACACTGAACAATTCCCCCCGCAGCGGCGGCTCGCCGAGCTCGGGGCGCGGATGCGGACTTCCCGTGAGCCAGGCTGGCCAGCGAAAGCGCAGGTGCTGCATGTCGTTGCTGATTTCCACCACATTGGACCGCTCCAACGTCGACAAACGTCGACGCAAAAGGACGGCGAGGCGCGTGAGCGTCCCGCCGCCACACCCGAATGCCGTGGCTCATCTGCGGCGTGGAACCCATAACCACGCCATCCGCCGGCTTCGAAGCGTCCGCCCAGCTTAATTCCCCGCCCGGAACTCCCAGTGGGGTGAACACCCCATCCCATCAGCCCATTCCGCACGCGAAGCCGCGGAGAAAGCAAAAAAACGAGGAACCAAGAACTAAATCCCTCCACGCCCCCGCGTGCCCCTTTTCAAAGCACACCCACCAAAAAGACATTTTTGCACGCGGAGCCGCGGAGAACGCGGAGAAACCCGAAAAGTTCATACCTCAACGCCTCTCCCCCTCCGCGTCTCCGCGCCTCCGCGTGCCTCTTTTCCAAAACACACCCACCAAAAAGACATTTTTGCACGCGGAGCCGCGGAGAACGCGGAGAAAACCGAAATGTTCATACCCCAACGCCTCTCCCCCCTCCGCGTCTCCGCGCCTCCGCGTGACCCTCCAGACCGCCGTACACCCAGCGAAAGATCGGCGAAGAAGCTGTTTTCCCATCCCGTCAGTGAATCACCGCGCAGGCCGGCATTGTGAAGTCGCTCCCGCACCGTCAAGGTGGCTGTTCACTCCACGACTCCGTTGGCCGGCTCCCGCAGTTCCGCTCGGGAGGACTTGGTCACCGCAGGCCGTTGAATGGTTCGAATCTGTTGGAACGAATGCCGTCCATGAACTCCGTGCTCGTCCGTTTTCTCCGCTACTCGCCCATCGTCGCCTCGCTGGCGGGCGGGGGTCTCCTGGTGCTGGGCCAGGCGAACCCGCCCACCGGCAAACCCACCACGCCCGAGGACTATCGCCAGGCCGCCATGACCCGCGACGGCGAAGTCGCTCGCGGACGGACGCTCTTCGCCGACGAAAAGCGGTTGGCCTGCTCCAAGTGTCATTCGCTCGATGGACTCGGGCTCCGGGCGGGGCCGGACCTGGCCGCGGTCGGTGATCGATTTGCGCGCCGCGAATTGATCGACGCCGTCCTGCAGCCGTCCGCCACGATTGCCGTGGGCTACAGCACCACCCTCGTCACCACCAAATCGGGTGAGGAATACCAGGGGGTGCTCAAGCTCGCGACCGATTCCGCCGTGGAGCTGATGATCGCCGACGGACAAAAGATTCGCATCGCCACGTCCGACATCCGGGAGCAGCGCGGCAGCAATATTTCCCTGATGCCGGAAGGCTTGCAGACCGGGCTGACGCCGGCGGAGTTCACCGACCTGATCGAATATCTGGTGAGCCTCAAACAACCCGACCACGCCCTCTCACATATTCATGGCATGCCGGAAAACATCCCGGCGCTGAATCCTCCTGCCGTTCTGCGGCCGCTCCTCGATGCCGAACTGAAGGTGGCTTCCGCTCCGGCCGGCACCCCGGGCGCTGCCACCACCGGCCTCGTCTGGATGGGTCAAGTCCCGGGCTTCCCGGATCGGTTTCTGGTGGCGCATCAGGCCGGCGTCATCTGGCGCGTGGAAAAGTCCGCGGGGCACGCGGACAAAACGCTGTTCGCCGATTTCACCCCGGAAGTCTTTAGCGCGCGCGGTCCGAACGGCCTGCTGGGGATCGCCTTTCATCCGCAGTTCGCCCAAAACCGCAAGTACTACGTCAAACAACAAGTGATGGAAGTGGGAAAGATCACCACCTTGTTACTCGAACGGCAGGTGACGGCCGATTTCGCCCGCGACTCCGGACAACCGCCCCGACGGCTGATGACCATCCCCAGCGTGGCGGAACATCACAACGGCGGGTGCATCCAATTCGGGCCCGACGGCTTCCTCTATCTCGGCATGGGCGACTCCGCTCCGAACTTCGATCCGCAGGGATCGGCCCAGGATTTGCGACGCCTCTTCGGCAAAATGCTGCGCATCGATGTGGACCATCCCGCGGCCGACCTGCCGTACGGCATTCCCTCCGATAATCCGTTTCTCGGACGCACGGACGCGCGACCGGAGATCTGGGCCTATGGACTTCGCGAGCCCTGGCGCTTCAGTTTCGACAGCCTCACGGGTGATCTCTGGGTGGCGGATCTGGGACAGGAGCGGGGCGATGAAATCGATCTCGTCCGCCGGGGGGAGAATTACGGCTGGAACGTCTATGAAGGCTTCGAGCTGTTCTCGCAAACGCACCGTCGGGACGGCGCTGAGTACGTGGCCCCCCTCTTCGCCACGCGTCGCAAACACGGCTCGGCCGTTATCGGCGGGCACGTTTATCGCGGGGATGTCCACTCCTCGTTCTACGGGGTGTATATTTTCGGGGATTATCAATCCAAACGCGTCTGGGGACTGACCCACGATCAGCGCTCCCTCAAGGAGATCCGTCAGCTCGCCACCTCCCCTCAGGCCATCACCTGCATCGCCAATGATGCCGCGGGAAACCTCTACGTGGTGGGCTACGCCGGGATGATTTACCAACTGGATCTGTCCGGCGCCCGGTTTGACCCCGCAGCCGCGACGAAGTGAAGAAAACCTCTCCCGGCCAATCGGCGTGAAACACCGGCCGCCCTGCGCCAGCAGCAGCGGCGGCGCGGTCGAGGGAGACGTCCGACGACGCGGGCCGGGTTCGCCGGTTCCCGACGGAAGGCCCGAGCTGCCTTTACCGAGGGGAACGGAGCGAACGAAGAAACCGTGCAGTCGCAGTGGTCGTTGCCCCGTCATCGTTTCTCCCGCGCGGCGAACCGTTTCCGGCAGTGCAAAAACAGGGCCACCGAGTGCCTCTTCGTTTCCTTGCCGACCGTGGGGGCAAGTGAAGCCGCGTTTCGCAATTCACTCCGCCGCTGGCGTCAGCACCGTCGTGCGATGGGCCGGGCGGAAGAACAACATGGCCGCAACCACCGCGACAATCGAAATCCCGGCCGCCGCCAGGCAGAAGGTGGTGAAGAAATCGAGAAAACTTCCTTTAACCGAAAAATACTTCTTCCCCAGCATCACCGCCACGTAACCCAGGTATCCGATGGCATCGACCAGATACATAAGGAATCCGATGTTCGCCTTCTCGCGGGTCATCGCCACCAGCCGTTCGAAAATGGTGGTGTGAAAGGCGACGTACGGGACGTACAAACCCACGCCGACCAACACCATGAAGGCGAAGCCATTGATCTGCCCCATCCGCAAGCCAATCACCGCTGCCGTGGTCAGCATCAGCCCGGCGGTCACCATCGACAGCGCGGTGAAAAAGGCGCGCCGATTATCCCGGATCAGCACCACCATGCCGCTCGCCACCATCACGCCCAACGCCACCCAGATCTCGGATCGGGTGAACACCGAGGGTTCCCCCGTCGTCCCCAGCGCCTTCCAAATTTCCGGCGCGAAATCCGCCCGCAAACTCCGCAGAATCGTCACCAGCAGAAACACCACGGTCATCAGCCCCAGCCCCAGCCCGTGCCGGCGCAGAAAGGCCCGCCGATCCGTGCGCAGCATGGGCGACCGCTCGGAGCGCTCCGCCACGTCCCGCGCATTGGGCGCCGGAATCATCCGCAGCATCGCTACGAATCCCACCAGCGGCAGCAGGAAGACCAGTCCCGCCGAGAACGGCATCCAGTTCTCCGGCACGCCGCGCTTCAACAGTTCCGCCCCGACCGACTTCGTCACGCCGTCCGCCAGGATGAAGCTCGCGCACAAACCCGCGACGAACGCTTCCGTCTGGCGTCGACCTTCCAGAAAGCCCAGCACCAGGCCGAAAACCATCCCCAAGGGTAGTCCGTTGAAAAACAGGCACACCGTGTTGTACGGCGCCGGGGTGATGGCGAATAACAGCAGCGCCAACTCCGCGACTGCAATCAATCCCAAAAATATCCCCGCCCGTCGCTCCGGTCGCATCTCGGCAATCACCCGGATGCCCACGAACTTCGAAACCGTGTACCCCAACACCTGGGCGGTCACCAGCCACGCCTTGAAACTCACCCCGGTCATGGGGTCCAGATAGGTGCCGGCCGTGAACGGTTTGCGAAAGCCGTACATGCAGGCGTAGGAGCCGAACGCGGCCACCACGCACCAAATCGACAGCACCCAAGGGTGTTCGATCCAGCGGAGACGCGGAACCGGAGCGGTGGCAGAGGAGGACATAATAGGCTTTTGAAACAACAAATTTCCGACCGCCCGAAATCAGTGACCCACGAGCGATTCCAATAAGGGCCGCCACGATTCCAGCTCCGGGGTTACCAGATCGGGTTGCTTGCCGGCATCGTCATACCGCCGCACCCGGAGGGAGCGATCAAACTGCGGATCGGCCTCGAACTGCCGGGCTTCCGCGTCGTTCATCGGACCGCCTTGGAGCGCCAGGCTTTTGCGGGACGCTGCGGAAAGACCGTCGTAATACCCCGTTTCCTTCCAGCACAGATACCGCTTGGCCGCCGCATGATTGCGGATCGGTTCCACCACGTCCGCCGGAAACCACGCGGACAGACGATTGGCTCCCACACATTCGTGCCGGCCATCGACACCGCGATCCGCGATGTCTTCGCCGAGCCCGTGCACCAGATGTCCGTAGTCATGCAGCAGGCAGGCTGCGACGACGAAGTCGTCCTCGCCGCCATGACGCGCGAGGGTCGCGCACTGCAGCGCATGCTGCAGTTCAGTGACCTGCTCGCCGTAGGCGCGGTGTCCGTGCTCCCGGAAAACACCCAGGATTTCGTTCACCACCTCGGTGGGGTTCATGGCAACATGCATGCGACTCGATACCGAACGTCACAAGTTACACTTTGGCAACGCCGAACTACGCCGCGCTTGCTTTCAGGGACGTACCGCGACCCGCGCCCAGCGACCGGTTCGCGCCAAGGCCATCGCCGCATCCAGCGACTCCAACGGCAATGCGGGCGATATCAGGCGTTCCCAAGGCAACCGGGCGCCCTGGCGCTGCAGAAACTCGACGGCCGCGCCCAGATGCCGGGGCACGTAATTGTGCAGGCCTTGAATCGTCAGGCACTTCCGCACCACCACTTCCCCCACCAACTCAAATCGCGAGGCCGCGTGCACCATGCCCACCCATTGATAACGCCCCCGTGGACGCAGCAGATCCAGACCCTCCGCAATGACGGCCCCCTGCCCGGTCACTTCGAACACCGCATCGGCCGTGCCGCTGGGCACGACTGAGCAGGCGGAATTCAGCGCCGGCTCGCCGCCGAAATCGGTCACCAATTCCAATCGCGCCGGATTCGTATCAACGACCACCACCCGGCGCCATCCGAGTTCCTTCAACAACGCGCACCCGTACAACCCCAGCAGTCCCGCCCCTTGAATGACGGCGAGTTCGCCGGGCCCGCCGAGGCCTTCCACGGCCCCCACCATCGTGGCCAGCGCACAATTAGCGGAGACCGCCATTTCGTCCGTCACGGTTTCCGGAAGCGGCCGGACTGTCGTTCCCGCCCGCAGCAGCACGTGCGACGCATAGGTGCCGTTCAATCCGGTTCCATCGTGAAACGGGGCGTGGCCGTACTTAAACAGACGCTCGCACTTCTGGGGCAGATCCCATTCCCGACAGCACCGACACACCCCGCAGCTATCGGCCAGCGTCCACGTGACCCGTCGCCCCACCAATCCGGTCTCGCGCCCCGAACCGACCGCCAACACCCGTCCCACCCCCTCATGCCCCAGGACCACCGGCGTCGGGCCACTCCGACGCCCATCCACGGTATGCAAATCCGAGCCACAAACGCTGGCGAGTGAGATCTGCACCAGGCACTCGCCCGGCCCCGGCGCGGCCCCCACGGGATGCGCGACAAAGGCAAACGGCTGGCCCACGCCCTGGAAAACCGAAAGTCTGGCATCGATCATGACCGCAAAGGGATGGCAGAAAATCCCCACTGGTCGAAGCCGTGTGCGCTGGATCGGCAGAATTCCCAACCTCGCGGCCATCCCCCACCGCGTCCGCAATCGCGCCAGCGTCCTGGACTGCGGTTGTCCTCCACCGCTTTGGAATTGCGCACCACCGCACAAACAGCGTTCCCAAAAACTGCAACCCGCCCCCCTGGGAAAATCAGTGCATCAGTCCGGCTCGCCCATTCCCGGAGAAAAGCGGTAGAAGACTGCCGCAGTCCAAAACCTGGCGGTCATCCCCCACCGCGTCAGTAGTCGCGCCAGCGTCCTGGACTGCGGTCGCCCTCTACCGCTTTGCAATGACGCACCACCGCACAAAAAACGTTCCGAAAACTGCGATACCCGCCCCTTGGGAAAATTCGCACATCGGTCCGGCTCGTCCATTCCCGGAGAAAAGCGGCAGAGGACTGCCGCAGTCCACAACCTCGCGGCATTTACCCGCCGCGTCAGACGTCGCGGGAGCGTCGTGGACTGCGGTTGTCTTCTACCGCTTTGCAATGACGCACCACCGCACAAAAAACGTTCTGAAAACTGCAATACCCGCCCGCCGAGAATTCTTCCTTCTTCCTTCTTCCTTCACCCTTCATTCCCCCGCCGGCCACCAAAGCCGCCAAACCTTCCCCGCCGCCCCCACCCCGACCGTCACCCCCACCCGCCCTCCCTCACTAACCGCAGCCTGATCCGCCACCGTCCACACCCACGGGAAACCGTTCCCCGGCGTGGCACTCTGCAGGACCCACCCCGCCCGATCAGCCGGCCACGAAATATTAACGCGATCCGACGGAAGTCGGCCCACCTCCAAGCGCGGCGCCGCCCCAGGCGCGCCCGCCCGCGCCACCACGCTCCAAGCCACCGCCGCCATAACCGCCGTGCCCCGCGTATTGGGATGCAGCGTATCCGGAAACCATTCCGCGTGCCCCTGCAGCCGGTCGTGAAAATCCACGACCTCATGGCCCAGCTGCATCGCCAGATCGCGGATCGCCGGTGCGATCTCGCGGTGTAACACCGTGACATCGATCCCATACGCCCCATCGAGAAACACCGGGCACGGCGTCACGAGCAAGACGCGCGGTTGGCGATTGGGCGTGGTGTAGCTTCGAATCAACTCCGCGTAATCCCCGGCGAAATCCGCGCCAAAACGCCAATTCTCCGCTTTGGCATCGTTGGTCCCCAGGGCGATGAGGACAATGTCAGGAGCGAAATTCCGGCTTTGCGCATACGCCGGTTCCTGCCAGTACGGATAATCGCCACGCTTCAACAGCGTCCGACCCGACACGCCAAAATTACCCACCACATATCCCGCCCCAAGCAGGCTCTGCAGCCGCGCGGGATAGCTGTCCGCGGACGGATTCGCCACGCCCGCCCCCGCCGTGATGCTATCGCCAATACACGCGACTCGGAGGGCATCCGCCGCCAACGGGCCAAAGGCGAGGAGCGTCACCGCCCCCAGGACCGTGATCGAGCGTCGCCGGAAATCATGCCACTCCGCCATTCCGGCACGGTACCCGACCGCGGAGGTGAGGCGAATGGAGTTGTCCCGCGCGGAGCCCGCGGAAGCCGAACCCGTCCGGGTATTGAGAGGCATTATCAACAAGGCCCCGGAACGATCACGCAGACCAGCCGGCGACAAAGGTTTACCGTTCCCTAGTGTGAAAAATCTCGCGACATTTAACTCCATTCTAAACGAGACTCCCAAAATCCCGTGTCCAGGGTTTGTTCATGAAGTTCTTCATAAATCAATTGAAATTCTTTCAGGCTGAACGTTGCCTTTGGAAGGCACATCGCTACGTAGCCATCCACGGCAGGATCGTCGCAACCCAGACACAACTGCACCACGACAAAGTGAGTTTCGTGAGAAAGGTGCTGAATGACTTGCATCGTCCTCTCCGTTGATGAATTGAGTGGTGATCGACTAAAAGCGGCTTCCAAACCCAGTGTCATCAAAAACTCCTTAACCTGGCCATTGTGATTAAATATATAACTTTTACCTGGCTGATTTTTAAGCTTTGCGGCAATTTTACTCATATAATTTGAATTCCCAACGCTCAATGTCCATACTTTTTAACTGTTGGCCACGAACCATTGGCCGGACCACAACCAAGCAGCTCGTTGAATTTCCAGCCATCCTACGGCCCACAAAGAGCTCCCACAGCTATAGCCGAGAAAATGAAACACCACTTCAACAATTCGAAAAGTCATCGAACAAGGCGTAGCCCCACTCACTATGGCGGCGCTACGAAAAATGATTGGGAGCACCAGTCAACAGCAACTTTTGATTCAAAATCCTCTCCGCGGACTGCTCAATTTACCGGCGAGTCAAGTGGACCCACGGTCCATTCACCGATGGCGAGCCTCTCCGTTTCTTGATTTTCCACTTGGTAAACCACGTCAAATGCGGCCGGCAATCAGCGGCAACTCATCAAAACCGCCGCTGAGCGGTCGCAAACGCCATCGCCCTCTTGACGCTTGACAAGCCCATCCGCCCCCCGTTGTTCCCCAAAAGAACGGTATGCTTTCGGACATTTTCCTGAACCGCGCCGCCCAAGTGCTCGGATCCAATATCGCCGTAATGGCGGGCTTTTACGTGCTCATCGCCGGCGCGGCGTGGTTGTCCGGCTACGTCCTCTTTCGCCGCAGCTGGAAACATCGAAAAATTATCGCCGACTACCCCGAACGAGCCGACATGGCGCGGGAGATCTTCTATTCCGGTATTTCCGTCATCATTTTCGCCCTGTTCGTGGTTCTGACCTGGTGGATGAAGCTCCACGGCTGGACCCGGATCTATGTCACGATGAATGAGTACGGCTGGTGGTGGTTTTTCCTGAGCCTGCCGGTCACCATCGTGGTCCACGACGCCTATTTCTATTGGACGCACCGACTCCTCCACTCGCGGGCGCTCTACCGCTGGTTTCATCACACGCATCATCGGTCGCACAACCCCTCCCCTTGGACCTCCTACGCCTTCGCCCCACTGGAAGCTGCGGTTCAAGCCGGCATCATGCCCCTCGTCGCGGTTCTTTATCCCGTCCATCCCGTACCGTGGGCCCTCTTCATGATGTTCCAATTCGGCATCAACGTCACCATCCATTCCGGCTACGAATTCATGCCGCGCCGTTTTGCGGACTCCTGGATTTCGCGGGTGCTCAGCACCCCCACGAGCCACATCGTGCACCATCAATACAGCCGGGGGAACTACGGCTTCTTCTTCAGTTTCTGGGACCGCCTGATGGGAACGCATCACCCCCGCTACGAAGAGCGCCTCCGCTCCGTCACCTCCGGCAGTTGAGGGGCGTTTTACCGAGCGCTCCCACACGGCTCCCCCCCTTCACTCCGGCCAAGGCGCGTGATCGTAAAAACGCTCGCCCGCGACCGCTCGAGCGGCGGCCAGGCCGGCGCCGAAGGCGTCCTCGTGGAAGCCGTAGCGAAAGTAACTGCCCGCAAAGTACACCGCCTGCCCGGGGCTGCGGTGATTCAATCCCGGCAGCCGCTGTTGCGCCGCCCGCGCCCCCTGGCTGAACAAGGGATGCCGATACGGAATGCGCCGGATCACCTTCGACGGATCCATCGTGTCCTCCCCGTTGACCGACACAAAATACGGCACCCGATCACTCACGCCCTGCAGAGAGTTCATCCAGTAGACCGTTTGCGGGCGGGGTTTTCCGTCGGGTCCGGTCGCAATGCGATAATTCCAACTGGCCCACGCGCGTCGGGTCCGGGGCATCACCGCGGCATCGGTGTGCACCGTCGCGAGATTCGCCTGATAACGGAATTCCCCCAGAACGGACCGTTCGGTCGCATCCGCGTCCGACAGCAGGGACAGCGCCTGGTCGGCATGGGTGGCCAGCACGACGCGATCAAAGTCCTCCGCCCGCCCGTCCGCCGTGCGCACTTGGGCTCCCCCACCCGCCTGACGTTGCACCGCCACCACCGGCGTCCGCAGCCGAAACCGGTGCGCGCCGAGGACCGGACGCAGCCGCCGGATGTATTCCCGCGCCCCGCCGGTGACCGTCCACCAGGGATGCTGCGTCTGGAGTCCGAGAAAGCCGTGATTATGAAAAAAACGGAGCAGGGTGATCGCCGGGAATTCCAGCATCAGTTCCGGCGGAGTGCTCCACACGGCGCCGCTCATCGGAATCAGGTACAATTGCAGGAACCCGTCACCATACCCGCGGGCACGGACGTACTCCGCGACCGTCATCCCCTGCCATTGCGCCTCCTCCAACGCCGGCACCGCCTCTTCGTTGAAGCGATTCACCGCCAGTAACAGGCGGTAAAACGACGGACGCAACAGGTTGCGGCGCTGGGCAAACAGATGGTTCAGACTCGTTCCGTTGTACTCCAAACCGCTGGGCAGATGCTGCACACTGAAGGACATCGACGTCGGCTGGGTGGGCACCTCGAGTTCGCGAAAGAAGCGGGTCAACAACGGATAGGTCACGTGGTTGAACACCATGAAGCCGGTGTCGAACGCCACGTGTCGCCCGGGCTCCGGCACATCCACGGTGTGCGTGTGTCCGCCCGCCCGCGCCTCCAGTTCGAACAGCGTGACATCGAAGCGCCGGTGCAGAAAATACGCGCAGCTGAGTCCGGCAATGCCGGTACCCACAATGGCGACACGGGGACGATTCATGCGGAAAACCAAGGATGTTCTTACCGAGGGGCACCAAGGAAACGAAGCAACTGTGAGTTAACCAATCTGCCCTGAGCCTTTTGTTTCACGGGGGGAGGTTAGCCCTTCCGGGGCAAAACGCCTCACCGAGCCCGGCATTTTTGGCAAATTCCTTCACGCGGCAGCCGGGACTTTGCGTGGGCCGCCTCGTTGCTAAACGAAACCGCCTGAATCCACAGATGGATTCAGGCGGGAAGCACGGGGAAACCGCAACGAACGACCGCTTACGAATTCTCCAAGGACGGACGGGGAATCCGCGGACGCGAACCGTTCGCCTGATCCTGGGCTGGGGCCGGGGCCGGAGCGGTGGCGGCGGCCAATTGGCCCCGCAGCTGCTTGGCCGGATTGTAGGCATCCTTCGGCACGGGCCGCAGGTCCCAGATGAGTCCGGTCCAGGACATCATGCGCAGCAGGTAGTAGGTGAGATCGACTTCCCACCAGTAGAATCCCTGACGCACGGCGCCCATGTGTTGGTGATGATTGTTGTGCCAGCCCTCGCCCATGGTCACCAGGGAGAGCAGGAAACTGTTCCGGGAATCATCCCCGGTGTCGTAGCGCTTGCGGCCGAAGACGTGGGCCAGCGAGTTGATGGTCGCCGTGCCGTGAAACAACGCCGTGGTGCTGATGAAGAAGCCCCAGACCAGCATCTGCCAACCCGTGGTACCCAGGCTGGGCGCGAAGCGATGCAACGCCACCCCGAGCACCCACAGCGAGACCGCAAACACCACCGGGATCGTGGTGTCGAACCGATTCAACCACACCAGCTCGGGGAACTTCGCCAGATCCTTGATCTTGCGATAGTCCGTGGGGAAATTTTCCCGGCTGGTGATCCAGCCGATGTGCGCCCACAGGAAGCCGTGCTGCCGCGGGGAATGCTTGTCCTCGGGATCGTCCGAGTGGGCATGGTGATGCCGATGGGTGTAGGCCCACCAGAGGGCGCCCCGTTGGACGCAGGTGCCGCACCAGACGCCGATCAGGAACTGCATCGGCCGGGACGTGCTGAAGGTCCGGTGGGAGAAGTAGCGGTGAAAGAAGCCGGTGACGGCGAACATCCGGATGAAGTAGAGCGCCACGGCCACGCCGACCGCCGTCCAGCTCCAGCCCGTCCAGATGACTCCCAGACAGCCCAGGTGCAGAATCGCAAACGGAATGGACCGAACCCACTCGACCTTATCGGGCTGTTTCGGCAGTTGCAGCAGTTCTTCCGCACGGTAATCGGAGTCCAACCAGTGAATGACTCCGCTTACCGCCTGTTGAAGGCGGCCTAGCAGCGTTACAGACGAAGTCTCTGACATGTCGTTAATTCAATTTAGCGCGGGGATCCCACCGACCGGCCAACCCGCAGGTGCCTCACAGCACCGCGATGGCCGGATCCGAAATCCCCGACGGTATCTTCCTAATCTGCCTTGCTTTCGGCTTCTGGCCAGTGGCGTTTTTTTGGAAACCTTGTCGTCCTTTGGCCTGTACAAGGTCCGCAGAGCTTCACCCGCCACCCGGCCCGGAGAGCAAGGACTCACGCAATTTTGCCTGCAAAATGGCAATTTTCGGGCTGCCCGGGACGGGGTGGTCGTCGAACCGGGCCACCGGAACCAACAGGTGGATGCTGTTGGTCAGGAACAGCCCGACCACGGATTGTAACCGGCCCGGCGGCACGGAAGCCGTCCGGCAGGCCCACCCCAGGCGGCGGGCGGTTTGCCCCACGTAGTCCAGCAGGACCCCCGGAAGCGCGCCCGTGGCGGCATCGGGCGTCACCAGGGTGTCGCCTTCAAACCAGCCCACGTTACTCCCCGACGCCTCCGCGACCTGCCCGGCCGCGCCGAGCATCAGCGCCTCATCCGCGCCGACGGCGTCCGCTTCCATCCGGGCGAGCACGGAAAGCAATCGGTTCGCGTGCTTGATCCCGGAAAGGGGCTGCGGCGGCGGCACGGCATAACGCGACGTGATCAGGTGCCAGCCCGGCCGCGATCCCAGGTCGCCGAACGGCGCCGGGGCCGGGTGCGCCGTGATCACCACCGTCGGATGCACGGCACCCCGCGGCGAATAGCCCCGGGCACCGGAACCGCGAGTCACCGTGATCCGCACCACCGCCTCCCGAAGGGCATTCCGTCGCAGTAATTCCCGCACGGCTCGCTGCCAGTCGCCGGGCGCACCGGCACCCGAAACCTGCAAAAGCGCCAGCCCCCGGGTAAATCGCTCCAGGTGCGCCTCCCACAAAAGTGGCACGCCGTTGGCCACCCGGAGCGTTTCAAAGAGAGCGTCGCCCAGCAAAAAACCGCGGTCCGTTACCGGCACCCGCGCCTCGGCCTCCGCCACAAAGTCGCCATTGAGGTACACCATCATGGGATCGCCCTTCCCCCTTCCCCCTTCATCCGCCGGCCCCGCTCAGGGCGACGCCAACACGCTGGTTCGCTCCTTGAGCCAATCCCAATCCGTCGTGGGTACCGCCGGGAAAATCGCCCCCGCCCCGCCCTTCACCGGCGGGCGCACCGTTCCTTCCGGTCCGCCCACGACCCACTTGTGCGATTCCCCGTGTCCGTCGGCATACGACATCGCCACCGATCCACCGTGCCACGAGCCGGGGAGATTCCCCCAGCGCGGCGCCTCTTCGAGGCGGTTCATGAAGAAGCCGTCATTCAGGGAATCCGGATGTTCGTCCAAAAACACAAACGTGTGCGCCGGTTGGGTCATCTGCGCCCGACGAAAATATTGCGTGTACGAGGGATTGAACTTGTTGGTGAGTTCACCCGGATCGCCGACGAGGCAGTTCATCGAAACGCTGCGGATGCGCGGTCCGTTGTCCGCCCGGACGGTATCGGCCGGACATTTGAAAACCTTCCAGGAGCCGCCCACGTACTTGCCCAACAGCCCGCCGGTGAGCAGGGCCGTGTTGGTATTGCCATCGCTGTCGCCCCAGTCGAGCAGGTTGTTCGCCCAGGTGTTGGTTCGCTGACGGGTCTCGCCGACGCCGTGGTTATTGACGAGCCGCTCGCTGTTTTCGTCCGCGTACATGCCCCAGCCCAGATTCAGCTGCCGATGCTGACTGGCGCAGGCGACCGCGAGAGCCGTGCCCTTGGAGCGGGACAGTGCGGGCAACAGCAGACCGGCCAGAATGGCGATGATGGCGATCACCACGAGCAGCTCAATCAAGGTGAACGCGCCACCCGGCGGGTGACTGGGCGGGTGTGAATCGCGGGGCATCATTGGCGGCTACTATGGGACGGGAACCTCGGGTGTCAGCGAAAGAATGGGCGTTGCCCGGGCCCGCAACGCGCCGTCCGATTCCGCGATTCCCTGCCTTGACCTCCCCGGGGGCGTACTTGACCGTGCGCGGCCGGAGGGGCGCCGCCTTTCCTCAACTAAGTATGATGGCCAGATCTATTCTCTCCGCGAGTGCCCTGAGCATCGCGATCTTCACCGCTACCACTATGTCGCTCAAAGCCGCCGCCCCGCTCGAACTTAAGGATTTTCGTGCCAAATCCAGCTATGCGATCGGCACGCAAATCGGCCGCAGCTTCAAGCAACAGGGCGTGGAACTCGACACCAAGGTGGTCGTCGCGGCCATCGACGACGTGCTGGCCGGGCGCAAATCGCCCCTGACCGAAGCCGAAGTGAAGGATGTTTTCGCGGAACTGCAGCAGGTGCTCGCCAAGAAGGCGGAATCCGCCGGCACGGAAAACCTCAAGAAGGGTGAAGACTATCTGGCCGCCAACGGCAAGAAGGAAGGCGTGAAGACCACCGCTTCCGGTCTGCAATACAAGGTGCTGAAGAGCGGCACCGGCAAGGCCCCGAAGAAAGAGGACACCGTGAAAGTGCACTACACGGGCACCTTGATCGACGGCACCAAGTTCGATTCCTCCGTGGATCGCGGTGAGCCGATTGAGTTCCCGGTCAGCGGCGTCATCCCGGGCTGGACCGAGGCGCTCCTGCTCATGAAGGAAGGCGACAAATGGCAGCTGGCCATTCCCGCGAAGATCGCGTACGGCGAAAACGGCCAGGGACCGATCCCGGCCAACAGCACCCTGCTGTTCGACGTCGAACTGCTCAGCGTGAAGTAAGCCCCGCCGAGGAAATTTTCCCTCCGCCGTTCCACCTCCGGGTGGGCGGCGGATTTTTTATTGGGTGGTGTTGATCACCTTCACGCCCTCGATCGAACCCGGCGCAATGGCATTGATCGCATTGATCACCGTGGTGACGGTGCTGCGATCGGGATCGTTCATCAGTTCCTTGAGCGCGGGGATGGCCGCCTTCGCCGCCGGACCGATCTGGCACAACGCATAAGCGGCCAGTCGACGCACCACGTGATCCTCGTCCTTCAGGAGGGGAATGATGTCATTCACCGCCGCCGCGGCATTGGGCCCGCCGGCCGCCAATTCCGTGAGCGCCGTGCTTTTCGCATCCGCCGTGCCCTTGAGCTGGCTCACCTGCGCCGAGACATCGATCTTCTTCGGCGCGTTTTCGTCCCGGGCACCACATCCGGAAAGGACCACAGCGACGACAGTGGACAGCAGGAAGCTGCGAAGCATCTCGGCGGGTGATTTCATGGGTGAAAATTAGCGAGGACCGTCGACGGGGCAAAGTTTATGCAATCGGGCCGTCGCAGAAACCCCGCGCCGTTACCACGAAAACACCCCCGGCGCCGGCCGACCCGCACCGGCCCGGATCGCGTGCAACTGGCCCGCTTCCCGGATCCCAAAATCCTCGGCCTGTCCGTCCGCCCACCGGACCCAGAGCCGCCCCTCTTTCGCGCCCGTCCCCAGACCGAAATGCACCCGGGGATCCTGACTCGAACAATAGCCCTGGTTGGGCTGCAATTGCCGCCACTGCGTTCGTCCCTGGCTTTCCCAGCGCAGAATGGCGTTGCGCACCTCGCGGCCATCGCGCCCGCTCAAGCGGAACTGAATCCACGAGCGCTGGTCGCCGACGAGATTCCGCAGGAGATGCACCGGGCCATCGCGGTTCACCACCACCACGTCCGGGGCGCCGTCGTTATCCAGGTCGCCGACGGCCAGGCCCCGGCTCGTGGCCACCAGCGCTTCCGCGGTTCCTCCGGTCGGCAGCACCACGTCAAAGCGACCGCCCCCCAGGCCCCGTCGCAACGTGTTCGGCTCGGCATAGGGATCGAGGGGATTCAACTCGCCCGCGCCCCGGCGCACGCGCCCGTTGGCCACGTACAGATCCAGCTCGCCATCGTTATCAAAATCCGCCAGCGCCACGCCGAAGCCCGTAAACGGCAGGCTGCCCGCCATCGGGCCGTCCGGCGTCACCGCGTCGAGGAAGTTCCCCGCTTGATTGCGAAAAAATCCATTCCCCTCCCCCACCAGGTGCGTGACGTACAAATCCAGCCAGCCGCGTTGTCCCAAATCCTCCGCCACCACGCCCATGCCCGCCCGCGGCACACCCATGGAATTCAAGGCGCAACCCCGCAGCGGTCCTTCATCCCGGAAACGTCCCCCGCCCTGATTCAACCAGAGTTGATTCGGCGTGGCGTCGTTGGCGACGAAGAAATCGATCCGGCCATCGTGATCAAAATCACCCGTGGCCAGGCCCAGGCCATTGCCGTAGGCGCGATCCAGTCCCGCTGCGGCGGTAACATCTGCAAACGTGCCGTCGCCTTGATTGTGAAACAGCACCGGCGGTGCGGCGGCCTGGTAATTTCGCGGCGAACAATAATCGCGTCGCCCACCCGCTGAGAAGCACTCCATCTCCGCTTCCGGCGACCACTTGACGTAATTGACCACGAGGAGATCGAGCCGGCCGTCGCCGTCGTAGTCGACAAACGCCGCCGCCGTACTCCACGACCGAACCGCCACCCCGGCCGTGCGGGTGACATCGATAAACGTTCCGTCCCCTTGATTGTGGTAGAGATGGTTTGAGCCCAGCTGGGTGACGTACAGATCCGGCCGGCCATCGCCATCGTAGTCGCCCACCGCACAGCCCATGCCGTAGCCGTCGGGACTGTCCAGTCCGGCGGCGTGGGTGACATCCGCAAAATGCCAGTGGCCCAGGTTACGGTAGAGACGGTGCCCCGGGGCGACGGGATGCGCCGGGTCCAGGGACCCGCCGCTAACGCAAAAGACGTCCAGCAGTCCGTCGCCATCGAAATCGATCAGGCCCACGCCGCCCGTTTCCATTTCGGGCAACCAGAAATGGCCCGCCTGGCCCGATCGATGTTGAAAATCGAGGCCGCTGCCGGCGACCACGTTGGTGAACCACGGCGGTGCGGAAACACGGGCCGTTGATAGCGGCGCCGGAGCGTTCGCCGCAGGACGAGCCGGCGCCGTGGAATCGCCCCCGTTACCGACGGCTCGTGGTTTCCCACAACCGGCGACGACCGTGACCAGACCGAGGAGCAAGCCCCCGAATTTCATAGCCCTTTTCATGGCCGATTCAGGCTTCGCGCCAATTCCCCGAGGCCGGGTAATTCCGGGGCCAACTGCTGCAGCACCGCCACGGCTTGCCGCGCAGCCGCCGGATCGCCCCGCTCGACCTGCAACTGTCCCACCAGAAGATAAGCGCGGGCCAAGCCCGGATTGAGTTCAATCGCCCGTTCCAAGTGGACCAAGGCCGCCGCCGGGTTGTGAAGATTGCGCCAAAGGATCTCGGCCGCTTCGACGTGAATTTCGGCATTGCCCGGATCGCACTTCAGGGCTTCGTCCAGCGCCCCCACCGCTTCCGCGTCCCGCTCGGCTGCGAGCAAGGCGTCGGCCAAGGCCAGATGCGCCTGGGCCATGCCGGGAGCGAGCCGAATCGCTTCACGGGCATCGGCGGCGCCCGCTTCGACCTGACCCAGCAGATCGTGGGTATAAACGCGGGTGATCCGGGGCGCCATCGCCCGGGGATCCTGCGCCAGCAGTTGGTCCAGAATGGGCAATGCCAAGGCCGCCTGACCGGATCGATTCAAGGCCACCGCGTATTGGTTGAGCAGTCCCGCGTGGCCCGGATGAAACGGCAAGGCCGTTCGCAACAGGCGCACGGCGAGATCCGGTCGACCCGCACTGGAAAGGCCATCCGCCTGCACCAGCAAATCCGGCAGGGTCCGCACATGTTGCGGGGCCGCGTCCCCCCAAGGGTCCGGCATCGGTTGACGGGCCTCGCCGGTTCCGGCCGCAATGGCGATGCGCGCTTCGTTGGTGCGACCAACGGCACGATACGCCTGCCCCAGCAGATACCGCGCCGGTTTGGCCGAACGATCCAGCGCGATCGCCCGCTCCAAAAAGCCGAGGGCTTCCGCCGCCCGCCCCTGCCGAATCCGGATCTCACCCAAGCCGGCCGGCCCGCGCCACTCGGTGGGAGCGAGGCGTCCCAGTTCCTGAAAGGCCACCTCGGCCTCCGGCAGATTCCCCTCGCGCAAGTGCATTTCCGCGACGCGGTACCAACCCGGAGCGAAATCAGGGAATCGTCGGGTGACCGCTTGAAATTCCACCAGCGCACCCCGGGCATCCGCCATTTCCTGCAGGGCGACGGCAGCATACAGCGGGGCCAACGGTTGCCGGGGAGCTTGGCGCGCCGTGTCCAGGAAGGCCTGCCGGGCATTCTTCCACAGCCCGTTGGCCGCGAGCGCGATGCCCCACGTCGCACGGGCGGCCGGGTCCCGGGGATGCGCCTGGATCGGCGCGAGGAGTTCCGTCAAATGCTGGCGCACTTGCGGATCCTGCGACTCCACCGAATCCAGCGACGGCACCTCCAGCAGCGGCGGACGGAGCGCCAGGTAAAGCCCCCCGGCCAGCCCCAGGGAAATCAGCAGCAGCAACGCCGTCCAGCGACCGATCCCACGACGCCCGTCCCGGGTCCCGGTGGGGGACGCGTGAACGGCGCGCGCGGTGGAAGTGGACATGTCAGATGAGGCGCCGAAATGGCGCACGCCGCCGGAGGGACACAAGCAAAAAGGGGTTCGTGTCACCACGAACCCCACGAAAAAAGATTCCCGATTCCGGCGTGCCCAGCCGGTCGGCCACTATTTAGCCAGCGGAACGGACGTGCGTTCCTGCAGCCAGCCCACGTCCAGATTGTTCGGAGAGGCCTGACCCAGGGCGAGCGGTTGCCCTGGCTTCAACACCGGCCGGGTCCGCGGATCCACCCATTTGCGGATTTCCGAATGTCCATCGGCAAAGGAAAAACCACCGGCGCCGTTGTGGTAGCTGGCCGGGAAATCGACGATCGTATAGGCCGCCGGTTTGTTGGGTTCGTACCCATCCATGTTCACCGCGAACCAGCCGTCGTTGATGCTGTCTTCGCGTTCATCCAGAAACACCCAGGTGCCGGAAGCCTTTTGGATCTGGCTCAACTTCTTGAACTGGGTATAGCCACCGGAGTACGGACCCGCCCGTTCACCGAGGTAACCGTTCATGGAAATCGAACGCACGCGCGGCATCCCGGTTTTACCCTTGTTCAGACTGCGATCCGCCGGGCACTTGTAGACCCCGGGAGCCCCCGCGTACCGACCCAACTGCGACGCCATCAGGAAGAGGACATTGGTGTTGTCCTGCCGATACGTCGTGTTATCGAGCCACCCGACACACCACGTAATGTTGGTCTCCCCGATGCCCGTCTGGCCATCGAGATCGCCCGGGAGCACGTCGTTGTTGTCCCCGCAGAACAACTGGAAGGCCAGCCCCATCTGCTTGCCATTGCCCATGCAGACGATGCCCTGCGCCTTTTGCTTCGCCTTGGAGAGAGCGGGCAGGAGCATGCCGGCCAGGATGGCGATGATGGCGATGACCACCAACAACTCGATCAGGGTAAAAGCCCGCAGCCACAGCGGGCGGGAAACAGGAGATTGAGACATCATGACTGGAGTGGTTTGGGAATGATCCAATTATGGATTTTGAGAGGTCGACGCAGGGTGAAATGGTGTGCGCACGGGGCCAAGCGGTGAGATTCCGCTATGATTGACACACCACCCCGGGAAGTACAAGCAGAGATTTTTGTTCTGCGAGACGGGGAAAACGGATTGAGCTGGAACCCAGGACCTTATAGCTCGCGACCCCCACCCACCGCGTCCGCAATCGCGCCAGCGTCCTGGACTGCGGTTGTCCTCCACCGCTTTGCAATTGCGCACCACCGCACAAAAAACGTTCCAAATACTGCGATACCCGCCCCCCCTGGGAAAATCCGCACACCGGTCCGACTCGCCCAGTTCCGGAGAAAAGCGGCAGAGGACTGCCGCAGTCCACAACCTCGCGGAATTTTCCCGCCGCGTCAGCAATCGCGCCAGCGTCCTGGACTGCGGTTGTCCTCTACCGCTTTGCAATGACGCACCACCGCACCCACAACGTTCCAAAAAACTGCAATACCCGCCCCCTTAAATATCCGTGCATCGGTCCGGCTCGCCCAGTTCCGGAGAAAAGCGGCAGAGGACTGCCGCAGTCCACAACCTCGCGGAATTTTCCCGCCGCGTCAGCAATCGCGCCAGCGTCTTGGACTGCGGTTGTCCTCCACCGCTTTGCAATGACGCACCACCGCACCCACAACGTTCCAAAAACTGCAATACCCGCCCGCTGAAAATTCTTCCTTCTTCCTTCCTCCTTCTTCCTTCCATCGCCCCCCCATCACCGCCGCAATTTCAGCCGGTGATCCACCCGCCGCGTCTGGTGCAATTCCAGCGGCGGCAGATCGGTGATCGTTGGCGATTCCGTGGTTTGCAGCGTGGCCTTGGCGAGGTGCTGAAATTCGGTCCAGCGCGGCCAATCCAACTTCGGCGCGTTCGCCACGGACCGCAGCAGACTGCGCCATTCAATCACGATCCGATCAATGTCGCCCGCGCCCAGGAACTCCGTGACAAAGCGGTGCTTGGCGAACGGATCCTTCTGAAGAATGCGCACCACCGTATTCGCACCCGCGCCGTATTTCGGCGGCAAGCCGTTATCCAGATACCCCGTGATGCTCTGCAACGCGTATTTCTGCTGGCACGCCAACGCCAGGCGGCCGCCCCATCGGCTGTCCTCCCCGCAGAAGCGGAAGCCGGCGTCCAGATTCGCCAGGTCGTAAACCAATTCATCCAGCGGATATGTGGAATCCTCCAACGCCGCCGCCACGGCGAGGCCGTCGCCTCCGGAGAAAAAGCTGACCACGCGCCCGCGCCGGGTCGGCACCCCGAGCGGATCCACCAATTCGAGCCGGCGCCAAAGCAGCGCCGTCCCCGTGGCCGTGGGCAGTTCCTTGCACTGGGCCACGTGCGGACACACCGCACAATCGGCCGGAAAAACCTCCCGTTCCACCGGCTTCCACAGGGGCACGCCACGGCTGTCGACGGGCACCTTGATGATCTGATCGGCGAGACTGACCAGGGCGATGATCTTGGTGGCGTGCCGTTCAAAGCGCACCACCGGCGTGCGCAGTTCCGCCAGCTTCTGCGTGATCACCGGCAGAATCGTTGCCTCAAACACCGCCAGCGTCGCTTCCCGCCCATTCCAACCCACCATCCGGCGCATCGGTTTCGCCAGCAAAACGCGATCATCGCCCAGCCGTTCCGCCACCACCAACGAGCGTCCCCAGAGCCGCCCGTGCGGGGAATCGGCGATCACCGCGAGTCCCCCGATCCCCACCTTGTCGAGCGCCGCCGGTTCGGTCAGGACCGGGCGCAGCGTTTCGGTTGGCGGCACTTCGTATTTCACCGGCTGCGCCATCGACGGCGTCAGCACCACCGGCGGCGAAATCACGGCGGCATCGCCCCGGATGCGCGGCGCGTCCGTCGGCGGAAACGCGGGCGGGCAGTAGGCGGTGAAAATGTCGCCCAAACGACGATCCTGCCAGAAGGGGTAATTCTCCCAATCCCCCGCTGAATTCTGCATTTCCCGCACCCGCTTGCGCACGTGCCGGGCCCGCTCGCTGTCGGTGCGCAATCCGCACGGCGTGTTGGGATACTTCAACGACGCTTCGACCCCGAGGAAAATGGGCTTGGTGGTGAACAACCGTTCCTGCACCCGGACCGCCTCCGCGTAGGGATCACGCCCGGCCGCGGCCGCCGCAGCCATCAGCGACAGCAGCGCACTCCAATCCACCATCCCGCTGCGGGCCAACTGCACCGGATGACCGTCGCGGATCCGCAGTTCGTTCGCCGTGACCAGCACAAACCCGGAATCATCCAGCCCGCGGCGCCCGGCGCGACCAAACATCTGGTGGATTTCATCCGCCTTAAGCGGCACCACCTGCCCGTCGCGCTTGTAATCGGCCGCCGTGATGGCCACCGAACGCAGGCTGAAATTGATGCCGGCCGCGAGCCCCATGGTCGCCACCACGGCCCGCAATTGCCCCGCTTTTGCCAGCGGTTCGATGACGCCCGCACGGATGGCATAGCTGATGCCACTGTGGTGATACGCCACGCGGGACTTGAGCAACTTGGCCAGGTGTTCCCCGACGAGCCGTTTCTGCGCGTCGGACAGCACCAGCGGGTTGGGAATGGGTAGCTGGCGCGCCAGTTCCGCCGCCAACTCCTCCGCATGCGCACGGCGCGGGGCGAAGAACAGAATGGGGCCCAAATCCTCGGCCAAAGCCTTAGCGGCCACCCGCGGCCAATAGCCCCGGATTTCCGAGGGTAATTGGTAACTGAGCTGCCCGACCTGCACTTCATCCAGCGGCACCGGACGCACGTCGTGTTTGACCAGCGACGCCCGACGTCCCAGTCGGGTCAGCCATTGGACCAGGTGATGCGGATTCGCCACAGAGCCGGACAACAGCAGCAACTGCGTCCCCGGCGGCGCCAAGGCCATGGCGAGCTCGTAATTCAACCCCCGATCCGGATCGGCGATCATCTGGTACTCGTCCACCACCAGCAACGCCGGACCATCGCCCTCGATGAGCCGTTGTTTCTGCGTCTCCAGCGTGGCGACGAGGATCGGTGCGTTCAGGTTTTCCGAGAGGTCGCCGGTCGCGATCCCCACATTCCACCCGCGCGCCCGCCATTCGGCCAGCTTGTCATTGGCCAGCGCCCGCGTGGGCACCGTGTAAATGGCCTGGTGCCGGTTCTTTCCCTGTTGGGACCAAAGTTCAAAAATGAGCGTCTTGCCCGCGCCCGTGGGGGCGCTGACCACGACATCGCGTCCCGCCCGGAGATGGCCCACGGCTTGTTGCTGCCAGAGATCCGGGATCGCCACGACCTGCAACCCTGCCGGCGCCGGCGTCTCCGCTGCGTTGCGCCGATCGCCCGTCGAATTCACGGGCCGAAAGTGGCGGGGAATTGTCTTTTCGCGAGTCACGGATTTATAAAACTCACCGAAGATTTATTCCGGGGACCGCTCCTTCGCTGTTCAACGGGGCAGTCACCGTCTAGCCTGTGATCCGTGGAACCTGCGCCCACCCCCTTGCCCGCGAGCCCGGCCCCCGCGGCCCCCTCGTCCCATCCGGCCCGGGGTCGCGCGCCGTCATCCGCCTTGCTCACATTTTTCGCCCGACTGTTGTATCCCGTGCGTCAACTGGGCCGCTGGGTGAACAACACGGCCGAGGGCCTGCAACGGCTGACCGCTTTCACCCTCATCACCCTCGTCACCGCCATCCAAAAATGGTCCGTCGCACCGCGGGTGATCCATCCCCTCGTCCGGGAACAAATCTACCGGACCGGCATCGGTCTGCTGCCGCTCATCAGCCTGATGGGCTTCGGTCTCGGCTTCATCATCATCGGCCAGGTGCTCCTCTTGTTGATCGAACACGGGCAGATCAAACTCTTCTCCACCATCATGGCGCCGCTGATCATTCGCGAAGTGGCGCCCCTCGCCGCGGCGTTGGTCGTGTTGACGCGCGTGGGCACCGCGATGGTCACCGATCTCGGCACCGCGCGGGCCACCGGCGAAGTCGAAGCGTTGGAGGCCCTGGGCATCGATCCGATCCACCTGCTCGTCGTCCCCCGGGTCATCGGCCTCACCGTCTCCGTCTTTGTCCTGACCCTGTATCTGGTCCTGACGTCGCTGCTGGGCGGCTACTTGATGGGGTTCGCCCACGGATCCGTTTTGACGCTCGACGATTACTTCGGCGGCGTGATCCGCGCGTTGAGCTGGGTGGATTTCCCCCTGCTCGGCCTCAAAACCCTGCTGCTGGGAGCCTCCACTGCCTTGATCATCTGCTACCGCGGACTGGCGGAACCGCTGCGCTTGGAACAAATCGGCGACGTCACCGCCCGCACCGTGGCCCAATGCCTGGTGTCCAGTCTGGTCATCGATGTCGTGTTCCTCGTTCTCTACGTGTTCCTATGAAGGCGGAGGCCCCCATCACCATGTCCGGTCTCTCCGTGGCGCATCCACGGAGCCCGGGACTGCCGATTCTCCAGGCGGTCGATTGGGAAGTCGCCGCGGGCGATTGCTGGGTCATTACCGGTCTGCAAGGGTCCGGTAAAACCGTCCTGCTGGAGACTGCCGCCGGATTGCACCCCATCCTGGCGGGCGAATTGCGCCTGTTTGGTCAGCCGTGCATGACCGACGACACCCCGGCCACCGACGCCCTGCGCCGACGCTTCGGGCTGGTGTTCGACGGCGCCGGCCGTTTGTTTCCCAATCTCACCGTCTGGGAAAACATCACCCTGCCCCTGCGGTATCATCGAAACCTGAGCCTGAACGACGCCACCGCCGCGGTGGCGGAGATTTTCCAAGTACTGGAATTGGAACCGTACGCCCACCTCCTGCCCGGCCGCCTTTCCCGGGCGTGGTCGCGGCGGGTGGCCCTGGCCCGCGCGCTGGCGCTGAAACCGGAGGTGCTGCTCCTCGACAATCCCCTCGCGGGCTTGGATTCCGTCCACGTGCGCTGGTGGCGGGCGTTGCTCGGCAGTTTTCTCTCCGGCCATCCGCTCTTCGGCGGCGTGCCCCGGACGGTGCTGATCGCCTGCGATGCGCTGCGCCCCCTGCTCCCCCTCGGCCGATCGTTCGCTCTCGTCCACAACGGTCGCTGGGTGGAATTGGGCAGTCGCCAGGCCGTGCTCGACAGCACGGATCCTTTCGTCCGCGACCTGTTGAACGAAACGGATTAGGCGCGGCCCCGGACGGCGATCCCCAAGTAAACCTGATTTTTACCGTCGCCCGGTTCAGGGCAGCTTCCGCCAGACCGTCTGTCCCAACACGATTTCCAACAGCAGCAGGAACAATCCCGCGCCGGCAAAATACGGCATGATTTCCTCCCAGTAGGCAAAGCGCTTGGTCACCGCTTCCGTCTTCTCCAACTGGTCGATCTCCGAATAAATGTTCCGCAGCGTCTCCGTGGTATCCGCCCGGTAGTACTTGGCGCCCGTGCGCGACGAAATCTCCTGCAGCGTGGGTTCATCAATGTCCACCGGGACGTTCTGATACCGCATCTGTCCGGTGAACGGATCCTGCCCCACCGGCGTCGGCGCGGTGCCGTGCGTGCCCACCCCAATCGTGTACACCTTCACCCCCAGCGCCTTCGCCGCATCCGCCGCGGTCAACGGCGTCACCTTGCCGGCGTTGTTCTGACCATCCGTCATCAGAATCACGATGCGCGATTTCGATTTCAATTCCCGCAATCGATTCACCGCCGCCGAGAGCGCCGAACCAATCGCCGTGCCCGGCTCGTTCAGGACATCCATGCGATCGAGATTCCGGCGCACAAAGCCGTGATCCAACGTCGGCGGCGACGCGATGTAGGCCGAACTGGCAAACACCACCAAACCGATCCGATCACTCACCCGCTTGTCGAGAAAACGCTCAATGACATCCTTGGCAATCCGCACGCGATTCACCCGCTCGCCGTTCATCTGAAAATCCTCCGCGCGCATCGAGCCGGAGAGATCCAGGGCGATCACAATATCGATGCCACTGGCCCGCAGCGGCGCCGAGCCCTGACCGATCTGGGGTCGGGCGAGCGCCACGATCAGCAGTACGAGCGCCACCCAGCGCAGGCCCGCGAGCACGGCGGCGGCGCGACTGCGACGGATTTCCGTGATGCCCTTGACCAAGGTCAGCGACGAATACGTAAACACCGCCTCACGAAAATACCGTCGCCGCAGCCACGACAGCAACGGCAGGGCCGCCAACAGCAGGAACCACCAAGGCGCCTCGAACCTCATTGGCCACCTCCCGGTTCAGGGGGGGACGGTGGGACCGCCGCCGGAGCGACTCCCGCGGACACAGCCGGCAACGCGGCCGGCAGCGGCGGCGGTTCCGGTCGGACCGCCGCCGTCAGTTCATTCACCATGCGCAGCGCGGCCCCGTGCAATTCCTCCAACTCCGGACGTCCCGGTCGCACGCCGGCAAATTTCACCAGATCGCATGCCCCGAGGAAGTGTCCCAGGGACTCCCGATCGGTCGTCGCCAGTTCACCGTTCTGCTGCAGTTCCGCCAGGAACTCCTCCGTGGTCCGGTCCGGCGCACGCCAACCGAAGCGGTCCTCGAGATAAGCCCGCACCGCCGCGGAAACCTCCGCCACAAAAACCTGCGGTTGATCCAACAGGTCCAACGCCCGCTGCAGTCGCTGCCGCGCGGCGTCATCGGGACGGATCCCCGGACCGGCCATCGCTGGACCGCGCCGCCGCCACCAAAGCCAAAAGCCCAGCGCGCAGATCCCCGCAATCAACAGGACCAAGCCCACCAGCCGATACGTTTGCCAGGGATCGGGAACCTCCACCGCGCCACGGATGCCGTGGGGCAACGTCGGTCCGGCGTCCGGCGCCGCACCCGGCACCGCCCCGGGCATCGATCCCGGCAAGGGCGTCGGCGCCACCGCCGCCAGCGCTGCCACCCAACGTCCCGCGAACAGCAGCACGCCCGCCGGCACCGCCAACCTACGCCCCGTCAACCGGAGCCAATCCAAACCTTCAGGCCTCATGGGGGACAAATTCGTCAATGCCGACGGCGCTTTTCGCGATCGTGAAAGAAGCGCGTCAACTCGCGCTCATACGCCTGTCCGGTGCGCACATGCAAGGCGTCCACCTTGGCGGCCCGGAACAGCCGGTCGAGTTCCTCCTGCGCCCGTTCCGCCCGCGC
Source organism: Verrucomicrobiota bacterium (assembly GCA_947471985.1). GTDB lineage: Bacteria > Verrucomicrobiota > Verrucomicrobiia > Limisphaerales > UBA9464 > CANIZL01. Next base: position 26,784 of record CANIZL010000036.1, on the reverse strand, counting down.
GGTAAACGCTTCCCGGCGACGGCGGTCGCTGCTGTTAATCTCCACCACATCGCCCGTTTCCGCGTCCTGGAGCACCAGCCGTCCGAGTGCGGGCAGCTCGGTCTCCCGGGGATCCGCCACTTGCACCGCCACCACGTCATGCTTCCGCGTGGTCTGTCGCAGCACCGAAAGCGAGAGTCGTCCCGCGGTTTCCCCGCGCCCTATCCGGGGCTGCAGGTGCATCGGGACATCGCGCCGGCCAGGCTGCGTTTCGCCCAGAAAATCGCTGACCACGATGACCACCGCCCGGTGCGGCAGGATCTGATTCACAAACTCCAACGCGCCGTTCAGCGACGTCCCGCGCCATTTGGGTTCGTGCCAAAGGATATCCCGAATCACCCGCAGCACGTGTCCGCGACCCTTGCGGGGCGGAATGTATTTTTCGACGCCCTCCGTGAAGAGCAGCAGACCCACGCGGTCCTGATTGCGCACCGCGGAAAAGGCCAGCACCGACGCAATTTCCGCCGCGAGTTCGCGCTTGGACTGATCGCCGGAACCAAACCGAAGCGAGGCCGACAAATCCACCACCAGCAGCACCGTGAGTTCGCGTTCCTCGCGGAACTTCTTCACGAACGCGTGGTTCATCCGCGCCGTGACGTTCCAATCAATCGCCCGCACTTCGTCGCCCGGCTGGTACTCGCGGACTTCGTCGAAGTCCATGCCCGTGCCGCGGAAGGCGGAGTGATACTGCCCCGCCATGGATTCCTGCACGAGCCGGCGCGTCCGGATCTCGATTTGTCGGATCTTCTTGAGCAGTTCCTTGGGAATCATCGCGGGGAGGAAGGGCCGGTCGTGTCTGGGGCAACCCGGGCACCGGTCCGCGGCTCACGGCACCGGCAGTTCATCAAAGATGCGCTGGATGATGTCTTCCGTGGTCTTTTCCTCGGCCTCGGCTTCGTACGTCAGCGTGATCCGGTGCCGCAGCACATCCATGCCGATGCTCTTCACATCCTGCGGCGTCACAAAGCCACGGCCGCGGATGAACGCATGCGCCTTGGCCGCGAGCGCCAGGGCGATGGTGGCGCGCGGACTTGCTCCCATCTGAATCAATCCCTGCAGCGGAAGTTTGTACGCCACCGGATCGCGGGTCGCACAAACGAGATCCACGATGTAGTCCTTCACCTTGTCATCGCAGTACAGCTCGTTGATCACCTGCCGCGCCTTGAGAATCTCCGCCGGCGTGACCACCGTCCGGGCCGTGGGAAAACCATTGGTGCGGGCCATCAGGTCCAAAATCAATCGCTCTTCCGCCCGGCTCGGATACCCAATCCGCAGCTTCAGCATGAAGCGATCCACCTGCGCCTCGGGCAACGCGTAGGTGCCCTCCTGTTCGATCGGATTCTGCGTGGCGAGGACCAGGAAGGGTTCTTCCAGCTTGTACGTCTGATCTCCGATCGTAACCTGGCGTTCCTGCATCGCTTCCAGCAGGGCCGACTGCACCTTGGCCGGGGCGCGATTGATTTCGTCCGCCAGCACCAGATTCGCGAACACCGGACCGCGACGCGTCGTAAACGTGCCGGCTCCGGGATTGTAAATCTGCGTACCCACGACGTCGGCCGGCAGCATGTCCGGCGTGAACTGCAGGCGGGAAAACTTCACGTCGAGCGCCTTGGCCAGCGTCTTCACGGACAGCGTCTTGGCCAACCCGGGCACGCCCTCGAGCAGGACGTGACCATTGGCCAGCAGCCCGATGAGCAGGCGTTCGACCAGATATTTCTGACCGACGACACAGCGACCGATCTCGGTAAGCAGCGGCGGCACAAAGGCACCGGCATCCGCCACAGCGGCATTCAGATTGGCTACGGATTCCATGAGCGTTGAACTAGGACAAACGACCGCGAACGGGGCAAGGAGTTCAATCAAAGGTCTCGACTCCCGGCCGGGCGGTCGCCGGACGCGAGGTCGAAGGTGTTTTCGCGGGTGCCATCAGGTTCCCTGATACCCCAGCAACTGCCGCTCCTTGATCAGGGCCGACACCCGCTCGGGCACCATGGCCTCCCAGCCGGGCTCCCGGCCTTGAATCATGCGCAGCACGTCCTGACTGAAAATGCGGAGGGTTTCCGGATCGATGTCCCGCAGCCCGACAATATGGTGGTTTTCGGTCAGATAGAGGTACAAGTGCCGCAAATGGGGTGCTACCCGCAGGTTGCCCGCCGTGATCAGCGCGCTGGTCCCGGGATCCCGCAGGGGATAGACGTACAGTTTGAGGTCGTTGCGGAACATGCGGCCGAAGCTCTCCAGAATGCCGCCCTCCAGTTCCTCGTAATACTTTTCCTCGAACAATTCCCGCAGCGTCGGGACGCCCATGACGAAACCCACCGGCATCTTCGTGTACCGAAAAAGATAGGCCGCCAGCCGATGGAACTCGCCGTAGTTCGAAATCAGCACCGGATGCCCGAGCAATCCGAGCATGTCGACGCGATCCAGGAAGTCCTGGTGATTGATCTTGCCCTCGGAAGTCAGGTTCTTGAGGGTCATTTCCATCAGGACCATGACCTCCTGCCCCGTCACCTTCGGCTCCTGCACGAACTGGGCGCGGGCGGAGTTCAACATGTCCACGGTCACCTTGGTCACCGGGCGGAAGGAACCACGCTCGACCAAAATGCACTTCTTGTGCAAAGCATCGGCCGGCTGCACCAGATCGCCGCCCGGAAGGAACATCGCGGCATTCGTCAGCCCCTTCTCCACGAGCTGCAGCGCCAGCAACCGGTTGTCCACCCGCGAGAACGCCGGTCCTTGAAACCGGATCATGTCCACTTCGATGCGATCAATCGACAGGTTGTCGAGCAACGCATTCACCACCGCCTCCGGATGCCAGTGCAGATACAACGCCGAGTGGATCAGATTGACCCCCAGAATGCCCAAGGCCTCCTGCTGCTGGAAATTCTCCCGATCCCACATGCGCACGTGCAGCACGACATCGCTGGGCGGCGAACCCGGCGCGGTCTGGAAACGGATGCCCATCCAGCCGTGCGTTTCATCCCGCCGCTTGTAACCGCGGGCAGTAACGGTGTTGGCAAAAACGAAGAAACGGGTATCCCCGCCCCGTTTGGCCGCCAACCGCTCCACCAGCAGCGTGTATTCGTGCCCCAACATCGCTTCCAAACGCTGGAGGGAGACATATCGCTCCGACTGACCGTAGATGGCGTCACTGACGAGCATGTCATAGGCGCTCATCGTCTTGGCGATGGTCCCGCTGGCGCCGCCCACGCGGAAGAACCAACGGGCGACCTCCTGCCCGGCACCGATCTCCGCGAAGGCACCATACTTGGCGGGATCCAGATTGATCTGCAGGGCCTTCTGGTGCGTATCTGGCCGTTCACTCATGGGCGGCAAGGAAGCACAGAATCGCCGGTCACGGAAGCGAAAGGCGACCACCCGCCCCACCCCACGCCGCGTGACGTTTGCGTTCCCCCGCCCGCTCCGTAGTGTGACCTTCAACCGCACACTTTGGATCGCGCCACTTGCCATGACCACCGGCCTGCCCTTGTACCTGCTTGCTTCCCTCGTCCCGCTCTTCGCCCTGTCCACCGCCCGCGCCGGCGAATTTGAGGAACTCTCCAGCCACTTCGATACCACCCGCACCCTGGCCGGCGTCCATCACCCGACCACCACCAACCCCGATGGGACGGCCATCAATTTCTGGTCCGCGGAATCCGAGGGCGCGCTGGCGAAATCCACCGGGCTCTCCAATCCGCACATCGCCGCCGCCGACGCCTACGGCAACGTCTACATCGCCGACAAATCCAGCCACGCGATCCTCAAAATCACCCCCGACGGACGCATCCACACCTTCGCCGGCACGCATGAGGCCGGGTTCAATGGCGACGGCCCCGCACCCGCCACTCAGCTCGAAATCGCCAGTCCCAACGGGCTGTTTGTCTTTCCCAACGGAATCGTGTACCTGCTCGATCCCGGCAACCACCGCATCCGGCGCGTCGACACCAACGGCATCATGACCACCGTCGTCAACGATCCGGAACCCAACTGGCATCCCTCCGGACGGGCGCTCTGGGTCCGCCCCGATGAAGGCCTGATCTACTACACCCACGAATTCAAACCGCTGGTCGTCGACGGTGTGCCCAACAATTTTGCCGACGGTGCCGTCGTCAAACAGTGGACGCCCGCGAAAGGCATCGAACTGGTGTGCCGCAAGGCCGTCGGGTTCCGCAACCCGGCCAACCTCGCCGTCAATCCCGTCGACGGACACCTCTACGTCTGCGACCGCGCCGAAGAGGACGTCTTTAAGGAAGCAACGGGTGTCTTCCGCATCGATGGACCGGACCAGCGCACCCGCATGACCGGCAATGTGGAGCAGGTCCCGCCCGCCGATGGCCAGGCCGCGCTCGAGAGCTTCATCGAGGGCCCCCGCGGCATCGCGTTCCGCGCCGATGGTTCTTACTTCCTCTGCGGCCACCGCAACGGCAGCGTCTGGTTCGTGGATACCCAGGGAATCCTCCACCAATACCTGCGCGGCCGCGGCAACAAGGACATTTATTCGCTCACCGACGGACTGCATCCGCCGCTGGTGGATCTCGATTATTTCTCGCAACCCCGCGCCGTCACCCTGGCCCCCAACGGCAACCTGATCGTCGTCGCCAACGACAGCGGCTACGTGTTTCAAGTCGCGGCCACGACTCCACCTCCGCCGGTGACGAACGTGCAGGTGACGGTGGATCCCCGTGAAGGCACGCGGTTGAGTTGGACCGGCGTCTTTGGCCGCGGCTACCGCATTGAACGGGCGTCGGACCTCGTCACGCCCCACTGGCAACCCCTGGATGCCGTCGCCGGCGGAGCCCCGGACGGAGCGGCCTTTTTCGTCGATCCCACCCCACCGACAAAACCCGCCAGTTTCTACCGCCTCCTCCCCGCCCAATAACGCATCCCGTCCGCGGAGGCCGACTCCCCTGTCCCGCTGGTTTTCCCACCGGCGTGAATCTCTGCATTTGCCAATGCGAAAACCGACCCATTTTTGCACGCGGAGCCGCGGAGAACGCGGAGAACAAAAAACGAAGAACCAAGAACTTCCTTCAATCCCCCACAATCGTATTGGGCAGTTCGTCCCGATCATCGGACGCGCGGGGAAAATGCCGGGCCAACTCCGACCCCACCCGCGCGATGGCCCGAACCACGGCGTCCGTGTAGCGATCGGCTTTCAAGAACGGCACCATGTCGTCGACGATCCCCCTCCAGCAGTCCTCCCCGCACTTTTCGTGCACGCCCACATCGCCCCACACAGCGAACTGACGGGACTCCGGCACGAAGAAAATCAGCACGCCATTGCGCTGCGCGGTCTTTTGCATGCCCAGTTCCTGAAACCGCCGCCGCGCCGCCGCCAGCGGATCGTCCCACGGCCGCTGCGAAATGCAGACGCGGATCTCGCCCGACGTTTGTCGTTCCGCCGCCGCGATGGCTTCCACCAGGCGTCCCTCGTCCAGTTTACTGATGAGTTCGTCGGATTTCATGATCACCAACTTCCACTCGCGCCGCCGCCGCCGGAATCGCCGCCGCCGCCCGAAAAGCCACCACTGTCCCCGCCCCCACCCGAATCGCCTCCCCCACCGCCCCAGCCGCCGCCCGACGATCCACCCCACCACTGCCCGTAGGGCCCGGAGTCGAGAACATGGCGTCCGCGACTGTCATACACGGCGCCGCGCCGGACATTTCGGGCGGCCCGAATATTGACCACCAGCAGGAAAACCATGAGCCCGCCGACCGCATAGAACGGAACGTATTCGCTGGCGCCGTACTTCTTCAGGAACCCCTGCAGGCCCGTCAGTTCCTCCGCTTCCGGCCCAGCCTTGTATTCGCCCTTCGTGGCCGCGAGAATCGCCTTCACCCCGGCCGCCAGGCCCACCGTGTAGTTGCTCTGCCGCAACTGCGGTTTGATCTCGTCATCGATGATCCGCCGCGCCAGCGCGTCCGGCAGCGCGCCTTCCAGACCGTAACCCACCTCGATCCGCAGCTTCCGATCCTGCGTGAACACCGCCAGCAGGACGCCGTTGTTCTTCCCTTTTTGGCCGATCTTCCACGCCACAAACATGCGGTGGACGTAGTCCTCGATGGACGAGTCCGTCTGCATCTTGGGAAACACCGCGACCACCACCTGGGTGGAATTCGTGCGCTGAAACTCGCGCAACTGGAAATTCAACCGCTCGGCCGTCGCGGTCGAAACCACCGCCGCGTAATCATTGAAGAAGCGGGTCGGCGCCGGGGGCATCACCTCCACCGCCGCCGCCCGCAAGGCGGTCAGCAGGAGCAGGAACCACCGCAAAAGATCAACGCGACGCATGGCGTCACGGTTTGGCCGGCGCGGGAGTGGTGAAGTCGACCTTGGGGACCGTGTCGGCCCCTTCTTTCGCGGCGAAATACGGCTTGGCAGCGAAGCCCATCGCGCCGGCAAACAGCACGTTGGGGAACTGCCGGATGTCCGCGTTGTACCGCTGCACCGCCTCGTTGAACTTCTGCCGCTCCACCGTGATGCGATTCTCGGTGCCTTCCAATTGCACCTGCAGATCGCGGAAGGACGCGGTGGCCTTCAGATCGGGATAACGTTCGGCCACCACCAGCAGCCGCGACAACGCCGACGCCAATTGTCCCTGCGACTTCTGGTATTCCTCCAACTTCGCGGCGTCCGTGGGCGCCCGGCTGGCATCGATCTGCACCCGGCCCACGGACGCGCGGGCATCGGTGACCGCGGTCAGCGTCGACTTCTCAAAATTGGCCGCACCGGAAACGGTGGCCACCAGATTGGGAATCAGATCCGAACGTCGCTGATAGACGTTTTGCACCTGCGCCCAGGATTCATCGATTTTGGTGGATTTGGTCACCAGTCCATTGTAGCTGGAACATCCGCCGACCCCCACGACGAGCAGAAAGAGGACCAGCAGCCCACTGCAACCAATCGCGAACATTTTCATCGCGCCGAGGATAACGGGAATGCCCGGAAAAGGAACATCGGAAATTCACCCCCCTTTTGTAATTTGCGCCCCGCCCATTCACCCTCCACCCCTCCATCCCTCCACCCCTCCATCACTCCACCCCTCCATCACTCCACCCCTCCATCACTCCACCCCTCCATCACTCCACCCCTCCACCGCGCCTCCGCGTGACCCTCCCTAAAACAACTCCCCCTGCCCCCTCTCCACCCTCCGAAAATGCGCCACCGACGGTTGCGGCCACTGCCCGTCGATCCCGTGCCGACGACAAACCGCGTGAAACAGCTGACTCAACCGATCCGCCGCCGGACCACTGCCCCGCATCCGTTCCCCGAATTCACTCCGGTTCAGCGCCCCATCCCGAAAGGCCCGGATCTGGCCCAGCACCTTCTCCTGGCGATCCGGAAAATGCCGCGCCAACCACGCCTCAAAGACCGGCCGCACCGCCCCCGGAAGTCGCAGGAACGTGTAGCTCGCAAACGACGCCCCCGCCGCCACCGCCGCGTCGACAATCCGCGGGATCTCGTGGTCATTGATCGCCGGAATCACCGGACCGATGAGCACGCCCACCGGTATCCCCGCGTCCGCCAGCCGACGAATCGCCCGCAACCGCGCCGCCGGCGGCGACGCCCGCGGCTCGAGGATCGCGCGCAATTCCGGATCCAACGTGGTGACGCTCAGAAAAACCGCCGCCGCCTGATGCCGCGCCAGTTCCCCCAACACATCGACGTCCCGCGCCACCAACGTGTTCTTGGTGACGATGATCGTGGGATTGCGGAACTCCGCGAGCACCTCGAGGCAACGGCGCGTGAGCTGCAAACGCCGTTCAATCGGCTGATAACAATCCGTCACCCCGCTCAGATTCACCACGGCCGGTCTCCATCCCGGCCGCGACAGCTCGCGGCGTAGCAGCTCCGGTGCATCGTGCTTGACCAGGATCTTCGTTTCGAAATCCACCCCGGCGCTGTAGCCCAGGTACTCGTGCGTCGGCCGGGCGTAGCAATACGCGCAGCCATGTTCGCAACCCCGATACGGATTCACGCTCCAATCGAAACCCACGTCCGGCGAATCATTGCTCGTCAGCGCCGATTGGGATTGATCCGCAATGAACTCCGTCCGCGGCGACGGCTCTTCGGCGGGGTCGAGATCCACGTTGTCGGCATCCACCTCGCGATGCGTGGTGAAAAAGCGGTTCGCCGGATTGTGGGTGGCTCCGCGATGATTCATGGCCGGCGTATTCGTGAAGGGCGACCGCCGCGCTACGGCAGCGCCGCCAACAGGGAGCGCGTCAATGACGGCAACAAATCCTCCTCGGTCGCGTGACCGGTCGTGAAGATCACCAGCACCACGCGCCGACCCGTCGGCAGTTCGATCAGCGCCGCATCATGCCGCGTCTCGCTGGTCCAACCGGCCTTGCTCCAGAGCTTCGCCCCCCGGGGCAGTCCATTGGCGATGAAGCCCGTGATTTGATCCTCCGCGGTCGGCGCCGCCCACGGATCCCGACTCAACCGCGCGCGCATCCGACCGCACCGCTCCGCCGTAACGATGCGCCCCAGCGCAATCTCGGTCAGCAACCGGGCGGTGGCGTCGGTGGTGAGCAGATTCCGATTCGGCTGGAAAGCGTCGATCGCCTGTTTTTCCCGCCCGTACGGACCGTCGCTCCACGGCTTCTTGTTCGCGTTGATCCCGGCCGGATACCCGAGCGTGGCGATCCAACGATTCACCCCATTCCGCTGTTCCGCCCAGGAGCGCAGCGCCTCGGGTGCGAGTTCCGGACCGCTGGTGGTGCCGGTCAGCAAATCCAGGACGTAATGCGTCGCGTCATTGGACGAATCCACGATCATGTCCCGCAACGCCCGCTGCAGCTCGGCGGAATCGGTGAGACGCCCCGCCTCCAACCACTGTTCGGCGGCCGCGAGGTAGAACAATTTTACGACACTCGCCGGATACACCAGTTCGCTCCCCCGCACACTCGCCCGCACTGGTTGACCAGACGTGAGATCGATCAACGAAACGGCGAGCTGCCCCGCGGACCAGGCGTTGGTCCGGGGCCGCGCCAGTTCGGCAGCCACGCACCGATTCAGCGTGGTTTGCAGGGCGGAATCCGCCGCGGCGGTCTGAATCACGAGTGCGGACATGGGCGGAGGCACAACGACATCGGCCGCGAAACCCGCAAACCCGGCGAACCGCCCCGGAGCCACGATCGCCAGCCCGGCGAAGATCACGGAGCGGAGAACATTCACTTGGGCCGAGGACTAGGTTTAGGAAGCGACCGGCACTTCCGGAGCCGGAGCGGAGTCCGCCGTCGCGGCCGCGGCCGCCGGCGGAGACTCGGGTCGCTCCAGAAAACGGATGATGGTGTCGCCGTGTTTCAGTTCCTTCACGGCGACCCAATGCGCGGGGATGGTGACCTGATCCCGTTTGGTGTGCCCCAACACGAAACGCCCCCCCGGCGCGAGCATCCCGGGCAACTCGGGCACATCCAGCAACTGTTGCGCGAGCGATTCCGACCGCTTCCCCGGCCGGGTCTTATCGCCATACGGTGGATCGGCGATGATCAATTCGAACTGCCGCCCCTCGCGAGCGAGCTGGGGCACCCCGACGAAGACATCCTGCACGCGCAAGGACACCTCGATCCCCGGCAGGGCGGCCGACGCCAGATTGGCGCGATAGAAACGGGCATGCTTTTCGGACCGCTCGTAACTCGTGAGCTGCCGTGCGCCGCGGCTTAGGCACTCCAGCCCGAGCGCGCCGGTGCCCGCGAAGAGATCGAGGACACGCGCATCGACCACCCGATCGCCGAGGCTGTTGAAGACGGCGAGTTTGACCTTATCGGGCATGGGCCGCACGCCGAGACCCTCTGGAGTCCGGAGCAACCGCCCCCCCGCGTCGCCACCGATGATACGCATATGGGCACAGTGCGAAGCGGACGGCGGACGAGAAAGGAGGAAAAACCATTTGCTGAAGATGAGTGACCTCCCTATCTACGTGGTCGCGGGGTGGAGCAGCCCGGTAGCTCGTCAGGCTCATAACCTGAAGGTCCTAGGTTCAAATCCTAGCCCCGCAACCACTTTCTGTTGTATTGCAACGCTTTAAGCCGCTGGATTCCAGCGGCTTATTTGCGTTTTGGGCCGCCATCGCGAAAACCGCCGATTTCTGGGCGCACTCTGGCGCAGTGGGGTGCACTCGGGCGCATTACCAAATAATCGCCAAATATTTGGCCTGTTTTCGAGGCCTGAAGGGCTCAGGTTCAAATGGGGATAAAGGGTCGGTGGAGGGGCCAGCTTTGCGGGCGGAATTGCGTCGTACGACGCAGATCGATAGCTGCCTACGACCGCCAGCATCGCCTCCTTTGATTGCCCCGCTCCACGCACCCGAGAAGGCGGAGCCGGGGATATTTCAGGACCCCATCGAAGCCCTCGCGCTACACCTACCGCCGCACGCCCCCAGCTGAATTCGGATCGCCCCTCATCTTACGCGCTTTTATTGTCACTCCACCACTCACATTGGGTCGAGAACGGAGAGAGCCTCGAAAGCCCTTGCTGTACCGGATCAAGCGCCGCAACCTGACCAAGAATATTCCAATCCGCGAAGGCAAATCTCCCATTCCGCGGAGCATTGAAAAGCAAATTCCCACCAAAAGCGCTCATGCGGATTCTACTCAATTACTTTCGCTCCCATCATTCACCGCTTATGGGCGTCGTCTGGCCCGCATTATGGATTTGTCTTGCTGGGGCCAACACCGTTCTGGGCGCGGCCGCAGGGTCGGTTGTCGGTTGGGGAGGCGACTATTACGGCGAAACCGATGTGCCAGTCACCGCCCAGAGCGGAGTGGTGGCAGTTGCTGCGGGCGAAACCCATAGCTTGGCCCTAAAGACCGATGGTTCGGTGATTGCGTGGGGAGGGGGCCTCACGAATCTGGGAATCGAGCCAGATTTCGGGCAATCCATCGTCCCCGCAGCCGCGCAGAGCGGAGTGACGGCAATCGCAGCGGGCGTGAGCCACACCGTAGCCTTAAAGACCAACGGCTCCGTGGTGGCCTGGGGACGCAATAGCAATGGCCAGACAAATGTGCCTGCCGTCGCCCAAAGCGGCGTCACCGCGATTGCAGCAGGCGGCTTTTTCACGGTAGCACTAAAATCCAGCGGTTCGGTGGTGGGCTGGGGGGCCAACTTTGATGGCCAAATCACAGTGCCCTTTGCGGCTAAGGGCGGGGTGATCGCAATCGCCGCAGGATACTCCCACACAGTGGCCTTGAAAAGCGACGGCTCCGTGGTGGCGTGGGGGAACAACCAACACGGCCAAACGACTGTGCCCGACGCGGCTAAAAGCCAAGTGACGGCGATTGCTGCTGCCTACGCTTACACCATGGCCCTAAAAAGCGACGGCTCTGTCTTGGTGTGGGGGGGCGACATATACGGCATCACGAATGTCCCTGCCGCCGCCCAGAGCGGAGTGATTGCGATCTCGGCGGCGACCACCCACGCGGTAGCCTTGAAGAGCGACGGTTCGGTGGTGGGGTGGGGGGCAAACAGCACTGGGCAATCGACGGAGCCCAAAGGGCTGGGCAAGGTTGCGGCAGTTGCGGCGGGAGGAACCCATACGTTGGCGCTGGTCACGCCGACCGCCCCCAACATTACCCAGCAGCCCGTAAGTCAGTCCTTGCATGTCGGGCAGAATGCAAGCCTCACGGTGGCGGCCAGCGGTTACGTTCTGAGCTACCAATGGCTTAGGGATGGGGTCGAAATTCCGAAGGCAACCAACACACTCCTGAATCTTGGCCCGGTGCAGCCTGGCCAAGCAGGAAACTACACCGTGGTGGTGGGCAACATCCTCGGGAGCGTTACCAGCACTCCGCCAGCAGTGCTCACAGTGAACCCGGCGCTCTCCGGCTTTGTAGTGGCATGGGGCGCCGGCGTCTACGGAGAGTCGGAAGTGCCGGCGGTCGCTCAGGGCGAAGTCATGGCAATCGCGGCCGGAGCATTTCACAGCTTGGCTTTGAAGACCGATGGTTCAGTCGTGGCTTGGGGAGCGACTAATTACGGACAAACTACTGTTCCCGTTGCGGCTCGGAGTGGGGTGACTGCAATCGCGGGAGGATATAACCATAGCGTGGCTCTTAAGAGTGATGGTTCAGTGGTGGCTTGGGGGCTCAATGATCGCGGGCAATCGACAGTGCCGCTTGCGGCGAAGAGCGGGGTTGCTGCAATTGCCGCAGGCGGTGATAAAACGCTGGCCCTAAAGACAGACGGTTCGGTGGTGGCATGGGGAACCGGCAATGCTGGCTATCCCACGCCCATCGCAGCCCTAAGCGGAGTGATGGCGGTTGCAGCGGGAGAGCAACACACTGTGGTCCTAAAAGCAGATGGCTCCGTTATCGGATGGGGATACAACAAATTCGGACAAGCAGACGTGCCCATCGCGGCGCAGAGCGGAGTAACCGCAATTGCAGCAGGTGGGAATTACACCGTGGCGCTAAAGGCTGATGGCTCGGTGGTTGGCTGGGGCAGTGTTCCAGTGGTGCCGGTCGCAGCGCAGAGTGGAGTAAGTGCAATCGCTGCGGGGTTGCATAGCCCAGTGGCATTGAAGATGGACGGCACGGTGGTGACGTGGGATGCAGTATCATTCAATGGGGCAGACCCCTCGAGTTACGACGATAGACCATTTGAAGCGCGAAGCGGGGTGGCTGCGGTTGCCGCTGGTTATAGCCAGACTTTGGCTCTTGTTGTCCCAACTGCGCCTGACATAATCACGCAACCGCTGAGCCAAACGGTCAATGAGGGCCGGAGCGTCCGTTTCTCGGTGACGGCCACAGGCCACTTTCTCACTTACAAGTGGCGCAAGAACGGGGACGACATCCCCGGAGCGACAAATGCCACCTATGAACTGGATGCTGCGGCCGCCGACCAGGCCGGCGCCTACTCTGTCATTGTGAGTAACCCCCTCGGGAGCGTGACCAACGCGGCACCGGCGATACTGACGGTGAAGGCGGCCATCCCTGCATTTTCCTTGGTGGCATGGGGAGCCGATTTCTACGGCCAGACGGACCTGCCCGTCGCCGCGCAGAACGGAGTAATAGCCATCGCAGCCGGAGGTGTCGTTCGCGCAGCCGGAGTAACTCGGCATCATGGCCACTCACTCGCCTTGAGAACCGATGGTTCCGTGGTGGCGTGGGGGAGCAATGGTTATGGCCAAACTGACGTGCCGCTTGCGGCACAGAGCGGAGTGAGTGCGATTGCCGCTGGCGAGGCGTCTTCCGTGGCGTTGAAGGCAGATGGTTCGGTGGTGACGTGGGGCGCGGGAACATTTGACGTCAGGCTCTACCCAAGCCTGGCGAACCCAGAGTCTGAAATGAATTATGGACAATCCATCGTGCCAGCCGCCGCACAACACGGAGTCGCGTCGGTTGCCGCAGGATACTATCACACCGTCGCGTTGAAGACTGATGGCTCGGTCGTGGCGTGGGGCAACAACTTCTTCGGACAGACAACCGTACCCCTCGCGGCCCAGGTCGGAGTGGTCGCAGTCGCCGCCGGCAAGTATCATACCGTGGCGTTGAAGGCCGACGGCTCGGTCGTGGCGTGGGGCCAAGACTTTCAAGGACAGACCGTTGTCCCCTTGGCGGCCCAGACCGGAGTGGTGGCAATCGCCGCTGGCGAAGTCCATTCGGTCGCGTTGAAAGCCGACGGCTCGGTTGTGGCGTGGGGCAACAACTTCTATGGACAAGACTCTGTGCCTGACGCAGCCCAGACCGGAGTAGTGGCAATCGCGGCCGGAGCATTTCACACCGTCGCCTTGAAGAGCGATGGCTCAGTAGTGGCGTGGGGAAATGATGAGTATGGTCAGACCGAGGTCCCCGCCTTGGCACTGAGCGGAGTGACGGCTGTCGCCGCAGGGGGCTCTCACACCTTGGCGTTGGGCAAGACGACCGCGCCGAATATCATCTGGCAGCCCGTGAGCCAAACCGTGCGCACAGGACAGCCCGCCCGCTTCGTCGTGGAGGCGACCGGCTATCCATTGAACTATCAATGGCGCAAAGATGGGGGCGCCATCGCAGGAGCCGACAAGGCCACCTATACCCTGCCGTTGGCGGATCCCCAACATGTCGGCAATTATGACGTGGTTGTGATTAACACTGCGGGCAAGGCGATCAGCAAGCAGGCAGCGTTGACCGTGACTCCGCCCCTCGTCGGCCAAGTGATGGCGTGGGGAGGTGATCGCTACGGGCAAACTTATGTTCCGGTCGCGGCAGGAAGTGGGGTCACAGCGATTGCGGCAGGTGCACATAACACGGTCGCCTTGAAATCGGGTGGTTCGGTGATCGCCTGGGGGGACAACGCCTCGGGGCAGACCGTTGTGCCGGTCACCGCTCAGAATGGGGTCACAGCGATCGCTGCGGGAGCATACCACGTCGTTGCGTTGAAGTCAGACGGCTCGGTGGTGGCATGGGGCGATAACAGTTCAGGCCAAACGACGGTGCCTCTCGTGGCCCAGCGCGGTATCATGGCAGTTGCCGCCGGACGGTTACATACGGTGGCTTTGAAAACCGACGGCTCAGTGTTGGCTTGGGGCTCCAATGCTTCCGGCCAGACCACGGTGCCCCTCGCGGCCCAGAGCGGGGTGATAGCTATCGCTACGGGCTGCTACAGCGATCATACGGTCGCCTTGAAATCGGGTGGTTCGGTGATCGCCTGGGGGGACAACCACTACGGCCAGACCGATGTGCCGTTCACTGCCCAAAGCGGTGTCACGGCCATCGCTGCGGGAGCAGACCACGTCGTTGCGTTGAAGTCAGACGGCTCGGTGGTGGCATGGGGCGATAACAGTTCAGGCCAAACGACGGTGCCTTTCGCAGCGCATAGCGGGATCACAGCCATTGCTGCGGGGGGCGAGCATACGGTGGCCTTAAAGGCCGACGGTTCGGTGTTGGCTTGGGGGGACGATTACGAAGGCCAATCGAGCGTGCCTATTGCCGCACAGAACGGAATCACAGCAATCGCTGCAGGCGGTGGTCACACCGTCACTTTGTTCGGGGTGATAAAACAAGTGCCAAGGCTGGTGCTTAAACGCGTCCAAGGCTCGGCGAACGCCGTCATCTTATGGCCTGTCAGCGCGACCGATTACTCCCTACAGTTTTCTTCCACACTGCCGACAGCGAACTGGCAGCCGGTGCTTAGCATTCCACTTCTAGAAGGCGGTCAGTACAAGCTGACGGTATCGCCAGACGATGCTCGGCAGTTCTATCGGTTGTTCAAGCCTTGAACACACCAAGCCGGCCTTTGAAAGAACCTGTCATTTCGGCAAGCATGCGGGAATTCAGCCGGGTGGAGCCGCTAGGTTTTGGGGCAAAAATGAAGCCATTCAAATCTCCTGCGACGGATCGCCGCCTCCAGCGACAGCAGCTCGATAGGAAGCGACAATGGCAAACCGGCCGCACTCGTCTGCTTCTTGAACTAGGCGGTGGCTCAGCCAATCTTGCGGTGTCGCGGTAGGCGGCATTCCCAGCCGATCCGGCCACCTCCTCCCCCCCTTCGCAATTCCCCTCCCCGTTTGTTGACGATGGCCCGGGCGGGTCGCACCGTGCTTTGCTCCAAGTTGGTATCCCGCAGGGACTACCACGGTCCTCCGGGGATGCAGATTCCCGCCAATTCGGGGCGCGCCCGACACCGTTTCCGGAAAGATCAAAATGGCCAAGATCGCACCAACAAAAGCTGATTCCTCTGCCAACCTGGGCTTCGAGGCCAAGCTCTGGCTGACCGCCGACAAGCTCCGCAACAACATGGACGCGGCGGAGTACAAGCACGTCGTCCTGGGGCTCATCTTCCTCAAGTACATCTCCGACACCTTCGAGGAACACCGCGCCAAGCTGCTGGCCGGCAAGGGCGACTACGCCGGCGCCAATGCAGAGGATCAGGACGAATACAAGGCCGAAAACGTCTTCTGGGTGCCCAAGGCGGCCCGTTGGTCCTATCTGCAGGGCCAGGCCAAGCAGCCCACCATCGGCAAACTCGTCGACGACGCCATGGTCGCCATCGAGCGCGACAACCCGCGCCTCAAAGGCGTCCTCCCCAAGGACTACGCCCGCCCGGCCCTCGACAAGCATCGGCTGGGGGAACTCATCGACGTCATCGGCACCATCGAACTGGTCGGCCGGTCGGAGGATCCCGCCCGACGCGGCGGCGGGGAAAAACCGGGTGAAGGCACCGGGGCGGCCAGCCACCGCTCCAAGGACATCCTCGGCCGGGTTTACGAATACTTTCTCGGACGCTTCGCCAGCGCGGAGGGTAAGCGCGGGGGCGAGTTCTACACCCCGCAGTGCATCGACAAGCTGCTCGTGTTCATGATCGCGCCCTACAAGGGGCGCATTTACGATTGCTGCAACGGGTCGGGCGGGCTTTTCGTGCAGAGCGAGAAGTTCATCGAGGCCCACGGGGGCAAGGTCGGCGATATCGCCATTTTCGGGCAGGAATCGAATCCCACCACCTGGAAGCTCGCCCTCATGAACCTCGCCATCCGGGGCATCGAAGGCGATCTCGGTACCCACGCGGCCGACACCTTCCGCGAGGATCTCCACCCGGATCTGAAGGCCGATTACATCCTGGCCAACTTCCCCTTCAATGTCAGTGACTGGTTCCGCAAGGACGACGACGTCCGCTGGCGCTACGGTCTCCCGCCAACGGGGAACGCCAATTTCGGCTGGATCCAGCACATCATCCACCACTTGGCGCCCAATGGCGTGGCGGGATTCGTGTCGGCCAACGGCGCCATGTCCTCCAATCAATCCGGCGAAGGCGAAATCCGCCGCGCCATTATCGCGACCGACCTCGTGGACTGCATGGTCGCCCTCCCCGGCCAGCTCTTTTACAGCACTCAGATACCCGTCTGCCTGTGGTTCCTCGCGAAGAACAAGAACGCGGACGCCAAACGCGGCTTCCGCGACCGCCGCCGGCAAACCCTCTTCATCGACGCCCGCAAACTCGGCACCCTGGTCGACCGCGTTCACCGCGAGCTGACCGACGCGGACATCGAGAAAATCACCTCCACCTACCACGCCTGGCTCTCTGACCCTCCAACCAAGAACAAAGAACCACGAACCAAGAACCCCACAGCCGCCTACGCCGATGTGGCCGGCTTCTGCAAATCGGCCACCAACGCCGAAATCGCCGCGCACGGCCACGTCCTCACGCCGGGACGTTACGTCGGCGCAGAGGAAGTCGAAGACGACGGCGACCCGTTTGAAGAAAAGATGCCGCGCCTCGTCGCCGAACTGCAAGGTCAGTTTGCGGAGTCGGCCAAACTCGAATCCGCGATTCGCGCCAACCTGAAAGGACTCGGATACAAATGAGTGCATTGACCACCGCCCAGCCTGCCCGCCGTAGCGTTGGCGAAGGCGGATTCGCCGAGTCCGCGAAACTGGAGAAGCAAAGCAAGGCAAACCTGAGAGAGTTGGGTTATGGCGGATAAGGGCACGGTTGGTGACTATGTCACCTTGCAGCGAGGCATCACCTACAAGGGCAATCTTGTCGGTAAGCCGGGGCCTGCCTTGCTCGGTCTCGGTTCAATCCGCCCCGGAGGAGGATTCCGTGAAGGCGACTTCAAGACGTACGGCGGGGAGTGTCCTCAAAAGCTCATGCTATTTCCCGGCGATCTTTTTGTTTCACTTAAGGGCGCAACAAAGGACGGAAAGATGATTGGCTCGGTCGCGCGAGTGCCGCCTTCAGTTCCTTCCGGGCGGCTTACACAGGACACGGTAAAACTGGAGTTTCGTGAAAACAATCCGAAGGCGATCAACTTCCTCTACTGGATTCTCCGCACGCCCCAATACAGGGACTACTGCGACGGGCGAGCGACAGGAAGTGCAGTTGTCGCACTCAGTCGGGACGACTTTCTCGATTACCCGGTGCCTCCGATGACCAAGACGCGATTGAGCATCGTCGAGTTGCTTAAAGAGCTGGACGACAAGATCGAGTTAAACCGGCGGATGAACGCGACGCTAGAAGCAATGGCGCGGGCGCTGTTTCAGAGCTGGTTCGTGGATCTCGACCTCGTCCGCGCCAAAATCGACGGCCGCCAGCCCGTGGGCATGGACGCCGCCACCGCCAGCCTCTTTCCCGATTCGTTCCAAGACTCCGAGGCCGGACATATCCCGAAAGGGTGGACCGTACGTTCGCTCAGCAGCCTAACACGATATTTGAGTCGAGGCATCGGACCTTCTTACCTCGAACAAGGTGGTGTGTGTGTCCTGAACCAGAAATGTATTCGTGATCACCGAGTGGATTTTACCAAATCCCGCCGGCACGACTCCACCGTAAAACCAATTAATGACCGCGCCCTCCAGATTCACGATATTTTAGTCAATTCCACGGGAATGGGAACGCTTGGCCGTGTTGCCCAACTGTTTTATCTACCCGAGCCGGCGATTGTAGATTCTCACGTCACAATTGTTCGTGCAGGACTGGATACAGATCCGCTGTTCCTCGGCATCAATCTTACTGGCCGTGAAACCGAGATTGAGGCACTCGGTGAAGGCTCGACAGGGCAAACAGAACTTAGCCGCAACCGACTTGGAGAACTAAAGATCATCACGCCTTCATTCAGACTTCAGCAATCGTTTGGATCCGCAGTCCGTCCCCTACTAGCCCGCATTTCAAAAAACGAGACCCAATCCCACACTCTCGCTGCCCTACGCGACACGCTGCTGCCGAAACTGCTGAGCGGCGAGTTGAGCGTGGGGGATGGAATCGGACTCGCAGAGAGCAAATCAACCCTCTAAAATCACCTGCAATGCCAGTCATCAACTATCGCCTTCTGAGCGTCAAAGACCCGCTGAACATCGGGATTGCTGGCGGCATGCATCTAACCGTGGCGGCGGTTGGCAAGAAGAACGTGGACAACGCGCCTTACTGCATCCCGAACGAGATGATCTGCGGCGAGCTGGGACGGTTCCTTCGTCTGCCGGTGCCGCCACTGGGCGTGGTTGCTGAAGAGGGTGGAGAGGCTTGGTTTGCATCGCTGAACTTCAATCTCACGGGAAATGATCTGCCTCCGGTGAAGCCATCCGATTGTGTGCGCCTGCTGCCGTCGCTTTCTGCGGGAGTGCTGCTGTTCGACATTTGGATCGCGAACCTCGACCGCAATCCAAAGAACCTTGCGTTGGATTTGCTGGCGACCCCGCCGCTCATGAGTGTGTTTGATCACGGTCACGCGTTGTTTGGCTATGCCAAGAACAAGGGCGTGGAGAGGTTGGCCGAGCACAGGGACACTCTGGGCATTTCCTGGAAAACCGGTGAACCGCTGGAGTCTGGGCGGAATCGTCACTGCCTGCTGGATGCGGTGAACAGCGGTGTTCACTTCGAAAACTGGATGAAGCGCATCGAATCCACGCCCAACTTTTACATAGAAGATGTCTGCCGCGATGCCTTGCCGTACGGCATGAGTGCGGCTGAAGGCGATGCCGCCGCTGGCTTTTTGAAGGCAAGGCGCGATAATATCCGCAAGCTGGTGAATGATAACCGGGCCGAGTTTAAGGCCATTACACAATGGAGTCTGCCACTATGAAAACGACCAAATACTTTCTCGCGAAATACATCCCGGACATGCACCGGTTTGAGCCGCGCAACATTGGCGTGGTGATCTGGTCGCCTTTGGGAATCGAGGCGCGTTTCCTCGCAGAGAATCTGGGCCGTCCCGGTGATGTGGATGGGCGTTCCATCCCGGACTGGGTGACCTCACACAACGCCTACCGCCAATGGGTGCGCTATTGGCGGGATGCGTTGTCAGAAAACTCTATCTTGCCCCTGCGCGGTGGTGAGCTGATCCCGGCGTCATCGCCAGCCTTCATGGATGCGCTGCGTGAGACTGCTCAGGGGAATTTCATGCTCTTGGAATCCGGAGCCGTGATGGACCAAGTCGGCGAAGAGGATTTGCCCGCCGTGGCGAATCAGCTTTTCGCGCAACTGGTGCTGGAGGCAGCCTCTGCCGAAGAACCCAAGGACCGCAGTTTTGAAGCGCGCTGTGATGAATTGCTGATGAAGACGCAGTTGAAAGCACACCCTCATTTCAAAGACCGCTACCCGGTGAAATACACTCGCGGGGGTGTGGAGGAAGAGTATGTCTTCAGCCATGCGCTGGCGAATGGAACGATTGAGCGCCTGTTTCAGCGGTTCTCCATTCCGAAGACCAAGGGGCGCATCCAAAAGAGTCGTGATGCCATGGCGTGGACTCTGGAAAGCCTGATCAATGGGAAAGTGGTGACCTCTGATCAAGCGGTGCTGATCGTCGATGAGACGCCAGAACGACAGAGCGAGACGGAAGTCGAGAAGACGCTGAGGTTGCTGGGCGGTATGTCCCGCTTGGTGAACATTCAGAATACTATTCAAGCTGAAGCGGTCTTCGCTGAGGCAGCCAAGCTGCCTTAATGCGATGCCTGCATGTCCACGCTGAACGAATCCATCGTCGAAGACGCCGCCCTCGAATGGTTCGGGGAGCTGGGGTATGCGGTCGGGCACGGGCCGGATTTCGGGCCAAATGAGCCGGCGGCGGAGCGGGATTCGTTTGGCGAGGTGGTGCTGGCGGGGCGCCTGCGCGAGTCCATCCAGCGACTGAATCCGGCCATTCCATCCCGCGCCCTCGCTTCCCTCCGCGACACGCTGCTGCCAAAGCTGCTTTGCGGGGAGATCTCCCCGCGCCAAACAAGCACCAGAAAATTATGAGTAAATACTACATAGATAACTATTCTGTAAAACAACTCTGGGGATACAAAAACTACAAGATCACGTTCTTCAAAGACGTGAACGTGTTAATTGGGCCAAACGCATCGGGCAAGACGACATTAATCAACATCCTCTACGATACTTTGACGGCCAACATCGCCCGGCTTTGCAAAACCGAGTTCTCCGAAGTCTTGATCGGCCTAAAATCATTTGAGGGCGGCGAAACTGAAACCGTCTCAGTCATTCAGTCACCCGAGGATCTTCAAATCAGCGTTGGTGAGCAAACGTTTAAAATTCCGTTGGTGCAATTTCAGCACTTCTCAGAAGGGCGTGCGCTTGTCGACGTGCCTTCCGAAGTTCTTCGACGACACTTCCGGTTTGATATTCAAGACCTTCAAAAGCAACTCCGGGGACTTGTTCCCGCTGTGTGGTTGCCCGTTAGCCGGCGACTACCAATCGCTGAAGAGGAAGAGGTGGCCCGCAGACCCCTGCACCGGAGGCCGCTCGAATCGGTCGACGAATGTTTGGCGTCTTTGGTTGAAGAACTTCAGCGGTATCGATTGTCGTTGAACGCAGAGCTATCGGAGCTTCGCAAGGGATTCCAACGGCACGCACTAGAAAATATTCTGTTTGACAAGCACCATGATCGGGTACTCAATAATCTAGCATCTCTTGTTCCACCATCAGAATCTGACAAGCAAAAACTCTTGCAGGCATTTCGCGACGTTGGGCTTGTCGACGCGCGGATGGAAGGGCGAATCACTGAACACTTCGATGCTGCTAAGGCTGCAATCGCAAAGCTGAAATCGGGACCGAAGGGGTTTGATTTTGAGACCATACTTATCATCCCTCTAATAGCTCGAACACGTTCAATCGTTGAGTTCGCTCAAGAGCTCGAAACAAAACGCGGGCAATTGTTTGCAGCACTACATGAATACGAATCGATAGTAAACTCATTTCTAAATGAAAAATCGGTAGCCGTTTCGGACAGGGGCGAAATTATCATCACCCCAGAAAGGAAACAACGGGGACCGCTCGAATGGAGGCATCTTTCCTCAGGTGAGAAACAAATCCTAATCCTCTTAACGCAGGCGCTTCTCTCCGGGCTTTCTTCGATTGTCTACGTTGCCGACGAGCCCGAATTGTCGCTACACGTGAACTGGCAAGAGAAGCTTCTTGGATCACTGACAAAGCTGGCAAGCCGATGCCAATTCATTGTTGCCACGCATTCTCCGGATATTGCGGCCGGTTTTGGTGAAAGGGTGATCGACCTAGCGCGACTCTGATTATGCCATTCACAAGAACTCCGAAAGGCCTTGCCGTGAAGTGGCGCTTTCACCAAGTCCCGACCATTTGGGTAGAGGGTCCCACTGACATTTTCTTCTACGAGCCTATCACCGACGGGATTCCCTGTCGCATTGAAGCATTCCACGGGGCTGAAAACGCAAGGGCTCTCGTGCAGGCTTTGGTAGACCACGATCATCCGTATGTCGTCATCCTGGACGGGGATTACGAAATCCTAAAGCCGTCACCGAACCCGCACCGCTGTGTTCTGGTTTTGCCGCGATACTCGTTTGAGAATTTCTTGTGGGAGCATGTATCAGTGAATCGCGCCTGCTTACGCCATGCACGGTGTGGCGAAAACAAGGATTTGGTCGGAGCTGAAATGCAGCGGGTGACACAGCACCTTAAGCAGGCGTTACTCCACGCGGTCGCGCTAGACATCGCGGCCCGTCGTTCCCCATCGCCTCCCGCAGTGTTGCCTGATAAGATTGAGAACTTGCTCTTGGACCACTCCCGACCGGACGTTGATCCGGAGAAGGTTGCGGCATTGGTCGCAGTTGTAGAGGGTCAACTCGATCCAAAGGCGGTAGAAGCAGCTCAAACTGAGGTAAAAGGCTTTTTGCGCGACCGGTGCATCACCCATCTGCTTAAGGGGCACCTAGTGTTAGGCGTTCTGAGACGCATATTCTTGCGTGCTGCAGCGAAAGAAAGTGGAAGCAATACTTCCATTCCAAACGACGCCCTCACACAGATACTTGCCGACATGGTTTGGAGGCATTGCCAATCTAATGACCACAAACTTCTCAAGCGCGCGGTCAGAAGTGAAACTCGCAATCTGATAAGCCGGTATCCGACACCTCCGCAATCAGTTGTCTTGTCAGTATAGCGGGACATGAACCTCAACGAATCCATCGTCGAAGACGCCGCCCTCGAATGGTTCGGCGAGCTGGGGTATGCCGTCGGGCACGGTCCGGATTTCGGGCCGAATGAGCCGGCGTCCCGCGATGGCGGGAGGGATTCGTTTGGCGAGGTGGTGCTGGCGGGGCGCCTGCGCGAGGCCATCCGGCGGCTGAACCCGAGCATGCCCGAGGAGGCCCGGGACGAGGCGTTGCGCAAGGTCCTCCGGGTGGGAATGCCGTCTCTCACCCAGACCAATCGCGCCTTTCACCGGATGCTCCGGGATGGCGTCCCGGTGGAGTATCCCCGGCCCGACGGTAGTATTGCCGGGGATCATGCCCGGTTGGTGGATTTTCACCACCCTGCCGCCAACGATTGGCTGGCGGTGAACCAGTTCACGGTGGTCGAGGGTCAGCACAACCGGCGGCCGGACATCGTGGTATTCCTCAACGGTCTGCCGCTGGGCCTGATCGAGCTGAAGAACGCCGCGGATGAGGATGCCAAGATCTGGAACGCCTACGCGCAGCTGCAGACCTACAAGGCGGAGATTCCCTCGCTGCTGCATTACAACGCGGCGCTCGTCGTAAGCGATGGTTTGGAGGCGCGCATGGGTTCGGTGACCGCAAGCCAGGAGTGGTTCAAGGTCTGGCGCACAGTCGACGGCGAGGGCGATGCACCAAAGACGGCGCTGGAGCTGGAAGTGCTGGTGCGCGGGGTGTTCGAGCAACAGCGGTTCCTGGACCTGCTGCACCATTTCATCGTTTTCGAGGAAGACCCGGACTCTGGCGCGCTGCACAAGATCATCGCCGGTTACCACCAGTTCCACGCCGTGAACGCGGCGGTCGAGGAGACCGTGCGCGCCAGCGGGATGGGCGGCGGCCCGGACGTTCGGGATGGTCAGGGAACCTTCTGGGCCAACCGGATGCACGGCGGGAAGGTCGGTGACCGCCGAGTGGGCGTGGTCTGGCACACGCAAGGCAGCGGGAAATCCTACTCGATGCTGTTCTTCGCCGCCCGCGTGGTGCGGCATCCGGCGATGGCGAACCCGACGCTGGTGGTGCTGACCGACCGCAATGATCTCGACGACCAGTTGTTCGGCCAGTTCCAGCGCTGCGCCGACATCCTCGGGCAAGCACCAGTGCAGGCAGCGGACCGGGAGGATCTCCGGCAGCTGTTGAACCGGGCGAGCGGCGGCGTGGTGTTCACCACCATCCAGAAGTTCATGCCGGAAAAGGGCGAACCGATGCCCGAATTGAGCGCCCGGCAGAACATTGTCGTGATCGCCGATGAGGCGCATCGCAGCCAGTACGGGTTTGCCGGCAAGGTGAATGAAAGGACCGGCGAGATGTCCTACGGCTTCGCCAGCAACCTGCGCAATGCCTTGCCGTACGCATCCTTCATCGGCTTCACCGGCACGCCCATCGAGAAGACGGACGCGAACACCCGGGCGGTCTTCGGCGATTACATTTCCATCTACGACATTCAGCGGGCCGTCGCGGACAAGGCCACGGTGCCGATCTATTACGAGAGCCGGATTTCCAAACTCAGCCTCAATGCCGCCGAACTGCCGAAGATCGACGCGGAATTTGAGGAAATCACTGAGGGCGAGGAGCAAACCAAAAAGGAGAAGCTCAAGTCGAAGTGGGCCGCGGTGGAGGCGTTGGTGGGCGATCCAAAACGCATCGCGCTCGTGGCCGCCGACCTGGTGGAGCATTTCGAGAAGCGCTGGGAGGCGATGGACGGCAAGGCCATGATCGTCTGCATGAGCCGCCGCATCGCCGTGGACCTCCACAACGCGCTCATCCAGCTGCGCCCCGACTGGGCCAGCGCTCCCGATGACGAAGACGACCTGCCCTCCAAAGCCTTGGCGAAGGAGGGGAAGGGCAAAACCTGCGTGGTGAAAGTCGTGATGACCGGCAGCGCCGACGACGGGCCCGACTGGCAGCCCCACATCCGCAGCAAGGACAAGCGCCGCCAGCTGGCGAACCGGTTCAAGGACGCCAAGGACCCGTTCCGCATCGTGATCGTGCGCGACATGTGGCTGACCGGCTTCGACGCCCCTTGCCTGCACACCATGTATGCCGACAAGCCGATGCAGGGCCACGGCCTCATGCAAGCCATCGCCCGGGTGAACCGGGTCTTCCGGGACAAGCCCGGCGGTCTGGTGGTGGATTACCTCGGCCTGGCCGATCAGCTCAAGAAGGCACTCGTTACCTATACCGAGAGCGGTGGCCGGGGCAATCCAACCTTCGACACCGCAAAAGCCATCGCCGTGATGCTGGAAAAGCACGGGATCGCCTGCGACATGCTGCACGGCTTCAATTGGGACAAGTGGACCACCGGCAAGCCGGCCGAACGCCTCGCCCTCATTCCGGCCGGCCAGGAACACATTCTCGAGCAGGAGGACGGCAAACATCGCTGGGTGCAGGTCGTGACGGAGCTTTCCCACGCCTTCGCCCTGTGTGCCGCCAGCGACGCGGCCACGGAGATCCGGGACGACGTCGCGTTTTTTCAAGCGCTGCAAGCGGCCTTGAACAAGCGGAGCGGCACCAATCAGCGGACCCCCGACCAGATTGACGCCGCCATCCGCCAGCTGGTGAGCAAGGCCATAAGTACCGAGGGCCAGGTGATCGACGTCTTCACCGCCGCCGGCCTGAAGGCGCCCGACATCAGCATTCTCGACGACCGCTTTCTCGCCGAGGTGCGGGGTCTCAAGCACAAGAACGTCGCCGCCGAGCTGTTGGAAAAGCTGCTCAAAGACGAACTCAAAATCCGATCCCGGCGCAACCTCGTACAAAGTCAGGTCTTCAGTGAGAAGCTGAAAAAGGCCCTCAACGCCTACCACAACCGCGCCATCTCGACGATGGAAGTCATCGAGGAACTGATCCGACTGGCCAAGGAACTCGATGCCGCCACCAAGCGCGGCCAGGACCTGGGCCTGACCGACGACGAGATCGCCTTCTACGACGCCCTCGCGGCCAACCAATCCGCCGTCGTGGCCATGGGCGACGCCAAATTGAAAGTCATCGCCGCGGAACTAATCACCAAGGTTCGCCAAAGCGTGACCATCGACTGGACCCTCCGCGAAAGTGCCCGGGCCAAGATCAAAATCCTCGTGAAGCGCATCCTGAGCAAATACGGCTACCCGCCCGACCTCCAGGAAGAAGCCGTACAAACCGTCCTGGCCCAAGCAACGCTGCTGTGCGCGCAATGGGCGTGAAGGGGTGACCCTTGGGGGCCCATCACCCGTGTGGGTGAACTTACACCCATAACCTTGAAAGCTGCGAACAATCGATGACAACCGGGCAGTTTATCCTCGCCCGCCACCTGCAATTAACGTACTCCCCAGACGGATACCTTAGTCCAAAATGCTCATCTCCCTCGAAGATAGACCCAAACCATTAACAAAACGACAAAGAACCCGAAGACGCTTCTGCCCCACTTCCTACGGGATTCTCTAAGTTCCGGGACCTCGAATATGATCCACCCAATAACCAGAACACCAATCTGGAGCAATAAATAGGCGAGTCCGTTTCGATTCATCTGATGTCGTTCTTGGGTTGAGTTGGACACTTCATTCTGCACTTGTCTGCGCAATCGGCATAATCTCGAGAAAGATCGAGCATATTCCATAAGTACATCACACTATCAAACGCAAAACTAGCCGCTGCTGCTGGGGCGACAGCCCCCTGCGAAACCGTCTCGATAGCAGTTCCCGCGTAAGCAGCCTCCATTGCGCCGTGGGCAACGACGAAAGCCAACTTGCAACACGACTCGCAATCAGCTTGAGCAGATGCTGCACCGCATTGGCGCATCGCCTCCTTTGCAAACCGCTCGATGCCTATGATAGCGGCACCAGTCCACCACAGTCCTTTCGCGTCTACATAATCGACAGGGTCTGAACCAACCATCGT